>NZ_QBUY01000019.1 GCF_003121405.1 Paraburkholderia sp. C35 | reverse complement strand
TCCGTCATCCACGTCTTCGCCCATCGGTACCCCTAGGCCGACGCCTGCTCCGACGCCGACACCTACGCCTACGCCGACGCCGACGCCGACGCCGACTCCGACGCCGACACCGACGCCTACGCCTACGCCCACACCCGCACCGACCCCAGCCCCGGCAGGCACGTCAGCAATTTCGTGCGGCACGCCGACGCAACAAGCCGGCGGCACGGCGAAAGGCCTGATCACGGCCGACACGCCGACGACCGACGGTCTGCGCGTGTTCCAGAACAACACGGCATTCAACGTCACCGTCACGACGAACGCACCCGGCGCGGACACCGTGGTCTGGTCGATCGCCGATGCAGCAGGCGCGATCAAGACGCAAGGCAGCTTCCCTGTCAGCGCGGGCGTGCAGACCAACACCATGTCGTGTAAATCGACGTGGTCGGGTTACGGTGCGATCACGGCTACGCTGCGCGCGAGCGGCGGCACGCTGCCCAATAGCGGCACGCGTCCGACGGGTATCGCGACGTTCGGCGTGCTGCCGAACCTCACGTCGGCACTCGGCACGGTGACGTACGCGCATCAGGATCAGCATCGCTTCGGCATGCAAGGCTTCAACGGCAACATCGCGGCACTGCACGCGCTGGGCATCACGTGGACGATCGACAACCGTCAGCAGTCGCAGATGGAGCCGAACGGCCCGAACACGTACACGCCGAACGTGAACGACCTCGATCCGTTCTACAAGGCGAACCCGGACCAGATGCGCATCATCCGTCTGGACGGCATTCCCGCGTGGAACTCGAAGACGGGCGCATTCACCGACAGCTACTACGCACCGAAGGATCTGAACGAGTTCCAGAGCTTCATGGCGAAGGTCGGCACGGACACGAGCCTGATCCGCGCAGCGAACTACCCGAACCAGCAGAACAACTACTATCAGGTGACCTGGGAGCCGAGCCTCGGCTGGGCCGATAGCGACGCGAATTTCGTCGCGATGTACAAGGCTGCGTATCAGGGCATCCACTCGACCGATCCGAATGCGATCGTGATGGGCACGGGCAACCCGTTCGCAGCGAACTGCACGACTTGTACGGCAGGCTATCTGCAGAAGTTCGGCGCGCTCGGCCTGTGGAACTACATCGATGCCGTGTCGACTCACGGTTACTGGAACGCGGGCACGTATCCGGCGCATCCGCCTGAGCAGTACGACTCGGATCCGAGCCCGGCCAACCAGGCGAACGCGCTCGACAACCAGGTCGCGCAGCTGCGCCAGGTGATGCAGAACGGCAAGCCGAACATGAAGCTGTTCTTCACGGAAGCCGGCACGAGCTACGATCCGGGTCTCGCGTATGGTCCGACTGTGCCGTCGCAGAACCAGCTGTTCGCGCACGCTGCAGTGGGTGTTCGCTCGCACATCATCGTGCTGGGCAGCGGCGCGCAACTCACGACGCTGTTCTACGGTTCGGACTATCCGGGCGAAGTGGGTTACGGTTCGTTCTTCGACCTGAACGATGCGCAAGGTGCATACGGTGCGTCGAACCTCTCGCCGAAGCCGGAAGCGATGGCCTTCGCCACGATGACGCGTGTGCTCGACGGCACGAATACGCTGGGCCGCGTGAAGGGCACGCCTTCGGGCGCCTTCGTGTACGACTTCCAGCAGCTGGGTAACGGCAAGGTCGTGACGGCAGCGTGGACGCACAGCAACAGCCAATGGCCGCTGAATGGCGTGTATAGCACGACGTATTCGACGACCTACTCGTTGCAGGTGGACAACGCAGGCACGTCGGGCAACGTAACGAAGATCGACGGTTACGGCAACGTCACGACGCTGCCGTACACGAACGGCGCTGTGACGCTGACGCTGACGGAAGTGCCGCAGTACATCGTGTCGAACAACGCGACGGTCGCGAAGAACAATTCGACCGTGCCGGTGGGCTACCTGGGTCAGTAAGCCTCGACAAGCTGTGTGATGAAGGATCTGGAAGGGTAACCTTCCAGATCCTTTTTTTTATGGTGACGCCGTAGCATCGTTCGAGCTCGATAGCGACAAACAGCGTTTAGTAAACAAATCGATGCGAACCGGCGCGGAGAGCCGAAACCGCGGGATGTTGTGAGTGCAACGGCGTCTGACGGAAAAAGCTTTCCGGCGACCCGCGAAGTATCATGACGGCGCGTCTGCCGAAGCGATGCACGTGCCGGCAAGCGCTGTCCCTGGCTGACCTCATCAAGTTGCACACCACGCTCACATGAAAGCAACCCTGTTCCGATTCCTCGCGTTCTCGTTCATTTCGATCAGCGCCGCTTCAGGCGTGACCGCTCGCGCCGCCGAGTTGCACGTGATGACCTCCGGCGGTTTCACGGCTGCCTACAAGGCGCTCGGTCCTGCGTTCACCGGGAAGACCGGCAACACGCTCGACACGATCCTCGGGCCGTCGATGGGTCAGTCGCCCCAAGCCATCCCCAATCGTCTCGCGCACGGCGAACCCGCCGACGTCGTCATCATGGTCGGCTACGCGCTCGACGCGCTGATCAAGGAGGGCAAGGTGATTCCCGGCTCGCGCGTCGAACTGGCGGATTCGCGCATCGGCATGGTGGTGCGCGCGGGCGCGCCGAAGCCCGACATCGCCACCGTGGACGCGCTCCGTCAGGCGCTGCTGCACGCAAAGTCGATTGCCTATTCGGACAGCGCGAGCGGCGTCTATATCCAGAACGAGATGTTCAGAAAGCTCGGCATCGAAGACCAGGTCGGGCCGAAGGCGAAGATGATTCCGCGCATTCCCGTGGCTTCCGTGGTCGCGAATGGAGAGTACGAACTCGGCTTCCAGCAGGTGGCCGAGTTGTTGCCCGTGCCCGGCGTGGACTTCGTCGGTAAGGTGCCGGAAGAGATGCAGTCGGTGACGCGCTATGCGGCGGGTATCCCCGTCGGCGCGCAACATCCCGACGAGGCGCGCGCGTTGCTGCAGTTCCTCGCGTCGCCGGCCGCGCAGCCGACGGTGCGCAAAACCGGCCTCGATCCCATCGCGCCTTGACGCGGGGCACCATCCTGTCCGGCCTTTCCGTGCATATGCATGGGGTCCACTGAACAGGCTAAATGTTGCGCTAGAATCGTGGGACCGCCGCGCATTCCGTGCGCGCAGCGCCAGGTGTGACAGGCGGCGGTCTGGTACGTACGCCGTTGCCAGTGCTAATGAAGAACAACAACGCCGCTGTGCTGAAGGGAAGTGCGAGTTGCCAGAGTACGTCCGGGCAAACGTTGTCGGACGACTGCCGGACCGGGCGGCGACTCCATCCATTCAGCCTGCCGAGGACCGAATCAGCGGCGACACACACATAAGGCATTATGTATTCGACCTTGCC
Organism: Paraburkholderia sp. C35; assembly: GCF_003121405.1. Taxonomy (GTDB): domain Bacteria; phylum Pseudomonadota; class Gammaproteobacteria; order Burkholderiales; family Burkholderiaceae; genus Paraburkholderia. The sequence continues at coordinate 101,146 of NZ_QBUY01000019.1, read as the reverse complement.
AGCGTTCGTATCCGCGCTGTTCCTGGGCTTCGGTGTCTACGTCCTGCTGACGGAAGGCGTGACGCGCGTGTCCGCGCCGTTCGCGCTGATGTGCCTGACGACCTTCGCGTGGCAGGGCACGTGGGCGTTCCTGTTCCAGACCTCGAGTCCCGAAACGGCGGGGATGCTGGTCAAGGCTGGCTACTTCTTCATCCTGTTCCTGCCCACCACGTTCTATCACTTCGTGACAGAACTGGTCGAGCGCCGCGACGAGCGGCCGCTGCTGATGGCCTCTTACGCGTTGTGCGTGATCCTCGCTGTGCTGCTGGTGACCAGCGACGAAGTGGTGTCCGGCTTCGGCAGTCATTTCTTCGGCGACTATCCACGCGCGGGGCGGCTTCACCCCGTGCACGTGGCGCAGACGGTGCTGCTCTCCGTGCGCAGCGGCTGGCTGCTGATCATGTCGAGGCGCCAGGCGCGCGCGCGGCATCGGCGGCGCCTGCTGGGCCTGTGTCTGGTGAGCCTGTTCCTGTATTCGCTCGCAGCCAGCGATTACGCCGTCAACTACGGCTACGTCTTCTATCCGCCCGGCGTGATCTTCATTGCGATCAGCCTGGGCATTCTCGCCGTCACCATCGTCAGGCATGGCCTGATGCGGCAATACTTTCTCGCGGCCACCGTCGCGCAGGAAGTCGCGATGCCGCTCGAAGTCATCGGCATGCATGCCGATGAACTCGGCCATGCATTGCCCGAACTGCTGCGCGGCTATCAGCTTGCCGTGCGGCATCAGTTGCTGGTCAACGGGCTGTATCCGGGGCAATCCGAGCGGCTGCCCACGCTGACGCGCGCGATTCGCCGGCAGATCGACAGCACCAGCACGGTGGTCGAAATGTCGCTGGCGTCGTTCACGCTGGACCGGCTGGATCGCCGCAGCTTTGCGCCGCAGTCCATCCGTCATTGCATCGATTCCGCGCTGGACCGCTATCCTTTTCAGCCGGGCGAGCGCTCGCGTGTCTCCGTGCTTCCCATCGACGCGCAATTGCGTTTCTCCGGCACGGATTCGCTATTCGTGTTCGTCATCATCAACCTGTTGAAGAACGCGCTGTACGCGATCGAAACGGGCGGTCCGGGCGGCTCAGGCACGATCACGATCAGCGCCGGGCGCGACGGCGGCTTCTGCGTGATCCACTTCAACGATACCGGGCCGGGCATTGCCCCCGACGTTCTGCCGCATATCTTCGATCCCTTCTATTCGACCAAGCCGCACGAACAGGGCGGCGGCATGGGTCTCGAGTTCTGCCGGCGCGTGTGCGACGCGTTCGGCGGCACGATCTCGTGTGCCTCGACACCGGGCGTGCTGACCACCTTCACGCTGCGCCTGCCGGAGCCGGGTTCGGCGGCGGACCGCGCGGTGCACGATCCGCCTGCGAGAACAAAAGCCCGGCGCTCGCGCACCGGGCAAGGTGGGTCGATCAGTTCGTAACGGACGGCAGGATCACTTCATATTCCTTGACCCGTTCGATGATCCCTTCGGGAAAGCGCCGGATCCGCTTGTCCATTCCGGCGAAAAGAATCTGCTGGTAGCCGTGCGATACGGGACGTCCTTCCACACTGAAGCGGAACAGCAGATACGCCGAGCATTGCCGGACCTGAAACGTATTCAGGTAGCAGTCGACGCGCTGGAACGGGAACGTCTCCTGCACGTACTCCTGGTGTGCGCGCTTCGTGACGAACGTACCCCCGGCTGCAAGCAGATTGTTGTGAATGCACTCATGGAACCAGCGTTCCCGGCACACGCCCTGCCACTCGAAGTAGCGGGCGAAATAGGTATTCATGAAGGCATTGGAGTCCTTTAGATAAATGTCGATGACATGGTGGAAGGTTTTCTGAGGCGATACCTCGAGGTTATCGGCCGACAGGAGTTCGGTGGTACGCGACAGAACTTGAGGAATAGCTTCACGAGTCAACATGCAATGCTCCTTGGGATGGCCGCTAGCGGCGGCCGCGCATTCCTTCTGCATGAAGGAACGCCCCAATTCTGAAGCCCACCACTCGAGTTTCCATTTGCGCTGCCGTTAAACGTGGGGAGGCAACGCGCATCGGCGGCGGGCGACGGCAGTCAATCGCAGCGGGCGCGCAGTTCTGCCGGCGCAGCCGTTTTCCCAAAGCAACAGAGAGTTCGACGATGAAAGTAGAAGAGTTGATGACGAAGCGCGTCGTCACGGTGGGCTTCGACGACACGCTGGAAACCGTCAAGGACATATTCGAGCAGTCCGGGTTTCATCACCTGCTCGTCGTCGAGGATAGAGAGCTGCAGGGCGTCGTGTCCGACCGCGATCTGCTGCGGGCGTTGAGTCCGTTTATCGACAGCGTGGTGGAGACGCAGCGCGACGTCGGCACGCTCAACCGGCGCGTCCATCAGATCATGAGCCGCAAGCCCGTCACGCTCGGGCCGGACGCAGACGTGAGCGACGCCATCCAGCTGTTCCTCGCGCACCGCATTTCGTGCATTCCGGTTGTCGATGCCGGGTTCAGGCCGGTGGGCATCGTCAGTTGGCGCGATGTGCTGAAGGTCTGTTCGGCGATGCTCACGCCGTCCGCAGACGAAGCGTGAGGCGACAACGAGCCTGAGTTGCGCGGCTAGCAGAAAGAATCGCGGGCAGGCAGACCGGCAGCGCCGGTTTCACTTGCCAGCCGATGCGCGGTATTCCTGAGGCGCCATGCCATACGCGCGCCGGAACGATCGCGTGAAAACGGACGCGCTTTTGAAGCCGAGTCCGAGCGCAATTTCCATGACGGGGGCGTGCGGATAGCGGACGAGGTCGTCGGCGGCATGACGCAGCCTGAGATCGCGGATATACGCGCCAAGGCCGCCTTCGTGCTGAAACTGCCGGTACAGCGTCGAGCGCGGCAGTTGCAGCGCGCTCAGCACGCTTTCGGGCGAGAGCTCATGGTCGGATAGATGCGCGTGCACATAGCGCCGCACCTGGCTGGCCATGGTTGCCCGCGATCCGGTAAAGATGTCGTGGTCCGGCAGGCCTTGCGACAGGCAGCCGACATCAAAGGGGGTAGCGCAGTGGTCCATGCGGAATCGTTCTTTGCTTCGCGCCGTTTCGGGAGCGAGCGCCGCGCTTCTCTGCGGAAGCAGTCGGTCGCCGCCCAGTCTTCACGACAACAACAGCACGGCTCTCTCAGTTGGGTGGTGGCACGCGGCCAGATCAGCCCGTCCTATAGGCAAGCGCTGTGCCACGCACGCGAAGCCAGTGGCAGAGGGAAAACCCGGTTGCGGGGGCCGGAAAGCCGGACGCTTTCGACCGCGAATCAAGTCCGGTGTGGACGATTTCGGCCAATCATCGTTTCGACCGGCGGCGATGTGCCGATTCTGTCCACGCCCGGTGTGCGCGCCGGGAAGGGAGGCGGGCGCGGGAGCGCGCCGCTGCTGCTTTGCTGGTGTGATCAGGCGTTACCTGACGACAGGTCATCGCGCAACTGGACAAGCAGCGCCGCCGCACTGGCAATGCGCGGATTGGAATCGGCCGGCAACGTGCGCAAACCGCGTTCGAGGATATCGATTGCATCGGCGTGACGGCCCGTGTCGCGCAGCAGTTCGGCGAGATAGCGGGCGGCGGCCACGCGCGCCGGCACGGAGCCGAACGCGAGCGCGGTCGACAGCGCAGCGCGCAGCCCCTGTTCCGCCGCCGTCAGATCGCCGAGCGCCCATTGCGCGCGCGCCCGCGTGACCAGCAGTTCGCCGAGATACACGCGCTCCTGGCGGGCGAGCGTTTCATCGACAGCGTTCGCGAGCATCGCCTCGCAGGCTTGCGGACGACCGGCGCGCAGCAGCAGTTCGCCGTGCTGCCAGGCCACGAACGAAAAGAACAACGCCCCGCCATTGCAGACGACATGATTGTCGTAACCGTCGAGCATGATGGTTTCCGCTTCGTCGGCGTGGCCGCGCGCGCCGAGATGGCAGGCGCGCAGGATCTGGCCGACGCCGCGATAAAACGCGAAGCCGTTATTGATCGACACCGATTCGAGCTCGCTGGCCAGATGGCCGAGCCGGTCCACATCGTCGAACAGGCAGGCAAGCCATGACGCACCTTGCAGATTGACGGCGTGTGCGAACGCATGCGCGTTCGGGTCGGAAGCACGCTGGATCAGCATTTCCATCGCGCGGCGCGCCTGACCGAAGGCGCCGATCTGATAGGCGGCGAGTCCTTCGAACGTCAGCGCGAGACTGGCGAGGTCGATTCCTTGCGAGCCGGTGCGCATGTCGTTGCGTCCAACGCCGAGCAACTCGCCGCGCGCGAGGCAGGCGAGCGCCTCTTCACTGTCGCCGAGCCAGAAGAGCGTGTTGGTCATCGCGACGTGAGCTTCGTCGAGCGACACGCGTTCGCGGCTGTTCTGCGCGCGTTGCAGCATGTCCTGTGCGGTCGCGCGCGCCTGCTTGAGCTGCAGCGTGGTCAATTGCGTGGTCCAGACGCCGAACTGGATCGCGGCGATTTCGGCGGGTTCGCAGATCCCTTCGCCGATCGCAAGCGCCGCCGCGTAGCAGGCCGTCGCTTCCGCATAGAGCCAGCCGTGCACGCTGCGCAGGCTCATGCCGAGCAGCCGGTACGCGTCGAACTGCAAGCGGCGCACGGCGTCCTGTTCGTGGTACGCCTGCAGCACGTCGAGGCAGCGGCGCAACGGCGGGATCGCCTCCGCAAAGCGCGATTCCTCGATCAGCGCGTTGGCCTGCTCCAGACATGTGCGCGCCTCGCGATGATGCTCTTCGCGCGATTTCAGACGGCGCTCGACGGTTTTGCGGCCCACGCCGAGCAGCGTCGCAGCGGCGCTCTTGTTGCCCGCCGAGCGTTCGAGCGCGCGGTCGATCAGCAGATCTTCGGCAGCGGCGAGCTTGTCGCGGCCGTCGAGCTGCAACAGCATGTCCGCGAGGCTCGCGCGCGACACGGGACCGCTCGCCTCGCTGGCGAGAAACGGTTCGAGTGCGTCGACATCGATGAGGGTATGTTCGGCGAGCACGCTCAACTGGCTGATCAGATTGCGCAACTGCCGGATATGGCCGGGCCACGCATGCTGGCTCAGGCGCCGCACGGCAGCCGGCGAAAACTCGATACGGCGCGTCTGGAGGGAAGCGAAATGCTCGACGAGCGCGGGGATGTCCTCGACGCGCTGTTCGAGTCCGGGCACGGCCAGCACGAACACCGCGAGCCGGTAGAACAGGTCTTCGCGGAAACGTCCTTCGCGCGACAGTTCGCGCAGATCGCGGTGTGTCGACGCGACGACGCGACCTTCGAAGCGCAGATTGGTCGACGAGCCGATCGGGCGGAAGGTGCGCGTTTCGAGCACGCGCAGCAGCTTGGGTTGAAGCGCGAGCGGCAACTCACCGATCTCGTCGAGCAGCAGCGTGCCTTTGCCGACCTGCTGAAACAAGCCCTGACGGTGCTCCGCTGCGCCCGTGAATGCGCCTTTCACATGGCCGAACAGTTCCGATTCGACGAGATGCTCGGGGATCGCGCCGCAGTTGACGTCGACGAAGGGCTGATCATGGCGCGTGCTGCGCTGGTGCACGCGGCGCGCCACCAGTTCCTTGCCCGAACCCGTCGGCCCGAACACGAGCAGTGTGTGATCCGTCGGCGCGATGCGGTCGATCAGCCGGACCAGTTGACGGAACGCGGGCGCGCCGCCGATGAACGCGCCGGAATCCGGTTTGTTGTGGGCGAACGGAATGACCGGGATCGAACTCATTGCAAAGAGGGCTCCAGATAGACCCACGCAGGGTGCCACGCGGCCGATGCGCGCGGCGAAAGATGCAAGTATGACGGGTTGTGGTCTATCTCGTGTTCTGGGAAAGAAACGCGCAGGGATACGGCAGGGGAACGCGAGGTGAGGCCGCGCGGGCGAGCCGACGCACGCAGCCGGAAAAGGTGTAACGACAACGTTTGCCACGCTACTGCATGTACCCGTTGCTCACTCTTTCGGGAAATACGATGCATCGACGAGATAGTGCTCGCGAGTGAACGCACCGTAGATGTGCTGGGGTGTCGCGGCGTCCTTGTTGTAGTACTCGTGCCACCAGCTTGCCGATTGCCAGATCGCCTCCGGACAACTGGAGCGGCTCTCCAGCCCCGGCGTGAGATCGAATCCATTGGCTGCATACGCCGTTTCCAGCATCGCCGCCGACGGCATGCCGAAGCCGTCGCCGAGCGGATTCGCCGGCACGCCGCAGCCCCACGCATAGCCGATCCACCGCAACAGCAGACTCGACAGATCGATCGACATGCGCTCGTGGCGCAACTGCGTCAGGCTTGCCAGAATCTTTTCGCTTGCAACAGGCCACGCGATGATGGCCAGGTTCGGATACTGTGAGGCCGAATCGATATGTGCGAGCGTGTGCGTCTGGATTGCGTTGCAAATGGGCGCGAATCCGTCCGGCGGATACCATGCAGCCGGCGAGAGCGATACGCTGGTGACTTCCGTGTCTTTGTTCGCCGCCTTGCTCTTCACGGAGACGAACATCGCCTGCGACCACGAACTCGGCGACATCTCGCTGCGCACATGAGCCTGTGCCAGTCTCAACCGGAACGACAGCGGATCAGCGCCGCCGATCAGCAAAACAAAGCTGCATTCTTTGGTGCTCTTTAACGGAACACGCTTGAGCGCCCGGTTGATCCACGCGATATTGCTTTCCTTTTTCTGCCGCACAAGTTCGATCAGATTCTGATTGCGACCGGCCGCTCTCGACCGGCGTGCGATGACGGACATGACGAGGCTCTCCTTTCAATGCTCAGAGCGCAGCCAGCTTGAAATACGCGCTCCAGCGTGTTTTCGCGTTCACTTGCGCGTCGTGATGAAGCGGGATGTAGTCGACCTGCACCTTGAGCGACTTGCCCACACGTTGAATGCCTAGCATCAGTGCAAGATTGCCTCGCATCATGGATGAGGGATGAGGATCGAGCGTGGTCGAAAGCAGCAGCGGCTGAAAGTCGCCCAACGTACCGAACCTGGCGGGCGGATCGTGCGGTTCAGGATGAACAGGCCACGGGTCTTGCGGGCCAAACCAGCCTGCAATTTTCGATCGAACCTTCTTGTACTCGTCTACGACAACCGATCTGACGAGCGAGGTCGGCGACGAAATCACTTCATAGACGGTGCCACGTTTCCACGTATCGGCGCGCAGAATGCGGCCCCAGTGAACATCGCCCGTCAGGCAGGTAAGCGGCAGTCCGGCTGCCGTCACGCGCTCGATCTGTTCCACGATGAAGCGATAGTCGGCGCCATAGTTGGCCAGCTCGTAGTCCGCAATGTGACCGTCGAACGCGCTGGCGGGATCGGCGAATAGCGACTGCCCCGTCAATAGAAAGCCATAACGGGGTTGAGCCGTGTCCGCCGAAGCGACGAGCGTGTTCACCCATGCCGCGAGCGCATCGCGGCCCGCGTCGCCGAGCAGCGCGCCCGGTGGATCCAGCATGGTCGCGTGATCGGGCGAGTTGCCCGTGCCCTTCAGCCGCTGGCTGCGCGTATCGAGCAACAGGATCGACACGGGATCGATGTCGATGACACGAGGTTGACCGATGGGTCCCGCATTGCCTTGCTGAAACATGCTGAAGCCAATTTCGGCGGCGTCGCTCCACTGTTTGCGTCCCGCTTCTGTCCAACTGTTCTGTATCAGCGGGCTTTTGAACGGCGCGTTGTTCCAGTACTCGTGATCGTCGGGAATGGATGCAACGGGCGCGAGCGACAGCAATTGTGGAAAGCCTTCCGGAATGCCACTGCCATTAGCGGGCGATGCGCCGGGCGCATACCAGTTGCTGACGTAGTCTTCCTGAAACTTAGCCTCGAGCCATGCCTGATTATTTGGAAAGTTCTGGTTGGTGGGCAGGTCGAGATACACCTGATCGCCTGCAAATAGCACGAGATCTGCGCGTGGCTTATAGGACGAGATCCATTTTCCTGCTTCTCCCTGGCGGTCTTGTGCGCCGTGAAAGCACGAAAGCAGGAGCAGATTGAATCGATCATCGGATTGTTGCGGGATTGACTGCGGCAGCGTGCGCATCGAGCGCACGACGGCTTGAGCGTTGTCGACGCTGAGCCTGACTACATGTTCCGATGCAGCAGCGAGTCCGTTGAATTCCACCACTGTCGAACAGAACGGCAGCTTTCCCTGCACGGTCCAGCACTGCAACGGGCGCACGATTGTGGGCGCAACGGCTTTGCCGTCGAGCGTCCACGCAAGCACCGATTGCGTACTGTTGGTAGCCGCGAGAATGCCGGCCCAAACGCGGAGTGTCGTCGAGTTGTCGGCGACGTGATTCACAAGAGAAACGATCATTCCAATAGCCCGCGAAAATGACTTGTTCTTCGTGTGTTTCAAGCGGGCAATACCTGCCCCGGTGCAAATCCAATTTGCACTGTGCAAGCAGGAACATTGGCCGGCCCACTCGGTCAGGACGTGCTCTTTATCGAGGATAGAAGTCGACCTGACAATTTGTAATGAGGGTTTTCAGTGCCGCTCGATTGGCGACAGATTGCGCCCGAATGTGCGCCAGTTAACATTCAGTTCGCTGTTTTAGGCGTAGCGGGTTTGTCGTATGTAAGCCGTTGACAATCTTTGATCGACGATTTAGAACAGTCGCGACGATCAGGCTCTGTAATGTGTGCACGTAGCAAAACCGGGAATGTCACTCCACTATCGGGAGGCTTTTCATGAATGTCGCGGTCAAGGTATTTCTGCTCGGCATGGTGGCTTATCCAATGGTGTGCAGCGCTCAAACAGGCGGTTGCGATGCGAAACGCCAATCGATCGAGCGAGAGATTGCATACGCGAAATCACACGGCAATGCGAAGCGCGTGGACGGTCTGGAAACTGCTCTCGCCCAGATGAATGCCAATTGCACCGATGCCGTGCTGCGCAGCGACGCACAAAGAAAAGTGGCCGACGCGCAAAAGAAACTCGCCGAGCGTGAGCGCGACCTCAAGGAAGCCAGGGCCGATGGCAAGAGTGCGAAGAAGATTGCCGACCGGCAACGCAAAGTCGATGAAGCGCATGCCGAACTGGAACAGGCACAGATGGACGTACCTCAGTAATCAGGCACGTCGATTGCGCCGGTCAGCCGGCTACAACTGTGCGTATTTCCTCCGGGCGTGTTTAGTCGAGCCGTTCGCGTGTTGTGAGGCCGCTTGCCGCATCCCACTGTGCGGGCGTCATGCGTTGCACGATCACGCTGACTGTCCAGATATGCCCTTCGGGATCTTTCGCGCGATACGACCGTTCGCCGTAGAACTGCGTAGCCGGTTCCATCAAGATCGATGCACCGGCCGCGCGCGCATGCTCGCAATGCGCGTCGACATCTTCGCCTTCGGCAAGTTGCACATGCACCGATTGCGTGTTCTTGCCGTCGATGGAACACGGGCTCCGATGATCGTCGCTCCATTCCCGGCCGATCATGACAACAGAATCGCCGTAGGACATTTCCGCGTGGACGAGTTCGTCATCGGCGTCGAGAATCACGAAAAGCGGCTTGAAACCAAACGCCGTTTCGAGAAAGCGAAAGGCCGATTTCGGGTCGCGATACGACACGGCGCTCGACAAACCTTTGCTGCGATAGTGTTCGTTCATGTCGATTCCCTCCCATCTGATACAGGTAGAACTTGTCCAGTATCGGATATTCGACGTAAATCGCAACCGGGTTTATCGCGCACTCATCGACGAGTGGGCGCTTTTACACCATGTCGATGAATGAAGTCATCAATGCGCTTTTATCTTCAGCTATTTGATCGACTGAATCTGCGCCTGGCTCAACTCCCATGTGTGCGGCGGCAGCGGAATGAAATGGGCTGCCGTCAGCACGGCTTCATTGTCTTCCGATGGCACGATCGCCCAGAGCAGGAAATGGCGAATCGCGGCTGCGGTTGACGCATCCGGTTGCCGGATCGACACCACCGCGTACTCGTAATTGACCAGCGGATACGAGCCGCTGGCGGGCGCGTACACCAGCGTCAGGCGCTCGTCGGGCGGCGTGCGTGCGCCAAGCGAGGCGGCACCCGCCATGATCGAATCCCTGGTGGGCAAGACATATTCGCCTGCACCGTTCTTCAGTGCCACCGTGCCGAGTTTCGCTTGCGCGATGTCATCGCTATAGCTAACACCGACATATCCGATCGAATAGGCGGTCGCTTGAATCGTTTTCACCATGCCCGCGTTGCCCACTGCCGTCATGCTGCCCGGCACGTTGGGCCAGTCGATGGTCGTGCCATAACCGCGGTCGCTCTCCCACGAAGGCGTCGAGAACGTCAGGAACTGTGTGAACACGAACGTATCGCCCGAACCTTCTGCGCGGCGAATGGGTACGATCGCGTGATGAGGCAATGCCACGCCGGGGTTGAGCGCGGCGATTTGCGGCGCGTCCCACGTGCGCACCGTCCCCGAATAGATTGCTGCGAGTGTCGGGCCATCCAGCTTCAGATGCGTCGCGTTCAGATTCGGCACGTTGTAGTTGATCGTCTGCGCGGCGATCGCCAGCGGCACGTTGATGACCTGTGGATGCTGCCGGATGTCGGCATCCGACATATAGGCATCCGATGCCCCGATATTCGCCTTGCCCGCGATCACCTGCTGAATGCCGGCCTCCGAACCCGTGGCCGCGATGTTGATGTGAACATCGGGATGCGCTTTGCCGTATTGCGCGACCCACGTGGTGAAGAGCGGATACAACAAGGTAGAACCCGTCTCGTTGAGTGTCATCTGTTGAGCGAAGCAGGGTGCAATGGCCAGCATCATGATTGCGGCCAGGCCGAGCATCTGCGTAGCCAACGTGTGTCTCCGGAACCTGAAGACCCCGCTTTTATCGTGGTAAATCATGCGAATCTCCGTTGCCTGAGTGGGAGGCCACTGCATCTGTCACTGCCGAGTGCAATCAGCGGCCGATCTGGTCGAGGTTCACCCCGTTCGTTTCAATGCGGAAAATCCAGGTGACCACCGCGCCGAGAAGCGACGTAGCCACGAGGATGTAGAGAAGCGGGCCGGTGCCGATGCTGTTGAGCAGAATGGGGAACAGAAAGGCCGTGGCGACTGCGCCGATCTTGCCGACCGCCGCAGCGAAGCCCGCGCCCGTGCCGCGGATCGAAGTGGGAAAGACTTCGCCCGCCAGCAGATAGGTTTGCGCGTTCGGACCGAGGTTGGTCATGAAGTTGAACAACATGAAGCCCACGAAAATCATCGCGGTTTTGGTCGCACCATCGAATCCGTCGGAAAGCGACGCGATCAGCAGTCCGGCCGCACAGCCGATAAAACCGATCACCTGCAGCCAGATGCGCCCGAATTTGTCGGCCAGCATGACCGCGAAGAGGATGCCGATGATCAGCAAGGATGTGATCAGCGCGGCGCCTTTCGCGGCGAGAATATCGTTGAGAATCAGATCGGCGATACTGCGTACGTGATCCGGTTTGGCACCGAAGGCTGTAGCGAGAATGGTCGGCGTGAAGATGCCGATACCGTACGTGCCCAGATCCTGCAGGAACCAGGGCGCCGACGCGAAGATCGTTGCGCGCAGGTTTTTCCGTTCGAACAGCGCGAGGAAACTGCCTTTCTCGTGTTCGCCCTTGCCGACCACGACGAATTCGCGCGCAAGGACAATCTCGGCAGGATATTGCGGTGAACGGACCAGCAAGCGACGGGCGGCCACCTCTGCATGTTCGATCCTGCCGCGCACGTGCAACCAGTTCGGGCTTTCGGTAATGAAGAAGCGCCCGATAGTGACGAGCAGGGCTGGAAAAATCGCCGTGCCGTACATCCAGCGCCACGCATCGAGCGTCGGCACCAGCGAGAGCACCAGAAACCCGATACCCGTCCCCGCGAGTGCACCCACGGCCTGAAACGCGAACGCGGCAAGCACCAGCTTGCCTCGACTTGTGCTCGGGATGCTTTCGGAGATGATCATATGCGCGGTCGGATAGTCGCAGCCGAGCGCAACGCCAAGACCGAACAGGCAGATCACCAGCGAGATGAAATTCGTGCAGAAGACCAGCAGCACGAGAAACGCAACGAAGATGATCATCTCGGCGATGAACATGCGCTTGCGTCCGAAATGATCGGACATGCCGCCTAGCCCAACCGCGCCGACCAGAATGCCGCACAGGCTCGCCGCGCTGATAAAGCCGTTCTGTGCCGCGCTGATGCCGAACTCTCGCGAGATCAGCGGCAAGGCAACGCCTGTCATGAACACAACAAAGCCTTCGAAGAACTTTCCGGCCGCTGCGAGTGACCAGATGCGCCACTGCATCCGTGTCATCGGACTGGAAGGCAGTTGCGTGCCGTCCGCCCATATCGGACGCTCGTCGATGTAATCCTGAACCGACCTGATCGTTTCACTTCGCAAGTCGTCCGTAGCCCTCATGTTGTGCATGCGAAAGCTCCTCGTCAGGTGATCATCATTGGATTGGCGATTCATGCGAGATCACGCTGCAAGGGACATCGCAGCGTTGCACGCGTATCGCGCTTCGAAAGTCTATGCTCTATTCAAGGCGAGTTGAAACATGGGAACGATTGAAAGGATTACGCCTTGAAATGAGGCCTGTTTGCATTTCATGACGGGATAGTGACGCTCGTCGGTGTCGCTCGGATGACAGTCCGCGATCTGACGATAGATGTCGTTTTGTAAGGAATGATGTGGCCTGGAGTGTTGTGATGGCGTATTTGATTAGACATCCGTATGAATGAGAAATGACTGTTGTTGTATTCAACGGATCGCGTCTGCAAGTGCGAAGATGGATTGAACCGGGATTGGCCATTGAATACTGCCAATCCCAGCCACCATCAACGCTTGCTAACGTGCACAGGAAACGCTGCGGCGCTTCACGCCACGACTATGCTTTGGACGACGGGCGGGCCGACACCTTTTCATACCAGCGCTGCAGCGCGTCGCAATCGGCCGGAATAGTCATCTTCATGCCGCCCCCTGCAAAATCGATTGTCACCAGCGTTGTGATGTCGGCAACCGAGAATGCATCGCCCGCAACGAACGGCACCTGCTTCAGGCGATCGTTGAAGTCTGCAAAGAAGTTGGCCACACGCAGCTTGCTGCGCTCGACGATGTCAGGAATCTGCTCGTACGCATGTGGACCCGACAGCGCACGGCCTTTCAAACCGGCTACGGCATTGCGTACACCTTCCATCACGGCTGCAAAGCCGTCTAGTTCAGCGCGCCGCTCCCACATGGCGACGAGTGCTTTTTGTTGCGGCGTCGTGCCGAGCAGCGCGGGCGTCTGCGGATACGCTTCCTCGATGTAACGCCAGATCGCCGGCACTTCGCCGATCGTCGTGCCGTCTTCCAGCACGAGCGCAGGCACCTGACGACGAGGATTGATCGCTACATAGGCGTCGGAGAATTGTTCTTTCGCCCCGAGATCGACGAGTCGGGTGGAGAGCTCGATGCCTTTTTCGGCGAGAAAAATGCGGACCCGGCGCGCATTCGGCGAGGCCTTCGATTCATAAAGCGTGAGATCGGTACTCATGTTCTGTTCCTGTTCGATGAAATAATCATGGTTTGCCCACGCAGCTTGTGATTTGCGGGCAAGTGTTTTCCTGCGTTTTTTCCGTGCCGACGCACAGTGTTATGTTCAAGCGGCTCGCCGGTCGTCTGGTTGGCGTGGCGCGTTATCGCCGGCAGCTGTTGCGAGCGGACCGGCGGTGAATCCCGTCAACGCGCACAGGACCGAAATCGCCATGGCGCCATACGTGACGGCTTCGCGCAGGCCGACATGCGAGGCCGCCATGCCGAGCGCGAGCGCCGTCATGCCTTGCATCGCGTAGCCTGCGAAATACAGCAGCGATAGCGACAGCGCCTTGTGCTGATCGTCGATGTGCTCGCTGACAAGCGCGAGGCCGCTAAGAAAGAGCAGCGCGTAGCCCACGCCGGCAGCGACAACGGAGAGAATCAGAAAGAGCAGCGAGTGAACCTGCGCAGCCACGGCAAGCAGCAGCATCGATGCACAAGCAGCCGTGCTGCCTGCACGTATCGCGCGATGACGATGCGCGCCTTTGGCAACGAGACTCGTGACACCCCACACAATCGCAAACGACGCGATCACGACACCGTTGACCAGCATGTTTTGCGAGTGCACCAGTTCGCGCGCGATCTGCGCTCCCAGCGACAGCATCACCGTACCGACGATGAACGCCGACATCACAGGCGGTGCTGCTCGCAGTGCGATGGCCCGCGTGGTGCGCGAGAGCCGTGCGGTGCGAAGCTTCGTCGGTGTCGACACGACACGTTCAGTGCGAGGCAAACATACCCAGCACGCCGCAAACAGCGCAGCCAGCAACAGCAGTAGCAGCCTGAAGGTGCCGTGAGCCGGGTCGGGAGCGTATTCGATCAGCGCACCGCCTGCGATGGCTGCAGCAGCCAGTCCGAAAGCCTGTGCGCAGGTATTGATCGCGCTGGCGAACGAACGGTCGCCTGCCGGCGCGTGATCGAGCAAGGCCGCCGATGCCGGACCGGCTGCCAGCCCGACACCCAGGCCCATGAAGAGGCGCCCGACGAACAGTGCGACGACACTCTGCGCGAGTGCGAACGACGCGACACCCGCAATCGATGCCGCGAGACCCAGCAGCAAGGTGGTGCGCCGTCCGATGGCATCGGACATGCCGCCCAGTCCAAGCAATGTGAGCGCGACCACGACAGGGTAAGCGGCGAAGATCGCGGAGATCGTCGTATTGCCGATGTGCCAGGCGTGCGCGTACCACGCGTAACTCATTGCAGGCGCGGCGCTCGTCCAGAGCGTCTGGACAATGACGCACGCCGCGGTCCAGAAGGCTGCGCGCGAGCGCGGCGGGATGGGTGCGTGAGATGTCATACGTGTTCTCCCGACGGCTCGCGCACGCGTTCAGAGCTTCGAGCCGCCGTCGACGCGCAGCGTGTCGCCCGTCACCCAGCGTGCTTCGTCGGACGCGAGAAACACCGCGGCACCGGCGATGTCGGCGGGTTGCGCAACACGCTTGAGCGCCTGCATGCCGAGCGTGAAATCGCGGCCCGCGTCGGTCTTCGCGAAGTTCGACATATCCGTTTCGACGACGCCCGGCGCAATTGCATTGACACGAATCCCGCGTTCGCCGAGTGCCGATGCAAAATGACGCACGAGCGTATCGACGGCGCCTTTGGTGGACGCATAGGCAGAAAGATTGTTGACCGACGCGCGCGCAGCCAGCGACGACAGCAACACCACGCTGCTTCCGTCGCCGAGCACGGACAACAGTTGCTGCACGAGGAAGAACGGCGCGCGCACATTGACGGCGAACAGGTTGTCGAAATCTTCGACAGTGGTGTCTTCGATCGACGCAGCCTTCGAAATCCCTGCGTTAGCGATCACGATGTCGAGCCGCGTGCCGATCAGTGCGCGAACGCGCGTTGCCAGTTCGTGCGGACCGTTGGCGTCGCGCAGATCGGCGGCGACCTTGTCGGCCTGTCCGCCTGCTGCACGGATGGACTGGACCACATCGTCGGCGGCCTGCTCCGCGCTGCTGTAGTGAACCAGCACGCGCGCACCGGCCTGTGCGAGTGCGATGGCCGTGGCGCGGCCAATGCCGCGTGATGCGCCCGTGACGAGCGCGGTCTTGCCTGTCAGCGTAGTCATGATGAAATTCCTTTGAATGTGATGAGTGCGTTACGCGTTGTGTGCGTCAGCTTCCGAAAGAAACTGATCGACGTGTGCGACGAAACGCTCGGGATACTGGTAAAGCGAGCCGTGATTGGCGTCCGGATAGATGATCAGTTGCGCGTTCGAGATGTGCTGCTGCAGGATCCACGAGTTGATCGAATAGATGATCACGTCGTTGTCGCCGTTGATGACGAGTGTTGGCTGCTTCAGCGCATCGAGGTAGTCGTACGGGTTCTCGCGCGGCGCACCCCATTTGGCGAGCGCGGCAAGTTGGGCGGGCGCGACCTTGTCGTTGGCTTCGGGATCGCGGTTTTCCGTGCGCAGACGGAAACGCTCGACAAAGCCACGGCCTGCTGCCTGGCTCGCTTCGGAAGGCGCGAAATGCACGCGCAGCCACAAATCGTCGGGATGCGCGTAGGACGCGCTGAAGATCTCCTGTGCTTCCGGCGTGAGCGTCACCATGCCTTCGCCGCTGCGCGGGCCGGTGCCGACGAGGATCACCTTGCGCACCAGTTGCGGCTTCGAGATCGCCAGTTCCTGCGCGATCAGGCCGCCCATCGAGAAGCCGAGCACGTCGACCTGCTTCAGATCGAGCGCTTCGATGAACGCAGCCGCATTGGCGGCCATTTCCTCGATCGATTCAGGTACCGTACCCGAACTGCTGGAAATGCCCGCATTGTTGAAGAGGATCACCTCGCGGTGTTGCGCAAGGCCGTCGGTGACGGCGGGATCCCAGTGGTCCATCGTGCCCGTGAAGTGGATGTTCATCACGAGCGGCACGCCGTTTGGCTGGCCAAAGCGGCGATACGCGAAGCGGATGCCGTTCGCTTCGACGAACCGGGTCGGCGCGGTATGGTGAGTGACTTGATTCATGACAGTTGTCCTTTTCAGAAATCCGGTGTGGATCTGGCGGCGCGATATAGCTGAAACGTATGGGCTGGAGAGGCACGCGGATGCTTGCTGCGTCCCGGCCGTGTTTCGTGTTGCACCGTTCTGCAACGTAATGTAGGCGTCTCGCGCGACGGGGAAAAAGACTTTGTAGGCGGGGTGGTATGCTTTGCAGGCATGCCCCGGAAGATTGGCTCGGGGCGGGAATGGCTGGCGTGGTGTGCGGGGCCGAGGTTGGTATCATGCTGGCCCATGCGCGATTCTGGCCGCGCCTGTCTTTATGCGGCTATTCGGCGGCTACCTCCGCCCGATGCCGGATCTGACTGCCGTCAACTCGGATGTTGCCAGACCGACGCACGTGCGGTAGGGTGACCTCCGGTCCGCCAGCATGGGGATGTTATTGCTCAAAGGGAAACTGACAAATGAACAAACACGAACTGATTGATGCCGTTGCAACAACCACAGGCGCAAGCAAGGCCAGCACAGGCGAAGCGATTGATGCCATTCTCGAAGCCGTGACCAATGCGGTCATGCGCGGCGAAACAGTCCAGTTGATCGGATTCGGCTCGTTTTCGACGGGCGCGCGCGCCGAACGGACGGGTCGCAACCCGTCGACTGGCGAGACGATCACGATTCCGGCGGCGAAGACGGTCAAGTTCACCGCAGGCAAGGCTTTCAAGGACGCGGTGAACGCTGAATAACATCAGCTGGATGTGACGGCCTGGGCGGCGAGCGTGCCGGAAAGCGGATATTGATCGCTTCGATAAAACGGTTTGCTTCGTCGCCCGACTCTAAATCATGCCGGTGCATTTAACCGATGTTCTATTGTCCGTCGGTGAGAACTTTTAACGTCAGTGGATTGGTCGCTGCCGTCTTTACCGAGCCGATTGCGACAGCCGAGTAGTTAGTACCTGCCGCCAAGGTCAAATTGGCCTGAATAGCCGTGATTGTTGTGCCGGCCACATTGACCTGAACGTTATACGTTCCTGCGGGCAGTGCCAGATAACTGCTTATCGTGGCGAATGGCACATTGGATAGAACCTTCTGTCCATTGACGAGAATGTCGACAGGACCGGCATCCGGTGCCGCGTGAATTACCCGCACACGACCTTGCCCGGCGGGCGGCGCAGATGTGTCGTCTACTGCGAGCAGCAGCTGGATATTGGCGACGAAGTTCGCAGCGATCGCGGTATATGCGGTGCTGTTGGCAAGATTGGGCGAAACGTTGATAACGGTCGTTGTGGTTCCTGCCGCATTGACCTTGACGTTATGTGTGCCCGGCGCCACGACGAGATAACTGGATAATGTCGGGTAAGGCACGTTAGACAACACCTTCGCATCGTCCACATATACGTCGACATTCGGTGCATCAGGAGACGCGTGTAAAACCCGCAATCTGGTAGGAGCGTGGTCGTCGCCGCCACACGATGCCAAAGCGGCAGCCAACAACAAAAGCACCATCAGAAGTGGCTTTTTCATAACTGTCTCCTTGATCGGACGTGGACAACAGCGATCGTCTTTCCGTTTTTGACTTTGCACTTCAATTAAACGCTAAAGCGCAGAACCCAAAGCGATATGCCTCCCGGCAAGCTGCCAATAAATGGGTTTTTGATGTGGATTTGACGCGCCTGTGATCGTCATGATCGAGCGTCTTGTGCAATTAAAAGAATTGCGAAATGTCCGGCGAGATATAGAGCGGACGGAGACCGGATTACGCGTGCCAACCTATTCGACCCGCCTTCCCGATTCACGTAACGGAAAACATCCATCCATCGACAGCAATGGCGGAATCTCCTGCACGAGAAAATCCAGCAACGCGCGCACCGACGGCAACTGATTCTGCCCATACGGCACGAGCGCGGTGAGTTGCGCATCGCCGCAGGTCCATTCGGGCAGAACACGCATCAGACGACCTTGCGCAAGTTCTTCCTTGCACACATAGCCTGGCAACGCGACGATGCCGAGTCCCGCGACAGCAGCGTCCTTCAGCGTGAGCATGCAACCCGTCATCAGCACAGGCGACACGCGCACGGTTTGCACCGTATCGTCCCGGCGCAACGTCCATTCATAAGGCACGCCGTCACGCACCATGAAGAGCGAACGGCGCTCGGCGATGTCACCCGGTTCTTCGGGCAACTTCGCACCATCGAAGAAATCGGGGCTGGCGAACAGCATCCACGGTGTCGGCGCAAGCGGTCGCTGCACGAGCGTCGAGTCCTGCAACGGATGACTGTGCGCACGAATCGCAATGTCGAATCCTTCCGCCACGACATCGACTTCGACATCGGACAGACGCTCCATCAAACGCACTTTCGGGAAGCGCTCGCAGAAGCGCGGCAACACACTACGCAGCGCGAACTGCGCGGTGGCCACGGCCGTCGAGATCCGCACCAGTCCGCTCGGCGACAGCATGCGCTGACGCACCACCGACTCCGCCGCGAGCGCCTCCTGCAACATCGAGCGCGCATGCGCGTAGAACTCCGCGCCGATCTCCGTCACCGCGAACTGGCGCGACGTGCGATTGATGAGCCGCGCGCCGAGTTGCGCTTCGAGCTGGTTCACGCGGTAGCTGATCGTCGACTTCGGCAATGCGAGTGCACGTGCGGCAGCCGTGATGCTCTTGTGATCGACCACCTGCACGAAGTAGTACATGTCGTTGAGATCCAGCATGGGCGGGTTCCCGAATACGTATGACGTGATTGGCATGGCAAGCGTGAGTGATGTTACACGGCGCATCGTCCAATGGATTGCACACAGCGTCTACGCACGGCATCTTGTTTCGCACGGTGAGCCGTCTAAGCTCCGTTCTGACCCATCCACGGAGACGACGATGAAGCCCCAGACGAGAACCCGCATGACCCGCGACAACACCGCTGTGCTGCTGATCGATCATCAGGTCGGGTTGTTCACCGGCGTGCGCGATATCGGTGTCGGTGAACTGAAGCACAACGTGGTCGGACTGGCGAAGGCCGCGCAAGCGCTGGGTCTGCCCGTGATCGCCGTGACGACGGCGCGCGACAGCATGTGGGGTCCAACGATCCCCGAATTGCGCGCGGCGCTCGGCGATGCCGATATCCTCGACCGCTCGACGGTCAACGCGTGGGACGAGCCGCGCTTCGTCGAGAAGGTCAAGGCGGCCGGCCGCGATCATCTGATCATGGCGGGACTCAGCTTCGAAGTGTGTGCGTCCCTGCCGGCGATCTCCGCGCGCGAGGAAGGTTATCAGCCCATCGTCGCACTCGATGCATGTGGCACGTTCAGCGCGTACAAGCACGAAGCGGGACTTGCGCGGCTCACTGCGCTCGGCATTGAAGTGTCCGACTACGCGACGCTGATGGTCGAGATCATGGCCGACAACGCCGACCCGAAAGCACTCGAAGTCTATGCCGCGCTCGACATGCCGTTCGCCACGTTGATGGGCCAGGTCGCCGAGGGGTTCGCGCGATGAACAGCACTTACGACATCATCATCGTCGGTGGTGGCTCGGCGGGTGCGGTGCTCGCGAACCGACTGACCAGCGAGCCGACGCGCCGCGTGCTGTTGCTCGAAGCGGGCAATGCGTATCGGCCGAACCAGTTTCCCGCTGTGTTGTGGAATGCCGATCACGCGGCAGGCGATGCCGCACACGACTGGGGCTATCACGCCGACACGTTCGAAGGCGGCCAGACCATTCCAGCATGGCGCGCAAAAGCACTCGGCGGTTGCTCGTCGATCAATGCGGCCGTGGCCATGCGCGCGCGTCCCGCCGACTTCGCCAAATGGACTGCACGCGGCATCGAAGGCTGGACGTTCGACGACGTACTCGACTGCTTCAAGGCGATCGAGAACACGCCCGACGGCGACGATCGTTATCGCGGCCGCCACGGCCCGCTGCCTGTGCGCCAGCGGCGGCGCGACGAGTTGACGCCTGCCGTGAACGCTTTCGTTGACGGCGCGCTGGAATGCGGCTTCGCGTATGTCGAAGACTTCAACGGCGAGGAGCAGGCAGGCGTGTCGCCGTATCCGCTCAACGTGATCTCGGGTCGCCGCATCAATACAGGCATCGCGTTTCTCGACGATGGCGTGCGCGCGCGTCCCAATCTGACCATCGAAGGCGGTGTCGAGATCGACCGCGTGTTGATCGAAGGCGGTCGCGCCACGGGCGTGATCGACGTGAACGGCAAACACTATCGCGCGGAAACGGTGGTGCTTTCGGCAGGCGCGTTCGGCAGCCCCGCGATTCTGATGCGCTCGGGCATCGGGCCGGCCGCGCATCTGAATGAACTCGAGATTCCTGTGCTCGCCGATCTGCCTGTCGGCGAGCGCCTGCAGGAGCATCCGTTCTACTACAACATCTACGCGTTGAAGCCAGGCATGAACGGTATGTTTCCGGCTGCTGGCGCGATTCTCTGGGCGGCTTCGTCCGAAGCGATGCCTGGCGATCTCGATCTGCATGTGTCCGCAACGCATCTGTTCGATCCGGCGCTCTCGCCGACGGGCGGCGCGCTCGTGCTGGCCGCGTCGGTCACGCAGCCGGAATCGCTCGGTCATGTGCGTCTGACGGATCGGAACCCGCGCAGCGCGCCGCGCATCGTCTACAACTTTCTGGCGACGGAGCGTGATCGCCGCCGCATGATCGAGTGCGTGAAGATTGCACGCCGCATTGGCCGCTCGAAGGCATTCTCCGCCACAGTCGCCGAAGAAATGACGCCCGGCGCAGCGGTGTCCGACGCCGATCTCGAAGCGGCGATCCTGCGCAATCTCGACGCTTATGCACATCCGACATCGACGGTGCCGATGGGCGACGATGGCGTGGTGGATAGCAACGCGCGCGTGCATGGCGTCGCTGGCCTGATGGTGGTCGATGCGTCGATCATGCCCGGGATCCCGAGTGCGCCGACCAATCTGACCACGATGATGATTGCCGAGCACGTTGCGGTTCGCGTGTTCGCTGCGCCGTGAGGGAATCATGACGAGCCATTCGATACAGCATGAGGTGTTCGCCCTTTCCAAAGCCGATCGCGATGCCGTGCCCGCGCTGCTCGAAACGTTCCGGCGTTTCTGGTCGGGGCCGCTCGCGGCCGCGGCGCCGCGAGTCGCTTACGATGCGTTTTTTGCAGGCACGCCGCCGCTTGCCGATGTGTCGCTGCATCCGTCTACTGATCCAGCGTTGCCAGGCTGGATCTGCGTGCCCGCCAATGCCATCGACGATCAGGCACTGCTCTATCTGCACGGCGGTGCATACATGATGGGCACGGCGCCCGCGTATCGCGGCTTCGTCAGCCAGATCGCGGCGCGGGCGCGGCGCACCGCATTCATTCTCGAGTATCCGCTCGCGCCCGAAACGGCCTTGCCCGGTGCGATCGATCTCGCAGTGGGTGCGGTCGCGCGTCTGCGCGAGCAATATGCGAGAGTCGGCGTGATCGGCGATTCCGCCGGCGGCGGATTGACGCTCGCGACGCTGGCACGCACTCGCGATGCTTGCGCCGCGGTGGTGTTTTCGCCGTGGACGGATTTGACTTTGAGCGGTGCCAGCATCCATGAACGCGCTGCGTCCGAAGTACTGCTCGACGCAGGCGCGTTGCGCGAAGCCGCACGCGGCTATATCGGTGCGGCGGCGAAGGATGATCCGCGCGCGTCGCCGCTGCTCGATATTCCCAATGCGCTTCCACCGTTGCTTATTCAGGTCGGCGCCGACGAAATTCTCTACGACGATGCATTGCGCTATGCACAGCAAGCGCATGCTCGCGGCCACGACGTGGCGCTTCAGGAGTGGGCGGACATGCATCACGTGTTTCAGATGAATGTCGAGGAGCTTGAAGCCGCGCGCCATGCGCTCGATCTCGCCGCGCGTTTTCTGCATACGCATATGGGAAGCGCATCTTGACGTGATGACAACATGATTCGCCGGGCACTAGCCATTACCGCCCGGCAGCTTTAACCAGGCAATTCGCATAAATCGCATCAAAAAGTCAATTCGGTGACATTCGCGATCATTCGGAAAATGTTAAATGCCGGAAGCAATGCAATGGCGATTCTTACCGATTCTTCTTTAAATCATCTAATCAACAAGTAATAACGTCCGCCTGAAATTGCCCATTAAAAATCCGATTGCTGCAATCGTCTGAACTTCTGTATTATCGCGCGGTGGCGCGGGGCGCAATTGAGTAAAAAAGAGGCATTATGGGGGCGCAAGATACGATTGCGGCGATTACGGGCGGACTCGTACAGGATAATCGGCTGCTAAAGCTCGATACTCCAGCGGGGGCCGACGTATTTGTGCCGCAAAGGCTTATCGGGCATAGCCGCCTGGGGCGCGACTTCACATTTACCGTCGATGTCATTTCGGCTAAAGACGGCATCGAACTTAAATCGCTGATTGCGCAGCCGGTTACCCTGTGGATGCAACAGGCCGACCAGTCCTATTTGCCGCATCACGGTTATATCCATACTGCACGGCGCCTCGGGTCCGATAGCGCATTGACCAGCTATCAGATCGGCTTTACGTCGTGGATGCATTTTCTGCGCTTCCGCAAAGACGCGCGCATCTGGCAGGATAAAACCGCCGAAGACATTCTCAGCGATGTATTTAATGCGCATACTCAGGCGCAAGGCGCATTTCGCTTTGCGCTGAGTAAGCCGCTGGCTGCGCATTCATTCTGCGTTCAATACGAAGACGACTGGAATTTCTGCCAGCGGCTCATGGAACGCGAAGGCCTTTTCAGTTATTTCGAACAGGCGAGCGATGGCAAATCGCATACCCTCGTCATCACGGATGATATCGCCACGCTTCAACCGCTAGCGCCGCAGCAGATCAGTTTCTATCGCGCGGGCACGGGCAGCGAGACCAATGCGTTCGTGCAATGGAGCGGCACGCGCACGCTGCAGAGCACGTCGCTGACCACGCGCACGTTCGACTACAAGTCGCCCGGTACGGCGGCGAATCCGAAGGGCACGTCGGTGCCGACGATGGCCACGCAGGGCGATTTGCCCGTGCAGGCCGAAGTGTATGAATACACGGGCGCCTACACGTACGGCAAGCAGGATCTCGGCGACCGTCAATCGACCGTGCGCGTCGAAGAATGGGAATCGCGCGCGAAGCGTTTTCATGGCGCGGGGGCCGTGCGCGGCATCGACACGGGGCGCTGGTTCGAACTGACCGGTCATCCCGAGCACAGCGCAGGCGGCGCGCAGGAGCGCCAGTTCGCGGTCATCGCAGTGGAATGGGCGATCGAGAATAATCTGCCGGTATCGGCGGGTACGACCGATTTTCCGCACAGCCTGAACGCGACACTCGCCGCTGCACGCGCCGAACATGGCGCGAAAGCGCCCGCCGCCGTGCAATCCGGCGACGGCAGCGAGGGCTTTTTCCTCACGCGTGTCGAAGCACAACGCAAGACAGTGCAGTACCGCAGCGCGGCTGAACATCGCAAGCCGCACATGCATCTGCAGACGGCAACGGTCGTCGGCCCGGAAAACGAAGAGGTCTATACCGACGATCTGAACCGGATCAAGGTGCGCATGCACTGGGACCGGCTGAATCCCGGCGACGAAAACGCGTCGTGCTGGATGCGTGTCGCGCAATCGGATACGGGCGGCGGTTACGGTTCCGTGCATGTGCCGCGCATCGGCGAAGAAGTGATCGTGTCGTTTCTCGATGGCGACTGCGACCGGCCTATCGTTACCGGCCGCGTCTACAACGGCTCGAAGACGCCTCAATGGCACTCGAACGGCATTCTCTCGGGCTACCGCTCGAAGGAGTATCAGGGAAGCGGCTACAACCATCTCGTGATGGACGACGCGACCGGCCAGAACCGCGTCCAGCTGTACAGCACCAGCACCAACGCGCAACTGCATCTCGGCTATCTGATCGCGCAGGACGGCAACAGCCGGGGCGCGTATCTCGGCAGCGGCTTTGCGCTCAGTTCCGATGCGTATGGCGCGGTGCGCGCCGCGCAGGGCATGTACATCTCGACGCACCCGGCGACAGGCGTGTCGAGCCAGCCGCTCGCGGTCAGCGAGGCAAGCACGCAGTTGAACAACGCGCAAAGCGTGCTCGACGGCTTATCTGAAGCTGCGAGCGCGCATCAGGCAGAGAATCTGCAGGACGGCCACGATAGCCTGAAGTCGTTCACCGATGCGACACAAAACAGCGTGACGGGCGCGCAGGCGGGCGCGGGAAGCACCGCGGGCGCCAACACAGCGGGCGGCGGCACGGGCAGCGCGAATGCGTTCAAGGAGCCGATCATGTTGATGGCTTCGCCTGCGGGCATCGCGCTATCGACGCAGAACACCGCGCATCTGAGCGCCACCCAGCACATCAATCTGGTGAGCGGCGAGAGCACGCACATCGCGGCGGGCAAGTCGCTGCTCGCGAGCGTCGGCGAAAAGATCAGCCTGTTCGTGCAGAACGCCGGGATGAAACTGTTCGCCGCGAAGGGCAAGGTCGAGATCAAGGCGCAGTCCGACAACGTCGAACTCACCGCGCAAAAGACGCTGCGGCTGCTCTCGGCAACCGAAACGATCGAAGCGGCCGCCGATCAGGAAATCCTGCTGACGAGCGGTGGCGCGTATATCCGCATCAAGGGCGGCAATATCGAAATCCACGCGCCCGGCATGATCGACATCAAGGGCGCGCAGCACAGCTTCAACGGACCGGCGAGCCAGGGCTATCCGCTGCCGTCCGCGCGTCCTGATCAGCCGGGACAACTCGATCTGCTGCATCAGTATGCGAACGGCGAAGCGGTCAAGGGCGGGCAGTTCTCGGTGCTGGATGCAAACGGCGGCGTGCTGCGTCAGGGCGCACTCGACGCCAGCGGACGCACGACGGTCAGCGGTCTGCCGCCGGGCGTGGCGCAGGTGAAGTTCGGCGTCGATCCACGCGACCCGTCGCAACCGGCGAACTACTTCAAGAGCCTGAAATGGCCACCCGATGCAACGGCGGCAGGCGATGGATCGGCGGCCGCTGCGTCGCAGATGGCGTCGTTCCTGCCGGCTGCGGGCGGTGCGAGCGCTGCTGGCGGAGCGGCAAGTATGGCGAGCGCGGCAAGCAGCGGCGCCTCGCAACTGACGGGCATCGCCAGCCAGGCCGCACAACTCACGCAAGTGGCAAAAATGGCGCAAACCGCGACCCAAAGCGGCGGCCTCGCATCGATGGCGACGTCGCAGGCGTCGGGCCTCGCGCAAAGCGCGCTTGCCAAGGCGCTGCCATCGGGCGCGAGCACAGCGCTGTCGCAAGCCAGCCAGGCGGCCAGCGCGGCAAAACAGGTCAGCACAATCGCCGAAACGGCGCGCAGCGCGGCGCCTGCCCTCAAGAGCATCGTCTGATTTCGCATCGACATTTCCAATCTGCGCATCACTGACAGTGACCATGAAAAACGCTGCTGCACTGCTCGTCACAGCGGCCGTCGCCTTCGACGTCCATGCCGCGAGCGAACTCAGGATCAACGCCGCGCAATTCGCCGCGCAATTCAGCAGCGGCGCGCTGTCCACCGCGGACCTCACATCGAACTACGCGGGCCGGCGCGTCGTGCTGACGGGCACGTTGCTCGCGCTCGACGAGGGCTTCACGGGCAATACCGTCGGCAAGCTGGGCGACGATCCCGATCAGGCGGTGCGTGTCGCTTTCGCCGATGCAGCTGCCGTCGCGAAGGTACGTCAACGCGTCGGTCAGACCGTGATCCTGCATTGCGTCGGCCAGTTCTCGACCGGCTTCGCGACTGCCACTGCCTGCAAACCCGACTGATGCCATGCCCTTTGCCAGGTTGCCGCTACGACGACACTTCCGTCGTCAAATCTTGAACCGGACTGACTGCGTATGTGCGCCGCTGCTGTGACATCACAATCTGCCATTGCAACCGAAGTGGCCATCGCGCCGCTCGTCACCTTCACCAAAGAAGACGTCGGCTCCGCGCTCGAAGAATTCGACGCGTGGCTGAAGAGCGTCAGCGACGGCTACATCACGCTGGAGCGCGTCAAGGATCTGGCGAACGCCG
Organism: Paraburkholderia sp. C35; assembly: GCF_003121405.1. GTDB lineage: Bacteria > Pseudomonadota > Gammaproteobacteria > Burkholderiales > Burkholderiaceae > Paraburkholderia. The sequence continues at coordinate 74,648 of NZ_QBUY01000019.1, read as the reverse complement.
TGCCCGTCGTGTCGAACATCCTGTCGGCGATCGACGTCGTCATGGACATCAAGCGGCTGATCGAGGCCGAAGTGCGCGATCTGTTCGACTATCTGAATCTCGGCATCGACCTGATCGGCGTCATTCCCATGCCGCCCGTGATGGGCGAATTCCGCATGGGTGCGCGTCCGCTGCTGAAGCTCGCGCGCGAAGAACTGATCCGCAGCGGCAAGGCCGTCGCCGAAGCGGGCGGCCAGATGATCGCGGATACGATCATCTCGGTGCTCGTCGCGCATATCAGCGCGAAGTTCGCGGGCGAGATCGACAGCTTCGTCAAGGAGATCAAGGCGCGCGTCGCACAACTGCTCGACGACTGCGCGAATCACGCACAGAAGCTGCTCGAAGGTCTCGCGCAGATTTTCGAGGGCGCGGCGACGGGTCGTCTGTTCGACACGTCGGGCAACTATCGTGCGGCTGACAAGCATCTGAACGAAGCCGGCGCCGCGTTCGCCGCGCACGATGCGGGCAAGATCGCCGATAGCGTGTGGTCGTATCTGAAGGACGGCACCAAAGTATTCGTCAAGGACGCCGCGAATCTCGCCACGCGCGCCGTCAATGAAATCTCGCCGTCGACCAACCAGCAGTTGATGAATCTGGCGGCGCAGGCGCGTCATGCAATTCCCATGGTCACGCAGAAGATCAAGGGGCTCAACAGTTCGGATGTGGGCGGCATGCTCTGGCTGATCGACGCGCTGCTGCAAGCCGTTGCGAAATGGCGCGAGAAGCATGGCAAGAAGGGCACGCAGACGGTCGGCATCAAGGAAGCCGGCAAGGTCGAAGCAGAGCTGAAAAAAACGGAAGGCGAACTGGAGACCATCGGCAAGCAGGCGGCAGCGAAGCATCCCGGGCCGAATTGCAAGACCTGCTCTGCAGGACGCAGCGCGGGGTCGATCGGCTATGCACTCGGCGATGAACGCTTCGAACACGAAGACTTCATGCTGCCAGGCGCGATGCCTATTATCTGGCAGCGCACGTATCGCTCGTTTCTCGATGCCTACGATCACGGCGAACTCGGCGCGCGCTGGATCACGCCGTACACGACGCGCTTCGATATTCACGCGGCCAAACTGGTGTATCACGATCCGAGTGGCCGCAGCATCGACTATCCGCTGCTGAAGGCAGGCGAGACGCACGACGATCTCGGCGAAGGCGTGACGCTCGCGCAACTCGACGAACGATGGCTGACCGTCACGCGCGGCCACGAGTTGATGGAAGCGTACGAAAGGCATGGCAACGCGTTCCGGCTTGGCTTCATCAAGGACCGCAACGGCAGTCAGATCACATTCGACTACACACACGATCATCGACTGTCGCGCCTGATCGCGGCGCAAGGCGTGATCGCGTTTTCGCACGACAGCGCGGGGCGTATCGTCGAGGCCGTGCACTACGATGCCGAAGGCGAACGCATCGGCACGCTTGCCGCCTATACCTATGATCGCGAGGGCGACCTTGTCGTCGCCGCCGATCGTTACGGCAATCGCCGCGAGTATGCGTACACGCATCATCTCGTGACACGCTACACCGACCGCACCGGACGCGGCATGAATCTCGAGTGGGACGGCAAGGGGCCGAAGGCGCGCTGCGTGCGCGAATATGCCGACGACGGCACCAATGAAACGCGTCTCGCGTGGCATCCCGAGATTCGCCTCGTCTATGTGACGGACGGTCTTGGCAGCATGACGCGCCACTACTACGACATCGACGGCTACACGTATCGGATCGTGCATCCCGACGCGCGCGAAGAATGGTTCTATCGCGATGCGAATCATCACGTCACGCAACGCATTTACGCCGATGGCACGGTCGCGCGTTTCGCGTACGACGCGCGTGGCAATCTCGTCGAACAGGTGCGTCCGGACGGCAGCGTCGTGCGCATGGAGTACGACGCGAAGGATCAGATGACGACTATCGTCGATCCGCAGGGGTTTCGCTGGGCGCGCGAATATGACGACAAGGGTAACGTCGTCAAGCAGGTCGATCCGCTTGGACGCGAAACGGAGTACACCTATAACGGCGAGGGCCTGCCGACACAGATCACCGACGCGAAAGGCGGCGCCAAGGCGCTGGCCTACAACGCGAACGGTCAGCTGACCAGCTACACCGACTGCTCGGGCAAAACCACGCAATGGACCTACGACGGACACGGCCGCCTGCTCGAAGCAACCGACGCCGCAGGAAACAGCACGCTCTACCGCTATGGCGCCAACGGCCAGTTGAGTGCCGTGGTCAAGCCGTCCGGCACCGAGATCATGGAGCACGATGCCGAAGGCCGCCTGACGGAGCACGCCGATCCATCCAGAGCGAGCACGCGTTACGGCTACGATGCAGCGGGACGTATCGCGTATCGAACGGATGCACTCGGCCAGACGCTTGCGTATCGTTACGATCGCCTTGGCCGCCTCAGCACGCTCGAAGACGCGAATCACGCGACGTACCGGCTGTTCTACGATCCCGTAAGCCGCCTCACGGCCGAGATCGGCTTCGACGGCAAGGAAACGCGCTACGAATACGACGCGGCGAGCAGCAAGCTGATTGCGATCGATGAAGCGGGCGAGGTGACGCACCTCGAATACGATCGTGCAGGGCGGCTTGCGCGACGTATGGCGGGTAGCGCCGAAGAGTTGTTCGCCTACGATGCGGGCGGCCGTCTCGCGGAAGCGCGCAACGCACACAGCCGCGTGCAGCACTTCTACGACGCTGTCGGCAACCTGATTCGCGAGCATCATGCGTATGAGCTGTTCGACGAAAAACGCAGCTACGTGTGGCGTCACGCGTACGACGAACTCGACACGCGCATCCAGACGATGCGGCCCGACGGCCATACCGTCGACTGGCTGACATACGGTGCGGGCCACGTGCACGGGATGATGCTCGATGGCCGCGAACTGGTGCAGTTCGAACGCGACGATCTGCATCGCGAAGTCCAGCGCAACTTCGCCAGCCGGCTCGAACAGCGCACGAAATACGATGCCGCAGGGCGCATCGTCGAACAGCGGCTGGCACGCGAGAGTGCGCCGGGGCATGTCGCCGAGCGTCACTACGGCTACGATCCAGCCGGGCAACTCACGCGCATCGACGATAGCCGTCAGGGACTGACGACGTATCGTTACGATCCCGTCGGCAGGCTGCTCGAAGCGCTGAGTCCGGTGGCGAAAGAACAGTTCGCCTTCGATCCCGCCAGCAACATTCGCCATCCGTCTGCGAGCACGACGACGTCGAGCACCTTGCCCACGCAAGTGCCGAAGACGCTCGGCAATCTGTTGCAGGACTACGCGGGCACGCATTTCGATTACGATGCGCGCGGCAATCTGATCGGTCGGCGTTCGCCCGGCAACGCACAGTATTATCAGTGGGATGGCTTCAACCGGCTGGTCGGTGCGCGTGTGGATGAGCCTGCCGGATCGCGCGAGGCGCGCTATTACTACGATCCGTTTGGCCGTCGCATTGCGAGGCAGGTCGATCGCGTGCAAACGATTTTCGGCTGGGACGGCGACACGCTCGCATTCGAAAGCAGTGGCACGCACAGCCTTCACTTCGTCTACGAAGCCGGTTCGTTCACGCCGCTCGCGCAGTATGCAGGGACCGCTGTCGAAGGCATCGACACGCCGCAATGGAAGCCGACCGATCGCTACGTGCCCGAAGACGATCCGTTGATGCAGCCGCCCGCGGCAAACGCGCCCGCAAGCGCGCTGTTTTACCACTGCGATCAGATCGGCACGCCGTTGATGATGACGGACGAGCGCGGCAACATCGTCTGGGAAGCGCGTTACAAGGCATGGGGCGAGACGATCGCCGTCGATGCGCGCGCATCGCATATCACGCACGTGCCCGCGCAGAATCCGATCCGCTTCCAGGGACAGCAATTCGACGACGAAACGGGCCTCGCCTACAACCGCTATCGATACTACGATCCGCGCACGGGGCGGTACATTTCACAGGAACCGATTGGCCTGCTCGGCAACACCAATCCGTATCAGTACGCGCCGAATCCGACCGACTGGATCGATCCGCGCGGATTGAAGGGCAAGAAGGCGCAGGCATCGGGACAGACGTGCTGCAGTCCGAACCCGTGTGAAGGAAAAGATCCGGCCAAGGAAGCGCGCGGCTGGCAGGGCACGGCGCCGTACAAGGGCGTGGACTCGTATCAGAACACGGTGCTCAAGCGTGGCACGGTGCTGTATTCGCTTTATCCGGGCGGCGCGCCGGGCTATGCGGTGACGGTCGGATCGCTGCGCCAGGCGGCGGGCAGTTCGGAGAAATTCCACGATCTGGTTCAGGTCACGCCGGGCGTCGATGGCGATGGCAATCCGCGCGCGCGCCGCACGCAGGTTCGCGCGTACTTCGTGACGAAGGATATTTGCGTCGCGAAGGGACGCGCGATGGCCAATCCCACCTTCGACGGCGTCAAGGACGATCACGTCTATCCGGGCGGCGGGCTGCAGTATTTCATTCCGCCATCGGAGAAGGCGCATCTGACGCCGGGTATCATCAGGAATATTTGACGCAGAGGCCGGCTGGCGCGGGCACACAGGATCGACACGATGACGAAGAAGAAGACGGTGGCCTTGTGCCCGGAACTGGCGGCGATTCTCGCGAGCGAGGTTGCACAAGGCAACCGCCTGAAAGATGGCCCTAACGAGGCCGACTGGCCGGAACCGGGGTCGGTGTTCGCGGCGCTAGAGTTCGATCTGCGCGGCGATCCGGCCGGGTTTCCGGAGTCGGTGCGACATTCGGTTTGCCGCGATCTGCATTACGGGTGGCACGACGAGTGTTTCTGCACGATTCACCGGCATTTGCTGGTGGCGGGGGAGACGCATCATTCGTGAGATCGGATGCTCGCAATAGCGACGGCGACGTTAACAAGGAAAATTGCGTCGACAGTTCAGGTTTCTATGTAGTCGTTGGTTCTTGATGTTGCATATCAGTCGATGCACATCAATTCTCGAACAGGTCGATCTTGTGGCGAGCGGAAACGCGGATTCGTCAAATTCGGCAGCCAATTCGGCGAAACGACTTGAAAATCACGGGCGTGCTCCAGCGACGAACTGCCACGCCGCGAACGACAGGCCGTACCAAACGCCATGCCCCGAAGTGAAGGTATTTTGATCTTTTCTATTGGACGGTTGCATCCATGCGTAGTAGTTAGGTGCACTCGGTCATCTGCCAGATAACGTCTTGCATGCTGCAGGAAATTGTTAAATGGACTCGATTTTATTGGCTAATTTTTCTGATATCCAATTTGCATTTTCTAGTATGGAAATTACGACCGATCACGCATCGCCTTTAAAAGGCGATTGCGATTAACGTATTAAGTTATGTATTATCGCCTGGTAGCGCGTGGGCGCAATCGGATTGACAAGAGGCGGTATGGGGGCGCAGGACATAATCGGAGCGCTGTCGGACGAAGTCATGCAGAACGACCGGCTGCTCAGGCTGGACACCCCGCTGGGTACCAATGTGTTGCTGCCGCAGCGCGCGCTCGGCCACGCAGCGCTGGGTCGCGATAGCGTCTTTACCGTCGACGTCGTCTCAACGCGCAACGGCATCGAACTTAAATCGCTTATTGCACAGCCTGTTACGCTCTGGATCCAGCAGGGCGACCGAACTTATCTTCCTCATCACGGTTATGTGCATACGGCGCGGCGCCTTGGTTCCGACAGCGCGCTGACCAGTTAGCAGCTCGGCTTCGCTACCTGGTTGCATTTTCTGCGTTTCAGAGAGGATGCACGCATCTGGCAGGATAAAACTGCTGACGCCATTCTCGCCGACGTATTCAACGCTCATCCGCAGGCGCAGGGCGCATTTCGCTTTGCGTTGACCCAGCCGCTCGCGCAGCGCTCATTTTGCGTGCAATACGAAAGCGACTGGAATTTCTGTCACCGGCTGATGGAGGCCGAAGGCCTCTTCAGCTATATCGAACAAGCCGACGACGGTAAATCGCACACACTCGTCATTACCGACGATATCGGCGCGCTGAAACCCATGACGCCGCAAACGGTGAACTTCTATCGCTCCGGTACGAACAGCGAAACCGAAGCGTTCGTGCAATGGAGCAGCACACGCACGCTTCAAAGCACGACGCTCACCACGCGCACGTTTGATTACAAGTCGCCGGCAAGCACGGCGAATCCGAAGGGCACGTCGCTGCCGACGATGACCACGCAAGGTGATCTGCCAGCTCAGGCCGAGGTCTACGAATACACGGGAGCTTACACATACGGTGCACAGGATCGCGGCGATCATCTGTCGAAAGTGCGCATGGAGGAGTGGGAATCGCGTGCGCGCCGCTTTGTTGGCGTGGGTGCTGTGCGTGGCATCGATACGGGCCGCTGGTTCGAACTGTCGAACCACCCTGAGCACAGTGCGGGCGGTGAACAGGAGCGTCAGTTCGCGGTGATCGCCGTGGAATGGGTGATTGAGAACAACCTGCCAGTCTCAGCGGGTACGACTGATTTCCCGCACAGCCTGAACAGCGTGATCGCGGCGGCGCGCGCGCAACATGGCACTAAGTCGCTGTTGGTGACGGGCACCGATGGCAGTGAAGGATTTTTCATGGCGCGCGTCGAGGCGCAACGCAAGATCATTCCGTATCGGTGCCCGTTCGTCCATTCGAGACCGGAAATTGGTGTGCAGACGGCAACCGTCGTTGGCCCGGCAAATGAAGAGGTCTATACCGATGAGCTGAACCGCATCAAGGTGCGTTTTCACTGGGATCGGTTGAACCCGGGCGACGAGAACGCATCGTGCTGGGTGCGAGTGGCGATGTCGGATACGGGCGGCGGCTATGGCAGCGTGCACGTGCCGCGCATCGGCGAGGAAGTGGTGGTCAACTGGCTTGACGGCGACTGCGACCGGCCTGTCGTGACGGGGCGTGTCTATAACGGCGCGCAAACCCCCCAGTGGCATTCGAATGGCATTCTTTCGGGTTACCGTTCGAAGGAGTACCAGGGGAGCGGCTACAACCAGTTGGTGATGGATGATGCGACAGGGCAGAACCGCTTGCAGCTTTACAGCAGCAGCGCAGATTCGTTTCTCCAATTGGGCTATCTGGTCGCACAGAACGGCAATACGCGGGGTGCGTATCTCGGCAGCGGCTTTGATCTGAAGTCTGATGCGTATGGCGCGATGCGTGCGTCACAGGGTTTGTATGTGTCGACGCATCCGTCGAGTGGCGCGGCAAGCCAGCCGCTCGACGCAAGCGCGGCGCGCTTGCAGTTGGATAGTTCGTGCGGCGTCATTGATACGATGTCGTCGGTGAGCGAGATGCATCAGGCAGAGTCGCTGAAACAAGGCAAGGATGCGCTCCAAGCATTCAGCCAAGCAACTCAGAATAGCGTTGCCGGCCCGAGCAGCAGCGGCGGCAATACAGCAGGTGGCGGCACGGGCAGCGCGAACGTGTTCAAGGAGCCGATCATGCTGTTCGCGACGCCGGCAGGGCTCGCGATGTCGACCCAGCAGTCCGCGCATTTCGCTTCAACAAAGCATACGACACTCGTCAGCGGACAGAGCACGCATATCGCCGCGGGTAAGTCGCTGATCGCGAGTGTTGGCGAAAAGATCAGCCTGTTTGTCCAGAGTGCCGGAATGAAACTGTTTGCTGCGAAGGGCAAAGTCGAGGTGCAGGCGCAGTCAGACAACGTCGAGATTACCGCGCAGAAATCGCTGAAAATCCTGTCGGCAACGGGCCAGATCGAGGCCTCTGCGAAGCAGGAACTTCTGCTGACATCGGGTGGCGCATACATCCGCATCAAGGACGGCAACATCGAAATTCACGCGCTTGGCACCATCGACATCAAGGGGGCACAGCATGCGTTCAGTGGTCCGACGAGCCTAAGCCACACTTTGAATATGGAAGGCAAAAAGGCCGACATGCGTATCCGGTATGTAGACGCGGACGGCAATGTCCCACAGGGTGAAGCGATCAAGCTGATGTCCGAGGACGGCGCGGTGCACAACCTGGTACTCGACGGCGAGGGCAAGGGTGAACTGAAAGGCATCGACTTCGGACGCTTCGTCGCCGATCAGATCAAACGCAGCGGAGTATGACGATGGGCAATCGCCCCATGATTGAACACAAGGTCTGCATCGATTTGCCGGGAGAACCCGTGGAATGCTGGGCAGAAACCGATGTCACCGTGCTATTGCGGAAGCATCGCGATGTTATCTTCGAACTGCACATCAACAAAGGCGCGGCCTACACGATTGAAGCAGCGGATGACTGGATCTACGACGTGGCGAAAAAAAAGCGCGTCCAACAGGGGCAGTTCATGGACGGACAGCGTTATCACGTCTGGATTAGCCGCGCGTTCAAGGGCGAACTGTTACTCAAGCAGAACGGGAAAGTGCTGCAACGCTATTCGATGCTTCAGTTCGGCCTGGTCGGCGATAATCCCGATCCCAAAGCAAAGCCCGAACCCATCATCATCGCCATTGGTTTAAATCCGGTACGCCAGCAGCCGATCGCAGCGGCACCGGCTACGAACCCAAGGGTGCCGTCTTTGCTTTCCTATCCACAGCTCGCGATGCCGGACTATTTGCGTGCGCCGCAACCGTTGGATCCGCAGCTTGCACAGGGGCAATGGACGTGTCCCGTGCCGGTCAAGCTCGCGGCCGGTACCGTGCAGGAGCCGACGCAGCACGCGCATGTCGCCGAAGTCGACAAGCACTCGTTTCCTCAGGAAGTGCTCGACGGTATTGCGGCGGGCGGTGGCGACGAAACGGCGCTCGACACGAACAAGATCGCCACGCGCAATTGGCTCATCGCTCAACTCTTCGGTGCGTCGGCATTTCTCAGCGACAACAAGGAATGGATCAAGGAACTATTCTTCGAACGATTCAGGTTGATGAAGATCGTGCATAAGAACGCGGGTGAACGCTGGTATGTCGTGTTCACTGGCAATCCGCGCTTGCGCAAACTCGTGACGGCCGCGCGTTATGGCGTGAAACACGAGAAGGTGTTGACCATTGCAGGTGGCGCGGGCACGGTCGAGTCCGGGGCTGCTGCTGCATGGGAAAGTTCGAAGGGCGCATTCAAGAAAGCCGGACTGATCGCGCTGATTTTCACGGTAACACTGGATGTCGCCGAATGGTTGCACGATTACGAACAGATCGGGCCGGACGGCAAGCGCAAGAAGGACTTTGCCGATCTGCTCGGAAAGATCGGCATGGACCTCGCTAAGGCAGGCCTGAGCGCTGCGATAGCCTCGGTGGCGGTTGGCCTGGTAGTGGGATTGGCGGCAGGCGTCGCGCTGCCCGTGGGGCTTATCGTGATTGGTACGATCGCGGTAGCCGTCGGTGTGGGCTATGGTCTTGACTTGATCGACAAGCGGGTCCATGCGACCGAACATGTCACCTCATGGTTTCGATCCATCGGAGAATCAGTCAAACACGCTGCGGAGTATCTGGCAAAGTCGATGCCCAAAGACTACGATTCGTATCCGCTGATGTATATGCCTTGACGGCCCATGATCTTCTGACCTGAATTCAATGCCGCGCACGCAATCGATCAAGCATCTCAACCACGCCGAACCTGATCAGGTTTGGGACGCGGCGAAAAGAACAGCACGTCTCGCACCGGGCATAACGTTGTTGGCGACGGGCCTCGCATGGGCAATCTATTCGGGCGACCCGCCAATTTCAAACTGGCCCTGGATCATCAGCGTGCTGACCGCTGTGCTATGTTGCGGCGGACCGCTTCTCGTCGCTTTCGCTACTCGCGGCACGAACTCGCTGAGAGCATTCGGCCTCGTAACGTCCTTTGGATTCTTCGTCATTTACTATTTTTTTGGCGTCTTCGGCTACTTCATCTATTTCGTGTTCTCGCCGATGCCCGCTTTCATACGATGGCCTGGCTTGCTGGGCGGGATCGCGCTGACGGCATACTGGGTTGTGATGGCACGTGTGAGTGTGCGGCACACGATCGAGAAGACACCGTTCGTCGCGAAGACGTTTGTCGATGAGGGTGAGCGGTACACCTACAGCATTGCTCAGGCGATGAAGTTGTATGAGCGCTTCAACAGTGAACGCTCGCCGTTCCCCAAGATCCTGATGTATGTCGTGATGGGAATTGCGCCGTTCTATCTGATCCTGAGCCGGCTCTTGTCCGAGACATTCGGCGCAAACGGTGTGCTGCTTTTCATGGCTATCCTTGGCATGCCCGTATCCTTGTGGTTCACGGGTGTACTTGTGCGTACGTATTTGATCATGATCGATTTGCCGGGGAGATTAAAAAGGCAAAGTGGCAAACCGGTCATCGTGGTTGAATAGTCGAGTGCCGGGAGGGTTGGAAGTCTTGAGCCTCCTCGCAGTCTTACTGCGCCTGACACCTATCGAAACGCACGCATCTGCGAATGCATCAACTGAAGCAACCTGTTCGATGCAATCGACAGCTTCCGGCCAACGCGCGTCACGAGATGCGCCTCCGCGTTCTTGAGCAACGGATGATCGATTGGAACCGCGAAGAGTTCGCCCGCGTCCATCTCCGTGGTGACGGAAAACGCCGGCAAACAGGCAATGCCCAGCCCCGATTTGACGAACTGCTTGAGGATGGCGATCGAGTTGGTCGTGACGATGGGGTTCAGACGTATCTTTTCGGCAAACTCGACGGCTTCGAGCATCTGTGTGATGCCGAACGACGGATGGGCGGTCGCCAGCGGAAAGGACGCCAGTTCTCGCACCGTCATTGTTTTTTCGCGCTGCGCGCGCGGAAAGCCCGGTCCGACGATGGCCATCAACGGCTGCATGCGCGACGCGCGTGACACGATCTTGGGTTCTGGCGGCGGGTTATAGACCAGCCCGATATCGCCTTCGTCCTCGGTAATCTTGCGCATCACCTCGTTCGTGCCGGCGAGGTCGAGATTGACCTTGATGCCCGGATACTGTTTGCAAAACAGGTGCATCGGGCCGCCCAGCATGTCGGACACGAACCCCTCGCCGAGCACGACGTTGACGTTCCCCGTGCGCAGGCCGCGCAGTTCCTGCAGGCGGCTGAGGAGATCGTCCTTGTGCGCCATCTGCTCGCGGTAATACTCGATCACGTACTGACCCGCCTCCGTCGGCTTCACGCCGCGCGCATGCCGCTCGACCAGCGCGGCATCGAGTTCGCGCTCCAGCAAGCCGATCTGCCGGCTCACGGCCGAAGGCGCGACGTTCAGCCAGTCTGCCGCCGCGCGAATGCTGCCGAAGCGCACGGCTTCGTAGAAATAGACAATCCTGCTCTCCGTCAGACTTTCTGCCATGACATCTCACTGTTCTAAATTTTAGAACGCTCCGCAAATTGGCGTTTATTGATTATAGGTTTTCGAAAGTCCAGTATGGAAGCCAGCCAGTCGAAACCGTGGCACCAGCCACGCTGCGAACTGAGACTTCAAGAGACACGGAGCTAGATACATGAAGACGGTGGGTGTAATCGGTCTGGGCAATATGGGGCGCGGAATGGCGCTCTCGCTCAAGCGCGGCGGTTTCAATGTGCTCGGCTTCGACGCCGCGCCCGGCGTGGCAGACAAGCTGCAGGAAGAAGGCGTGCAGGCACGCGTTTCTATCGCGGACATCACGCGCGATGCCGACGTGCTGATTCTCTCGCTGCCGACTTCCGATATCGTCGAGCAGGTCGTGCTCGGCGAGGGCGGCGTCGCCGCCAGTGCGAAGCCGGGCCTGATCGTCGTGGATACGACGACGGCCGAGCCGGCCAGCACGCGTAAGGTCGCAGCCGCACTCGCGGCGCGCGAGGTGGGTTTCGTCGATGGTCCCGTCAGCGGCGGCCCCAAGGGCGCGGCGACTGCGACGATGACGATGGTGCTGGGCGGCTCGGACGCAGACGTTGCAGCCGTCGAGCCGATCCTCGCCGTGATGAGCGCGAAACGCGTGCACGTCGGCCCCGTCGGCGCGGGTCACGTGACCAAGATCATCAACAACATGCTGACGGGCGTTCACCTGCTGGCCGCGAGCGAAGCCGTGCGCGCCGCCGAAGCGAACGGCGTCGATCCGCACAAGCTGGTCGAGGCACTCAACGGCGGCTCGGGCAAGAACAGCGCCACGCTGACGAACTATCCGACGTGGATCTTCAACGGCAAGTTCGACTCGGGATTCACGATGAAGCTGATGCGAAAGGACGTGCGCCTTGCAATGGCGCTGCTCGAGAGCGCGAAGGCGACGGCACCGATCGCGAAGGAAGCAGGCCGCTTGTGGGCCGCAAGTACGGACTCCATCGGCGATGCAGAAGACTTCAACCGCATCGTCCAGTTCATCGACAAACAGTAATCGCCAGCTATCCGGAGTCCATTTCAGATGAGCAAGAACGCAGAAGCCCTTCTCGCAGCGTTTCAGCATTTCTTCCCGCATGCAAAGACCATTGGTTCGTATGTCGGTGGTGAACTGATTGAAGGCGCAGGTGAAACGATTCAACTCTTCGATGCCGCGACGGGCGAAGAAAGCCTCGCGTATCGGGACGGCGGCGCTGCCGTCGTCGAACAGGCTGCCTCTGCTGCCGTGCGTGCGCAGAAACAATGGTGGGCGCTCACGCATGCAGCACGCGGCCGAGTGATGTTCGAGATCGCCCGCCAGGTGCGCGCGGAAGCGGAAGCCCTCGCGCGGCTGGAATCGCTCGGTTCGGGCAAGCCGATCCGCGATTGCCGCGGTGAAGTCGCCAAGGTCGCCGAGATGTTCGAGTACTACGGCGGCTGGGCCGACAAGTTTTATGGCGAAGTGATTCCCGTGCCGACCTCGCATCTGAACTACACGCGTCGCGAGCCGGCAGGCACCGTGCTGCAGATCACGCCGTGGAACGCGCCCGTGTTCACGTGCGGCTGGCAGGTTGCGCCCGCGATTTCGATGGGTAATGCCGTGCTGCTGAAGCCGTCCGAACTGACGCCGACCAGCTCGATCGTCATCGGTCTGCTGTGCGAGCGCGCGGGTGCGCCAAAGGGCCTCGTGAACGTGCTGGCGGGTCTGGGACAGACTGTCGCGCAGTCGGCCATCGCGCACAAGGCCATCAAGAAAGTGGTGTTCGTCGGCTCGCCGGCGACGGGCGCGCGGATCGCCGAAGCGGCTGCAAAGCGTGTGCTGCCTTGTGTGCTCGAACTGGGCGGCAAGTCGGCCAACATCATCTTCGGCGATGCTGATCTGAAGCGCGCGGCGCTCACCGCGCAGGCTGCCATCTTCGCCGGTGCGGGTCAAAGCTGCGTGGCGGGTTCGCGCCTGCTCGTGCAGCGCAGCGTCTACGACGAATTCGTCGCGATGGTTGCCACGGGTGCCAGGAAAATCAAGGTTGGCCAGCCGCTCGACGACAGCACGGAAGTCGGCCCGATCAACAATCGCAGGCAGTACGAGCACGTGATGTCGATGATCGACAAGGGCGTGGCGGCGGGCGCCACGCTTGCATCGGGTTCGCAGGAACGCTCGAACGCCGGCTACTTCGTTGCGCCGACGGTGCTGTCGAACGTCACCAACGAGATGGCCGTGGCGCGCGAAGAAATCTTCGGGCCGGTGGTGGCAGCGATTCCGTTCGATACGGAAGAGGAAGCCATTGCGATTGCCAACGATACCGAGTTCGGCCTCGCCGGCGCCGTGTGGACCACCGATGTGGCGCGCTCGCATCGCGTGGCAGCGCAGGTCGATGCAGGCACGTTCTGGGTGAACGGCTATAAGACCATCAACGTGGCGTCGCCGTTCGGTGGCTTCGGGTTGAGCGGTTACGGACGTTCGAGCGGCGTCGAAGCGCTCTACGAATACACGCAGACCAAGAGCGTGTGGGTCGAAACCGCGAAGGAACCGCCCACGGCCTTCGGCTACCTTTAAACCGGCAGGGTATCCTCCCCGCTCTGCTGGGGAGGTTCGTCAATCAGGGGAGACCTGACCCATGAACAGCATAACAATGCAATCATCCGGCGGCCAGGGCGTGCGCACGGCCAAGCTGCTTGTCTTCGCCGCAGGCGTCATTCTGCTTGCCGAACTGATCGGATCTTTCACGTTCAAGATCGGTCCGGGCAAGGTGGTCCTGTTGCCGATGATCTGGGCGTTGCTGCTAGGTGCCGCAATCGGCGTGGCCAGTTCGCGCTCGAACAGCGCCGCGCGCCTCGACGTGAAAACGCAGTTCTACGCAGCCGCTATTCTGCAGCCCGCGTTGCTGCTCTTCATTGCAAAGCTCGGGTTGATGATCGGCAGTGCGTTGCCCAAGCTTGCGTCCGCAGGCTGGGCGCTCGCCTTCCAGGAACTGGGACATTTTGTCGGCACGATCCTGCTGGGCTTGCCGCTCGCGCTGCTGCTCGGTATCAAGCGCGAAGCGATTGGCGCCACGTTTTCGGTTGGGCGTGAACCGAGCCTCGCCATCATCGGCGAGAAGTATGGGATGGACTCGGCCGAAGGGCGTGGCGTGCTGGCGGAATACCTCACGGGGACGATCTTCGGCGCGGTCTTTATCGCCATCTTCGCGGGCTTTGTCGCGAGTCTGAATATCTTCGATCCGCTTGCGCTGGCGATGGGTTCGGGCGTGGGGTCGGGCAGCATGATGGCCGCGGCCTCGGGTGCGATCGCGGCGCAGCAGACGCCTGAGATGGCGAAGTCGGTGCTGACGTTTGCGGCCGCGAGCAATCTGATCACGACGACTGTAGGGACCTACTTCACGCTGTTCATCTCGTTGCCGATGGCATTGTTCGGGTATCGCATTCTCGAGCCGCTGATCGGCCGCACGACGAGTGCATCGAACGCGTCCGAAGCAGCAGAAGCCAGCCGGCCCAAACTCGGCGACGTGCAGACGGAAGCGCCGCATCTCAGCTATGGCGGCAAGGTGCTGGCATGGGTCGTCACTGCCGTCTTCGCGCTGGTATGCGACTGGATGGCGCACGGAACGACGCCGCTGGCGGGACTGCCGGGCATGTTGATCATGCTGCTGGCCGTCGTCGTCGGCGACGCGCTTTCCACGCTGACAGGCCGCAAGATTCCGGCGGTGTGCTGGGTCTCGTTTGCTGCAATGTACGCGACGTCGCCGGGGTGTCCCTGGGGCGCACAACTGGCCGATCTGAGCGCGCGCAACGACTTTCTTGGCGTGACCACGCCGATGCTGGCCTTTGCCGGTCTGTCGATTGCGAAAGACCTGCCCGCGTTCCGCCGGCTGGGATGGCGCATCGTGCTCGTTTCGTTCGTTGCCAACGCAGGCACGTTCCTCGGCGCGACCGTCGTCGCGCAGCTTTTCCACATCTGATCAGACAAGCATGAACGCAATTGCCGAAATTCAGGCATTCTCGGAGGAGATGACTGCAGTCCGTCGTGACATCCACGCGCACCCGGAACTGGGATACAACGTCAGCAGGACGGCAGATCTCGTCGCCAGCAAGCTCGAAGCGTGGGGCTTGCCCGTGGTTCGCGGAGTCGGCAAGACGGGGCTCGTCGCGACCCTGAAGCGTGGCAACAGCACACGCGCAATCGGTCTTCGCGCGGACATGGACGCATTGCCGATGCAGGAAGCGAACACGTTCGCGCATCGCTCCACCGTGCCGGGCGCCATGCACGCATGCGGGCACGACGGGCACACGGCCATGCTGCTGGGCGCAGCTCGCTATCTCGCGAAGTCAGGCGAATTCGACGGCAGCGTCCATTTCATTTTTCAGCCAGCCGAAGAAGAAGGTGCCGGCGCGCAGGTGATGATCGACGACGGGCTGTTCGAGCGCTTTCCTGTCGATGCCGTCTTCGGCGTACACAACTGGCCGGGCATTCCCGAGGGACATTTCGGCGTGCGGCCGGGCCCGATCATGGCATCGACGAGTCTCTTCAGGATCACGGTGACAGGCGCGGGATGCCATGGCGCGATGCCGCATCTTGGCGAAGACCCGGTGTTCGCAGTGGCGCAGATTGTCAGCGCATTGCAGAGCATCCTGACGCGCAACAAGAATCCACTTGATGCAGCTGCGCTGTCGGTCACACAGATTCACGCGGGCGAAGCGCAGAACGTCGTGCCGACGGATGCGTGGCTGGGCGGCACGGTGCGCACGTTTTCGAATGAGACGCTCGATCTCATCGAAAGCCGCATGCGGGTCATCGTATCGGCGATTGCGACGGGCCTTGGCTGTCGCAGTGAGATCGAGTTCAGCCGGAACTATCCGCCGACTGTCAACGATCCGGAACAGACGGCCTTCGCGGTGGAAGTGATGCGCGAAGTGGTCGGTGATCAAGCCGTCGATGCCGCAATTCAACCTACGATGGCCGCCGAAGATTTCTCGTTCATGCTGCGTGCAAAGCCGGGTTGTTATGCGTTCATCGGTAACGGCAGCGGTGATCATCGCGTTGTGGGACACGGAGCAGGGCCGTGTCTGTTGCACAACGCGAGTTATGACTTTAACGACCGCCTGCTTCCCGTGGGATCGACGTACTTCGTGCGGCTCGTGGAGCGGTTTTTGAAGTGCGGGTGAATCGGCACAAGTTACAGCACGTTCGGCGTCGCATTCAGAAACATGATGCCGTGATCAGCTGCGAGCTACCGCGTGAGCGGCATCCGCGTCGGTTTCGCCTGTCGCGTGAGCCCGTTGACGCAAGATCTGTTTCTGCACCTTCCCCGTCGCGCCGAGCGGCAACTCGTCGACGAATTCGATGCCTTCCGGTACCCACCATTTAGCGATCCGTGTGGTCAGAAAAGCGCTGAGTGTGGTGGCATCGAGGCTTGATCCGGGCCGCCGCAACACATACAGATAGGGACGTTCCGCCCATTTCGGATGCGGCACGCCGATTGCCGCGGCCAGCGCGACTTCCGGATGTGCCATTGCCGCGCTTTCGAGGTCGATCGAACTGATCCATTCGCCGCCCGACTTGATAACGTCCTTGATGCGATCCGTGATGCGCATGTTGCCGCTGGCATCGATGGTGGCGACGTCGCCCGTTGCGAACCAGCCGTCGATCAATGGCTTCGCTTCGTGATTGAGATAACCCGACGCGATCCACGGGCCGCGTATCAGCAGTTCGCCCTGCGATTGTCCGTCGTGAGGCAGGCGTTTGCCGTCCGGACCGGCAATGGCGAGTTCGACGCCGAACACGGCGTGCCCTTGCGATGTCGCCACGTGAGCATTCGATTCCACGCATGCATTTGCGTCGTGTGCCGGCCGCGCCATGATCGTGCCGAGTGGACTGGTTTCAGTCATGCCCCATGCCTGGCGCACCTCGACATCGAATGCTTCAGCGAAGGTGCGGATCATCGTTTCTGGAACGGCAGAGCCGCCCAGCACGGTGCGTCGCATGGTAGTCGGCGAAACACCGTGCTTTTCCATATGCTGCGCAAGCGAGAGCCATACGGTCGGCACGCCTGCAGAGAACGTCACCTTTTCGCTTTCGATCAGGTCGAACAGGCTGGCGCCGTCGAGCCGCGCACCCGGCAACACGAGGCGACAGCCATTGAGCGGCGCCGCATAGGGCAAACCCCATGCGTTGACGTGAAACATCGGTACGACGGGCAGCACCGTATCCGCACTGCTCAAACCCAGTGCCTGCGCGTTGCTCAACACGAGCGAATGCAGAACAGCCGACCGGTGCGAATACAGCACGCCCTTGGGATTGCCCGTCGTGCCCGATGTGTAGCACAGACCACTTGCCTGCCGCTCATCGAATTCGGGCCACGCGAACGTTTCGTTATATTCACCGATCCACTGTTCATAGCTCAGCAGGTTCGCGAGCGTCGTTCGTTCGGGCAGAGCCGTATCCAGCACGACGTATTTCCGCAGATGCGGACAGTGAGGCGCAATCGCTTCGACTAGCGGCAAGAACGCGGGATCGAACAGCAGAACGCTGTCCTCTGCGTCGTTGAGCATCCAGGCAAGCTGCGCCGGATGCAAACGCGGATTGCAGGTGTGCAGCACAGCGCCGATACCGGGCACAGCATAGTACGCTTCAAGATGTCGATAGTCGTTCCATGCAAGCGTTGCAACGCGCGTGCCGGCACTCACGCCTGCATCGCGCAGCGCGTTGGCCAACCGGTTCACACGGCGCGCCATCGCGCCATAGGTGTAGCGAAACAGCGGACGGTCCCCGTCCCGCGATACCACCTCGACCTCACCATAGGACCGGACCGCATGCTGCAAAATGGCCGAAATCAGCAACGGCCGGTCCATCATCATTCCCTGCATCCTCTGCTCTCCTCCAGGCGTCCCGGTGACGCGCTTGCATTGATTCGGGCGCACGGCCCCTGACTGGCTGAGGCGCGAAGTCGGTATGAACTGTCGCGCCCGCACCGGCGATACACAGATCAGAAACGATGCCGCAGGCCGATCATCGCCGCCGTGGTGCCCGTGCCGGGCGCGACGGGCTGACCGTACACGAGGCTCTGGTTCATGGTTCCGCGGTTACTGACGTGGCCGACGTTGGCATAGACCATCGTGGCCTTCGAGAGGCTGTAGTCGGCGCTGAGCGAGTACGCTGTGGACTCGTTCGCGCTGTTGTTTCTGTCCTTCAGAAAATAGACCGCCGACGACATCGAGAACGCAGGGGTGAACTGGTACGCCAGGCCACCCGATATCATGTCGAGATCGACCGTGTTCGAACTGGACGGATTGCGTCCATTGGAATACGAGCCGCTCACCGAGAAGCCGGATCGCGAGTACAGCGCGCTCACGGAAACAAAGCGGTTGTTGTTCAGGCCATTTGCGATTGTGGCGGCGCCGGGGTTGGTATCGTGGCCGTTGTAGTAGATCGCAGCGACCTTCAGCCCATAGCCGTCGTAGCGAAGCACTGCGGATTCGCGCGTGTTCCCCTGCAGGCTGCCTGACACGCCGCCGGGCGCATATTCGAGTATCGCCGACAGACCGCCGAGCACCGGCGACGTATAGACGATCGCGTTGCTGTCGTACACGGCGCCAATCGCGCCGTTCGTGCTCGCACCCACCCAGCCAGCGGCCGAATTCAGCCCGATCAGACCGGTCAGGATGCTGCCGAAGTACTCGGCATGACGCACATCGGTGTCGGTCAGCGCGAGGATCATCGGCGCGTACTGGCGACCTACCTTGATCGTGCCAAAGCCGCCTGAAACACCGATTGTCGAAATCTGCGTGAAGAGCGTGGAACTCGGGGCGCTGGAGTCGCCGAGCCCGAGCTTGCCCGTGCCGCTATCGAAGGTACCTTGCAACTGGGCGATCACCTGATAGCCGCCGCCGAGATCCTCGACCGCACGCATGCCCCAGAAGCTCGCATACACGCCGCCGTCCTTGTAGCGGACGAGACTGCCGGCATTCTTCGCCTTCGTGCTGTATGAAGCGGCCGATGTGGTCTGCCACATCATGCTGCCATCGACGATACCGTACAACGTCACCGACGATTGCGCCTGCGCAATGCCCGACATGGCAACCAGACACGCCCCGACAACTGCTTTCATCTTCATGTAGTCTCCGTGTTGTTTTGAACTGCTCTTTCAGAATGGCGTGGTATGAATTCAACGATTCAGTTTGAAGTTGCATATAACATAGGCATCCGAAATAAATTCCGTAGTCACCTAGCCAAAGTGTGACTTCAGGATCAGGTGATCAACGCGCTATGGATGCAACTGTCTAGTTGCCAACGGGTGACCGGCTGTCGGCGCTCGCGCTGCCGACGCGTCCGGCGGTGGCGGCAAGGCCGAGCGAGTGCCTTGCCTTCTCTGGATCGACGAACAGCACGCCTGCCATCGCGCCGACGAGCATGATGCCGCCGCCAAGCGCGAATCCCACGTCGTATCCCGTGTTTCCCGTCATGCCTTGCACGAGGAATCCCGTGATCAGTGGTGCGAGTGCACCGGCGATAGAAGCAATCGAGTTGTCGATGGCAAGGATTGCGCCCCGCTGTGCAGCCGGAACGATTTCGGCGAGCACCGAAGGCACGAGTGCATAGATAACGGGCGCCATCCCGACAGCCACGGCGATCAGCACGATACGCGTAACATGCGTCACGTCGAATACGATTGGCGCGACGAACGCGGCACCTGCGAGCACGAGCAGGATAGACGACAGCGTGCCGCGTGCGTGGCGAGACGATACACCGTGCGCGAGCATGCGGCGCGCAAGCCACGTCGATCCCATGCTGACAGGCACGCTGAGCGCGACGATCAGCGCATACAGCCGGCCCGACTCGACGTTTCCGTAACCGAGCGCGCGTTGGAGGAACGCAGGCAGCCACGTCAACGTCAGCGCAAGCGCCCAATAGGCAACGAAGTGCAACACGAAGCAGGCAACAATAGTCGGCTCCCTGAGCAGGCGTGCATAGGAAATGCGTGGCTGCGGCAGCGCTGACGCTGCGGTAGCGGCATGCGCGTCGAGCCGGCCTTCGCGGCCCAGCAATTTCCAGATTACGACCCATATGGCCGTTGCTGCGCCCATCACCAGGAAGTTGGCGCGCCAACCCCAGTGCAGTGTGATGAGCGGCATCAGCATGCCGGCTGCCAGCAGTCCGATGGTGCTTCCCTGCGCGATCAGCGCAGCGGGCATGTCACGCCGGTTGTCGGGAAACCATTTGTAGCAGGCGTGAATGGCGACGGGAAACGCTGGGCCTTCTGCCACGCCAAGCAGGATGCGCGCGGCAATCAGAATGATCAGACTCGATGACAACGCCATCGGAACCTGCAACAGCGACCAGACGACGCCCATCGCGAGCAGCAAGCCCGTCGTCGCGACACGGTTCGCAGTGAAGCCGCCGACAATGCCAGCCACGGCAAATAGCCAGAAAAAGCTGCTGCCGATCAGACCGAACTGCGCGGGCGACAACTTCAGTTCGTCCATCATCGGCACGGCCAGCAGGCCGACGGCGATCTTGTCGGCGAAATTGACGGCCATGAACAGAAAAAGCAGTGTTGCGATGCCCCAGGCTCGCCGGGGCGGATGTGTGTTGCTCATGCTGTCTCCGGTTGAATCCGTGATACCACGCGGGCGCGGGGTGCAACCAGACGTGCGGCCCAGGCCATGCGTCTATCACGTGTGAACTCAGACTTATGGTTGTCTGTTTGCGACCGATTCTAGGGAGGCGTCAGGCGAAAATCTGTAAGAAAAAAAACAGAAGGGCGACGTGGGACGAATTGACGCGAGAGGTGAGAAAGCGCCCGTCAGGCAAAGACTGAACCGGAAATCAGTCGGCGGACGCGATCGCCTGCAATAGTTTGAGATCGGTAACGACATAGTGCGAATACGTGGTCCTGATCGCGCCGTCCTGCTCCAGCTGTTTCAGCTCGCGGTTGATCATCGGGCGCGAGCAGCCGACCATGTCGGCGAGTTCTTCCTGCGAGAGCTTCAGCGAGATCGACACGCCTTCCTTTCCCGTCTCGCCATATGGCTCGACGAGTTGCAGCAGCGCGTTCGCGCAACGCTGCCTGAGCGTCATGAACGATGTATCGGCGACATCGTTGTACAGCATGCGCGAGCGCAGACACAGCAAGCGCAGCAGCCGGTGCACAAGTTCCGGCTCCATGCGCATGACTTGCGAAAACACCGGTTTGCCGATCAGCAGCAACACCAAGTCCGTATGCGCCGCGGCATCATGAATCGCGCCCTGTTCGTCGATGAACGGGATCAGGTTCATCATCTGGCCTGGCTCCAGATAGCGCAGCACGCGCCGCTTGCCTGACTGTGCCGTCACGCTCACTTCTAGCACGCCGTCGATCACCATCGCGAGTTCGCTGATGGAATCCCCGCGACGCGACAGGACCGTTCCACGTTTGAGAACCCGGATATGTGCGCCCTCAACAATCGCCTTGCGCGATTCCGGGCTGCAGTCGCCGAACCAGGCGCACCGTTTGAGAATGGTGGCCGCGAGGGCGGAATATGAAGAGCGTTCGCGTTCTGTCATCTTATTTACAGATCGTGAGAAGACAAATTCCTAGAATGGCCGACACGCATGATCAACAAGGAGACAATCCATGTCGGCAGAACAAGGCATCGGTGCATCGGCGTTCGTGACGACGCTGGTTCGCGCGGAGGTGAGCCATTTTGTGACAGTGCCTGATTTCGTGCAACTCGCCTTGCACCAGGCCGTCGAGCAGGACCCGCACGGTCTGCAACTGGTTCGGACATGCAACGAAGACCAGGCGGTATGTGTGGCGGCTGGACTGACGATTGCGGGCAAGCGCCCGCTTGTCGTGATCCAGAACCAGGGGCTGTATGCGTGTGTCAACACGGTGCGCGCCGTCGCGCTCGACGCGCGCGTGCCCACCGTCATGCTGATCGGCCAGTTCGGCCGCGAAACCAGCAACTTCGACAAGCCTGCAACACAATCCACGCGGCGCGTCGTGTCGCTGCTCGAACCCTTGCTCGATACGCTGTGTGTGCCATCCTGGCGGCTCGAGTCGCAGGACGATCTGGCGAACGTGCAGCAGGCGTTCGAAGTCGCCATGAGCCGTCGCGGCCCCGCGGCGCTGATCGTAGGCCGCCCGATAGCGTGGCACTGAGGAGACACATGATGCGTATTGGAGAAGCTTGTCATGTCGTCGCGCAGGCGCGCGGCGACCGGGTGATCGTCGCGACGATGGGCGCCATGTTCGCGTTCGACGCATTGAACGTGACTGAACGCCGTCTGAGTTCCGTGCCATTGATGGGCGGCGCGGCGAGTCTGGGACTGGGTCTCGCGCTGGCGCGGCCCGACACGGGCGTGATCGTCGTCGATGGCGATGCGAGCCTGCTGATGCAGCTTGGCGGCCTTGTCACGGTGGCAGAAGCGAAGCCCGAGCGATACGTGCATATCGTCATCGAGAACGGCGTGCAGTTTGCGGGCGCATCCAACCTGCCGACACCGGGCGCGGGGCAAGTGGACGTGCCCGCGATGGCGCGTGCGGCGGGTTACGCAAGCGCACAACGCTTCGACAACGTGGCTGCTTTCGCGGACGCGTTGCCCGGCCTGCTGGAGACACGCGGCCCGGTGTTCATCGCGCTTGCCGTGGAGCCGGAACCGTCACGCTTCGGACCTGCCATGCCGCAACCCGAAATGCCGGATCGCCAGTTCCAGCGCATGGGCCTCGAAGCCGAACAGCTTGGCGTCTGGTACGCCACTCACTGAACGGGTGCACGATGCAAAACCAGGCTACGCAGACATTCGACTACATCGTGGTCGGCGCAGGATCGTCCGGCGCGACGCTGGCCACGCGTCTCGCCGAACGCGGCAGGCACAACGTCCTGTTACTCGAAGCGGGCGATGCGCGTGAGCGCGACTTCTGGGTGCGCACGCCGATCGGTGTGGCGAAACTCCTGCTGAACCCGAACTATGTCTGGCAGTTTTCGACCGAGCCACAGCATCAACTGGCAGGGCAACGCATCTACTGGCCGCGCGGCAAGATGCCGGGTGGTTCGAGCTCCGTCAACGGCATGATTTATGTGCGCGGCGAACCGGCCGAATTCGATCATTGGGCGCAACTCGGCAATACCGGATGGGATTTCAGATCGCTGCTGCCGTACTTCAAGCGTATGGAAGCCGCTGCGTTTGGCGATGCGGCTTTGCGCGGCAGGGACGGTCCGATTCAAGTTTCGTCGGTGGCGAAAATCCATCCGAACCGCTTGAGCGATGCGTTTGCGACAGCATGCGAAGAAGCCGGCATTCCGCGTACGGACGATTACAACGGTGCGCGCTATGAAGGCGTGAGCTATCTGCAACTGTCGGTCGGAGATGGCCGCCGTTGCAGCACTGCGATCGGCTATCTGCACGGACTTCGACAGCGCAACCTGCAGATGATCATGGGTGCATTGGTCACGCGTCTACTGTTCGATGGCAGTGGGGTAACGGGCGTCGAATATCTGCACAATGGCGAAACCCGCACGGCGCGCGCTTCGCGCGAGGTGGTACTGAGCGCTGGGCCGATCAAGTCGCCACAGATTCTCGAACTCTCGGGCATTGGCGACGCGCAGCGACTGCAGGCGCTCGGCATTCAGGTGAAACAGCATCTGCCCGGCGTCGGTGAAAACCTGATCGATCACTTGCAGTCGCGCATCACCTACGCGTGCACGCAGCCAATTACACTCAACGAGATCATGCACAGTCCGTTGCGCCAGGCATGGATGGGCATGCGCTACCTGACCACGCGCCGCGGCATCATGGCCACGCCATCGGCCAGCGTGCATGCACTGGCGCGCTCGGGACCGCAGCACACGCGGCCGAGCGTCAAGATCCAGATGCATCACATCAGCGGCGCGGATCGTTATGCCGGCAAGGGATTCGGTCTCGACCGCTTTCCGGGCTTTGGTGTGGGCTTTTTCCAGTTGAGACCGGAGTCGCGTGGACACCTGCATGTGCGTAGTCCCGACCCGCACGTCGAGCCGCTGATCGAACCGCGCTATATGAGCACTTCCTCAGATCAGCAGACGATGCTGGAGGCGCTGCAACTGGCGCGCCGCGTGATGCAGCAGCCGGGCATTGCGCCGCTCGTCGAACGCGAGACGCGGCCGGGCATCGATGTGCAGGACGAGGGAGCATTGCTGCAGTACATCCGCGAGTCAGGGCAAACTAGCTGGCATCCCATCGGCACGTGCAAGATGGGTATCGACGACATGGCCGTCGTCGATCCGCAGCTGCGTGTGCGCGGCGTGCCGGGTCTGCGTGTAGCGGATTCATCCATTATGCCGACCATGTGTTCGCCGAATACGAATGCCGCGTCGATCATGATCGGCGAAAAGGCCGCCGATTTGCTGCTGGCGCAATGACGGCGTTTGCCGGATTGCAGGTCGCCGCCGCACACGTGCCACATGCGGCATACGTGCGGCGGCGTGTCGGCAAAAACGGCGTCATGACGCAAAAATTTGTTGCTATGATGGTTTCGCAGACTGTTTTCGGGCCGAAGCTGACGAGGCAGACGTGTTATCGGTCCAATCCCATACAGCGGCTGTGCGATGGTGAGATGTCGTGGGTGTCGAGTAGTGTGTCGCAAACCGCTACCGGGCAACAACAACGCTTGCGTCGAGGGTGCCGATGGACAGACGACAGTTCCTGATAACGACAGCCGCCGCCAGTGTGCTGTCTTCATCCGGCGAAGCAATCGCCGCCGATTCTTCCCCAGCCTTGCCTGCGGGCGCATCGGCACTGACGGTGTATGACCGCGCGACGTTTTCTTTCATCTATACGGATTCCGGCCGCACAACCCTGTCGTCCTACGATCTCGACAAGATGAAAAGAAACGCCGACGGTGGCGTCACGCTTTACGTCGGCCCGAATCCGCCCGCCGGTCTGGAAGCGAACTGGATTCCAACGCGCGGCAAGCGCCCGATGCCGACTTTCCGCTACTACGGCGCGACCGATGCGTTAAATCACAAGACATTCGTTATGCCTGACTTCGAAGAGGTGAACGCATGAGTCACGATAAACAGAAGCCGGTCCTGCTCTCGAAACGCCCGCTCGTCACCATGGCCATGGCATGTCTTGCCTCATGGGCCGTGTATGCGCAGGCGCAGACTTCACCCGCGCAGACTGTCGCTGCCAGCCGCGATGCGCTTGCCAACGCGCCATTCGTGGGCGACTTCCCGACCCAGGAGTCAGCAGACCTGCTGAAAGACGAACTGTATTTCCAGCGCGCAGTGCAGGTTTATCTGTGGGCGCTTCCTGCCGTCAACATGTATGCGATGAAGGAAGGATCGGAAAAGACCTATGGCGCGGGCTATAACGTGCTGCCCGTCTGGAAAGAGCGGCTGAACGCGAAGACCAAGGTGACCACGCCGAATTCCGACTGCCTGTACGCAATGAGTTACGTCAACATCGCAAAGGATGGTCCGATCGTCGTGGAAGTGCCGCCAAAGAACCAGGGCATTCTCGACGACTTCTTCCAGCGTCCGCTCACGGGACCGACGCTGAACGGCAAGACCTGGATGGGCGATTTCGGTTTTGTCGGCCCTGACGCGGGCAAAGGCGGCAAGTATCTGATCGTGCCATGGAACTACAAGGGGCCGGCTCCGAAGGGCTATTACATGTATCGCTCGCGCACCGACAATGTGTTCGTGTTCTTCAGGGCATTCTTCAGCGATCCAAAGAACCTGGTGCCCGCGAATCAACTGGTGGCAGGCGCGCGAATCTATCCATACGGCAAGCGCGATACGGCGCGCCCGATGAGTTTCCCGGATGGTTCGTCCAATCCTGCGTTCATGCTCTTCCCGCAGGACGGTGCCTACTTCGACATGCTGGCGCGTTTCGTCAACGACGAAACCGTCGCTCCCACCGATATGGACTGGCGCGGCATGATGGCCGCCATCGGTATCGAGAAAGGCAAGCCGTTCCAGCCGACCGCGCATCAGCGC
This sequence comes from Paraburkholderia sp. C35, assembly GCF_003121405.1. GTDB lineage: Bacteria > Pseudomonadota > Gammaproteobacteria > Burkholderiales > Burkholderiaceae > Paraburkholderia. Next base: position 48,414 of record NZ_QBUY01000019.1, on the reverse strand, counting down.
GAATTGCTGGACAAGGCCGCGAAAACCGCGTTCCGGATGAGTAAGGTCGAAATCTGGAACGAGTTGCTCAACCAGCCGGGCGGCAAATACTATCCCGATCGACAGTGGGAGAACGTCTTCGCGGGCCAGAATCCGATGTTCCAGTCGAGCGGCACGTTCACCAATCTGGTTCAACGCGATGCGTACTTCACCTCGGCGTACGCGGCGAGCCCGGGTATGGTGGTGGATGTGGTCGAGAAGGGCGCCAAGTATCCTTCCGCCTGGCGTGACTCGGACGGGCAGGTCCTCGAGGGTGGCAAGACGTATCAGTTGCATCTGCCGCCCAATATTCCGGCCGCAAACTTCTGGTCGGTGACGGTGTACGACACGATCACGGCATCGGGCCTGGAGAATGGCCAGGCGTTGCCTTCGTTGAACTCGATGGACAAGCCGGTTCAGAACTCGGACGGCTCGTACGATCTCTATTTCGGTCCCGCTGCGCCCGCCGGCAAGGAAGCGAATTGGGTACGTACGGTGCCTGAAAAAGGGTACTTCGTGATTCTGCGGCTCTACAGTCCGAAGCAGGCGTTCTTCGATAAAACGTGGAAGCCTGATGATCTCAAACGGATTGCGCAGTAGAAGTATTGCGAAGCCGCAACGAAACGATACTGGCCTTGCGTGCGAGCCTTCGTGAGCCATTCACGGGAAACCTGCACGCGGGGCTGCGATCTGCCAGACCCGCGCGGGTCTTCGCGTGCGCATGACGGTCGCGCTTCGACTACACCATCAACCGCGCCAGACTCTTCTCGATCGCCGAGAGATCGTCATGTCGCGCGACAGCCGCAACGTAGCCATCGGGCCGGACCAGCCACACGCCGTTGGGATCGGGCGGCGTGCGAAGCTCCGCTTCGAGTACGTTCGCATACCGGCCGATCAACTCAGCCGCAGCGGAGCCGGAACCCAGCAGCGCGTAGCGCGCTTCACTGCCCGCGCCGAACGGCCGGTCTCCCAGCACGCGCTGGCCGGGTTCCGGACCGTTCAGACCGGACGCAGAGCCGGCATTGAGTGGACTCTCGGGATACCCAATCGTCATTTCTGTCATCGTGTCCGCGACGCGGTTCTGGACGGGCGCGAGACCAAGCATCAGATGCCCCATGACATCTCGTACCGTGCGCGCAACGGGGTTTCTCGTGGTGCCCACCAGCGTCAGGCGCTCCGCGTTCTTGAGAACCTGCTCGCCGACATCGCTGCGCTCCGGACTGAAGCTGTCGATCAAGGCTTCCGTCGCGCGACCCTGCGCGACCAGCGCGAGTTTCCACGCGAGATTGAAGGCGTCCTGCATGCCGGTGTTCATGCCCTGGCCGCCTGCCGGGCTGTGAACGTGCGCGGCATCGCCGCAAAGAAACGCACGTCCCCAGCGATAGCGCGTGACCTTGCGGCCATTGATGCGGAAGCCCGCCAGCCAGATCGGGTCGAAGGCTGTCATGCCTTGCGGGCCGCGCCGGTCGATCAGGGTCTGCACCTGTTCCAACGTGGGTGTCGGCGGATGCGCTTCACCGGATGGCGGCAAGTCGGCGAGAAGTCGATAGCGTCCCGGCGAGATCGGGAAGACGACAAAGGCGCCGTCTTCATGCCAGTAAACCGTGGCTTCCGTATCGGGCACGGGATAGCCGCGCATATGGACGTCCGCGAGAATCCAGTCGCTGTCCATGGTGCTGCCGTCGAATGTTGCGCCAACCGTGTGGCGCACGAGACTGTGCGCGCCGTCGCAACCGACCAGCCAATCGGCTGATTCGTTTTCCTCGCGTCCGTCCGGCAGACGCAACACGACATCCGCGCCATCGTCGCGCAACGCAATGCTGACGGCTTCCGTACTTCTTTGCACCGTCACACCGAGCGACGCCAGCCGTTCTTCCAGCAATCGCTCTGTATCGGCCTGTGGAAGCATCAGCGCATACGGATAAGGCGTGGCGACCGATTCCATCGTGACGCGTCCGATCAACCTGTCGCCGGACAGGAAGCTGAACGCATGCGCCTTGAAACCCGCCTCGATGAACGCAGCCGAGCCGCCCGGCTGCCGGTCGAGAAGCTCGAGCGTGCGGCTCCATACGACGAGTGCCTTCGACTTGTCGGTCCGTTCGGCCGCCTTGTCGATGATGCGCACAGGGATGCCGAATCGCGTGAGCTCGATGGCCAGCGTCAACCCGACCGGGCCTGCGCCAATGATCAGCACTTTCTTCAGGGAATTTCGGATCATGGAAAGCTCCGTGGTAATGGATCCATCCTGCTGCCGTCAGGCTGACGGGCGCGCAAGTCCCGCGCCCGCAACGCAAAAGGGCGCGAGCAGGTCGTCGCTACCGCTGCGATGGAGTAGAATCGATGATATGTGAATTTAAATTCAAATTCAATCTAATCCTGAGCACCGAGATTTCCATCATGCCGACGAACCCGAAGAATGCTTCCGCGAGCGCATCCAGGCGCGCCTCACGATCCGATGGCGCGGCGACGCGCCAGCATCTGCTCGACGTGGCCGGGCAGGTATTCGCCGAACGAGGCTTCGCGGACGCCACCAGCAAGGAAATAGCCGAGCGGGCAGGCACGCCGATGGCGTCGGTCAATTACCACTTCGGCAGCAGGGAGGCGCTATACGAGGCGGCGCTTGTCGAGGCGCATCAGCAGATCGTAGGGCTCGAGCAACTGACCTCGGTGGCCGAAGCCGCTGGCGATCCGCAAGCCAGGCTGCGCGCGGTGCTAGGGCAACTCGTCGAGCTGGCGACGAATGGCAAACGACATTGGGGCTTCATGCTGATGTTGCGTGAAGTGCTGTCGCCGTCACCGGCTATTCCCGCGCTCGTGACGAAAGCAGTGCGGCCAAAAGCCGCTTTCATGTTGAGCCTGGTCGCCGACGCCATGGGCCTCAAGCCGACCGATGCCGGCGTGCAGCGCGCGGTGATGTTTATCGTCTTGCCGTGCATCGCGATGATGATTGCGCCGAAGCAGATACAGACGGCCGTGTTGCCCGCAGCGGGAAAAGACAGCGTTGGGTTGGCCGGGGATTACGTAGGTTTCGCGATGGCAGGCCTCGAAGCGCTTGCCGCTGCGCATGGCGCCAAAAAGGCCCGCGCCAGCTAGATGCGGTCAGCCGATGCAGCGTCGCCCACCGTAATGGAAACCTAATTGTCAGCGTTTAGATTCGACTGGAAACATCAGATGACGTCCGCGTGCTCAAAGCGTGCGGTCCGCCGTTGGTGGCAGTAATCTCATTTCCAGGTGAAAGATCGTGAATATCCCGGTTGTCGACGTGAGTCCGCTCTTGAGCGAAGAACCCCGAGCATGGCAGAGAGTCGCGCAACAGTTGCAGGATGCGCACGAGAACGTTGGATTTTCCGTGCTCGTGAATCACGGCGTTGCTGCGGAAATCATTCGCGATCTGTTCGACGCGTCGAAGCGATTTCACCAGCTTTCTCTTGCCGAGAAAATGGCGATTCGATACGGCATGCATCTAAGAGGCTATCTGCCGCTGAGCACATCCGTGCTGATCGCGTCGACGCTTGGATCGGCGCGGCGACCTAACCACAGCGATTCATTTGTTGTGCTGGACGAACTTGACGCGTCACTGCGCGCCACATGGTCGAATTCGGCGATGGGCGGCACGCAAACGTGGCCCGCCGTGGATGGCTTTGAACAGGCTGCGCGACGCTACCGGCACGCGATGGTCGATCTCGGGCAGAAGCTCGTGCCATGCTTCGCCAGCATGATGGGGCTGCCACGCGAAGCACTCGCCGAGTACTTCGTGCGGCCGAATCCAATCTTGCGCCTGCTTCACTATCCGGCACTGCCCAATCCCGAACCCAATCTGTTCGGATCCGCACCGCACACGGACTACGGATGCCTGACCTTCGTCGCGCAAGACGATGTCGGCGGTTTGCAGGTTCAGTCCCCGGATGGAACGTGGTCCGATGTTCCTGCTATTGAGGGCTCGCTCGTTTTGAACACGGGACAGGTCATGGCCGGATGGAGCGACGGAAAGATCAAGGCGACGCCGCATCGGGTTCTGAATCATCGGGAAAGAGACCGTTACTCGATTGCATTCTTTTTCGACTGCGGCCTGGAAACGCCGCTGGACATTGCCGTGCCGCGTCCATCGCATGCCGGCGAGACGTACGGCCAACACCTCGAACAGATATTGCGTACCAACTATGCGTTCGAATCGCGCGAAGCGGCCGCCGGGTTTTCGATGGGAGCGACGCAATAGGGCAAGGCATCGCCGGTATACGGAAGTGAGGGCGCTTGCCATGCGAGTCGCGAGAAGCTCACGCAACGGTCATCGCCCTGTGCGATGCAACCGGCGCCGCAACCGCTAGAATTGCGGTTTTAGCCCGGAATACGCTCATGTCTTTTGCCTCGCTCGGCCTGATTGACCCCTTGCTGCGCAATCTGCAGCACCTCAATTACCAGGCGCCTACGCCGGTGCAGGCCAAGGCGATTCCTGCTGTGCTCAGTGGCAAGGACGTCATGGCGGCAGCGCAGACGGGCACGGGCAAAACGGCAGGTTTTGCGCTGCCGCTGCTGCAGCGGCTGGTGCAGCACGGCCCGGCGGTGTCGAGCAACCGTGCGCGTGTGCTGGTGCTGGTGCCGACGCGAGAACTGGCCGAGCAGGTGCTGCAAAGCTTCGTCGCTTACGGCGAGGGCCTTGATCTGCGGTTTCTGGCTGCCTACGGTGGTGTGAGCATCAACCCGCAGATGATGAAGCTGCGCAAAGGCGTGGACGTACTGGTTGCCACGCCTGGCCGATTGCTGGATCTCAATCGACAGAACGCCGTGCAGTTCGATCAGGTGCAAACGCTCGTGCTGGACGAGGCCGACCGCATGCTGGATCTGGGCTTTGCGCGCGAGCTCAACGCCGTCTTTGCTGCGTTGCCCGTTCAGCGCCAGACCCTGCTGTTCTCCGCCACGTTCACTGACGATATCCGTGCGATGGCGGCAAGCATTCTGCGCAGCCCGGTGAATATCAGCGTCAGCCCGCCCAACACCACGGCCAGCAAGATCAGGCAATGGGTGGTGCCCGTCGATAAACGCAACAAGCCCGATCTTTTCATGCATCTGGTCGCGGAGAACAACTGGCAGCACGCGCTGGTGTTCGTCAAAACCCGCAACGGCGTCGATTACCTGGCGGCCATGCTGGATGAAGCGGGCTACGCGGTCGACACTATCCACGGCGACAAGCCGCAACCTGCCCGGCTGCGTGCGCTGGAGCGTTTCAAGGCGCGCGAAGTCAGTATGCTGGTCGCCACCGATGTTGCCGCACGCGGGCTGGACATCGACGATCTGCCGCTGGTGATCAACGTCGATCTGCCCATCGTGGCGCAAGATTATGTGCATCGTATCGGCCGAACTGGCCGCGCGGGCGCAAGCGGCGTGGCAGTGTCGCTCGTATGTGCCGATGAGGCGCCCCAACTGGCCGCGATCGAAGCGCTGATCGGGCAAACGCTGTCCCGTGAAGAAGAGCCGGGTTTCGAGCCCGATCATCGCGTGCCGGAAACCAGCGCGACGGGTCAACTCATCAAGAAACCCAAAAAGCCGAAGAAACCCAAGGTGCCGCAAGCTGCATCAGGCGCGATGCCGGTGCCCGCTAACAAGCCGCGCCAGCAGAACGGTGAAAACAAACGCAAGCCCGCCGTGCAGGGTGCCGCAGTCGCGGATAGCGACAGCCGCTATTTGAAAGGCAGCCCGTTCAGCGTGCAAAAGCCACGCGCCAAACCGGCCGCCAAGCCGGCGGCGGGTTCGCGCAAGCCGGCCGACAAACCGGCTGGTGGGCGCGGCAAGCGCCAACCCTGATCCGTGGCAATGAGTCACGCCAGCTTTCCCGCGTGAGAAAGCGTTTCACGGTAATTTCGAGCTAAGTCAGCCGCGTCACCATCTGGACGAACGGAGAAGCTGGCCACAGGTCACGGCCCTTTCACTCCGTAGCAACGTTCGACTTTGCATCGGGACAGGGGAGTGTGGCGTGCGTGAAGCTATCGGGAGAATTGCGGCCTGGATCGAACGTGTCGATCCAGGCGCGCACCGGCGTGTAAAGGGACTCCGGATCGGCACGGCCTACGGCGGCGCGATCGCGCTCGGCAGTGTGCACGACGTGATGGCGCTCGATCCCATTCACGCGTCGCTCGCGATACTCGCAGGTGGCTTTGCGTTGTGGGCAAGCGTGTTCGAAGCACGCGGCACACGCTATGAATCGACGCGCGATCTCGTGCTCCTGTGCGCCGCAGCTGCGGCGGGCGCATGGTTCTTTGCCGTACTAGCGCCTCTTCTGGATCTGCCACTGCTGCAGCAATACGGATTGAGTGGCGGCGAATGGATTCTGCTGCCGAGCGTGTTTCTTGCCTGCTACCTGCGTCGATATGGCGTGCTCGGCATGGGCGTGGGCCTGCAACTCTATATTGGCGGTCTGCTTGCCTATGGCACCGGACTCAAGCCTGTCGACACACCCGAGATCGGTATCGCATTGCTGATCGCGATTGTCGCTTCCGTCGTACCTCGTCTTCTGAGCGGTCCTGGCGAAAAGCCGACACCGTCTCCGCCGCCAGTGCATTCCGCCTACCGGGATTCGCGCTTCTCAGCCGAATGCATCATGGGACTGCAGGCGACGGCCACGGCGGTGATCATCATCGTATTGAACAGCGCGTTCGGGCTGGTCGAGCCGGTGTGGGCGATTACAGCCGGCGTGTGCGGTACGACGGTCACGGCGGCGGGCACGGTCGCGCGCATGAAGCAACGGATTATCGGCACGCTCATCGGCGTGCCGCTCGGGCTGGCGTGCCTGCCCCTTGCCGCGCACGCGCCTCTTATCGTATGCGCTGTGGTCGCGCTCGCACTGATCGTGTATGTGATGGCACTGCCTGATCGTTACGACATCGCGTGCGGCGCATTCTCGATCATCCTGATGATCACGCTTGCCGTCTCAGGGGAGCATTCGGTTCCCGTGCTTGTCGCCCGCGCGTGGGAGACGCTGCTCGGCGGTGCAATCGCGATGCTCATCGCCGTGTATGTGATTCCATTGCGTCCGGTGCAGGCGACACACGATGGCGTGATTGGACGTGTCGATCGCTAGTCCGCGCGCTAAAGCATACGTCGCGAATGCGCGGCTCCGCCCCGAAGATGTGGGCCGAACGCGTCTTTTCTTGTGCACTGCACATTGCGGCAGTGCGGGATAACGATTCCGTCTGATTGCGCTCGCGGTCAAGTGGCCATGCACCCGCATGCAACCGGAACAGGCACCCCCCGCCTATTCTTGAACCAGACCGACACCCCACTCGGGCGCCCAGCCCGGACAACGCAAGGAGACAAACCATGCAAATGGCAACTGGCACAGCGCTGAAGGTCAAGCCGCATGTGGCGGAAGAGGCTGTGCAACTCGACGATATTCCCTGGAAGCCGTTTCCCGATGCGCTATCCATCGGCGGGATACGCTGGAAGTTCCTGCACGCGTCGCCCGAGATGGGCGCGTGGACGGCGATCTTCGATTGTCCGGCCGGTTCGTCGTTCAACGCGCATTTTCATGTCGGGCCCGGCGAGTATCTGCTGACCAAGGGGCGCATGGACGTTCGCGGCGGCGCAGAAGCGGGCGGCGATACTGTTGTGGCGCCAGCGTATGGCTATGAATCGGCGAATGCACGCCACGACAAGACTTACTTCCCCGTCGACTCGCAGTTCTATATGACGTTTCTCGGTCCGCTCGAGTTCATCAAGGAGGACGGCACACCCATCGTCGTCGTCACGTGGGATGAAGCCCAGCGCGCTTATATCAGCTGAAGCGTTTCGGCATCCCGGCATCCCCGCATGACCCAGGCCGCTGGCGATCCCGTCGCGGCCTCGCCTTCAAACAGTGGAGTCAAGACATGACAGCAAGCACTGCGCAGGCCGACGCAACGACCGAGGTGTTCGATCATCACCTGAGTGCGTTCGCGAAAGGTATCGATGAACTGATGAAGGACTACGACGATGGCTCCGTGATCGTGACGCCTGAAAAGTCGCATCGCGGCGTCGCTGAAATTCGGGCCTTTTTTCAGGCATTTCTCGATGGCGCCGAGCCGGCGTTCTGGGAAGCGTTCAAGGTCACCAGCAAGAGCACGGAAGGCGAAATCGCCTATCTCGCGTGGGAAGCGAAACCGTTCGTCCCGTTGGCAACCGATACGCTGTTCGTCAAGAACGGAAAGATTGCCGTGCAGACGTTTACAGCGTTCCCTGCATGAGATGTCGTAGCGCCATTCGAGCAGCGCGTCATCTTGACGGACCACTAACAGCAGATACCACTGGCTCGCTCTATGTACATACAGGAGAGAATGCAGATGAACAGGCTGAGAGGAAAAGTCGCCATCGTTACCGGCGCAAGCTCTGGTTTTGGACGCGGTATTGCCGTGTCATATGCGGCGGAAGGTGCGAAGGTCATTGTCAGCGACATTCACGAAGAACCGAACGCGGGCGGCTTCGAAGGCGATGCGAAGCTCACCACCGTCGGCGCCATCCGGGAAGCGGGAGGCGAAGCCACCTACGTGTCCTGCAACGTGACGAATCATGCCGAAGTCGCGAATATGGTTCAGGAAGCAGTGCGCGTGTATGGCGGACTCGATGTCATCGTCAATAACGCGGGCATCTATCGCGCGGGCAAACTCGCTCACGAATTTGGCGTGGAGGATCTCGACGCCTGCTTCGATGTGAATGTGCGCGGCACGTGGTTCGGTTGCCAGGAAGCCATCAAGGTCTTTCTGAAGCAGGGGCGCGGCGGCAATATCGTCAATATCGTTTCGACGGCGGGTCTTCAGGGTCATCCCAAACAATCGGTGTACAACATCTCGAAGGGCGCCGCTGCGAACCTGACGCGCTGTCTCGCCATCGAGTATGGTCGCGACAGGATTCGGGTGAACGGTATCTGTCCGACTTACGCAAAGACCTCGCTCACGCGCGCACTCTTCGACGACAAGGATTTCGACAAGGCCTTCACCGATGTGATCCCGCTGAAACGTTGGGGAGAAGTCGAAGACATTGCAAATCTTGCCGTGTTTCTCGCGTCGGACGAGTCGAGCTACATACACGGCGATCTGGTGCGGATCGATGGTGGCGAAACGCTTTGCCGCTTCTCGGTCTGAACGGTGGTTCACATCGGCCGGGCTAACGCCTGGCCAAAACCGGCGCGCGCGCGCTCTGTATCGCTGCGTATCTGGCGATCATTTATGACGCGGTGGCCGCGCGCCGCGCGTCGCTCGGTGACTGGCCGAATTTCTCCTTGAACACGCGGCAGAAATGGCTGGTCGAATTGAATCCCCACCGATACGCAATCTCGCTGAGCTGAAAGCGATGCCACGGCGGGTCGGAGAGTGCGTTCATGCACGCCGTTAGCCGGCTATGCATCACGTAGCCCGATACGGTCATGTCGCGCCGCTGGAACAGCATGTGAAGATAGCGCAACGAGATGCCGTTCGCCTCGGCGATACGCGCCGGCGTCAGATCATCTTCGTGCATGTGCTGGAGGATGTAGTCCTGCACCTTGAGCAGCATCGCGGCGCTTGCATCGAATGTGGCGTTCTGCTGCTGTCCCGACAGGGCGATGCCCAATAATTCCAGCGTCGACCGGCTCACCGAACCCTGCACGCTGCTGTCGAGCGTAGCGATCTCATTCGATAGGGCCAGCAGATGCACGGCAAGCAGCGAGCCGACACCGGACCGGCTTTCGATACGCCCGCCGCAGGGCGGTCGCTTGCGTTCCGGAAGGCGTTCGCGCATGAGCGCCCAGGGGATCATTAGCGTGACCTTGTGCAGGCGCTCCATCACTTCGAATTGCACCACTTGATCTGTGGTCCAGACGACGAGATCGCCAGAGGCCACTTCCACGCCGCTGTCGCCGATGACGAACCGCTCGCGGCCGCCTGTCGTGAGCTGGACACCGATGTAAAGCTCGTCGTCGCGATGGACCTGCTTGCGGGTCCGTTCGCCGACGCAGGGGTCGCAGATCGTCTCGACAAGCTCTGTCCCTGCAAAGTCGTGCCGGCTCAGCGTCGCGTAGAAGGTGGCGGGGAGCCGCTGCGGCACCTGCCATTCCCGATAGCTGCCGCTGAGCACTTCCTGCCAGGCGTCGGTCCGGTCGGCCATCGCGACTTCGGTGGATGACCAACGGGTGCCGGTTGATTGATTGGGCACAGCGCGTCTCCTTCACGTCGCCCGTTTGCTCATCGCGCGGGCGTTTCTATCGCATGGTCAAATCTACCCTGCATACTTCGGGATAGTCAGTAGGACCATCCCTGAACGGCAAAATTCCGCGAAGCGTTCGCGTCATGATTCAGCTGGCCGTGAACCGCTTTGTTTCATCTTGTCGACGCAATGCGATCATTGTGTCGCTTGAAGATCCGAGGATGCCAGACACGACCGCCGATTTCGTCCGATCTTAATCGACTTCTTCTTCGCGAACGCCTAGCATTAAAGCTGCCGACTCGCGAGGAGATAGCCATGTTGTGTGTCGTCTGCGCAAAAGAAGTCCCTGTCAGCAAGGACCAGAACCCGTGGTGTTCGGAACCGTGCCGCGAGAAGTGGCAACGTCGTCAGCCTTTCCTCTTCACAGACATGAAGCCTAAGAATCGCGACCTGCGCAAAGAGACGGCCATCCCGCAGCCTGCGAACACGGGAGAAAATCTGCTGGCCGCCGTCATGCAGAACAACACATTCGACGACGACACACTCGCCAGGCTGCGTGGTGTGACCACGCGCACGCGACCCCTTGCTATCGAAAAAGAGGTGGGATCGGGCTTTCACAAGCCGGCTACCCACTACCAGCAGAGAAACAGCGTCGTCGAAACCACAGCGATCAGCGCAGACCGCATGCTTGAAATTGCGATCATGGCGTACAACACGGCAATCCTGCTGCGCCAGGCAAACAAGCCGGTGATCCTGTATCGGATCGCGGGCAAACGCACGCTAAGCGAACAGGAGCAGAAGCAGACGCTGTCGAGTTCGGTGCGCGCGAAAGTCGATGTCGCTGGCCCGGAGCGCAAGGAAGTGTGGCCGATCGAGAAGACCGCCGCCTGGATTCAGGGCGCCATGCGAGCGCGGGTGAGCTTTGTGTTGCTTAATGATCCGCGCGAGAATCTGGTTGGCGGTGTCGACAAGAAATCCGATGCTATTTATGTGCGTGAGATATTCCAGATTCTTTCGACGCACTATGTCATCGCCAAGGCGACCGATGACATCACGCCCAATGCGCAGCTTACCTGCAAAAAGGGCAAGGTCCTGCCGTTCGTGCTCAACCCGCCTGCAAAGACGATCGGCCCACTGCCGCTGATTCCGCGCATGAACCAGATGATCGACTGGAGTCACTCTTGGGACGGTTCGAAGTCGTCGCTGACCATTGGCGATTCTGCTGACTTGATCCGCGACCAACTGACTGAGCGATTCAATGCGGCGGGAATCTCGCTTGGTATTCCGGCGTATCCAGCGGCCGACTGGAAACGTGACTAGATTGGACAGCAGGTTAAAGGGTGCGTGTGGCGGACGCCTCGCCACTCGCTATGCCGCCGCCAGCAGACATCCTTCCAATCTGCATCTGCTCGAACGCATCGACGATACGCTGCACGAACGCGTTTTTGTGAGCCAGCACGCCATCAGCGGATTCCTTATGCACGAGCATGGTGGCGTTCGCTTCGAACACGAGCACGCGGCCATCCGGCAGCAAGGTGAAATCGATTCCGCCGTAGTCGAGTCCCAGACGTTGCCCGATCGCGACGATCGCATTCATTGCACGTTCGCCCAGTGCGCTGCGCGCATCTTCAAGAAAGCGCTTTTCTTCTTCGAGCTTCCACGGCCATGCGGGCATGTCTGCGCTCACGTAGTGCACCAGCCAGTGCGACGAGATCGCGAGGTGATACGCGAACGGCTCGCGATCGACGAATACGATCCGATACTTGCGATAGTACCCGTCAGCGCTGCGAAAATCCCGGTACTGCGTGACATAACACGGTGCGTCGAGTTGCTGGATGGATGCGAGTAAGGACTCGGGTTCCGTGTGCAAGATGAGACCTTCGCCGCCGTGCGTGGCGAGCGGTCGCATCAGCACGGGGAACGTCATGCCTTGCGCGGCGAGCAGCGCCATTAACTCGGCGGTGTCGCGTGGCGCAACTTCAAGACGCATGCACGGCGGCACGACGATATCGTCGAGTGCGCCGAGCAGTTGCGCCATGCGATGCCGCGGCGTGCTCGCAATGCTTTCCGGCGCATTCAAAACCGGACGGCCACACCGTTGCGTCAGTTGCGCGATACGCGACATCATCGGCAACGCGACATCCGGTTCGCCGATCGCGTTGAAGACGAGGTCATAGGGCGGCAGCTGCGCATCTTCTTCGACAGACGCGTAATCGATCGCGTACTTGACGAGTGTGGCCCTGTTCGACGAGAGCAGCGTGTCGTACGGAATGTTGCCTGGCGCTGTGCCGGAGCACAGAATCAGCAACGTGCGTTGCGGTTTCGGCACAGGCTCGATGAAGACGCGCTGAAGGCTGTAGGCACGCGAGCGATAAACGCGGGCTTCGTCGGTACGCCCCAACTGCTCCAGCGTGGCTGCGAGATTCTGATGCGCAATCGCCAGATCGGGATACACGTTCAACGCGTGCCGATACCACCGGCACGCCTCTTCGTAGCGGCCAATCATGTAAAACACAGTCGCGACGTTGTAGAGCGGCAGCGCTTCGAGCGCGGGGTCTCTCGATGCCCCGACAATTTCATCGAAGGTCGCCACGGCAATGCGATGCGCCATCATCGCCGTCTCGTCGCCCGCTACGCCCATTGCATCGGCCAGTTCGGCATGCAGCGCGCGATTGAGCGGATCGGCCTCGATTGCCTGTGTCAGTGAGTGTGCAAGCGTGTCCATCGTCGACGCTCCTCAAACGCGCTCTAGCGAGAACGCTCGCAATGCTTCACAGAGCGAATCGACGGCTTCGGGCGTGACCGCGTTGTACAACGACGCACGCAAACCGCCGATCGAACGATGACCTTCAAGACCGACGATCCCGCGTTCACGCGCCGATTCGATGAACGCATCGTCGAGACGTGCGTCGCCGAAGCTGAAGGCAACGTTCATCTGCGAACGCCACTGTTGCCGGGCGTGGATATGAATCGCGCCGCCGAGTTCGTCGAGCGTGGCGTAGAGTTGGCGCGCTTTCTGTTCGTTGATCCGTTGCATCGCAGCGAGGCCGCCGATGTCGGCGCGCATCCAGCGCGTGACGAGCGCAAGCACGTAGATCGCGAACACGGGTGGTGTGTTGTAGTTCGAGCCGTGCGTGACATGTGTGCGGAAATCGAGAATGGCAGGCAGGCCATCGGGAATGCGTTCGAGCAGATCGCGGCGGATGACGGCAACGGTAACGCCCGCTGGACCAAGGTTCTTTTGTGCGTGCGCGTAGAGCATTGCGTAGGGCGTCGTGTCGAGCGGCTTCGACAGGAAGTCCGACGACATGTCGGCAATGAGCGGAACGGGAAGCGCGCGGTCGATCGCCGGAAATTGACGCCCTTCGACGGTTTCGTTCGACACGTAATGCAGATACGCAGCATCACGCGCAATGTCGAGACTGTCGAGCGCAGGCAGTTGCCGGTAGCCGCCTGACTTGCCGTCCCACGCGATCTTTCGTGCGGCGACAACTTTTGCGGCTTCACTCGTCGCACGATTGCTCCAGTACCCCGAGGTGATGTACTCGGGCGGCGCCACGCCCGCTGCGGCAAAGTTCATCGGAATCATTGCGAACTGCAGGCTGCTGCCGCCTTGCAGGAACGTCACGGCGTAGTCGCTGGAAAGGCCAAGCAGATGACGCAGGTTCTGTTCGGCTTCGTCGAGGATCGATTGAAACCACGCTGAACGGTGGCTCATGCCGAGCACGGACAAACCGGTTTCCGGTAGCGCGACGATGGCATCGCGGGTTTGGGCGAGGACGGAGTCGGGCAGGGCGCCGGGGCCGCCCGAGAAATTCAGCGCGTTGGGCATCGAATGAAGTCGAAAGGTGTGAGTAATGCGCCGGAAACCAGGGCGATGTGCACGCAAGGCGCGGCACGGGATGTACTCACGCTAGCAGCGGGATCTCCGCGTCAAACGGGAGAAGAAGGGATTGAAGAGCCGCTATTTCGGTGTCGATCGAGGTTTTTTGCGTCGCGACGCATCGCCGCATTCACGATGATGAAATCGTCCTTTCTATAGGGTTCTTATCGATTTCTTTTAGGTTTCTAAATGAGGTGTGGGCGTAATGAAAGTGTTGGCAGAAGGTTTCGCATCTGGCGTGCTTTTATGGTGCACATTTTTTGCTTCACGCTAGGGAGAAATAGAAGCGCCGCGCGTCAGATCAACCACTGACATGCATGCTGCGCTTCACTTGATCAGAAAGGAGCCGCCATGCGAGCACTAAATTACAAGGTGCGCACTGTCATTTTTTTCATTGCAGTCACAGTGCTGACGGCATGCGGTGGAAACGGAGGCAGTTCAGGAAGTGGCAGCACGTCGACTTCAGCAGGTGGCGTCAATCTGCAAATCGTCTCGTTCGGCGACAGCCTTTCGGACGTTGGCACCTATGCGCCGATTGCCAGCGTAGTGGGTGGAGGGCGCTTCACGACCAACCCGGGACAGGTCTGGACCCAAGATGTCGCGCAGTACTACGGCGACACGCTGAGCGCGGCGTACACGATCGACCTCGCGCATGAACTGAGCGCGCAAAGCGGCCTTGGTTACGCGGAAGGTGGCTCCACGGTGGCGACGCCGGCCAACCAGAACGACTTCCTGACAGACGTAATCGGCAATGTCGAGATGCCCGTCAATCAGCAGATCTCCAGCTATCTGGCCACGCACAAAACCTTCAATGCCAATCAACTGATACTCGTATGGGCCGGTGCGAACGATGTGCTACGCGCCGGGGCGCTGCCCGCCGCGGCGCCCACCGTTGAGACGGCCGCTAACACGCTTGCCCAACTGGTTGGCCAGATCATCCAGAACGGCGCCACGCATGTCGTGGTGGTCAATCTGCCGAACATCGGGCTATCGCCGGAAGGTATCGCTGCGTCGGATGGCGGCGCGAACCTGAGCCAGTTATCGCAGCTTTTCAACAGTACCTTGAACTCCGCCATACAAACGGCGGGTCTGCAAAGCAAGGTCATTCAGGTCGATGCCTACACCTGGTTGAACCAGATCATCGCGAACTTCCAGGCCAATGGTTTTGCCGTGTCGAATACGGGCGTGGCGTGCGACCCGAACAAGACGCCTCACGCCACGGCCCTGCTTTGCTCGCCAGCTACCTACGTGACCGCTAATGCCGATCAGACGTATATGTTCGCCGACGAGCTTCATCCGACGACGCATCTGCATGCGCTCTTCGCGCAGTACGTGGAGAAGCAGATTGCGAGCAGTGGTCTGGGGCATTGAGCCTCAACCGCGCTCTTCGATCGAATCGACGCGGTCGGTATAAAACGCGAGGTACTCGCGAATTGGCTCGACAGCAGGATACGGCGACTCATACGTCCAGATTGCGTTGACGCTGCGTTCGCCGCCCGCCGGGATCGAGAAGTACGAAGCATCGCCTTTATACGGGCAATAAGTCGAATGTGCAGTGCGTTGCAATTGCGTCATATCGACATCCTTTCTCGGGATATAGAACACGGGCGGGTATTTCGCTTCACGCAGCGTCAATGCAGCGCGCGTGTCGGCGATGATCCGGCCCGCGACCGTGACCACGACCCGCGACGGGTTCGGTTCGATCGTGATGGGATGATCGGGGCCAGGAATCTTCACGGTTTTAGTCGTGTTCGGCGTGTTGCCAGTGGACATGGTCGTGCTCCTTGAATCAGATGGTTTCTGCGTTCGACGCCGTGACGTCGACATCGCGGCGTGCTTCGTCGTAGGCAGGAAAATCGATGTATGCGCGTGCGTCGCCGCCCCAGAACGCATCGCGTTGATAAGGCGCAAGCGGCAAATCGCGACGCAGGCGCTCGGGCAGATCCGGGTTCGACGAGAACCAGCGGCCAAAGGCAATGAGATCCGCGTCGCCACGTTGCAATATCTGCTCGGCACCCGCGCGGTCGAAGCCGCCCGCGGCGATGATCGTGCCGTTGAAAATCTTGCGCAGGAACGAAGCGGCCACGGGCGCCTGACCTTCGACCAGTGTTTCCGTGCCCATTACGCGCGGCTCGATCACATGCAGATAGGCAAGGCCATACGCATTCAGCCGCTCGGCCAGATAGCCGAAGGTCGCTTCGGGATTGCTGTCGGAGATCGCGCCCCAGCGGCCACTCGGCGACACTCGCACACCGACGCGATCCGCGCCCCACACGGAGGCAAACGCCTCGACCAGTTCCAGCGAGAAACGCGCGCGTTTTTCGATTGTGCCGCCATAGGCGTCCGTGCGTTTGTTGGTGCCGTCCTGCAGGAACGTGTCGGCGAGATAGCCATTCGCGTTGTGCAATTCGACGCCGTCGAAGCCCGCTGCTTTCGCGCGTTCCGCCGCACGCCGGAACGACTCGACGATGGCGGGAATCTCGCTGGTTTCCAGCGCACGATGCGGCGAGTTCGGCACCCAGCCGTTTTGCGTGAACACAGTGGTTTCGTACGGCACGACGGATGGCGCGATGGGCGCGTTGCCCCAGCTCAGATCGACATGCGATTGACGTCCGTCGTGCGCGATCTGCATGAAGATGCGCGCCCCTTTCGCGTGGACGGCTTCTGTGATCGGCTTCCAGGCTTCGACATGCGCGTCCGTGTAGATGCCCGGCGCGCCGAGATAGCCGCGGCTGTCGTAAGAAGGATGCGCGCTTTCCGTGATCAACAGGCCGCCATGCGACGCACGCTGCCGGTAGTATTCGATCATCATCGTGCTCGGGCTGTCATCGGGATCGGAACGAAGGCGCGTCATTGGCGCGTGCACGACGCGATGCGACAGTTCCAGTGCGCCGACATGCGTCGGCGAAAACAGCTTCATGTGGTCGTTTTTCATTTCGGATGCCTTATTTATTGATTCAGATCTCAAGCGTTACGTGTGTTGTGCGGCGCTTATAGCTTCGAGCCGCCGTCCACGCGCAGCGTGTCGCCTGTGATCCAGTTGGCGTTGTCGGATGCGAGGAAAGTGACGGCGCTGGCGATATCGTCCGGTTGCGCAACGCGCTTCAGCGCCTGCAGGCTGAGCGTGTAATCGCGACCGGCTTCCGTGGTGGCGAAGCTCGACATATCGGTCGCGACGACGCCGGGCGCGACGGCGTTCACGCGCACACCGCGTTCGCCGAGCGCGGCCGCGAGATGCAGCACGAGCGTATCGACGGCACCCTTGGTCGCGGCGTATGCGGCCAGTTCGCCCACCGATGCGCGTGCCGCCAGCGACGACAGCAGCACGACACTGCTGCCCTTGCAAAGCATCGGCATGAGTTGCTGGACCAGGAAGAAGGGCGCCCGCACGTTGACGGCAAACAGATCGTCGAAGTTTTCTACCGTGGTGTCTTCGAGGCTCGCCGCGTGGGCAATGCCCGCGTTTGCGACCAGCACATCGAGCCGTCCGCCCACGATCGCGCGTACCCGTCTTGCAAGCGAGTGTGGACCATCGGCGGCGCGCAGATCGGCGGCAATCTTTTGCGCCTGACCACCCGCCGCGATAATCTCGGCGACGACCGAATCGGCTGCTGCTTCATTGCTGCTGTAATGCACGAGCACCTGGGCGCCGGCGCGGCCGAGTGCAAGTGCGGTCGCACGGCCAATGCCGCGTGAAGCGCCCGTGACAAGCGCAGTTTTTCCAACGAGTCCGTTCATGGCAAAGCTCCTCGAGTTGTCCGTCAGGGCGATTCAGCGATAGCAGGCAGGTATGACCGCGAGCACGTGAACGTAATCTAGCCCTTGCTTGCATGAAGCGAAAAGACTTTGTAGGCTTGATGACATGCCTCACAGGCATGGCCCGCCAACGGGCAACAGACATGGGGAAAAGATGGAACTGCGTCATTTGCGGTACTTCATTGCCGTCGCGGAAACGGGCAGTCTCACGGTGGCGGCTGAGCAGCGGCTGTTCACGTCGCAGCCGTCGCTGAGCCGGCAGATTCGCGATCTCGAAGACGAAGTCGGCGCGGAACTGTTTATCCGCAGTGCGCGCGGCGTCGAGTTGACGGCATCCGGCAAGGCTTTTCTCGATCATGCACGGCTCGCGCTCGCGCAGGTCGATGCCGCTGTTGAAGCCGCCCGGCGCGCCGCGCGCCCCGCCAAACAGGTATTCGCGCTCGGATTTCTGACGGGTCAGGAAATGACGTGGTTGCCGCGTGCAATGCAGGTGTTGCGCGACGAGTTGCCGAACATCGACGTGACGGTATCGAGCGGCTACTCACCCGATCTCGCCGATGCCGTCGCACGCGGCAAGCTCGATCTCGCGTTCGTGCGCAGGGAGCCGGGTCTCGATCTCGAGTATCGCGTCGTTTATCGCGAGAAGCTGGTGGTGCTGATGCCCAGCGATCATCGGTTGACGCAAAAGAAAGTGATCCGTCCTTCCGATCTGGAAGGCGAGCCTTTCGTGATGGCGTCGAACAAGGCGCGCGTGCTGCATGACATCGTCGCGCAGTATCTGCAGGAGAACGGGCTGGATCCGAAGCACGAGCATGGCGTCGACAACCTGGCGATGGCCATGTCGCTGGTCGCGTCGACGCGGGGGCTGTCGTTGATGCCCGAGTATGCGAACAACCTGTTGCCATGGTCGGTCGTGAGCCGTCCACTGGCAGGCGAGGTGCCGACCGTCGATCTCGCGATCGGCTACAGCCGTGCGAATGCGTCGCCTGTGCTGAAGCTGTTTCTGTCGCGCGCCGATGAATTGAGTGCTGACAGCTGATAGCGGAATCTTCACTGCGGCGCTTCACCGGAACCGTTTGCGGGATTGACGACGTCTTCTGAACGTGTCTTCGACCTGCGGCTAGTGCGCCCGGAAAAGATCCTTGTTCACCGAGAGGGAAGCCGACGCCGGCGGTTCCGCCTTTGCTTCAACCTGCACGGGCGGCGGCGCGAGCTGGCCCGGCGACGCGGCGGGAAACGTGACGGCAGCCTCGCGGATCACGGGCGCGGGCAGGGTCTTCACTGGCGCGCGCGCAGTGATGGGGTCGCGCGGCACGCGTTCTTCGCGAGCGAGCGACTCATCGCATGCCTTGAGCGGACCACAGGCGGTTTTCGGATTGGTCCGCCGGTCCTTTTGAGCGGCGGAAGCCGTGCGGGTCGGTGCCGTGTTTGTGGCGGGAGCCTGAGCCGTCGCTTTGGGCGCTTCGCGCACTGCAGGAGGCGTGGTGCTGGCAACGGGCCTCTTCTCGATGGGATTCGGACGGGCGGCAAGTGTGTCACGCCGCGTCACAGGCGGCGCTGACGGAGCAGGCTGCGCCGCCGGTGCGGCCGCGACCGATGTCACGGGCGAAGGCGCCGAAAGCGACGAAACGGAGGGCGCTGACGGTGGAGCGTTCTGAGCCAGCGCAGCACTGGCGGAGACGGTGCTGCTGGCGGGCGTGCCGGGCGTCGCGTTGTCGCGTGCTGCGATGGGAATTTGCGGCGCTTCGACGGGCGGACGCGGCGCCTCTGCAACGTCAGCAGGCGGTGGAACGGGCAATGGCGGTACATCCTGCTTCGCGAGCTTCGTCGACTTGTCCGGCTCGACAAAGTGGCGCAGGTGGCTTTGTACCGAATCCCGTTCTGTCACGATGGCGTACGTGCCAAACGCGATCACGAAACCGAACAGCACGGTCGCGACACCCGGCCTGAGACTCCAGTCGGGTGCGCCGCCTGGCTTGACGGACTCGAGCTGCTTTGGCTTGGTCTGCAATCGCACGATTGAGAGCGGACGCGTGACATCGGGAGAACGTTTCGAGCGTTTCGAACGCCTGCCGGGTGCCTCCGCTGTGCCGGACGCAGCGGGTTTCGACTCGGCCCGTTCATCGAGCGGCTGCTCGGCACTTTCCTGTTCCGCCTGCTCGCCTGAAGCCATGTCCGCTGGCTCGCGCGACGTCACCAGAGGCTTGCGATCGTTGTCCATATCCCGTCTCCCCGTACGGCTGCCAAGGCAGGCACTGTGCGTTTTTCTCGTCTGCAGCCGGGCAATCGACGTCGCCCTGGCGCAATGCGCGATGCCGTCGGTTCTATGCGTACGTATGTGACGGCGCGCTTACTGAATTATTTTTCCGCATCGTCACGCATTCGTATGTTGGTAGCTGCACAAAGCAGATACGCATGACGATTCCTGCGTGCTTGTGGGAGTGCGAGCGGTGATGCCCGCTATGGATGTGGGTCGAGTGCTGCCACGCAATAGAATGCGGATGGCATGAAGCTTGAATCGATATGTGCAATGCCTCGGCTACGCGAGCGCTGTCCACACCTGTTCAGACGAGCAGCCGCACAATTGCCGCATCATGATCGTGCCGCAATGCTCGCAGCGATAGTGCTCGATTGCCGTCACGCCTTCGCATTCACCAACGCCGATCAGCGTCAGGCCGTCCCTGCGGACGACGTCGGCGGGACGTCCCTGAAGGCTTGTGCACACAGTGCAATTGTCCAGATTGTCCATTCAATCAGTTTCCTCATGGGGGACGGGGGCGCCCGGCATCAATTGAAAAGACAGCCCGTGTAGTGGGCCAGGATGGAGAGACCGCGAGGAGACGAAGCGGCGCACCTAGTATCGCCCAAGATTTTTTCAGGTGCAGCAATTTTTTGTACTGGATAGTGGGAATAATTGAGGCCAGACCACAATGGTGCATGTTCAGACCTGCAATGGTGCGGCAATCGGGCCTGGCCGCGCGAGCGAACAAGATGTTGGTTGTTTCTAACAAATACCTTACACTGCGTCGGAAGTGATTCTGGTGGCATAAGTCCGTTCCTGTCAGTCGTGCGTTGTTTATCACTGGCTTCGAGGAGACGTCATGCATTTCTATCACCACGGTGTAGCGATTCAACCGTCCGTTTCGAGAAGCGGCAACACCTTCGTCGCGCGCGTGTCGATCCTCGAAGAGGACGGCGGTGCGACTTCACTGGGCAATCTTGGCCATTTTGCGAACCGTGAGTCGGCGTTCGCATTCGCGGTGCGCTGCGGCACCGCCTTCGTCGACGATGAACCGCTGCCGCTGCCACCGTGCAATCTGCGACCGCCACAATGAACGAAGCGTGACATGTCGTGGCGGCGATTACATGCCGTGTAATTGGCGGGCGACATCGCGGGCTCTACTCTTCGGCTGTCGCGTCACACATCCCGTGACGCTCACGACCCTGGAGATACCATGTCCCGCTATCCCGTTCACACACTCGAAACCGCGCCTGTCCAATCGCAACCCGTGCTGCAGCAATTGCAACAGGCATTCGGCATGATTCCGAATATCGCGGCAAAAATGGCTGCGTCGCCGGTGCTCATCAACGGGTTCATCGGCCTGTTCGAACGCGTGCACGCGAGCAGCCTGACGGAGCCGCAAATCCAGACCTTGCTGCTGACCAACGCAGTCGTCAATGCGAGCGAATGGCCCGTCGCGTTTCACACCGCGCTTGCATTGAAGCAAGGCGTATCTGCCGCCGATGTCGAAGCGATCCGTCACGGCAAACTGCCTGCGGATACGCAACTGGCGGCGCTTTCGTCGCTCGCTCGCGCGCTGATCGAACAGCGCGGCCGTCTCACGGAAACCGACGTCCAGCGCTTTCTGGCAGCCGGATTCAGCGCGGAACAGGTGCTCGAAGTTATCGCCGTGGTGGCTGCATCGACGATCACGAATTACACGGCCAGCGTGACAGGCCCGGAACTCGAAAGACCGTTCGATCAGTTCGTCTGGCATGCGAGCCACGCGTGAGTTCGTTATAGTGATCCGCCTCGATCAGAGGAAACACGATGAACCTCAGCAAGCGCGATTCGAAGGCGCCTTCAGGTGAACTGGGCGATCTGCTTCGTTACTGGCGCGATGTGCGTGGCGTGAGTCAGCTGGATCTGTCGCTGGATGCCGGCATTTCGCAGCGTCAGATCAGCTTTATCGAAAGCGGGCGCAGTGTACCGGGCCGCGAGACCTTGCTGACGCTGGCCCAGGCGCTCGACGTGCCATTGCGCGAGCGCAATGCGCTGCTGCTCGCCGCGGGCTACGCGCCTGTGTATTCGGAGGCGCCCTGGAATGCGCAGGAGATGCAAGGTGTGATCCGCGCATTGGAGCGGGTCGTGCGTCAGCACGAACCGTTTCCCGCCATCGTGATGGACCGCCATTGGAATGTGTTGATGACCAATGACGCCGCGCCGCGCTTCTTCAACTGTTTCGTCGATATGGCCGCAGTGGCCGCACGCAGGGCGCCGCGCAACATGCTGCATCTGATGTTCGATCCGCACGGCATGCGCCCGTTCATCGACGACTGGGACAATGTTGCGCGCAGCCTGCTGCAGCGGGTGCGTCGTGAAACCGTGGGCCGCGTGATCGACGACGATACGGCCAGTCTGCTCGATCAGCTGCTGAGCTATCCCGATCCGCCGCACAACTGGAAGGCCGCGCAGGTTCCTTCGGCTTCCGCGATGCCTGTGATTCCAATTGGATTCATCCACGATGGAGCGGTGCTTCGCTACTTCTCGATGGTCACGAGCGTAGGCACGCCGCAAAACATCGCGGCGCAGGAGTTGCGGCTCGAATGCATGTTTCCCGTCGATGACGCGACGGAAGCGCGTCATCGACAATTGCTCGAAGTCGCTTTTACTGCTCGAACGCCGCGCGATTCGCGATGACGAAGTCGCTGACAGTTTGCGGCGCCTGCCCGGTGATCCCGGCGATCACGCCGTCGTGGCCCGAGAAAATGCCGTTCTGGTAATCGATGGCAATAGCAGCGAAGTGCTGGATCAGGAACTCGGGCAGATGATATTGCTCGAGGTGCGCGCGGTACTGTTCGATCGTCGACGGGTTGTAGGTGATCTTGCGGCCGAGCACCTGGCTGATTTCATCGGCGATTTCATGCTGGTTCATTTCTACCGGTCCGAACAGCGGATACGTCTTGCCGATATGTCCAGCCGGATTCGTCAGCACGGCAGCAATCAGCCGCGCCTGATCCTCGCCCGCGATAGGCGCGTGGCGGCCTTCGCCATACGGCAACGTGATCTTGCCTTCCTGCACGATCTGATCGCGCACCCACGGAAACGTCAGCCATTCCGAGAAGAACGTCGGGCGGATATGCACGCCAGGCACGCCCGACCAGTCGAGCACGCGCTCGGCGATCCAGTGATCACGTGCCGCATGGCTCTTCGAATCTTCGCGTGCAGAAATCTGCGACATTTCCACCACTACATCGACACCGGCGCGCTGCGCTGCATCGGCGAAATACGCCGTGGCCTGGATGTAGCCGGGACGCACGGGATAGCAGAGATAGGCGCCCGTCACGCCTTCCATCGCGCGGATCACGTCGTCGTGTTCGAGCAGATCGCCCACCACGACTTCGGCGCCTTGTGCGCGCAACGCAGCGCTGCGCTCGTCTTCCTGATGCACGAAAGCGCGCACGGCATGGCCGTCCTTCAACAGATGGCGAATGGTATGGACGCCCGTTTTGCCGGTGGCGCCCGTAATCAGATACTTGTGCTGTTGCATGATGAACTCTCCAATCTAACGATGTGGACACTCATTCCGAGTGCAGGGAACAACGCGATATCGCCGCGACTGGAACTCACTTCGATACCGTAAAAGTGCATATGCACATTTTCACGTGCAATAAACGTCGACAGGTGTGTTGCGATACCGCGCTACAGGGTACTGAGGTGATGCCTGACGTCCTGCAGGATCGCCGCTGCATCGTCATCGCCGACAATGCGGGCCATCGTGACAGCGCCGATCATCGCCGACAATGCAAAGACAGCTTCGGCGCGTGCGGCTTCGTGCCGCCGCCGGCCGCTACGCTTTGCCAGCACGCTGACCAGATCGGCGAAACCGCGCGATGCCGCCGCGCGTGTCTGCTCGTCGGCCCGCGCCAGTTCGCTGCCCATTGCGGCGAGCGGACATCCGTCAGCCGGCGCGTCACGATGCGACGCAGACACATACGCGTCTACGATGGCTTTGAAACCGTCGTTGCCTTCGCATCCGTCCGCAGCCGCCTCGAGCCTGCCGATGATCTCGTTGAGGCCCGCTTCGCACGCCTCGGCAACCAGTTGATCTTTCGATTCGAAATGCCGGTAAAACCCGCCATGCGAAAGCCCCGCCTCCGACATCAGATCCGCCAATCCGGTTGCCTGGATGCCGTTAGTCCGGAATTCCCGGGCGGCGACCTCGACAATGCGGCGGCGCGTATCGGCTGCTTCAACTCTGGATTTCCGCATGGCTTGCTGCACTCCGTGATTCGATGTTTTGGATGATAGTGATCATCTAAAAAAGAGTCAAGCGGGTGCTGGCTGCAACACTGCGTTTCAGCTTTCGAACGGTGCGTGGTCGATCAGATCGCAGATATTCGCGCAGTCGAAGCCGTGCACATGGCGGTGGCCGATATCGACCAGTCCGGTGCCGAGCGCCGTCTGCGGCTTCTTTCTGACGACTTCCGCCATCGCTTCCGTGAACGCCGCCTTGAAGCCGACGCGCGGATAGAGCGCGAGTACGTCGTCGACGAGCGCGGGCGTGATCTCGTCCAGCCGCAGTCCGAACACATCAACGTGAGCGCCCATGTAGATCAGCGCGATTTCAGCCTGTTTGCGCTCGGCGATGCCCGCGCTCGAATGCAGGGCGATGGCGTCCCACACCAGTTCCGCCTTGCTGTCCGGGTAGCCGTGTGCGAGCAGGAGGCGGCTGGCGGCATCGGCGCCGTCCACTTCGAAGCGCTGGTCGGCGGCGTATTCGTCCGTCAGGCCGAGATCGTGGAGCAGGGCTGCGAGGTAGACCACCTCGCGGTCGTATTTCAGGCCGCGCTTGCGGCCAAGAAACTCGGCGAACCACCACGTACGGTGCACGTGGTTCAACAACGCGCGCGAGTGGACACGTTCGACGAGCGAACTCGCCTGACGGGTGAATTCGGAGTCGGGCGCGCTGATGCCTCCGATAGTGACGATAGTGCTCATGTGATCTCCGCAGATGCCGGTTGACTGTCTGCCGAGTGTAGAGAATGACGCTGTGTCACGAATGACTGTTTTTGGACGATTCGTGCCAAAATGAAAACACGCAACACAAGGAGTGGCCGATGAAAAAATCCGACAACGCATCGGGCGCGACACGCAAACGCATCGTGATTCTTGGCTTGCCACCCGTCGACGCGCTCGACGTGATCGGTCCCGCCGAAGTGTTCACTGCGGCGAATCAACTGCACGCTAGCGCGACTGTGCCGTATTCGCTCGAACTGGTGTGCGCGGGCTCAGAACTCGATCTGCAAAGCGACACAGGGATTGCGCTCAAAGGCCATCGCACGCTCGACAGCGAGCGCCGCGCTGGCAAACACATCGATACCTTGATCGTGACAACCGGCTTCCATTCAGTCGATCGCATGGACAAAGCGGCCATTGCGTGGCTTCGCAAGCGCTCGCAGACAGTGCGCCGCGTCTGCTCGATCTGCGTCGGTGCGTTTGCGCTGGCTGAAGCGGGGCTGCTCGATGGCCGCCGTGCGACGACGCATTGGCGCATGACGCAACGGCTTGCCGAGCGTTATCCGCAGGTGCAGGTCGATCCTGTTCCCATCTGGGTCAAGGACGGCAATCTGTACACGTCGGCGGGTGTATCGGCGGGCATCGATCTCGCGCTTGCACTCGTGAGCGAAGACCTCGGCAATGATGTTGCGCTGGAGATCGCGCGGAATCTGGTGCTTTTCCTGCGGCGCCCCGGCGGGCAGGCGCAATTCAGCGTTGCGCTGCAATCGCAGCGTGTGTCGGGATCGGGCATCGACGAATTGTGTCTGTGGATCGGCGAGCATCTGCATGCGGACCTGACGGCCGCGATGCTCGCTGACAGGGCGTCGATGAGCGTCAGAACGCTGATACGCATGTTCCAGCGCGAACTGAAAACGACGCCTGCGAAGTACGTCGAGGATGCGCGGCTAGAAGCGGTTCGCCGTGCGCTCGAACTCGGCGAGCGCTCGATGGACGAGATTGCACGCCGCTGCGGCTACGGCAGCAGCGACGTGCTGAGAAAGGCATTCACGCGGCGCATGGGTGTGAGCCCCAAAGAGTACGCGCGACGCTTCGCGCCGCACGGTGAACTGGCTGTGTAGTGTCGCGCCGCCATAGCATGCGTGCGTCCGACGGCGGCGCGCGCGTGGTTATTGAAGCAGCAGGCGCAGCGGCGCCAGCGGCCCAACGGGCATCAGCTCGAAGGTCATCAGACCTTCGGCAGTGAGCGGCAACGCATCGACGGCGGCCTTGGCGTGCTCGACCGTTTCCACGTTCATCAGGAAGATGACGCCGGGCGTGCTGCCGTTGTCGCGGAACCAGAACTGCTCGATGGTGCCATCGAGGTAGAGCCTGAGCGTATCGGGCACTTCTTTCGGCATGATGCGCTGGCGATGTTCCGGCGTGAGCGGTTCGCGAATCGAACCAATGGCAAAAACTTTCATGAAGACTTCTCCGATGAAGGGTCGTGTGACGTACAACGGAGACGAGTCTAGTGTTGGCGCTGCTCTGATGGTACTGTCGCAAACGACAAGATTAGAGGCATTTGCGCCACACTGATTTCATTGCGTCGCGGCGTTGTCCGTGGCCTCTTCACGCAGCCAGTCGCGGAAGGCGACGAGCCGCGGCAGGTCCGCACACTCGCTGCGATACACGATGTAGTACGCCAGTTGCGACGGCGTCGTGAGCTTCGGAAACAGGCGAACCAGCCGGCCCGCAGCGAGGTCGTCACGCGCGAGCACACTGCGCGCCAGCGCGACGCCGTGACCGTCGATAGCGGCCTGCAGCACGGCGGCCGAGTTGTTGATCTTCAGGTTCGCGCGCGTTTTCCTGGGCTTCGCGCCGGCCTGTTCGAACCACGTATCCCACGTGATGAAGCCCGCTTGCCGGTCGACGGAGAGATCGTCGATCAGCGTGAGGCCGCTCAGGTCATCGGGCTTGCGCAAGCGCGCATGCTGTTCGATAAAGCCCGGCGAGCACACGGGAAACACGTCTTCTTCCATCAACAGTTCCGCATCGAGCCCCGGCCAATGCCCCGCGCCGTAACGCACGCCGATGTCGATGCCCTGCGTCGAGAAGTCGGCGAGTTTGAGGCTCGTGTCGAGACGGACGTCGGTGTCGGGCCACGCGCTCTGAAAGCGATCGAGTCGCGGCAATAACCACTTGGCTGCGAACGCCGGACTCACGGTGACCGTCAACACGCCGACTGTGGACCCTTCCTTGAGGCGCTCGAAGCCGAGATTGAGGCGGTCGAAGCCAGCCTGAATGTCGGGCAGCGCTCGCGCGGCGGTGTCGGTGAGTATGAGCCGGGCGCGCCCGCCGGCACCCCGATGAAACAACCCGGTGCCGAGCCATTCCTCCAGGCTGCGCACGAGTTGACCGACAGCGGCAGGCGTGACGTTCAGTTCGACGGCCGCAGCGGAGAAGCTTTGATGGCGCGCACTGGCTTCAAACGCGCGCAACGCATTCAGAAGAATCGGAGCAGTCATGGGTATAAAGATTTCCTTCTAACACGGCACAGAATATCTGATTTGTGCCGTGCGTGTGGTGATCGGATAATCTGCCAATCAAGCGTACTATAGGCATCTGAACGCCCGGTCCACACTGCAACGTTTAGCCCATGGAGCTGGATCATGGATAGTTTTTCTTCTATATCTGCATCAACGTGATGGCGCCTGGCGTCGCGGAAACGCCCATATAAAGCACCTTCAATGACGGACGATCAGATCCGCCAGACCTCGTCGTCGTTCAACGCGTTTCACCGGTCTGGAAGCAACGATCAACCCGCCGTTGCTGGCGAGGCCTAATGCATCCCATGCCAGTACGAACATAGACTTCATGGCGACCGGGCGATAGGAAGGCCGCTCGCGACGCTATATCGTTGGTTTCACGCGGCGGGCGCATGCAGCATGCAGCGCCGCGTCGACGAAACCATATGTTCCCTGGAGACACGCATGCCTTCCACCCACATTACGCCCATCCGTTCGCTGCAGCCGCCTGTGATGCCGCGCAACTGCACCTTCGATAGCCACGACTGGGAAATCCTCAGCCGCTACTGGCACCCGGTTGCATTCGCACATGAATTGAAGGACAAACCGCTCGGCGTGACCTTGCTCGACGAATCGCTAGTGATTTTCCGCTCGAATGGCAAGGTGGTCGCGGCTCGCGACGTGTGTCCGCATCGTGGCGCGCCGTTGAGCCGTGGCTGGGTCGAGAACGATCATCTCGTGTGTCCGTATCACGGACTCGAATATGAAGCGGGCGGAAAGTGCGTGCATATTCCGTCGCAACCTGAGGGGCCGATTCCCGAGCGTCTGTGCCTGACGACGTACGCAGCGCAGGAAGCCTATGGATTGGTGTGGGTGTCGCTCGGTGGCGGCGAGTTGCCGTTGCCCGATTTTCCCGCGTGGAACACGGAAGGGTTTCAACAGATCCTGCCGCCGTCGATCGACATTCATGCATCGGCGGGGCGGCAGACGGAAGGCTTTATCGACGTCGCGCATTTCGCGTGGATCCATCACGACAGTTTTGCGGACCGTCACAATCCCGTTGTGCCGCAGTATTCGGTGGAGCGTCGTCCGAATGGATTGCGCGCTGAATACGTGAGCTCGGTCAGCAACTTCCCAAAGGTAATGCGGCATCGCGCGCCGGAAGGTTTTCTGTGGCGCCGTGTATTCGAAGTCGACGTGCCGTTCTTCGCGCGTCTCACCGTGCATTTTCCCGACAACGATCGTCTCGCGATTCTCAACGCCGCAAGCCCGGTTTCCGCCAAACTGACGCGTCTGTTCGTGCCGATTGCGCGCAACTTCGATCACGATCTTCCGCTCGAAGACGTCTATGAATTCAACCGCCAGGTGTTCGAGGAAGATCGCGCAATCGTCGAATTGCAGTGTCCCGAGGAATTGCCGATCGACCGCTCGCTGGAAGCGCCGATTCTTGCCGATCGTTCGTCCGGCGCATACCGGCGAGCGTTGGGCGAGATTGGACTCGGCCAGAAGTATGTTCGTTGAGCACGCAGCGGGAGAGACGCGATGAAGATCTGGGAATGCGTGATTTGCGGGTTCCGCTACAACGAGGCCGAGGGCTTGCCGCATGAAGGCATTGCGCCCGGCACGCGCTGGGAAGATGTGCCCGAGGACTGGGTGTGCCCGGATTGCGCGACGGGCAAGCACGATTTCGACATGCAGGTGGTGCCGGCATGAATACGACTGAAACATTGCAACACGCCGACGCGCCCGTTGTGATCGTTGGTACGGGTTTGGCGGGTTATACGGTAGCGCGCGAATGGCGCAAGCTCGACGCCGACACGCCGCTCATTATCATCAGCCGCGACGATGGGCGTTTCTATTCGAAGCCCGCATTGTCGAATGCATTGGCATTGAAGAAGGCGCCGAGCCAGCTGGCGAGTTTCGATGCGCAGGCAATGGCCGCACAGTTGCGCGCGAGCGTCTGGACGCAGCGCCATGTGCAGCGGATCGTGCCGGACGAGCACGCGCTCGTTCTCGACGATGGCGAAACACTGCGTTATCGCGCGCTGGTGCTGGCAACGGGCGCCGATGCGCGGCGCGTGCCTATCGATGGCGATGCGGCGAACGATGTGCTCTCCGTCAACGATCTCACCGACTACGAACGCTTTCGCGACAAGCTGCGCGATTGCCGGTCGGTTGCGATTCTGGGCGCGGGATTGATCGGCTGCGAGTTCGCCAACGATCTCGTCAGCGCGGGGCATGCCGTGAGCCTGATCGATCCGGCAGAAGTACCGCTGTCGCGACTGTTGCCACCGGAAGCCGGCAAGGTGTTTGGGCGCGCGCTGAAGGCCGCCACGATCGATCTGCGACTCGGCGTGAGCCTGCGTTCCATCACGCATGGCGAGCGCGGTTATCGGCTGCAGTTGTCGGATGGTGCGCAACTCGATGCCGACGTCGTCGTGTCGGCCATCGGTCTTGCGCCAAGAACGGCGCTGGCACGCGATGCGGGCCTCAATGTCGCGGACGGTATTGTGACGGACGCATGGTGCCGAACCAGCGCGCCGGACATCTACGCATTGGGCGATTGCGCGGCGATCGAAGGCCGCGTGCGGCCCTACGTGCTGGCGATCATGCACGCGGCGCGCGCGCTGGCGCAATGTCTGAGCGGCAATCCCACGCGCGTGGATTTCCCTGTGATGCCCGTCGTCATCAAGACGCCGGCTGTCCCCGCCGTGGTCGTGACGCCGGACGGGCTGGGACGCTGGAAGACGGAAACGGGCATAGGCGATGCACCGCACGCAACGCGCGCGTTGTTCGAAGATGCCGACACGGGCCACGTAAAGGGCTTTGCGTTGCTCGACGCAGCGACGGCGGAAAAGGCCGCGCTGCTCAAGGCGATGACAAGCGGGTGATGACAAGCGGCGCGTAGCGTCGCCTGATTCCGTGGGCCATAAACGGGTGCGCCTGGACTCGCACCTTCAACAGGCAGCTTTCCCGCTGACCGACCCCTGTTGCGGCTCATTCGCTCACGATGTGATCCTGTCGTCGATTGCTGGGCGAAGGCCGTTTATTGCCGCGAGCATCCACTCGCGGCTTTTTGTCGTTCAATGCATGCGTTGCGAGCTTTCCGGCCCAAGACTCTTTGCCACACCCGCAACGAGCCGACGCAACCACGCGGCGGCCGCACTGCGATGCGTGCGGTCGTGCCACAGCTGATAGTAGGTCAGCGCTTGCGGCTCGCAGGGAATGGGTTCGATACGCAGCGGCAGCAGGCTGCAAAAGTGCGTAGCAAGTGCGCGCGTGGTCGTGAAGAGCAGGTTCGAACGCATCAGCACATAGGGCGCCATGCCGAAGTAGGGCATCGTCGTCGTGACGGTGCGTGACAGGCCGCCGCGCGCGAGCTCGATGTCGATGGTGCCGAGGCCTGTAGCGAGATGCGTCGTCACGCCGAGATGATCCGCTTCCTGATACACGTCGCGCGTCAGCTTGCCGGGTTTGACGGGATGCTGCGCACGCATCAGGCAGACCAGATCGTCCTTGCACAAAGGCTGCAAATGAAGCTGCTCGGGCGGCTTGCTCCAGTTGCCGACCGCGAGATCGAGCGTGCCGCTTTCCAGCGCGTGTTCGTAGCCGCCATCGACTGTCATCAGATGCTGGAACTCGATGCGCGCGCCGGGCGCTTCGTTCTTGAACGCATCGACAATAGCCGGAAGAAAGAACACGTCGAGATAGTCAGGCGAGCCGATGCGGAACGTGCGGTGCGTCGTGGCGGGATCGAATGTACTGGCGGGATTGAGTACGGCAGTGATGCCTGCGAGCGCCTGGCTGAGCGGTTCGACGAGTGTCATCGCATGCGTGGTCGGCACCATCCGGCTGCCGCTTCTGACCAGCAGTGGATCGCCCGTGATGGCGCGCAGTTTGCGCAGCGCGACGCTGATGGTCGGCTGCGATTGCCCGAGAAGAATGGCCGTGCGCGACACGCTCGATTCCGTGATCAGCGTGTGAAGAATTTTCAGAAGATGTGAGTCGATGATACGTTTGGACATGCAGGCCGCCATCGTTGCTGGGTCGTTTAACGATGTATACGTGCCGATATTTCGCGCGTCAATCGAACGAGCGGTCTGCTTTGTGCCGTTAGCCTTGCAGATCGGGCGTTATAACGGATCGGATATTGTGTCTATGTTCGCGCCTTCATGCGGTCCCGACGCCGATGACGGTGCGGGAAGAGAACGTCGGCTGAAACATCAGCGGACACTGCCAGCCGATTGTAATGTTCAGGTTAATGAATCGGCATGGCGAATCACGCGGACCTGTCATGCACGCGTACGCAATGGCTGGCATCATAGGGCGGCCTCACTTTGTCCCCCGATAGCTTCAAACACTGGAGTCACAATGAACGTACTCAGAACACTTAAGCTGGCCGGTGCTGCAATGATGGTTGTCACGTCCGTTACCGTGTGGGCGCAGGACAGCGGCGCCGATGCAGCGAGCGCGCCGCAAACGACCTCGAAGAAAGCGGTCAGAAAAGCCGATCGCGCATTGAGCAGGAAGGTGCAATCGGCGCTGTCGAAAGGCGGAGTCGATACATCGGGCATCAACGTACTGGTGAAGCCGGGCGGCGCGGTGACGCTCGCGGGCGGCGTCACCGATCCTACTCAGGTCGACAAGGCGACGTCGATCGCGAAGGGCGTGTCGGGCGTCAAGTCCGTGAAGAACGCACTGACGATCCGCGAAGGCGGCAACTAATGCGTCGCGGATCTCGCTCGCGCCTCGCGAGCGAGATCCGCACGGATGATCACGCGAGACTTTTCAGGTCTTGCAGCGCCGTTACCAGTTCCTTCGGATCGGGGCGCTGCGTGTAATCCGGGCTGACTTCCGCATACGCGATCGTTCCGTCCTGTGCGATGACGTAGCGTGCCGGCATCGGCAGGGTCCAGCTTGGCTCGCCGTTGAGGGCGGGCAGATCGACGTTGAATCCCTTGTAGGCGTCGATCAGTTCGTCCTGCAGCCGGAAGCGGATACCGAAACCGTCCGCCGTCTTGCCGCCTTCGTCGGCGAGGATCGGATAGCTCAACCTGTTTTGCCGCTGCGATTTCAGGCTGTTTGCCGCAGTCTGCATCGAGATCGACACGAGGTGTGCGCCGAGCGCGCGGATTTCGTCCGCGACTTCTTCGATGGCCTGCAGATCGATGTTGCAGTACGGACACCACACCCCGCGATAGAACGTCACCACGAGCGGCCCTTGCGCAAGCAGGTCGGCCGACGACACCACTTCTCCCTCCGCATTGGTCAGCGTGAAGGTCGGCGCGAGATCGCCAACCTTGAGCGCGCGCCCCGCCTGGCCCGTGGCGATCAGTTCCGCCGTGGTCCGGTGGATGATGTCGACGACTTCAGGCGGCGCGACCTTGGTCTCGAAGTTCAACTTGAAGGCATCCAGTTTCTGTTGCAGGTTCATTTCTGACTCCAGTGTTTGCTCGCCGTCGGTGGCGTGAATGAATCATGATTCATTCGACTGGAGACGGGTAGAATGGCTGGATGACTTTCAGTTATTCGCCCGGCAGATGAATGACAAGCTATCCGTGTTGCGGCTGTTCACACGCGTCGCGCGTACGTCGAGCTTCACGAAAGCGGGGCGTGAACTCGGCATCAGCCAGCCGTCCGTGTCGCGGCAGATCTCCGAACTGGAGGCCGAAGTGGGCGCGGCGCTGTTCGTCAGAAGCACGCGCGCGGTCAAGCTCACGGATACGGGCGCCGATTACCTGACGCGCGTCGAAGCGATACTGGCGGCGCTCGAAGAAGCGGATCACGCGGCGCGCGGATCGACGGAATTGCGTGGACGATTGCGCGTGGGCCTGTCGACGAGCTTCGGCATCCGCGAGGTGATTCCGCGTATCGACCGTTTCATGCAGGCGCATCCGGCGTTGCATGTCGATCTGCTGATGTCGGATGGCCGGCAGGATCTGATTACGGAAGGCGTCGATGTGGCGATCCGTTTCGGCGCGTTGCCTGATTCGAGCGCGACATCGAGGCTGCTGGGGCGCTCGCCCCGCATGCTGGTGGCGGCGCCTGCCTATCTGGCGCGAGCGGGCCGCCCCAGCGAGCCGGATGAACTGAGCCAGCATGCATTCGTCACCGGACCGTCCAGCGCCGCGTCGTTAGGTTGGACGCTGCGCAAGGATGGCCGGGAGGCCGTCTTCCGTGGCGATGGGCGCATCACATCGAGTGTGAACGAAGGTGCGACAGCGGCGGCTGTGGCGGGGCTGGGCATCCTCGTGATCGGCTTGTGGGGATGCCGCAGCGAGATCGAGGATGGCCGCCTCGTGCCGATTCTCGGCGGCTGGCAACTCGAACCGGTTGAAGTCCACGCGGTGTTTCCGACAGGCCGCGCGGCACGCCCGGCTGCGCGCGCGTTGATCAACTTTCTGGCGGCAGAGCTCGAACCGATTTCGCTCGGTGTCGATGCGAGAATGCGAGGGCGCTAGACGTTCGCGCACACAATGGGTACGAGATTGCACCTTGAACGGAGACACCATGCTGGAAGATATCGACGCGCGCATTAAACGCGCCGTGACGCCGGACCGGATTGCCGATTTTCGCCGCGATGGCGCGGTGTGTATTCGCAACATCTTCACGGACGATGAGATTGCGCTGCTGCGCGAAGGTATCGAACGCAATCTTGCGCAGCCGAGTCCGCGCGCGAAGGTCGCGAGCCGTCCCGACGATCCAGGCTGGTTCTTCGAAGACTTCTGCAACTGGCAGGAGAACGACGCGTACCGCCGTTTCATTCACGAGTCGGCGGCGCCTGCCGCGGCGGGTGCATTGATGGGCGGCGAGAGCGCGCGGCTCTATCACGATCATCTGCTCGTCAAGGAGCCGAATACGCGGCAGCGCACGCCGTGGCATCAGGACCAGCCGTACTACAACATCACGGGTTCGCAGAACGTGAGCATGTGGATTCCCGTCGATCCCGTCGCGCGCGAATCGACACTTGAATTCGTGGCGGGCTCGCATCTCGGACCGTGGCTGATGCCGCGCACGTTCATGGACAATCAGGCGAAGTGGTTTCCCGAAGGCTCGCTCGCCGATCTGCCCGATATCGAGGCGGACCGCAGCGCGTATCCCATTCTCGGCTGGGCGCTCGAACCGGGCGATATGGTGTGCTTCAATATGCTGACCTTGCATGCGTCGGGCGGTGTTGGCGGCACGACGAGGCGGCGCGCGTTCTCGGTCCGCTTTATCGGTGACGACGTGCGGCATGCGCCGCGCCGTTGGCGCACGTCGCCGGATTTTCCCGGACTCGATTCACAGCTGCCCGAAGGCGCACCGATGGATCATCCACTGTTTCCCGTATTGTGGCGCCTTCCGAAGACGCAAAAAGACATTTGACCCCCCAGAGCACCTGAGGCTTTATGAAGATCCGCTTTCCCGTCGAACCCGGCTTCGACACGCTACGCCACCAGTTTCTCGATGCCGCCAAAGCGGCGGGCGCAATCGTCAC
The DNA here is from genome assembly GCF_003121405.1 of Paraburkholderia sp. C35. GTDB lineage: Bacteria > Pseudomonadota > Gammaproteobacteria > Burkholderiales > Burkholderiaceae > Paraburkholderia. The sequence goes on along the minus strand of NZ_QBUY01000019.1, from coordinate 13,387 downwards.
GACCTACGATCATCCCTTGAAAGGACCGAAGGGCGAAGCGCTGGCGACCGACGTCGCGTGGCTCGGCAATCCCGATGCATCGCGCGTGCTCATGACGCTGTCGGGCACGCATGGCGTCGAAGGCTACTATGGCTCGACGTGCCAGTCGGAATGGCTGCACGAACTTGCCGCGCGTCCGTTGCCTGACGATGTCGCGGTGATGATGGTGCATCTGATCAACCCGTGGGGCACAGCGTGGGTCAGGCGCGTGAACGAAGACAACGCCGATCTGAACCGCAACTATGTCGACTTCGAAGCCGGCGTGCCTGCCAATCCGCGTTACGAAGAACTGCACGAAATCTATACCTGCCGCGATATCGACGGGCCGCAGCGCCAGCACGCCGATGCGTTGCTCGCGAAGCAGGTGGAGGCACTCGGCTGGTCGGGTGTGCAGGCTATCGTCGGCGCGGGCCAGTATGTGCATGTGGACGGTCTGTTCTATGGCGGCCAGCAGCCGAGCTGGTCGAACCGCACGCTGCGCGCCATCGCAGCGCGTTTCCTCAAGCCCGCTCAGGTCGCGTTTGCGTTCGACCTGCACACGGGCGCGGGTCCGTTCGGCCATCCGATGCTGATGTCGATCACGCAATCGGCCTATCCTGGACTCGCCGATGCGCAGCGTTTGTATGGACCGTGGCTCTACACGCTGCATACGCACGCGGAGGCGGAAGTGAGCGAAACGGGCGTAGTTGCACGCGCAACGGGCTACACGTCGCAAGCGATGCTGGACGCGCTGCCCGATACGCATCTGATGCAGCTTGTGATCGAATGCGGCACGTATCCTGAAGCACCGATGCATACGGCGCTGCGCGACGACCACTGGCTGCATCTGTACGGCGATCCACACGATGCGCGTGGCCGCGCGATCAGCCGCGCGCTGTTCGAATCGTTCATGCCCGCCGATGAAGACTGGCGCGATCTGGTCTGGACGCGTACACGGCAAATCTGGACTCGCGCACTGGAGGCGTTGCCCGGCATCACGCCGCAGCGACGTTAAACGTAAACGCTCACGCCACGGCGCTCACACGAGCGCCCGGCTCGCAGCCGCCGCGCGGCTGCGCAGCCAGTTGATGCTGGCGAACAGCAGCACGGCGAAAACAATCAGCATCGTCGCCACGGCGAGAATCGATGGATCGATCGAATCGCGGATGCCGCTCCACATCTGGCGCGGCACCGTCGTCTGATCCGGCCCGCCGATGAACAGGATTACGATCACTTCATCGAATGAAGTCGCGAATGCGAACACGCTGCCCGTCGCCACGGCGGGCGTGATAAGCGGCAACGTCACGCGCCTGAACGCCACCCACGGTTTTGCCCCGAGCCCCGACGCTGCGCGCAACAGGCTCTGATCGAACGACAGCAGCGAAGCCGTCACCGTGATCACCACGAAGGGCGTGCCGAGCGCCGCGTGCGCCAGCACGACACCCGGATACGAGTTGACGAGGCCGAGCGGCGCAAAGATCAGATAGAAACCCGCCGCCACCACGACGATAGGTACGATCATCGGCGAGATGATGATCGGCATGATCAGCGAGCGCAGCGGAAACTGCGAGCGGCTCAAGCCGAGCGCGGCGAGCGTGCCGAGGCACGTGGAGATCAACGTCGACGCCGCGCCAATGCCAAGGCTGTTCAGCAACGCGCGTTGCCAGTCCGCACTGGTGAGCGCCTGCTCATACCAGCGCAGCGAAAAACCCTGCAACGGGTACGAAAAATACGAACCCGAATTGAACGAGAGCGGAATGATGGCGAGAATCGGCGCGATCAGAAAGAACAGCACGATGGCCGTATGCGCGCGCACCCAGTGCGCCGCGATGCGCTCTGTCAGCACTCTCTTGCGTTGGTTTTGCATGTCGGTTCCTTGTCGTCGTGCGGGCGTGCATCAACCGAAACGCAAACGGTCGATGCCGACGATGCGGTTGAACAGGAAATAGAAGATCGCGGTGAAGATCACCAGATACGCCGACAGAGCGCCTGCGAGTCCCCAGTTGAGCTGCGTGTTGGTCTGCATCGCGATGAGCTGGCTGATCATTTCATCGCCGGCGCCGCCGAGCAGCGCGGGCGTGATGTAGTAACCGAGCGCGAGCACGAACACGAGGAAGCAGCCCGCGCCCACGCCCGGCAGCGTTTGCGGCACATACACGCGCACGAATGCCGTGAACGGATGCGCGCCGAGCGATTGCGCCGCGCGCACGTAGATAGGCGACACGCCCTTCATCACCGAGTAGATCGCGAGAATCATGTACGGCAGCAGCACATGCGTCATGCCGATCAGCACGCCCGCGCGGTTGAAGATGAGTGGCAGCGGATGTGTCGCGAGACCAAGGCTCATCAGCAGACTGTTGATCACGCCGCCCGGCTGCAACAGCACGTACCAGGCCGTCGTGCGCACCAGCAGCGAGGTCCAGAACGGCACGATCACGAGCAGCATCAGGCGGTTGCTGCTTTTCTCGGGCAGCTTGGCGAGCATCCACGCAACGGGATAGCCGAGCAGCAGACACAGCAACGTGACCGTCGCGCTGATCGAAATCGTGCGCAAGAATGCCTGCCGATACACCGATGCGTTGTCCGGCACGAATGCGACCGAGCCTTGCGGCGAGACCTGTGCATCGACGGCAGCGAGCAGATAGTCCGGTGTGGGCGAGGCAGCGGCGCGCTTCATCACGCGCCATGTTTCAGGTGCATTCCAGCGTTGGTCGAGTTCGGCGAAGGCGGGCTTCCACGCGGGCGGCGGTGTATCGGTGGAGATGTTGCGTGCGGTGCGCATCAGCAGGCTGCGGAACTCCGGTTGCGCGAAGTTCAGACGCCGTGCGACCGTGCCGAGGTGCCCGCTTTCCTGCGCCTGCTTCAGGCCCGATGCGAGCAGCGCGAACATGTGCTCGTCGGGAACGCCTTGCCCGTCCCATGCATCGAGCGCCCGCGTGAGCGCGGGCATGGCGTCGGGCATTTCGTGGTTCTGCACGCTGCGCGCGAGCAGTAGCGCAATCGGCGCGATGAACGTCGACAGCAGAAACACGATCAACGGCAGCGCAAGCAGCAGCGCCTGAGCGGATGCGCGGCGGCGCGCCTTCTGGAACGAGGCGCGACCATGAGCTCTCGTCGGAGAGTCCGATGTGGCGGTGTGGGCCGATACGGGCATGCTGGTATTCACGTCGGACTCTCTCGACTCGTAGTGCTCTGTTAAAGCAGCGGGCTTATTGCGTCAGCCACGTCTGGAAACGCTTGTTGATCTGGTCGGCGTTGTCGGCCCAGAAGTTCGCGTTGATCTGCAATGCGCGCTTGAAGTTCTGCGGCGAAGTCGGCAGATCGCTCAGACGCTGCTTGTCGACCAGTGCGATCGCGTCCTTGCGCGGCGGCGCATAGGCGATGTACTTCGAAAGATCTGCATAGGCTTTCGGCTGCGAAGCGGAGACGATGAACTTCGCGGCTTCGTCCGCGTGCTTTGCGCCCGTCGGAATGCCCCACCAGTCGAAGTCGTAGACCTGCGCGTCCCACACGGCCTTGAACGGCTTGTTGTCCTTCTTCGCGGCATCGTCGATGCGGCCGTTGTAGGCCTGCGTCATGACCACTGCGCCGTCTGCGAGCAACTGCGGTGCCTGTGCGCCCGATTCCCACCAGACGATGTTCTTCTTGATCGTATCGAGTTTCTTGAACGCGCGATCGACACCGGCAGGCGTGGCGAGCACCTTGTACACGTCTTTCGGATCGACGCCGTCGGCGATCAGCGCCCATTCCATCGACACCTTCGGCGATTTGCGCAGACCACGCTTGCCGGGGAATTTCTGCAAGTCGAAGAAATCGGCGACGGTGGTCGGTGCTGTCTTCAGCTTGCTGGCATCGTAGGCGAAGACCGTGGACCACACCATGCTCGCCACCGCGCAATCGCTGATCGAGCCGGGAATGAAGTCGCTCGTCTTGCCCAAGGTTTTCTTGTCGAACTTCTGCAGCAGACCTTCGTCGCATGCAGTGATGGCATCGTTGGTTTCGAGGTCGATCAGATCCCAGGTCGTGTTCTTCGCCTGCTCCATTGCGGAGAGTTTGGCGAGCCCGCCGTCATACGATTCCGTCGAGAAGCCCACGCCCGTTGCCTGCGTGAACGGCTCGAAATAGGCCTTTTTTGCAGCGGCTTCATACGCGCCGCCAAAGGTCACGACGGAAAGCGTCTCGGCTGCCCACGTACTGCCAGTGGCAAAAGCAAAGACGGAGAGGGCGGCAAGTTGTGCCTTCAGATGAGTGCGCATGTCAGTTGGCTCCTGCGGGTGCGGTCGTAATGATTGAAGGTAATGGTGACGGCGGTGAGTAATTGGCGGGTGTATCGCGCTGTGCGCTGGCGCTCATTGCGAGGATCTTGCAGTCGTCGTGACGCCAGGCGACTTCGACCATATCGCCCGATACAGGCAGTGCATGGCGCTGCGTGTTGGGCACTTTCACGACGATGCTGTCGCGCGCGCCGAGCTTCAGATGCACGCGATGATGATCGCCGCAATACACGAGTTCTTCGACGCGCGCCCGCACCACGTTGCTGTGCGCATCGATGTGCGTGCCCTCTGCGCTGGGGATATGCGCGCGTTCGGGGCGCAGCGCGAGCATCGCGTCGTCGCCTTCGCGCAGGCCGCTTTCGCAGCGGCCGCGAATGAGGCTGCCATCCGATAGCGTGAGCGTCGCGCTCTCATCGGTCACCTCGACTACGCGTCCCGTCAGCCCATTGTTCTCGCCGACGAAGTTCGCGACGAATGCGTTCTGCGCGTTTTCATAGAGTTCGCTAGGCGTCGCCGCCTGTTGAATGCGGCCATCCGAGAACACGGCAACGCGGTCCGACATGGTCAGCGCTTCTGCCTGATCGTGCGTCACGTAGACGATGGTGAGCGACAGTTCGCGATGCAGCCGCATGATTTCGTATTGCATCGTTTCGCGCAGTCGCTTGTCGAGTGCGCCTAGCGGCTCGTCCATCAACACGACGCTCGGTTCGAACACGAGCGCACGCGCCAGCGCGACGCGTTGCTGCTGTCCACCCGAAAGCTGCGAGGGACGACGGTTCGCCAGATGCGGCAACTCGATCATCTCGAGCGCGCGCTTCACGCGGGCTTTCTGCTCGGAACGGCTCACATGACGCACGGAAAGTGGAAACGCGACGTTCTCCGCAATCGTCAGATGCGGAAACAGCGCGTAGTTCTGGAACACCATGCCGATGTCGCGCTGATGTGGCGGCTTGTCGTCGAGACGCCGTCCGTCGAGGCGAATCTCGCCTTGCGTCGGCGTTTCGAAACCGGCGAGCATCATCAGCGTGGTGGTTTTTCCGGAGCCGGACGGCCCGAGCAGCGACAGGAATTCGCCCTTGCGAACATCGAGATTCAGATCGTCGACGACGTAATGCGCGCCGTCATACGATTTGCTCACGCCTGAGAATGAAATGAAAGAAGGGTTCGACATCGTGCTTGCGTCCTGTCGGTGTTGCGTCGTCATCAATGCGTGCCGATCTTCGCCGCGAGATAGCGCGCGAAGTCGTAGTTCGGTCGTTCGAGGTGGCTCAGGTGACCGGGCTTGGCGAGCGGCGCATGCACACCGCGAAATACGGCTTCCACGCCGCGTTTGTCTTCGGCGTTCACTTCATCGAGCAGCTTTTTCAGCGTCGCCATGTATTCATGCGCTTGCGGATCGGCGATGAACTCGGGTGCGAGTCCGCCGCCGAAGCGGATATGCACGCGGCCCACGCCTTCGGGTTGCAGCACCAGATACCAGAAGTAGCCGGGCGTGAGCGTGACGAGGTGTGTCGGGTAGATCGCGAGCAGCGCAGTGGTCTTGCGCCAGTGTCCCGTCAGACGTGTGTTGTCAGGGTGCGCATTGCCGATCGGCAGCGACGCTTCCTTCGTGATCCAGTGATAGTTGAAAGCAGGAAGACCCGGCGGGCATTCCATTTCTTCGAGCCGTGAATGCGGGCCTACCGTCGCGCGATGCAGCATCGGCAGGTGATAGCTCTCCATGAAGTTCTCCGCGAGGATCTTCCAGTTCGTGTCCCACACGTGTTCTTCATGGAAAGTTTCGATGTAGTCGGACATGCCGTATGCGCCGACCAGATCGCTCAATTCTGCAAGACGCTGGTGCACGGGCAAGGCGTTTTCATCGAGCGTGACGTAGATCCATCCCTGCCATTCTTCACATCGAATCGCGGGCAGCCGGTAGCTTTCCTTGCAGAAGCCTTCTTGCCGGTCCATCAGCGGCGCGCCCTTTAATGCGCCATCCAGCGAATAATTCCACGCGTGGTACGGGCACACGATCCTGCGCACATTGCCGCGTCCTTCCAGCAGCACGGACATACGATGCAGGCACACATTCGACATCGCCTTCAGTTGCATCTGCTCGTCGCGCAGCACGACGATAGGCTGATCGCCGATGCGTGCAGTCAGATAGTCGCCCGCTGCTTTCAGCGAACTCGCGCGGCCCACGCATTGCCATTCACGCGCAAAGATGTTGCGCTCTTCGAGCGCAAGAAACTCGGGGGATGTGTAGACGCCGGGCGGCATCGAGCGTGCATCGCTGAAGGGCCGTTCGCAACCGGTTTGCAATGTGTCGACCAGCGCCTGCACTGCGATCGTCCTTGCCGGGTTTGCCATGCCGCCCTCCTGGTTTCGAGCTTGCGAGAGCGCGTCCGCGCTGGATTACGCGGTGTTGCGCTCGACATGGACATCAATCTATCAAGCCAAATTCCAAGCCAAAATATTGTTTTTAGATGCAAAGCAAAGGTTTTTTCTATGCAGCGCGGATCGCGATTCGAGTGGCTTTAGACGCACGTTTGAAACGGCTTCAGGAGTCCAGATGCAGCCGCCGGATATAAGTCTCGCAGTACGACGCGAAGCGTTGCACCACCTGACGCGGCCGCATGGTGCGCGATTGCGCGATGCCGAGCGTGGTGGCGTTGACGTTGTCCTTGAAGCGCTTCACGACGAAGTCGCCGCCGTCCACCGTGCGGTTCGATTTGAGCGGGAAATTGAGGATGCTGTAGCCCAGTCCGTTTGCCACCATGCCGCGCACGACTTCCGGCTGTGACGAGCGGAAGGCGGGCACCGGACGGCTGCCGACGGCATCGAACAGGGCCGCGAAATACTCGCGGCTATGCGGCAGATCGAGCATCACATAAGGCTCGTGCAGCAGATCCGCCAGCGAAACCTTGCGCGCGCGCGACAGCCGGTGCGACGCGGGCAGGATCACATACGGCGGCAGCGATAGCAGCGGCGTGAAGGCGATGTCCTCGGTCAGGTCGAGGCTATAGGTCAAGGCTATGTCGAGCGAACCGTCGTGCAGACCGCGCAACAGACCGTCCTGATGCGCTTCGACAGTGCGAAACGAAATGCCCGCGTGCTCGCCGGCGAACCGGGCGATCAGCCTCGGCATCAACGGCGGCGCAAGCGAAACAAGGCAGCCGAGCGCAATCGAGCCGGTCATGCCGCCGTCCATCTCTTTGGCCGAAGTCTGCAATTCCTCGGCGATCTTCAGAAGATTGCGCGCCTGACCGAGCAGGTCGCGCCCCGCTTGCGTGAGCGACAGGCCGCTCGCGTGATGACGGATGAAGAGCTGCACGCCAAACGACGATTCCAGTTCCGCGAGCGCCGTCGAGATCGACGGCTGCGAGATATGCAGGCGCTTTGCTGCCGCCGTGAACGACAGCGTTTCCGCCGTCACCACGAAATACCGCAACTGACGCAGCGAGTAACGCAGGGGATGGTTTTCCATCGGCAATGCTCCATGTCTGGGCGTTCGTTGAGCACCATTTTGATGCAGTCAAAAAACGCTGCATAGGTAAACCGGATGCAATGCATTTTTTAAATATATTTTTCAGATTCGGATGGCGCGCGTAGATTCTGCTTCGAGACAGCAGATTCACGGCGCAGCGCGCCGATCGACAAGCCGCTTCGCGCCAACGAAACGCGAAGCCATGACGGCTCGGATCAAACCGCCTTTGAGAAGGACTTAGCCATGGCAGTGAAAACAACGTCAATCGATACGCTCGTGGTCGGCGCCCGCCAGGCCGGCGTCGCGATGAGCGAACATTTGAGCAGGAGCGGCGTGCCGCACGTGGTGCTGGAGCGTGCGCGCATCGCCGAGCGCTGGCGCACGGGGCGCTGGGATTCGCTGGTCGCGAACGGTCCCGCCTGGCACGATCGTTTTCCGAATCTGGAATTCGCCGAGGTCGATCCCGATGGTTTTGCGTCGAAAGATCAGGTGGCGGATTACTTCGTTGCCTACGCGCAGAAATTCGATGCGCCGATCCGCACGGGCGTCGAAGTGAAGAAAGTGGTGCGCAATGCAGGCCGCCAGGGTTTCACGGTGGAGACGTCCGATGGCACATATGAGGCGAACCGTGTGGTGGTCGCGACGGGGCCGTTCCAGCGTCCGTTGATTCCCGCTATCGCGCCGAAGTCGGAGCGCCTGACACAGATTCATTCCGCCGATTATCACAACCCTCAGCAGCTGCCCGCAGGCGGCGTGCTGGTGGTGGGCGCGGGTTCGTCTGGCGTGCAGATTGCAGACGAACTGCAGCGCGCGGGACGGCAGGTCTATCTGTCAGTGGGGCCGCATGATCGTCCGCCGCGCGGCTATCGTGGGCGCGACTTCTGCTGGTGGCGCGGCGTGCTCGGCGAGTGGGATGCCGAAGTGATGCGCCCCGGCAAGGAGCACGTGACCATTGCAGTCAGCGGCGCGCGCGGCGGCCATACGGTGGATTTCCGTCGGCTCGCGCATCAGGGCGTGAACCTGGTCGGCCTGACGAAATCGTTCGACGATACGCGTGTCATCTTCGATACCGATCTCGCCGACAACATCGCACGCGGCGACGAGAACTATCTGTCGCTACTCGACGCAGCAGATGCCTACGCGGCACGCAACGGCCTCGATCTGCCGGAAGAACCGGAAGCGCGCCACATTCCCGCCGATCCCGATTGCCTGACGAATCCGATCCTCGAACTCGATCTGGCGGAAGCCGGTGTCACGTCGATCATCTGGGCGACCGGCTATGCCGTCGATTTCCGCTGGCTGCAAGTCGATGCATTCGACGAGAAGGGCAAGCCCAAACATCAGCGCGGTGTGTCGAAAGAACCGGGTGTCTATTTTCTGGGGCTGCCGTGGCTGTCGCGCCGCGGGTCCGCGTTCATCTGGGGCGTGTGGCACGACGCGAAGCATGTTGCCGATCACATCGCGACGCAGCGCAAATATCTCGCTTACTACGATGCGCCGGCAACGCACGCACAAGAGCCGCACAGCGACAACGCAGCAGACGCGAGCAAGGTCAGCGAAATGAATCTGAGCTAAAGCGACAGCACTGCCCGACCCCGCACCGCATTCTCCAATTCTTCCGTATCAAGGTATATCGATGAGCCAACCTACGCACACTCGCATCCGCATGTTCAACACGAAGGACACGTATCCGAACCAGACACTCGACAACGATCTGTGTCAGGCCGTGCGCGCGGGTAATACCGTCTATGTGCGCGGCCAGGTCGGAACCGACTTCGACGGCAAGCTGGTCGGACTCGGCGATCCGCGTGCGCAAGCCGAGCAGGCGATGAAGAACGTCAAGCAGTTGCTCGAAGAAGCGGGCAGCGATCTGTCGCATATCGTCAAGACAACCACGTTCCTGACCGACGTGCGTCATCGCGAGCCGGTGTATCAGGAAGTCGGCAAATGGCTGAAGGGTGTGTTCCCGATTTCGACGGGTCTCACGGTGGTCGCATTGGGGCAGCCGACGTGGCTGATGGAGATCGACGTGATCGCCGTGATTCCGGAAGGATGGACGCCGGCTCAGGCTTGAAAAGGAGCAGAGCATGACATTTTCTATCGTCGGACGCTGCGCGCAAACGGGGCAGCTCGGCATCGCAATCAGTTCTTCGAGCATTGCAGTCGGCGCGCGTTGCCCGTGGCTGCGCGCAGGTGTGGGCGCGGTGGCGACGCAGAACGTGACGCTGCCTGCGCTCGGTCCGCAGATTCTCGATCTGCTGCAGAACACCTTGCTCGATCCTGCAGCGGCGCTCGATCGTGCGCTCGGCGCAAACGACTGGAGCGAGTACCGGCAGGTGACGGTGATCGATGCGCGCGGACGTACCGCGTTCTTCAGCGGCAAGGAAGCGCTGGGCACCTATCACGCGGTGGCGGGCAATCAATGCGTGGCAGCGGGCAACATGCTCGCGGGCGTGCACGTGATCGAAGCGATGACGCCCGCCTTCGAGAACACCAAAGGCATGCTCGCCGACCGCCTGCTTGCAGCGATGCATGCGGCGATGGCGGCGGGCGGCGAAGCGGGCCCGGTGCATTCGGCGGCGTTGAAGGTGGTCAGCGACCTGAGCTGGCCGATCGTCGATCTGCGCATGGATTGGGCCGATGACGATCCTATCGGCAAGCTCGACGGCCTGTGGCAGGCGTACAAGCCGCAAATGCAGGACTACGTGACGCGCGCATTGAACCCGACGGCTGCGCCGAGCTACGGAGTGCCCGGCGATGAATGACAGATCGAGCCGCGCGCTGCTCGAACGGCTGATTGCGTTTCCCACCGTGAGCCGCGACTCCAATCTGGAGATGATCGAGTTCATCCGGCACTATCTCGGCGATTGTGGTGTGCGCAGCGAACTGTTCTACAACGAGCCGCGTACCAAGGCAAATCTGTTCGCGACGATCGGGCCTGACACGAGCGGCGGCATCGTGCTGTCGGGCCACACCGATGTGGTGCCTGTCGATGGCCAGCCGTGGACGGTCGAACCATTCCGCCTGAGCGAAAGCGAAGGGCGCCTGTATGGGCGCGGTGCGGCCGATATGAAGGGCTTTATCGCCTCGGTGCTGGCAGCAGTGCCTTTATTCGTCGCGCGCGATCTTAAGGTGCCTGTCCATCTCGCGTTCTCGTACGACGAAGAAGTGGGCTGTCTGGGCGTGCGTCCGATGCTGGCCGAACTCGATAAGCGGCCGCACAAGCCCGCGCTGTGCCTGATCGGCGAGCCGACCGAACTGAAGCCGGTACTCGGGCACAAAGGCAAGCTGGCGATGCGCTGCCAGGTGAAAGGCGCACCGTGTCATTCGGCGTATGCGCCTTATGGCGTCAACGCGATTCAATATGCGGCGCGTCTGATCAGTCATCTGGAAGACATTGGCGAGCAGCTGTCGGCGCCTGATCATCATGACGATCGATTCGATCCACCTTATTCGACCGTGCAGACAGGTGTGATCAAAGGCGGCCGCGCGCTGAACATTGTGCCTGCCGAATGCGAGTTCGATTTCGAAGTGCGCGCGCTGCCGGGCTACGACGCAACGCAGGTCGCCGACCAATTGCACACGTTCGCGCAACACCAGTTGCTGCCGAAAATGCATGCCGTGAATGCGGAGACCGATATCCGCTTCGAGTCGTTGTCGGCGTATCCGGGTCTCGCGACATCACCCGAAAGCGATGCGGCGCGTCTGCTCGCACAGCTATGCGGATCGAGCGACTTCGGCACGGTTGCATTCGGCACGGAAGGCGGGCTGTTCAATCAGGCTGGCATTCCTGCAGTGGTCTGCGGACCCGGCAGCATGGATCAGGGTCATAAGCCAGACGAATTCGTCACCGTCGAGCAGCTGGAACGCTGCGATGCGATGTTGGCGCGACTGGCGGATTACCTTTCAACGACGTCCGCTGCGTGATTCGAATGCGTGGACGCAAGCAACGCGCGCGTTCGGGATGAAACCCGAGCCGCTCAATTCGGCAGCACAGCTGCGCGAGACAGGAGACAGCAACGTGGCGACCACGGATAGCAAGGCTTCGCAATTGATCGAGAAACACACCATTGGCTATGTGCCACCCGAAGACCGGCACGGCAAGGTGCGCGATCTGTTCACGCTCTGGTTTGGCGGCAACATTGCGCCGTTGCCGATCGTGACGGGCGCGCTGGGCGTGCAGCTGTTCCATCTGAACCTGATGTGGGGCATTGTCGCGATCATCGTCGGGCAGGCGGTGGGTGGCGTGCTGATGGCGTTGCATTCGGCGCAGGGCCCGCAGATGGGCATACCGCAGATGATCCAGAGCCGCGCCCAGTTCGGCTCGTGGGGCGCGTTGCTGGTCACGGTGATTGCAGGCGTGATGTATGTCGGCTTCTTCGCATCGAACATCGTGCTGGCGGGGAAATCGCTGCACGGCATCGAATCGACGGTATCGATTCCCACGGGCATCGTGGTGGGCGCGCTGGGGTCGGGGCTGATCGGCATCATCGGTTACCGGTTCATTCACATTCTGAATCGCATCGGTACGTGGGTGCTTGGGATTGGGATTGCTGTTGGCTTCGGGTACATCCTGACGCATGTATCGACGGCGGACTTTCTGACGCGCGGCGGCTTCAATATCGCTGGATGGCTTGCGACGGTTTCGTTGTCTGCGCTGTGGCAGATTGCGTTTGCGCCTTATGTTTCCGACTATTCCCGCTATTTGCCCGCGAATGTGAGCGTTGCATCGACGTTCTGGGCGACGTATCTGGGCTGCACGATTGGCTCGACGCTGGCATTTGTGTTCGGTGCGGTGGCCGTGCTGGCGGTGCCGCCGGGCGTCGATGCAATGGACGCCGTCAAGCAGGCGACGGGACCGCTTGGATTGCCCATGCTCGTGCTGTTTCTGCTTAGCGTGATCAGCCATAACGCGTTGAATCTGTATGGCGCGGTGCTGGCTTCGATTACGTCTGTGCAGACGTTTGCTTATCGGTGGATTCCTACTGCGAAGACGCGTGCGGTGTTCTCTGTCGTTATTCTTGCTGCGTGCTGTTATGCGGCGATTGGTGCTTCGACGAATTTCGTTGGCAATCTGGTGGATCTGGTGCTCGCGTTGCTGGTCGTGCTCGTGCCGTGGACCGCGATCAATCTGATCGACTTCTATGTGATTCATAAGGGCAAGTACGATATCGATTCGATCTTTCAGGCCGATGGCGGTATTTATGGGCGCTTTAATCCGCAGGCCTTGATTGCGTATGCGATTGGGATTGCTGTGCAGATTCCGTTTATGAATACGCCGATGTATGCCGGGCCTGTGCCGGGGTATCTCGATGGTGCTGATCTTTCATGGGTTATTGGGCTCGTTTTGACCTCGCCACTCTATTATTGGCTCGCTACGCGGGATTCGGAGTATCGGCGGAGGATTAGTTCGGGGATGAGGGGGATCGTTCGGTAGGTTTTTGCTGTTGCTGTTGCTGTTGCTGTTGCCGTTGTTTTTGCTTTTGCTGGCATCCGCGATTTGATGTTTGGGCTTCATGCGTCGCCCCTGTGCGGGGCAGCACCTACTATTCTTTGCCGCGGCAAAGAAAAGTAGGCAAAAGAAAGCCGCTGAACACCGCCAGCCCTTGTACTTGTTTGCGGGTCC
>NZ_QBUY01000199.1 GCF_003121405.1 Paraburkholderia sp. C35 | reverse complement strand
CCCCCGCACAGGGGCAACACCAGCAGACCACTAACAAAAAGCGGACGCCACCACAAAACCGCGAACGCCAACAAAAAAACACCCAAAACCGTCGCAGACGAAAACGACAAGCGCCCCAGCAAACTTCCCCCCAATCAGCTAACATCGACATTCCCACCGAAAAAATTCCAGCCCACGCGCACCGCGCGCAAAAACCCCAGGAACACAGCATGGTCACATCGAGCAGCTACTCTGACACCCGCCTGTTGATCAACAACGAATGGTGCGACGCCGCCAGCGGCAAGACCATCGATGTCGTCAACCCCGCCACCGGCAAGCCTATCGGCAAGGTCGCGCATGCGGGCAAGGCCGATCTGGACCGCGCACTGGAAGCCGCGCAAAAGGGCTTCGAAGCATGGCGCAAGGTGCCCGCCAACGAACGCGCCACGACCATGCGCAAGGCGGCCGGCTTCGTGCGCGAGCGCGCCGACCACATCGCGCGTCTGATGACGCAGGAACAGGGCAAGCCGTTCGCGGAAGCACGCATCGAAGTACTGTCGGCTGCCGACATCATCGAATGGTTTGCGGACGAAGGCCGCCGCGTCTATGGCCGTGTCGTGCCGTCACGTAACCTGAACGCGCAATCGCTCGTCCTCAAGGAACCGATCGGTCCCGTCGCTGCGTTCACGCCGTGGAACTTTCCCGTCAACCAGGTCGTGCGCAAGCTCAGCGCCGCGCTGGCAAGCGGCTGCTCGTTCCTCGTGAAAGCACCGGAAGAAACCCCCGCGTCGCCCGCACAACTGCTGCAGGCCTTCGTCGATGCCGGCGTGCCCGCCGGCACGGTTGGTCTCGTGTTCGGCGATCCCGCTGAAATCTCGAGCTACCTGATTCCGCATCCCGTGATCCGCAAGGTCACGTTCACGGGCTCGACGCCCGTCGGCAAGCAACTGGCGGCACTCGCCGGCCAGCACATGAAGCGCGCCACGATGGAACTCGGCGGCCACGCGCCCGTGATCGTCGCAGAAGACGCGGACGTCGCGCTCGCCGTCAAGGCAGCAGGCGGCGCGAAATTCCGCAACGCCGGTCAGGTGTGCATCTCGCCGACACGTTTCCTCGTGCACAACAGCATCCGTGAAGAATTCGCGGCGGCGCTCGTCAAGCACGCAGAAAGCCTCAAGGTCGGCGATGGCCTCGCGGAAGGCACGCAACTCGGGCCGCTCGCCAACTCGCGCCGTCTGACGGCCATGGCGAGCATCGTCGAAAACGCGCGCGCCACGGGCGCCAAGGTCGCGACGGGTGGTGAGCGCATCGGCTCGGAAGGCAACTTCTTCGCGCCGACCGTGCTGACCGACGTCACGCTCGAAGCCGATGTGTTCAACAACGAACCGTTCGGCCCGATCGCTGCGATCCGCGGCTTCGACAAGCTCGAAGATGCTATCGCCGAAGCGAACCGTCTGCCGTTCGGCCTTGCAGGCTACGCGTTCACGAAGTCGTTCCGCAACGTGCATCTGCTGTCGCAGAACCTCGAAGTCGGCATGCTGTGGATCAACCAGCCCGCCACGCCGACGCCGGAAATGCCGTTCGGCGGCGTCAAGGATTCGGGCTACGGCTCGGAAGGCGGTCCGGAAGCGATGGAAGCCTACCTCGTGACGAAGGCTGTCACGGTAATGGCTGTCTGATGCTCCAGTAGCGTCGCTGTAGCATCTCCGCTTCGAAAGCAAAACGCCCGCCGTCATGGTGGGCGTTTTCTTTTTCTGCAGGCACTTCGTCAGATGAATAGAAAGCTGTTAGTAAAACTCCCGATTGGACGAGCGTCACTGCGCTTCTAGCATGGCGAACGATGCCGCATGAGCGCGCATCGACAGGCTTATTCCGCAGCTTCGTTTTTAAACGCGGCAAATCGCTTCCGTTCTACTACTCACCGTACTGCCGCTGCATCGTCCATGCAACGCGTGACAAGAAAAAATACAACCGGCGGCGCGTAGCAGCAGCGTTACTACGCCTGAGCACCGTTCGTCACGTCACGAGTCACTGGAGAGCTTCGATGATCTTTCACGCGTCCATTCCCACGCAACACCCCGAGCGCGTCGCGCGTACCCTCGCTGAACTGTGGGGCGGTTTCGCTGCACCGTTTTCGCCTTTCGAAGGCGCGTGGATGGCCATTGCGGGTGACGACCGCGGCACGATCATCGAGACCTATCCGAGCAACCTGACTCTCACACCCGGCGACACACGCGAGCCGATCGGCGAATTGGCGGCCTCGCGCGCGCAATACAGCGGATTCCATATGGCCGTGGCGTCACCGTTGACGGCAGAGCAGGTGATTGCGATCGGCGAGCGCGAAGGCTGGCGCGCGGTGCGCTGCACGCGCGGCAACAACTTCTTCGACGTGATCGAACTGTGGATCGAGAACAGCACGCTGATCGAAGTGCTGACGCCCGACATGCAGGCGCAGTATCTGGGCTTCGCCACGCCGGAGAATTTCCGTGCGATGGCCGGGCAAGCTTCTGCTTCTGTTGTTGCATCGCAATGACTACACTGCGGTGAGACGCCATCACCGGAGTGTGCAATGACTGAAGCAGTGAAATGTCCCGCGTCGGTTGCGACGTTCAGGAGCGAGCACGGCTTTTCCGTCACGGTCGCGCGCCTGCGCGGCCTGCTGGCCGACAAGGGCATGACGATCTTCGTCGATATCGATCAGGCCGATGCCGCCGCGCAGGCAGGCATGACGCTGCGCCCAACGCGTCTCCTCGTGTTCGGCAACCCGAAGGGCGGCACGCCCGTCATGCAGGCGAACCCATGCGCAGGGCTGCTGCTGCCGCTCAAGGCGCAGGTGTGGGAGGACGAAGCGCGCGTCACGTGGCTCGCCATCGAAGACATCACGGGCGTGCTGGTCGACGGCTATGGACTCGACGCAGCGATGGTCGAGCCGCTCGCGAAAGCGAAGGCGTTGATCCAGATGGCCGCCGCGCGCGATCCTGCGTGAAGGCATACCAGGCTTCGCACTCGCATTCGATCGCAAAGTGTCATCAAGTGTTGCGCATGGCAGGCGCACAGTGTCGCTCGCGACTACCATGACGCGTTGCCGCGTGCGCGGCGCGAACATTCACGACACTCATGCATCGAATGCGGATAACGGGGTATCTCTTTGCTATCGCGGTTCTCGCGAGCCTTGCAGCCTGCACGACGGACACCGCGGTTGCGCCGTCTCCCTCAGCTGACACGCGCACATGGCCCGCGCTGATCGCCCATCGCGGTGGCACTGCTGACAATCCCGAGAACACGCTGGCGGCCATTCAGGGCGCGCTCGCAAATCACGCCGACGTCATCTGGCTCACCGTGCAGCTGAGCCGCGATGGCGTGCCGGTGCTGTATCGACCGAAAGACCTGTCGGCGTTGACGGATGCGAACGGCCCCGTAGCGAGCCTCACCGCAGCCGAACTGGCGCGCGTCAACGCAGGCTGGCAATTCGAAGCGCCGCAAGCGCCGGGTATCAGGCCTTATCGGCAGAAGCCTGTCGGCATTCCAACACTCGAAGACGCGCTGCGCATCATTCCCGCCAACGTTCCCGTCGTGCTCGACATGAAGGCATTACCGGCCGCGCCGCAAGCTGCTGCTGTCGCGCGCGTGCTCGATGCACTGAATGAGTGGCCGCGCGTCACGCTGTATTCGACGGAAGCCGACTATCAAACGGCATTTGCACGTTATCCGCAGGCACGCGTGTTCGAGTCGCGCGATGCGACGCGCGAGCGGCTATTCGGCGTCGCGCTGACAGGGCAGTGCGAGGTGCCGCGAGCGGCTACGCACGCGGGCTTCGAACTGGATCGCAAAGTCGAGGTGATCGAGCGATTCACGCTGGGCGAGGGACGTTCGAATTTCGTTGCGCGCACATGGACACCGGCATCGGTGCAATGCTTTCGCCGCGCCGCCGATACATGGCTGGTCGCTTTCGCCGTGAACGATGCCGAGGCCTACCGCGAGGCAGCCTGTCTGCAGATGGATGCCGTGCTGGTCGATTCGCCGCAAGCGATGTCGCGTGTGAGGGCTGCGTTGCAGGCATCGGCGGAAAGGCTGGATTGCAGCGCCGAACGCGGCAGCCGTTCGCACTAGGTAGCTGGCACGCATGCAGGTTCATTGTCCGGCGGGACGCGAGCCAACGCCCGCAGTGGCCGTCTGCAGCAGCGCTTCGAGTCGCTCGCGGCTTGCCAGCCCGGTGATGGTGCCGACCTTGTGGCCGCTGCCGTCATAGACGACCGTAAAGGGCACCGCGCCACGCGTATCGCCTTCACGCAGCATGACGGCGATACCGCCCATGCCTGCGAGATAAAGCGGGTAATTGATCCCATAGTCGTGCGCGAATGCGCGGACGGACGCAGCCTCGTCGAGCGCGACACCGATGAATTGCGCCTTGCCGCGCCAGGCGTCCTGTAGCGCGACGAATTCGGGCACTTCCGTCCTGCAGGGACCACACCAAGGCGCCCAGAAATTGACCACGAGCGCATGTCCGCGATAGCGGTCGAGCGATTCGAGCTTGCCGTCGAGCGGCTGCAACCGCGACTGATAGATGGCGGCGGACGTGACGGGCTCTGCTGCGAGCGCCGGCACGGCGACGCAGATACATGTCGCGATGACAGAGGCCGCAAGGCTGCGAAGCGTCGATGCAACGGACTTCATGTCTGACGAAAACTCCATGATGAAAACGGGAGCGCCGAGCATACGAACGGCGGTGCGCGCGGCCCATGCTCGCGCGGCTCACATTCCTGCCCGATCGGCTCATTGCGCGCTGCGTGTGCGATTTTCCGAAGCCGATGATCCGATCGAGCATGTTGTCGAGTCGGCGCGGCATTCGCGCGCAGAGGTGCCACCTTTACAGTGCTTTTCATCGGCGCAACGCAGTAAGCAGTGACTGCGACGCAAATGGAACAGGAGAGTGACATGCAATCGAAGACAAACGATACGGTGATGCCCGCTTCCTTTTTCGGCATTGCTGTTGGTGCACTGGCTCTGGCCAATGCGTGGCGCGTTGCGGCGCGTATCTGGACCGTGCCGTCGGAGATCGTCGATGTGCTGACGATTGGGGCACTCGTCGTGTGGGCAATCGTGCTGGTGAGTTATGCGCGCAAGTGGCTGCTGCAGCGCGAGCAGGCACAGGCGGAGTGGCAACATCCGGTGCAATCGTCGTTCATCGCGTTAGGGGCGACGTCGAGCCTGCTGGCAGCGATGGCGCTCGCTAATTATTCACATACGGCGGGGCTTGTCGTGTTTGTGGTCTCGACCGTTGTACAGCTTGCCGTGGGTGTACATCTGCAGGGACGCATCTGGCAAGGCGGACGCAATCCTGAACTGACGACGCCTGCGATCTATCTGCCTGCCGTGGCGCCGAGTTTTGTCGCGGCGACGGCAGCGGCTTCGTTTGGCTGGACGCAGATTGGCATGCTGTTCTTCGGCGCGGGGGTGTTGTCGTGGCTTGCGACCGAATCGGGGGTGCTGCATCGGGCGGCGGTGCATACGCCGTTGCCTGAGGCGCTGCGGCCCTTGCTTGGGATTCAGGTTGCGCCGCCTGTGGTGGGAGGCGTGGCGTATATGAGCATCACGCATGGTGTGCCGGATCTGTTTGCTTTTGTTCTGCTTGGGTATGGGTTGTATCAGGCGCTGATGATGGTGCGTTTGCTGCCGTGGATCCGGCGACAAGGGTTTGTGCCTTCGTATTGGGCTTTTACATTTGGTGCTGCTGCGATGCCGACGCTTGCTATGAGGATGGTTGAGCGCGGTGCGACCGGTGAGATCGAGTGGTTGGCTGTGGGGCTTTTTGTTGTTGCTAACGGCGTTATTTTGATGATTGCTGCGCTTACCGTGCGGGTTTGGGTTGCGGGGAAGTTGATGCCTAAGGTTGAGTTGCCGCTGCGCGTGGCTCGAGGGTGATGGTTTTTGGTTTGGTTTTGGTTTGGGTTCGCTGGCATCCGCGAATTGGTATCAGTACTTCACGCGTCGCCCCTGTGCGGGGCAGCACCTACTTTTCTTTGCCGCGGCAAAGAAAAGTAGGCAAAAGAAAGCCGCTAAACACCGCCAATCCTTGTAGTTGCCTGCGGGCCCCCAGCCGGGCCTATCCTTCACACGGCATCACTCTTCTTGATGCCCGCTGCCAGCGCTCTTTAAGAGCGCGTCACCCTCTTCAAGCACCCGCGTCTCAGCGAGCCTTACCAGTTCGGCCCAGGCCGCCCAGGTGGCAAACGGTGTGTCGGCTGTCGCGCCTTAT
>NZ_QBUY01000198.1 GCF_003121405.1 Paraburkholderia sp. C35 | reverse complement strand
TTTAGCGGCTTTCTTTTGCCTACTTTTCTTTGCCGCGGCAAAGAAAAGTAGGTGCTGCCCCGCACAGGGGCGACGCGAGAAGAACCACTAACAAACCGCGGATGCCAGCGCCGAGGCCAAGCCGCGGAAGCCAGCGCAGAGCAAAACCAACAACCCCAAACGCCGCAGGCAAAAAAAAACCTCAACCAGCCAACTTCGAATGCCGCCGCGAATACCCGAAATAAACCAGCATCCCAATCGCCAGCCAGATCACAAACGCAATCCAGGTAACCTTGCTGAGATTCAGCATCAGAAACAGGCAGGAAGCCACAGCAAGAATGGGCACAACGGGCACGCCAGGGCAAGTGAACGCCCGCGGCAGATCAGGATGTGTGCGCCGCAACACGAGCACAGCAATCGACACCATCGAGAAAGCCGCCAGCGTACCGATATTGATCAGCTCGGCGAGCACATTCAACGGCACGAGTGCGCCGATCAGACCAAACACGATCCCCACCAGCCAGGTGGTAGCAAACGGCGTAGCAAACTTCGGATGCACTTTGGAAAGCGCCGCAGGCAGCAAGCCATCCCGCGACATCGCGAAGATCACCCGCGTCTGACCGTAAGCCATCACCAGAATCACCGTCAGCATGCCAAGCACGGCGCCAAGGTCGATGAAGCCCGCCACCCAGTTCTGACCGGCAACCTGCAGCGCATACGAAACAGGATGCGAAATATTGGCGAACTGCGCCGACGGCACGATGCCCGTCACGACAGCGGCCACGGCCACATACAACACCGCGCACACACCGAGCGAAGCAATGATCCCGATCGGCAGATCGCGTTTGGGATCCTTCACCTCCTCAGCCGCCGACGACACCGAATCGAAGCCGATAAACGCGAAGAACATCACCGCCGCCGCGCCGAACACGCCCGACATGCCGTTCGGCATGAACGGATGCCAGTTCTCCGGCTTCACATGGAACACCCCGACGACGATCACCAGCAGCACCACCGTCACCTTGATCGCCACCATCAGATTGTTAACGCGCGTCGATTCGCGAATGCCAACCGACAGCAGCGCCGTGATCGCCATCATCACGAGGAAAGCGGGCAGGTTGACCAGCGTCTCGTGGCCGGGCTGCGCGCCGGGCGCCGCCGTCAGCGCAACGGGCAGCGAAATGCCGAAACCCGACAGCAGCGATTGCAGATACCCCGACCAGCCGACCGACACCGCCGATGTCGCCAGCCCATACTCGAGCATCAGATCCCAGCCGATGATCCACGCTGCCAGTTCGCCGAGCGTCGCATACGAATACGTGTAGATCGAACCGGCGACGGGAATCGTCGAGGCAAATTCCGCGTACGCCAGCGCCGCGAAACCGCACGCGATGGCCGCGATAATGAACGACAGCATCAGCGCCGGGCCGGCCTGCACCGCGCCCGTGCCCGTGAGCACGAAAATGCCGGTGCCGATGATGGCGCCGACGCCGAGAAAGGTCAGATCGAGCGCGCCGAGCGCTTTCTTCAGGCCGGCAGCCTGCGCGCCGGCGATCATGTGCTCGACGTTCTTCTTACGAAAGAGGGACATTTGGCGGGGTCTCCTGTTCAGCACGCGTGTGGGCGCGCCTCATGTCGGGGAAAACCCGCAATTTTAGCGGAAACGGGCCGGACGGCCTTTCGTAGTGCACAACGACAGTGCGCCGCGGACGCGGCGCGCCCGCCAGCGTCAGACCGTCATCGCCGGATTCAGATCGACGAGACGGTTGCTCATGACATAGAAGGTTAGCTCAGCGTTGTTGCGCAGCTTCATTTTCTCGAGCAGCCGCGTGCGGTAGACGCTCACCGTTTTCACCGACAGCGACAGCGCGATCGCAATGTCCGTCAGCCGCTTGCCCGAAGCGAGCATGCACAGCGTCTGGTATTCGCGGTCGGAGAGCTTTTCGTGCGGCAACTGCTCGCCGTCGAAGGAAACGTAGTCGGCCAGCGCTTCCGCCATCGCCGGGCTCACGTATTTGCGGCCCGCCGCGACCTGCTGGATCGCCGCGATCATCTGCGCGGCATCGACGGTCTTCGACAGATAACCCGCGGCGCCTGCCTTCAGCGCGCGCACCGCGTACTGATCCTCGCGGTACATCGAAAACATCAGCACAGGAACGCGCGGCAGCTTGCGTTTCAGGCGTTTGAGTACTTCGACGCCATTCATGTCCGGCAACGAAATGTCGAGCAGGATCACGTCGTACACGTGCCGCGATGCTTCCATGAGCACCTCGGCACCCGACTGCGCCTCGGCGACGTCGTCGGCGACGCCGCGGTCGATCAGCAGTTGCCGCACGCCCTGTCGAACGACGGCGTGATCTTCGGCAATCAGAATGCGCAGGCTCATAACGGTAAGTCAGTGTTCACTAACGGATTGCTGGCGGATCGAAAACGGATCACAGACGGATGGCGGTGCGCCGCGCGCGCGGGCGCGACGCGTTGCCGAGCAGCGCTTTCCACGCGAAGCGCGCATGCACGGTCGTGCCGCGCGCCTGACCAGCCGGCGGCTCGACGCGCAGTTCGCCGTCGAACGCGGTGCAGCGCGCGCGCATGCCGGCCAGCCCGAACTTGCGCTCGTCCTCGCCGGCGCGCGGCGGAATGCCGATGCCGTCGTCGCTGACGACGATGCTCAGATGCTGGGTGGTGGTTTCGATCCGCATATCGGCGCCTGATGCGCGTGCGTGCTTGGCGACGTTGTTCAGTGCTTCCTGCGCAACGCGGAACACGGCCAGCGACGCGTCGTCGGGCAGGCGCGTGAGGCGCGCATCGGCGGCACACACGAAGCTCATGCGCAGGCCCGTGCGGTTGGCGAAGCTGCTGGTCCAGTGCGACAGCGCGCTGACGATGCCTTTATCGAGCGTCGGTGCGTGCAGTTCGCCGACAGCCTGCTGTACGGCTTCCGTGACGGCGTCGAGCGATCGTTGCGCGGCTTCTAGGGCGGAGCTGCATTGGGGCGGAGCGTCGGCGGGCAGCCAGGTTTCGACATTGGCGAATGCGAAACGCGCGGCCGTCAGTTCGGCGCCGAGGTTGTCGTGCAGTTCCTGCGCGACGTGACGGCGGGTGGCTTCCTGGGAGAGCAGCAGTTCGGCGGCCAGTTCGCGAACCCGCGCCTGCAGGCGTTCGAGTTCTTCGACGGCTGCGGCTGGTGTGACCGACGCAGCGGGCGTCGCGGCCTTGCTGGCACGACGGCTCACCGGTGCATTCGACGATGCGCGCCGCACGTCGCCCGTGCGCGTTGCCGCGCCGTGCGCATGCATCGGCACCACGATCGATGTTTCCACGGCCGTGCTCACGACGCGAAATCGCCGGCGTCACAGCGACGCACCGGCAGCAAATAGACGAAAGAACGCATGCGAACCCTGCCCCCCAGATATGTCCGCCGCAGGAACTGCCACGACGGAAAAACGCTACGCCGTGGACGTAACGCAATTTACATTCTGTAACAAAAATAAGACAGTTTCGTTAATAGTCTGTCAAATGCTGCTGCGCTGGGATCATATCTTAAAAAAAGAAAAAATGCCCGTCCATATTGGCTTGCAGCGCAAAGTTAACGCAATAGTTGAAGCGCTAGGCTGGGTTTATGTCAGACAAATTCCTACAGCCAAAGTTAACTTTCGGCGGGTGGATTTGTAACGCTGTATCCGACGCGATTCCGGCACCTCCAGGTCGGATCCGACAGCCCTTGCGAAAAGTGCGCGCCAAAAGAAAAACCGGAGCGCGAAGGCTCCGGTTTCGGGTGCTGCAGACGGCTCGTGAGGCAGGTTTTTAGCCCACGAACGCCTTTTCGATGACGTAGTGGCCAGGTTTGTTGTTGCTGCCTTCCTGGAAGCCGAGGCTGTCGAGCAGCTCACGCGTGTCGCGCAGCATGTGCGGGCTGCCGCAGAGCATCACGCGGTCGTTTTCGAGCGAGAAGTGCGGCAGGTCGAGATCTTCGAACAGCTTCTTCGTTTCGATCAGGTCGGTGATGCGGCCGCGGTTCGCGAATTGTTCGCGCGTCACCGTCGGGTAGTACACCAGCTTTTCCTGGATCAGTTCGCCGAGGTGCTCGTGCGCCGGCAGGTGATCCGTGATGTATTCCTTGTACGCCAGTTCGTCGACGAAACGGCAGGTGTGCGTCAGCACCACGCGCTCGTAGCGGTCGTAAACGTCCGGGTCCTTAATGATCGACATGAAGGGCGCGAGGCCCGTGCCGGTGGACAGCAGCCACAGGGTCTTGCCGGGCAGCAGGTTGTCGGCCATCAGCGTGCCCGTCGGCTTCTTGCCGATCAGAACCTGATCACCCACCTTCAAATGCTGGAGACGCGACGTCAGCGGGCCGTCCTGCACCTTGATGCTGAGGAATTCGAGGTTTTCTTCGTAGTTGGCGCTCGCCATGCTGTACGCACGGATCAGCGGCTTGCCGTCGACTTCGAGACCGACCATCGTGAACTGGCCATTTTCGAAGCGGAACGACGCGTCGCGCGTGCAGGTGAAGCTGAAAAGCGTATCGGTCCAGTGATGGACGCTCAGGACGGTTTGTGGATTCAGGTTGCTCATGGCTTCTTCGATGGTGCGAAAACAAGGTCGGCCACATAAAAGCGGGCCGGCACGGCAAAGGCAATGCATCGTCCCGAGCCGGGTAAACAACCCGGGAATGATGCGCAATCCGCTATTTTACCGCGTTACCGTACCGGGCATTGCCGCGGCGGGTTGGGCGGTGAATGTGGGCTGTCAAGCTGGTTGTCACAAGTACCGGCGCGGCGGTCGTCCGGTTGTGCCGGAGAGGCCAGCCGCGGCGCGGCAAGGATGTACTGCTGGGGTGGCGCGGCGTTGGGTCTGTGCCCGGATGACTCGCGTGGGTGTTGCCCTCGGAGTCCCGTCCATCCGCGACGGACGCCGGGCGGTTGCCGCTCGACGGGAGTCTGCCCATCGGCCATCTGAGATGGCGACCGTGCAACGAAAACGGGCGCTGGTAGGCGCTATCTCGGAATAATACCGGAAACGTATCACGCGCTGCAGCATTGACCCTTCTCGCGAAGCTGGAAACCGCGCGTGGAAGGCCGCGTGACGTTCAGCTTTCCGCCGCGAGTTTCGCGCCGAGACCGACCAGCACGGCGCCGCACACGCCGTCGATTGGCCGGCGCAGGCGCCGATAGCCGCGTTGCGTGCGCTCGGTGGCGAACATCAACGCGACGCTGCCATACCAGCCCACCGACATCATGCCGATCATCGCGAGCGCCACGCCGTAGAACCACAGCGGCGGATGCGCCGGAAACAGCGTCGCGAAGATACTGGTCCAGAACGCGCAGGATTTCGGGTTCGTCAGGCACGTGAGCATGCCCGTGCGCCACGCGCGGATATGCGCGCCACGGTCGTTGGCAGGCGGCAGATCGACAGCCACGACGACGGCGTCGCCGCGTTTCGTGCTCGAACGTACGAGCTTGATGCCGAACCACACCAGATAGACCGCACCTGCGATGCGGATACCGCTATACAGCCAGTCGATCCGTTGCAGCACGGTGGCAAAGCCGAGCATCGCTAGCGAGGCCCAGATGGTCGATCCCGTGCCGACGCCCAGCGCCGATGCCGCGCCCAGCCCGCGACGGCCCGCCAGCGAGAGCTGCGTGATCATGAAGAAGTTGGGGCCGGGGCTGATCAGCGCGATCAGATAGACGAGGGCGATTTGCAGCAGGATCGGCAGGTAATGATGCATGGTGATGATTTGCCGGTTCGAGAGCGGCGGAGAACAGGGTGAAAACGCCATGTTACTCTGGCTTACGGTGGTTTGACCGTTGGTCAGGGGGCTTTGTGATACGGGGTGGGTTTCGGTGGCATCCGCGGTTTGGCCTCGGCGCTGGCATCCGCGATTTCGTATCGGTGTTTCACGCGTCGCCCCTGTGCGGGGCAGCACCTACTTTTCTTTGCCGCGGCAAAGAAAAGTAGGCAAAAGAAAGCCGCTGAACACCGCCAGTTCTTGTAGTTGCCTGCGGGCCCCCAGCCGGTCCTATCCTTCACACGGCGTCACTCTTCTTGATGCCCGCTGCCAGCGCTCTTTAAGAGCGCATCACCCTCTTCAAGCACCCGCGTCTCAGCAGGCCTTGCCAGTTCGGCCCAGGCCGCCTAGGTGGCAAACGGTGTGTCGGCTGTCGCGCCTTATACGCATCACTCCGGACTGAAAAGCAAAGGCGGTGTGTCTTGTAGGATCGCCGACGCAGAATGTGCGACAACCTACACACCGTTTGCCACCTGGGC
>NZ_QBUY01000197.1 GCF_003121405.1 Paraburkholderia sp. C35 | reverse complement strand
CGCCGGTCGCGTGGGGTCGGAGATGTGTATACGACACAGGATCTACACGGAAGACACGTTGCCCGAGCCGACCGCCGACAAAGCGCCGCGCGTCGCAATCGACAACCTCGTGCTCGACGCGGCGAAGCGCGGCGTCCGCTCATCCGTGCTGTGCAACACGCTGATCTACGGACATGGCGCAGTGAAAGGCAGCGCCAGCGTGCAACTGCCGCGCCTCGTGCGCCAGGCGCAAAAGAGCGGCATCGTGCGGCACGTGGGCAGCGGCGGCAACATCTGGTCGAACGTGTTCATCGACGACGTGGTCGAGCTGTATCGCCTTGCGCTCGACAAGAGCCCTGCGGGCACGTTCTATTTCGTCGAAAGCGGCGAAGCGTCGTTCCGCGAGATGACCGATGCGATCGCGAAGGCGATGCATCTCGGCCCGGCACAAGACTGGCCGCTCGATCAGGCGATCGGGGAATGGGGCTATGAAATGGCGTCGTATGGACTCGGCTCGAACAGCCGCGTGCGCGGCACACGCGCCCGCACACTGCTCGGCTGGCAGCCGGCGCATACGTCGGTGATCGAATGGATCGAACACGACATGATGAAGGACGCCTGACGCGCGCTCCCACACCGCGTCAGCAACGTTGGCCAGCGCACCCGTTGTAAGCCAGGCTGTTGCTTATCCGTAAGCTCACATCGCTAGAATCGGCGATGTCCGGTCGGGTTCGTCGAGAACCCGATCTTTCGGTACGAGCCCGGATCATTCAATGCTGCTTGCACTCAACTTCGACTGGCTGACGAACCTGCTCGCGATTCTTTTCGTGGTCGCGTGCCTGTACGACACGCGCTACGACGAATACGGCACGCTGACGCTCGCTTCGGGCGCAATGGGTCTCATCGTGATGGGCATCCAGCTGTTTCTCAGGCCCGCGTTCGAAATGTCACTGTAAACGCGGGGCGAAAAGCGCGGATCGAAAAACGCGCGAGTCGAAACGCGTCACTTGTGCGCTGCTTCATGACAGCAGGCACCCTGCTTCTCATGCGCTAGCGTCGTGCCCGTCACACCGTCTTCGTAGCTATCGTGACGGTGCAGCCAGCCCATCATCTTCCTCTCGTCTTCGTCGCGACCTTTTGGCACGTAATCGAGCAGCGTATAGGTGCCGATCAGCGGTTCACCGCCGCGTCCATACGCCGAGAACGTCAGAAAAATATCGCCTGCTTCGTTCCGGTAAAACACGCTCATGCCGGGTAGTTCATCGCATGCGTAATCCTGCGTTTCAAAGTTGTAGACGACCTTGCCTTGCGCTTGCTGCTGCGGCGTGAACGACACGTTGAAGTCGAAATTGAAGTCGCTGTCAAACGACGATACCCACGGAAACTGCCAGCCCATACGCTTTTTATAGGCGTCGATTTTGTCGAGCGGTGCACGGGAGACGGCGGTGTATGTCACATCGCGATGCGCGAGATGCACGAGCGCGCCGTCGATATGATCCGACAGGAACGAGCAACCCGGGCAACCCTCTTCCCAGTCCGGCCCGAGCATGAAGTGATAGACGATTAACTGGCTGCGTCCAGCGAACAGGTCGGCAAGCGTCTTCTTTCCGTGTTGCGTATCGAACGCATAGGACTTGTCGATCTTCATCCACGGCAACGCCTGACGCTTTTTCACTAGCGCATCACGGGCGCGCGTCAACGCCTTTTCCTCTGCGAGATGCGCGCGCTGCGCGGCCTGCCATGCTTCGCGCGAAACGATCTTGTGCTCTTCCATCTGCTCCTCCGGTTGCGCGGCCTGGTCGCTGTATCGATGCGACGGCAGCCTTCACGAGAAATAGTGTTCGAGTCCGTCGAGTGCTTCCGTCCATCCATCGCGATGCGCGTCGCGCGCGGCTTTATCGAAGAACTGTTCGTGCGTGAGCGTGAGCCACGTACCGTCGCCGTCGGCTTGCAGCGAGAATGTGACGAGAGACTCACGTTCAGGCGTCGAGCGGAAGGCCCAGCTATAGACGAGTTTCTGGTTGAGCGAGACTTCGCGGAATACGCCGCTCACGTCGTGCAATTCGCCATCCGGTGCACGCATGATCATGTGAAAGCGCCCGCCTGCTTTCAGCTCCATCTCCGAGAGGATCACATCGCAGCCGCCCGGATGCAGCCACTTCACGACTTGCTGCGGATCGGTCCACGCGCTGAAGACTTTTTGCGGGGAGGCGGTGATGTGTCGCTGGAGCGTGAGACTGGGGCGGGCGGACATGCAGGCTCCTCCACGTAGGCAGCCAGTTGATCGAGCGCTTCGGACCAGAACTGCTGATAGCGCTGCAGCCATGCCATGGCCTGCTCCATCGGCGCGGCCGACAGGCGGCATGCGACGGTCCTGCCCGTTTTGTTGCGGGTGATGAGGCCGGCGTCGGCCAGCACGTCGAGGTGCTTCATGACGGCTGGCAGGGACATGGCAAATGGCTCTGCCAGATCGGAGACCGACAGGTGTTCGCCTGCCGACAGGCGTACCAGCAACGCGCGGCGCGTGGGATCGGCCAGCGCGGCGAAGGTGCGGTCCAGCGCAGTGTCTTCAAACTTAACCATGAGGTTAAGTGTAGGTCGCTGCAGGACGGTGTCAAGGTCGGGTTGTTACGCTTTCGCGAATATCTGCAAACGCTCGGGCAAACCACCTCGAGCGTTGCAGACAAAAAGCGTCAGATAGCCCAGCCACCCAGATAGAACACGGCCAGCACGATAGCGATCGCCACCGTCCCGACGTTGAGCTTGCGCCATTCACCGCTCACGATGCGGCCAATCACGAGCGTGCAGAAGCCGAGCATGATGCCCGTCACGATATTGGCCGTCAGCACGATGAACACGGCGCACACGAGACCGGACATCGAATCGACCATATCGTCCATATGCAGCTTGCTGACGCTGGAGAGCATCAACAGCCCGACGTACATCAGCGCAGGCGCAGTCGCATACGAAGGCACCAGCGCGGCCAGCGGCGAGAAGAACATCACCACCAGAAACAGCAGACCGACGACAGCGGCAGCCAGCCCCGTCTTCGCACCCGCCGCAACGCCTACGGTCGATTCGATGTAGGCAGCAGCCGGTGCACCGCCCATGAAGCCCGAGAAAATCGAGCTGAGCGAATCGGCCGTCAACGCACGGCCACCGTTGATGATGCGGCCATTCTCATCGAGTTGACCGGCCTGCCCGGCGACGGCACGAATCGTCCCCGTCGCATCGAACACGGCCGTCATCACCAGTGCCAGCACGCTAGGCAGCACCGCCAGCGACAACGCACCCTTGATATCCATCGCGCCGATCAGCGACGCATGGCCAGGCGCGCTCAGCGAAGGCAGCGCGAACACACCATGAAACGCGACAGCCGGATCGAGCAGCAACGCCAGCGCCGAAATCGCGACGATCACGATCAGGATCGAACCCGGCACGCGGCGGCGCACCAGCCCGAAGATCGCGGCGAGCCCGCCCACCGACATCAGCACCGGCAACGACGTGATGTGACCCAGCGAAACGGGCAATCCCGGCCCAGGATTCTTCACGACGAGGCCAACGTCATTGGCAGCGATCAGCAGCAGAAAGAGCCCGATGCCGATCCCGGTGCCATGCGCCACGCCCGCAGGGAGGTTGCGCAGAATCCACGAACGCACGCCCGTCACCGAGATCGCGGTGAACACGAGGCCCATCAGAAACACCGCGCCGAGCGCGACGTTCGGTTGCAGACCCTTGCCGAGCACGAGACCGAATGCGGTAAAAGCAGTCAGCGAAATTGCGCAGCCGATTGCGATGGGCAGACGTGCCCAGATGCCCATCAGCAGCGAACCGAATGCCGTGGTGAGACACACGGCGACGAACACTGCACTGGTATCGAAGCCCGCCTTGCCGAACATGCCCGGCACGACGAACACGGAATACACCATCGCCAGAAAGGTCGTGACGCCGGCGAGGATTTCCTGGCGCCCTGTACTGCCGCGCGCGGTGATGTCGAAGAATCGGTCGATGAACGCCGCTGGCTGGTCGCGAGTGTCGTC
The DNA here is from genome assembly GCF_003121405.1 of Paraburkholderia sp. C35. Classification (GTDB taxonomy): domain Bacteria; phylum Pseudomonadota; class Gammaproteobacteria; order Burkholderiales; family Burkholderiaceae; genus Paraburkholderia. Next base: position 3,105 of record NZ_QBUY01000197.1, on the reverse strand, counting down.
GAACGTCTCGCTCCCGGCTTCCGCGATGCTCTGGGCCTGGGGTTCCATCATGATGAGTGCCTCCTTTATCAGCATGCTGAAACAGCCGCCTCGCTGGGCGCGCTGTCATCAGGTTCGTCTCGTTGAGTTTGAGTAGTGGGTATGCTGCGCTGGGCAGCGCGTTCCATCTGGCGCTCGGGTGCGCGTCGTCCTCGTTACGGCGGGTACACCGTCGTCGGACGATCGACTGATATCGCGGTCCGTTTTCACCAGCCCACGACAACCTTCACGCCGTTTTTTTATGCTGAAGCGAAGGTTAGGCGAATCCCAATATATCTCCTATCGCAATAAAAGCATGCCGCGCATGTCGCAATGCTTATATCGTTTGACACACGGCAATGCGGGCCGCCGATCCGGGTGTTAACACCTACGGTTGCGGCACGCATTGCGCGCCCCTGCAAGCCTTGCTGAAAGCGCGTTGAAGCCCGCGCACGCGCGAGATCAACGCAGACAAAACGAGGGCCATGCGGCGTCACGGGTTAAAATCCCGGCAAACCATGCCTTTAACGCATTGCCGGCGAGACGTTCGATGCCTGCATGAATCGCTGGATCGTCGTTTGCGACAGCACCTGCATCGGCCCGCCGCCCTGGCCACGGAGTCCCTCTTGATGAATGGCGGTTTCCTACGTCCAGCCTTCCGTCTTTTGCTATTGGCCGTTTTTGCGGCCCTTGCCGCCATGATGTCGGGCTGCAGCCTGTTCGGACCGACCGAGCAGCCGCCTGCGCCCATCTCCGAAGCCACGGTGACGCCGCTCGTGGTTCCCGCCCTCGAGCCGGCCTCCGAACCGGAACCCGCCGAGGCGCCTGAGCCGAAAGAGCCGAAGAAGCCGCGCCCGCCCGTGGTCAAGCCGCACAAGCCGGAGCCGCCGCCGCCCGTCGCCGCGCCAACGCCGCCGCCTCCACCGCCCGCTCCTGCGCCCCTCATCGTGACGCGCACGCTCGACCGCAACGCGACGCACGGCCTGCTCGACAGCGAAGTACAGAAAACCGACGGCAAGGTGATCGGCCGTGCCGTCGACATGACGGCCGACGCGAGCGGCACGCCGCGCCAGATGATCGTCAACCTGCAGGGTTTCCTCGGCATCGGCGACCGCAAGATGGGTTTCCCGTGGACGGCGTTCCGCTTCACGCCGAACGCGAAGAGCGCGCCCATCACCATCACCACGCCGCCGAACCAGCTGGCGGCCGCCAACCGGCCCAAGCCGTCGGCCTCGCTGGCGACGCCGCTGGCGGGCGTGACGGCAGCGCCCGCCGTGCCGCCGGGGCAACTCGAAATGCTGGACACCGACGTCGAGCGTCCCAACGGCGGCAAGGTGGGCCGCGTGATCGACGTGCTGATCGATGCGAACGCGCAGCCGCAGGCTGTCGTGCTCGACGTGAGCGGCATCATCAGCCCGGATCGCCGCTCGATTGTCGCGAACTGGTCGGCACTGCGCTTCGTGACCAGGGACAAGACGCTGCATCCGTTGATGGATCTCAACGATGCGCAGATCAAGGCGTCGCCCTCGTATGAAGCGGACAAGCCGATCCGCGCGGTGTCGCCCGCACCTCCCCCAGCGCCCGCTTCGGCGGCGACGGCTGGCCCTTCATCGTCCGCTGTGGCGGCATCAACCGCACGCACTTCACGATGACGAGCCGTCTTATGGTCAACGCACGCAGTCTTCGCGCCCTCGACTGGCTCAACTTCTTCGTCGCCAACGTGCAGACGGGGTTCGGGCCGTTCATCGCCTCGTATCTTGCGTCGCACAAGTGGACGCAGGGCGAAATCGGGCTGGCGCTTTCCGTGGGCACCATCAGCGCGATGGTGAGCCAGGTGCCAGGCGGTGCCGCCGTCGACGCCTTGCGCAACAAGAAAGGCGCCGCCGCGTGGGCGATCATCGCGATCATCCTGAGCGCGGTGCTGCTCGCGGCCAGCCCGACCGTGCTGCCCGTGATGGCGGCCGAAGTGTTCCACGGCTTCGCCAGCTGCATGCTGGTTCCGGCGATGGCGGCAATTTCGTTCGCGCTGGTGGGACGCGCTGATCTCGGCGACCGGCTCGGACGCAATGCGCGCTGGGCATCGATAGGCAGCGCGGTCGCCGCGGGGCTGATGGGCCTCTTTGGCGAGTACTTCTCGGCGCGCGCGGTGTTCTGGCTGACGGCAGTGCTGGCGGCGCCGGCGTTGATCGCCTTGTCGATGATCACGATGCCCGATCAGCAGCAGCCTGTTGCGCACACGCCTGCGAAGAAAGAGCGCGACGACGAAGAGAAGGAATCGATCTTCGAGTTGCAGCGCGACAAGCGCTTGCTGATTTTTGCGGCGTGCGTGGTGCTGTTCCATCTTTCGAATGCGGCGATGCTGAATCTGGCGGCGGGAGAAGTGACTGCCGGCATGGGTGACAACGTGCAGCTGGTGATTGCGGCTTGCATCATCGTGCCGCAGGCGATTGTCGCGATGCTGTCGCCGTGGGTTGGGCGCACTGCGCAGCGCTGGGGGCGACGGCCCGTGCTGCTGCTCGGGTTTTCTGCGTTGCCTGTGCGGGCGGTGTTGTTTGCTGGGGGTAGCAGCCCTTATCTGCTCGTTCCTGTGCAGATGCTCGATGGCATCAGTGCTGCCGTGTTCGGTGTGATGCTGCCTTTGATCGCTGCCGATGTCGCCGGCGGCAAGGGGCGGTATAACCTCACTATCGGACTGTTTGGTCTGGCTGCCGGGATTGGGGCGACGCTTTCTACTGCTGTGGCCGGGTTTATTGCTGACCGGTTTGGGAATGCTGTCAGCTTTTTTGGTCTCGCTGGGGCGGGCGCGCTGGCTGTGCTGCTTGTGTGGGCGGCTATGCCGGAGACGCGGGAGGCAGATGGTGGGCGTAAGCAGGAGGAGCCTGCACCCTCCTCTTCCTCTTCTTCTGATGATGCTCGGTTGAAGAGGGCTAAGTAATCTGGCTTGTCTGCTGGGGTGGGTTTGGCTTTCTTTCGCTGGCATCCGCGATTTGTCTTGCCTGCTTCATGCGTCGCCCCTGTGCGGGGCGGCACCTACTTTTCTTTGCCGCCGCAAAGAAAAGTAGGCAAAAGAAAGCGGGCTAACACCGC
>NZ_QBUY01000196.1 GCF_003121405.1 Paraburkholderia sp. C35 | reverse complement strand
AACTCTGCAGTCAAAGCTGTCTCAAATGATCGAGCAGGCCTGTGGCCGGTCTCAGTTCGAGTTGAGACGCTCTGCAACATCGATCAGCCTGCCGAAGTGGGTCGGTCAGGGACACTCGGATGGTGCAGGGGGCAGCACGGTTGAGTTCTGTGGTGATGCACCTCCCCGATGGAGTGTCATGACACCCCACCGGTGCTTTCGTGATGCAGACTGCTGCAAGGTTCAGCGCGTCACGGCGATATGTTGCGCATTCACGCCGCCTCCCATCGAAATGGGGCTTCGAGAGAGCCACCAGGTCACTGGGTCAATGTACTTCCCGGTGGGATAAATCGTCGACAAGTATCCGAGCGGCATGATATCCACCGTCGAGCGCGTCAGACGTCACTGACGTACGGGCGGCCTGCCTTTTCTACAAATCTCAGCGGCGCGAAGCGCGACAAACGTGTGCCGGGCTCACAGATTCGCACGACGGCAACGTAGCCGGGATTTCTTGAAACTCGTTCGCCTCTACGAGTCTGAAAATCGGACTGGATTGCGATCTGCAGGGTGTAGCCGTTGTAGTCGAAAGTTTGCGCCATAGCATTCTCCTGTCACTGTACTTACCGGCATCAATGCGCGCCGCACAGGGATTCAAGCGTCACCTGGATCACGGCAAACTGACGTCGGGAACCCGTGGTGACGGACTGCGCATCTAAGCTGGCGGCGAATTTTGACATTTATGTGACATGGACGCCGGGAACATGGACAATCCCCGTTTTAACAGGCCATCGATCGGAAAAATCAGGGAAGGATGAAAAACCGGGCAACCGTATTGTGTATTCGAGACGACCGAATCCTGCTGGTCGCGAGAGCCCGTGCACGATGGGCGTTGCCGGGCGGCAGGATCAAACGTGACGAAGCGCCCCTTGACGCTGCGCGACGTGAACTTGAAGAAGAGACGGGTATCGCCGCATTGGACGTGGTCTATCTGTTCCAGTTCGGCGGATTGAACACTCACCATCACGTGTTTCTCGCGCAGGTGCCTGCAGATGTGGAGGCTGAGCCGATGAACGAGATCGCGCGATGCCGCTGGTTTGTACATACGAAGATCGCGACGCTGTCAGCGAGCGTGCCGACGCGTGGCATCGTCGAACTCGTCGTCAAGGCGATGACAGAATCAGAAGGAAACTGAGCGAGCGGCGAGATTGCCGCAACGTGTCTGGTCAGGTTCGCAGTACTTTCTCTTTGAGTCTCTCACGTGGCAGATGTCGAATGTCGCTGCCGTTGACGATATAGATCACAAACTCGGCCACGTTCACGGCGTGGTCGCCGATACGCTCAATTGCCTTGGCCATAAACAGATAATCCAGGCCTGTTGAAATAGACCAGGGAGCCGTGCTCATATCGGCAATCAGCCGTCTGACGAAGGCGCCAAATTCCTCATCGATGGCTTTGTCGTCCTTCATGATCTGCGCAGCGGCGGCGACGTCCATTCTGGCGAATGCATCGAGCGCCCGGTGCAGGATCTGCAGGGCCATTTCACCTGCATTTTTGAGTTCGACTATCTGGATCGCAGAGGCGCCACCGTCCTGGTCAATCCGTTTCAGTCGTCTGGCAATCTTTCGGGCTTCATCGCCCGCGCGCTCAAGGTTGGTCACGCATTTTGATGTGGCCATCAACAGACGCAGGTCACGCGCAGCAGGCTGACGGCGCGCGATGACGGTATTGATCTCATCGTCGACCTCGATTTCCATCCGGTTAAGCCGCTGCTCGGCCTCGCGTATATGCAGGAAGACCGTTTCATCGAACGCGTCCAGCATGTCCAGCGATGCCGCTACCTGCGATTCCACCAGTCCGCCCATCTCGAGGAGTTTTGAGGAAAGCAGATTCAGGGCAGCGTCGAACTGGCTGGAGGGGTGTCTATCTGACATTTATCCTCCTCGATCCGCATCAATGACCCTGATGCTGGAAAGCCGGGCACGAATATTTTTTAAAACGGTATATACCGTATTATTGTAACCAGTCAGCAATGTGCAAGTGACCGGCGAATCCCAGATGCAATGCGGGTGATCTGCCCCTGTTGCTCATAAAGCGCCACTTCTATGACACCTTGATGGCAGTGAACAGGAGGCAGGCAGGGTGCCAGATTTTCGCTGGCATGGCGGTGAGGTCCACGTGGTGTGGACCGATCGGTGCCATCAGATTTCTACGCAGGTAGTAACGCAACAATCGAAGGTGTAACGAGCAGGGGGAAAAATGAAACTTTCACATAAGATGAAGGCAAACGCGGCGGGACCGGTGTGGGGAGTGGCGTTAGGGCTGTTGCTCGCTGCCGGCGGAATTGGACTCTGGTACGGCGCCAGGCTATCAGCGTCAGGTGGCACGCTGGATGAGTCGCGGGCGGTGGCCTCGCTGCTGATCGGTGCGTTCGTGGCAATTTATGCAGGACACGAGCTGCGGCGACGATAGTGGCTCGCGGGTCTTGATCCTCCGGGGCGATTCAGGATCGCGTTTGTGTGTCTGTGCCGCTACCTTGGGGATGTGCCGCTAGCTATCCTTTCGCCCGCTCTCGTGAATCGTACGGTGCATCGCGGATGGTCCGACGTGCGACTGGATTTCCTGTCGCGGTTCGCAAAAATCTGCCAGCTGGTCACCGGAGTCGCCGCGCGCGACCGTCCGTCCTCGGGCTCGCAGACGAAGGTGTGTCCGGCATCGGCGCGCTGGCGCGCGGCTGCTCTCCGTCAACTCATCTGTGTATTCGATAAGCCAGCTCGCTGGCCGCAATGGGGCGAAGCGCGAAAAGTCCCTTGCCTTGCACCGATGAGCGTCGTGCGGTTAAGCGTCGCTGTCGCACGTGTGTCGCCCGTTTGAGTGTGTCTCCAATCAAGGTTTAAAAATCCGGCGCGAAGCATACCGCTCTTGCCAACGTCGACTCATGGTCCCCCGTCTCAACGGCGCAACTAACCGTCTAGCCGCCAAACAAACATTCCAGCTTCGCCAGGAAAGCTGCCAACAGGAAAGGGGCACATCGATCAAGGGAAGGAGCTTCGCCTGCCAGCCGCGGGTTGTCGGTCAAATGCCGCGTAACATTGACTGGATGTGGCGGATCAGAGGGCTCACGCACGCCCAGCAGATCGCTTGATCATTATTGATCGTATGGGTTGCTCCGTTGCCGGATTCCATGTAATTTCAACGGTTCCAAAAGAAGCAGGTACCCTGACTTTTGGTGCGTGTTGATGCCCACCGCCCATACCGGCTGTGGGCTTTTTTCGTGGCGAGAATCTCTCAGGGAACGCTCGTAACGGATACGGGCTTGCGATGCATGGCTACGCACGCTGCAGTCTCGCAGCACACTGGTCGTGAATCTGGCCGACGAGCGGCACCCGATAATCGAGACGCTCGCCATTCGTAAAAAGTAATGCGAGGGTTTGGTCGGTCCTGAGCCCGAACGTCGCCAGGATGTCGGGTGCCAGGCCGGCTGCCATGCGCAAAATGCCAATACGGTCCCGCCACTCTGGATTCGCGCCGTTGTCACGCATCCAGACGAGCGAGAGTTCAATCAGGTGATCCGTCTTGAGCCAGTCACCGGTGCGTGCCATGGCCACCAGTTCGCCGACCACGAGATAGCACAGCATTGCCACTCGGGCTTCGTCGTCGAAGAATGTCGTCATGGCAGCACGCTCATGGGCGCGCGAAATCGGCGTGCGTCAGTTCAAGGTGCGTGACTGGATGCGCGAGCACCTTGCGCTCGGCGACTGCCCGGATTCGGCCATAGCCATTGCGGAATGCACGCATAATGCGGAGCTCATCGGCGTTGGGTTCAAGCCAGAAGCAGTCCTGTAGTGCCCTGATCGTGACCACGCATTCGACCATCCCCTGAGAGCCGGGAAGGCTGAACGATACGCCGCGACCGGCGAGCACCTGTGGGGTAACTTCAAGCGTGTCCATGGGAATAAGCAGGCAATGCGATAGAAGCGGATGAGTGATTGTTGCACAGAGAATGCCGTGTGAATATCCGGATACCGTGCTGCCGTCCGATATCGCTCACTTCGGCTGCGGTGTTCCCGAAAATCCTCACCATACAGGACCGCGCACGAGTCGGATTGACGTACGCCGTTGACGGAGCTGTCGGGTTACCAAAAATTGGTATAATCAATGAGAAACCGATTGGAGTCATCATGGGCAAGAACACCTCCGTTTCGCTCGGCGATCACTTCGCCGAGTTTGTCGAGGATCGCGTGCGTGCCGGTCGCTACAACACGGCGAGCGACGTGGTTCGGGCCGGTCTGCGTCTGCTGGAAGAACAGGAAGCAAAACTCGATGCCTTGCGCGTCGAACTGGAGAAGGGCGAGCGCTCCGGGCCGTCCAGGCCGTTTGACTTTGACGCGTTTCTCGCGGGCAAGAAGAAGTCCGCAACGTGAAGGAGTTTGTTCTTTCGCCGGCGGCCGGGCTGGATCTTGATGATATCTGGGACTATTCGGCAAAATACTGGGGAATACGGCCGGCGGAGCGTTATATCCGCATGATCCAGGACACGATCGTTGGATTGACTGACGGCACACAGCCAAGCCGGGCAGCCTCCCATGTTCGACAAGGCTATCGAAGCGTGCTGGTCGGGACGCACATTGTATTTTTCAAAGAGACAGAAATTCTGATCGACGTGATACGAATTCTCCACCAGCGGATGAACCCTTTTCAACACCTGAGCGAGCACTAGCGTCTTTTGTCGTCTTGGTAGTGGGGCGGTCGATTGCGCCGCTTTACTTGCCGAAGTCTCACGCCAGCTGTCGCTGTAACTCGATAGACGAAATATAGCCAGGCATTTCGTCAGTCTGGCCACCCGACACACGCTGTCGACACCGCTACTTCGCGTCCACGTCTCAGAATACCGCGCTACTTCCCTTTCGGAGATGCTTCAGGGTTCGCGATTGTCGCAATTCCTGGAGGATTTTTCTTGTTCTACATTCGTGCGTATAACGTTCCATAAGCGGAGCACGATAAGCTTCATCACGCAGCACAGGCACTCGACGCACCAACTCAACGACTCGGTCCAGACATACATCATGGGTACCAAGGCGACGCTCGCGCATCACGAATCCGAAGACGGCAAACCTTCCTGGCGCCTTTATGAAGAGCTATTTGAAGGGAGTGTGGTGTACCTTCAGCTTGAGGGCGTTGCTATCGACTTCACAACACTTGGCAACATGGAAAACCGGCCGGGCACCGTAGTGCTCCGCTTGCCAATCGAGACCGCGAAGCAGCTTGGAATGCACTCTGTTGTTCCTGCCGAAAAATGGGAAACCCTGTGCGACAGGGAAAAGCCGAAGCCGCTGAAATAATCCCTTGGGTCGCGACGCAGGGTTTCGACGATTCGAGTGGTCCGGTCGATTGACTGCAGTACGGATCGGGCACCTCGCAACGCGGCAACCAGCAACGTGGGTAACAGTCATTTGCAGTGGTCGGCACAAATCACCCGCGTGTCGGACATCGATTTTAGGCGCTCGGTTGAGTTGCAGCGGCACGTAGCGTTGCTGCCATCATCGCATTGATGGTTCTCCATTGATGGCCAACGCATAAACTGATTAAAGAGCCAGGCACATCCTTGACGAACGTGCGCACGACCTCATTTTCGTGCAGTGAACGCTTCCGCAAATTGACGCGCGCGTTTGACCTCATCGCTGTGCAAATAAATCGAGGTGGTGGATACCGATGCGTGCCGGAGGTTGTCGCGCACCGCGGTGAGATCGGCGCCGTTGCCCAGCGCGTGCGTGGCGTGCGTGTGCCGCATCCAGTGCGGACTGGCCCGTCGCAGCTTGTCCGCGAGCGGCGCGTGATCGGCTTCGATCGATTTCGCCGCCAGCACAAAAAACCGCCTCATCACGACCCACAGACGTGCGCTGCTGATGGTCGAGTCGCTGTCCGTTTCCAGGCTACCGAGGATAGGGGTTGCCGGATGCCAGCGTACAGGCACGACGGGCAGTCCGCGTTCGGCCAGATAGCGCGCGAGCGCATCCCACGCGAGCGGTGGCAGCGCGACGCGCGCGAGCTTTTTACCTTTACCCATGACGCGCAGCCAGTGCTCGCCGCGTGGATCTGTTTCTGCGTGGCCTAGGGTCGCGCCCACCAGTTCACTGGCCCGCAGCCCCGTCGCGTACCCGAAATCGAGCAGGAAACGTAGCCGCTGTGCAGCGGGCTCGGTCCAGGCGTAGGACCACTCGAGTCCGTCGGCGATCGTGCGCACCAGCGCCCATTCGCCGTCCGTAAAAGCGCGCGAGGCGTCGAGCGCAGTCGGACTGCTGCCGCGCACCTTCACGCCCGCAAACGGGTTGGCCAGCACGTAGCGCTGCTCGACGAGCCAGCGGAACAGCGCGCCGAGAATCGACAGCGCGTGGGCCACCGAGCGCGTGGAGAGACTACCATTGAAGGGGCGCCAGTCGGATGAGGTGCGGGCGCGCACCGGACCGACCCAGCGGGCTCGGGGCGAGGGCTGGCGTAGGAAGGCGCGATAGGCGATCGCGTCTTCGGTGGTCAGCGACGACAGCGCGCGGCCGCGCTCGACGATCGCCCACAGGATCAGGCGCTCGGCCTCCTTGCGGTAGGTCCGCTGCGTCGCGGGGGATTCGTGCAGCGCGAGCCAGGTCTGGACCGCCTGATAGTCGTTGGTCGCATCGAGCGTGCAGGTAGCGGGCTGGGCGCGGAAGGTGCCCGCTGACCCGTCGACCTCGTGCGGCTGCCGTAAATCGAAATAACTCTGTCAATCCAGAGTCCCCGAAAAGGCAACCTAGATAGGGGAGCACCGGATTGAGTTGACAAAATTAATTGCACTTCGAACGAAAAAAATCCGTCTACTCCCGTGAAAGCGGATTAAATTAGTCAACTGATGTTCAAAGAACAAAGTGGCCGACCAACCAACCGATAGTATTGTGTTTTGCGTCGTTGCAAGTACGGCGAGGCGGTGCGTATAGCTTACAACATCAAAAGATCCGGCTTGCGGCACTGATATCTGATCTGAAAGGTTCGTCGCTGCCGAGGAGAGATAAGGCTGCCATTTATAGAACCAGTTTCTATGTAATACGGAGTGCGAATTGGTTGAAGAAAGGCGAGCCGTGATGTGACTCATATGCTACAAAAAGTAGGCTTTTTTGTAGCGGAATCTCTGCAAAAGTCCTGGCATTGACGCGAGCGTGCACTATCCTGGGATGAGGCGAATTCAAGGAGTGGCACGA
>NZ_QBUY01000195.1 GCF_003121405.1 Paraburkholderia sp. C35 | reverse complement strand
GGCACGACCCGCACGCGATCAGCGGGAATCCCATAACGCGACGTGAGAATGCGGCCAAACGCATCCGACAGCACGATTAGCCGTGACGAACGCAGGTACACAGTTTGCTCGAGATAGCGCTTGGCGCGCCGACCCAGAGAATCTGGGCCTTCGACATGACTTTCGTCGGCCCACGGCCCATGAAAATGTGACACTTGCGGAATACCGCGTATCACATCGAGGCCCGGCGCTGTGTATAGCGCGAAATGTGACGAGATCACGTCAGGGCGCCGCGCGCGAATCTCGTGGCGCAGCGCACGGCGTGCGGCCATCAAACGCAGCGGCAGCGATTGCGCTGCGGAGCCGAAACCATTGATCGCGCCATTGGTGTCCTGCGCGACGCGCTCCGAGCCGGCAACGACCCCGCGTACTTCAACGCCCGCCCCCGGCAACGCGCCGATCAGCGAGTAGTACATGCGGTCCAGCCCGCCCGCGCGCTCGGGGAACCAGTGCATGCCAATTTGCAATGATCTGATAGTTGAGGACAGATTTGTGAACATTTCCGTTGTTATTAATCAGCGTTCAAAATTATTTAACCTGTGACTTCTTCCAACGCGCGCCGGCCAAAACGAAACATATACTTTCGAAAAACATAAGACCACCCGTCCCCACGAGTGAATTAGTGAATACAAGCATCGAAATTGTTGCTAGAGCAATCGATAGATTCGCAGTTGCAAATCTGTCACTCCGGATGCATTGAGATGTGAGCAGGCCGCGCATTAATATCCAGACAACCCCCATCATGTATAGCAGCGTGCCCGGCCATCCGAGAACGAATGGAATATTCATGACTCCGCTATCGAAGTTTCCATATTCACCAAGTTGCGCATCTTCTCGAGTGAGCTTAGTCGAGGTACCTGTCGCCCCCATACCCGAACCAGCCAGATTGGTGAATGCAATGCCCGCAAACTGCGAATAGAACTGGTTTCTGACTGTATAACTATGGTCATCACCCAAGTTGATCATTGACTCCAATCTGATTTGCATACGCTCCGCCATTGGGCCGATCATGAGCATCGGAATTGCAATAACGACTACAGCAACGGCTCCTACTACGATACGCAGCCTTACCCGATTGCTTGATTTCACGATCTGAACCAGCATCGAGATGAGCCAACCTCCCCAAGCGGATCGCACCAGACTCAAAGCAAAGGAAACGAAGCCAGCTACGGTGGCGATCCAACGCAATCGGTGGCGCGATGCCGTCACATAAACCAATGCCGCTAGCATCGCGAAGGCAAACGGGCCAGACGAGTTCATCGTGCTAAACACTCGCACACCGAATTGAACTGGATCACCCTGAGAGTTCATCTGCGCATTCATCATCCACAATGCGTCCCATGGTGGCATGACGAGAAATTGCAGTGCGCCGTATAAGCCCATTACCAACATGCCCTGAATAAATGCACCAACGACTACGGTTCTGAAATTCGGGTAAAGCCGCCAATTCGCTATGATGTGAAAGCCAATCAGGATCGGATAGACCCAGTTCGCGACATCGTATAGAGCGGCCAGCAGACCATTGGAGAAAACTCCGATGACGAATGCATAGACAATACCGACGAGCATCAACAGGACAGGCAGACCTCGTCGTTTTGCAAGAACCGGATAAAAGCGCAGCAATGAAACCCCGCTGATCATGCTCACCGCGAGCGGCGCGACCTGAATCAGACTTGTGGGCGTGTATGCACCTTTGAACCAGTCGGCGAGACGCCGTACTTCTGGGCTGAGAAACCACAGCCACCACATGTAGCCGAGGAATTTTGCGGGCGCCTTGAAGTACAACCAGAATCCGACGAGAATCGACAGCACCGGGAACGCGAGCGTAAGCACCGTGCCTTGGCGGGCGACGATCAGTATGCACGTGACGAGCCACAGCAACGCCGGTGGCAACCACTCGCTCTCCGGGCGCCTACTGCGTTTGACTATGCGTGCGGTGCTTTCTCGTCCAATCGATGACATCGCTTACAGCCCTCCTCGACTCTCAATCGACGCAATCTGGGCGCGTTGCAGTATTTCATCCGACGACGTGATCATGCCGAAGAGCACAAAGCGCAATGCATGGCTTGGGAAGCCAATGCTCTTGCCCATGCGATAAGGGCATGGATCGATGCCGAGAACCAGACACACATTGAGTTTCCTTCTTACGCATCCAAACTGGTCGCTCTGTCGACACTTTCCCGAAGTTGCACGCGGCGCGCTTCAATTGCCCCTGTGCGTACTGCCCTCCAACGTGCTAATTTCGCCTGGCGCCTCTTTGAACACAACGCCAGAAACACGTGCACCAACCCAGGATAGGCACGCGTGCCAACGAGCGCGTACCACCACCACGCTACCTGGCGGCGCATCGGAGACAACTGATTTCGCAGCGTCAGATGAAGGTTATATGCGGCATTGCATACGGCCACCATGCTAGGTGCGTCTCGCCGATCTTCATCGAATCGTTCTGCAGGAAAATGATCTACCGCTACCAAAGGATCGTAGATCAGCTTCCACCCCGCATTCTTCACGCTCATGCTAAATGCCATATCGTTATGCACCTGCGCCCCGGTTCCGCGCAGGCGCTCATCAAAACGAATGTTGCGAATCGCGTCACGCCGGTAGCTCATGTTCGCCCCTTTCAGAACATCGACTTCGCGCGCGTCACCCGTGCCGAGATGATGATTCCCAATAACCTTTCCCGACCGGGCAATCTTGCCGACAATCGAACGCTTACCACTCATCATCTGTCCGTTTATATGCATCCAGTCGCGTCCGCCAAGCGCCCCCAGCCTTTGATCATTGATGAATGCAACTTCGATGCGTCGCACCCAATCCGGGCGTGGTGCCGCGTCGTCATCGGTAATCGCAATAATTTCGCCATTGGTGGCATCCAGTCCGCAATTTAGTGCCGCAACCTGGCCGGAAACCTTGCTCAACACAACCCGCAGGGGAAGTCCTTCTATTACGTCCTTGTCAGTCAAACAAGCCAAAGTGGCCTCATCTTCCGGCCTGGCAACGACCACAACTTCATCACAACCGCGTTCCTGCACTCTCAATGCAAGCAGACACCGCACGAGATCATCCTTGCGGCGGTAAGTCGGAACTAAAACCGATACTTTCATTGCTCTCTTCCGCGGTTATACGCGCTCGTTCTCTACGGTCAGGTAGCGATAAACAACACCGTAACCGTGACGCTTGTTAGGCGGTATTCCATTAAAAATTCCACCCTTGACATCGATTCCAGCTACCTTTAGACGCTTCAACGTATCGGCGATCTCAACTGGACGATGCATACCAGACCGCATCACCAGGAAACTTGATCCAGCGTGCTCTCCTACAAGTGACGCATCTGTTACAGCGAGAACGGGTGGAGTATCGATAAGGATCACGTCGTATCGCATTTCCAGTTCGTGGAGACAACTGGCAAACCGGCTCGATGTCAGCAACTCAGCTGGATTCGAAGGTCGTTGACCACACGATATGAAATCGAGTCCTTCAAAGGATGTATTCCTTATTGTTTTCTCGAGTGAAACCGTTCCAGCAAGAAGCTCTGCCAGCCCTCCTTCAGCAATTCCGTCGAGATATCGATCAAGCGTTCCTCTACGCATATCTGCATCGATCATCAAGACCTTCTTTCCCGAATTCGCAAGCAAAACAGCAAGATTGACCGTCAGAAAGCTCTTACCTACGCCCGGAACGGGCCCCGTCAGCATCACAATTCGGTTTCGCCCTTCAAGCATCTTGAATTGAATCGAAGTACGCAAGCTTCGGAGACTTTCGACACAAGGATCGGTTGGATTCGAATGTGCCAGGATAGTCTGGTTCCGATACATGCCAGCCAAAGTTTGTCCTCCGGACCGCGTAATCTGTTCGCTTAAAGGCACTATTCCACAAACTGGCAGCTGGAACATTCTTTCGATGGCCTCTGGATCATCAATTCCTTTACTGAGTTTGCTTCGAGCAATGACCACAACCACACCGAAAATCAACCCGAGCATTGTCGAAGCTGACATGATCAACAGCTTTTTTGGCTTTACGGGAGTGCCTGGACGCAGTGCTGCATCGATGATCTGCGCGTTGCCGCCTGTACCCGCCTTCTGGACCGACAGTTCCTGCTCGCGTGTCAACACCAGTTCATAGATCTCTGCCGCGACTTTTGCGTCGCGCTGAAGCTGTACAGCACGTACCTCCGATTCCGGCAAATTTCTAAATCGCCCTTCGTATCGGTCACGCTGTGCTGCTAGCTGAGCGATCTGTTCGCGTGTTGCTTTGATTTGCGGATGATCGTCTCCAAACCTTTGTTGTAGTGCAGCGAGTTGCAGACGCATTGCCGACATCTGCTGTTCGTACTCGACACTTCCAGCGAGGTAGACCTTGGCTTCCTCGCCCGCAGCAATCGACCCCGATTGCCGCTGATATTGCGCAAGTGCAACCTCCGCCTTATCCAACTCCGATTTCAGGCGTGGCTCTTCAGTTTTCAAGAACGACAGCATATTTTGAGCATTCACTTGCTTGCTTTGGACGTGCCTTCTCAGATATGTTTGTGCAATGTCGTTTGTCACTTCCGCCGCAAAGCTCGGATCGTCGCTCTCCATCGACACATCAACGAGTCCAGTTAACTTCCCTTGTTCCTGTATCGTGACGAATTTTTGAAATCCGTTGACTGCGTCGACGTCATTTATCCGTATGACAGTAAATCGTGTTCCCGGACGAGCAATAAGTTGATCAACAAAAATCGAGACATCACCACGGCTCGCCGGTGTCCCGACGAATCCGTGAACAAGCAGATTTCCGTCGTTATCTTGAAGATCGTACTGACCGTTGGCACGATCGATCAGCGCAAGTTTTTGTCCTTCCAGCATGAGCGGAACCGTCATCGCTCTGACATCCAGAACTTCGCCACCCCAGGCGAAGGAAGATAAACCAAACCATGCACCCGCGGGATGTCCCGGCGTAGCGAGCTTCGATATCAAGTTACCCAAAATAGGCACTCTTTTCGGGTTGATTTCAATGTCGAATTTGAACTTTTTTACGACAGGCCCCATCACGTCGCGGCTTTGCATGATTGCGATTTCCGCGTCTGCCGGAAGCGGCGCCATTGCACTCGCGACGCTACTCAGTTGCATCAGCGCTGGAGTGGGGTCATCGTCTTGCTCGATTTTTATCAGGGCATTAGCGACATAGACAGGCTTAGCGATAAAGCAATAGGCAACGCCTAACGCGACGATTGCCAGCACTACTCCAATCAGGCACCACACGTCTTCCACGATGACGTTCAACAGATATCCAAGGACGACTTCATCCTCATCGTCACGGCGTGCACCCGAATCCTCAAACCCACTCTTCTTCACGTCAATACCCACGGTTTCTTCAAGATTTATTTCTATCTGATCGCAACACGATCGGTCGCCTGACTAAAGCATCGAATCAGCGCACAGCCTTGCGTCACATCATCAAGATCCCTACCTGGTGAGTTGCTTCAAGTAGAAAAGTGTTTGCAACGTCGGCAACACCTGCTGCAAGACGCGATTGAACGTCGTGGATACTGCAGTTCCGACATACACAACGTCTAATGGCTGAAGCTGAAACTGTGTGGAAAGCATGATCGAATCGGGTTGTGTCATGTCGAGATGGAATACTTCTGGTGTCGTCGGTCTTTCTTTGATACCGCGCAACACATAAATCTCACGTGGATTAGCATCGGTATCCAGAATGCCTCCGGACTGCGTCAACGCATCTGCAATCGTCAAGGTTCCGCGATACATGAAGAGAGATGCGGGTGTCTTTACCTCGCCCATGACAAAGACACGGCTATCGACTCGGTCCGGCACGTTAATCACATCACCCGACTGCAAAAGAACGTCTTGCGACATATCACCTCGATCGAGCATCCGGTTCGCATCAAGCAGATACAATTTTTTCTTGCGCACTAGCCTCACTCGCTGAAGGTCCGCGTCGCTGGTCGTTCCTCCCGATCGCGTAATTGCATCGACTAGAGTAAGTGGCACATCGCTGATAGCCAAAGGCCCGGGTGCCTTTACCTGCCCTGTCACCTGTATCTTTTGACTGCGGAACGACAGCACGCGAACGTCGACCTGCGGATTTTTAACAAAGCGAACCAAGCTCGCCGCGATCTGGTCGCGAATCTGGGTTACCGTCTTGCCCGCGACCTGTAAGCGACCCGCGTACGGGATAAAAATGAAGCCGTCAGAAGCGACCGTTTGACCATATGGATCAGACTGCCCCGACAATGCCGTGGTATAGGGTTGCTGCAAAGCACCCGCAAGCGATTGAGTGGTGTTGCCGCCAGACGAGAAGGAAGTTGCTGTCGGTGTAGTCAGTTCCGGGTGATCCCACACCGTCACGCCGAGAATATCTTGAGGTTGGACGTGGTAAACGTAGACGGGTGGACTCGTAAGCTGTGCCATCTTTGCGCTCTGTGCGCGTTCGACTTCGGCTCGCGAATTCGACTGGTCAACGATCACTCCGGCGTCAATGATCTTTACGGGGTATACCTCGGTAGGTTGTTTCGTCGATTGGTCATTGAGTCTCGACCTATTCAGATAATTTCCAGGTGCAGCCGCACACGCTGAAAGGAGCAACACGACGACCAAGCTTGCAAAATGGTGCTTCAACATATACGTTCAATCCAGCCCGCCGCCAATCGCTCGATCAAACGCAACGATTCGTGATACGACGACTCCGTTTTTCCATGAGGATCGACAATATCGACCCCTTCCCAATTGCCTAGCGCGAATACCTTTCCGCGTGCCGTGCGGTCAAGCGCTTCCACCTGTCTGATCTGATTTCGCTCTGCGACAAGCACAAGATCCGCCTGGCGCACCATACTCACATTCAGGCGCCGCGAATGATGCGGGCCGACCGCGACGCCGCGTCCGACCAGCAGATCT
Organism: Paraburkholderia sp. C35; assembly: GCF_003121405.1. GTDB lineage: Bacteria > Pseudomonadota > Gammaproteobacteria > Burkholderiales > Burkholderiaceae > Paraburkholderia. Next base: position 365 of record NZ_QBUY01000195.1, on the reverse strand, counting down.
TTCATGACGGAATCCATTTCCATTCCTTCGAACGCACGAATACCAGCCGAGTGGAATACGACCGGATTACTGGATATTCGGGAATGCAACGATTTGAAGATCGCTTCTGCGGCGGGAGAGCGACAAATGTTCGCGTAACATACGATCAACACGTTAGAAAACATAGATCAACCCTCTATTCGGCTCGATCCATGCACTTTGAACATGGCTTATCCAAGACACTCTTGAATTGATCGAATACATTGTCGTTTTCGTCATTGTTCGCCGGCCAGACAAACAACGCTTCGTCGTCCAATCGAGTGATAGTCGATGCCCAGTTCGGTCATCGCCTCGGGTTCATACAGATTGCGGCCGTCGAAGATCAA
>NZ_QBUY01000194.1 GCF_003121405.1 Paraburkholderia sp. C35 | reverse complement strand
TTGGCGGTGTTAGCCCGCTTTCTTTGCTTACTTTCTTTGCGGCGGCAAAGAAAGTAAGTGCCGCCCCGCACAGGGGCAACCCTAGCAGACCACTAACAAAAAGCGGATGCCAGCAAAAAAAAAAGCAACCCACCGTCGGAGACAAAAAAACAAAAAAACACCACTACCCAAACCTCAATCCACCCAGCGTCATAGCATCCCTCAACCCCAGCCTGGGATACATCTTCTCGATAATCCGCATATCATTGCGGCTCTCTTCGATAATCCAGTCACGAACCTCATCCACAACTGGCCGCAAAGGCTTATTAGCCGGAATCACAAGACAGCACCGCCGATTAGTGACAATCACTTCCTGCTCAGCAGGCAACAGCGCCCCTTGCGCAAGCCAATGCGACACAACATTGAGCCACCCAAGCGCAATCCCTTGCCCCAGCAAGGCAGCCTGCACAACAATCGCATAGTCACCAAAACTCAGCATGCCGGCCACATGCCGCCCATGTCCCGCGAACGCGCCGAATCGCTCATGCCAGCCGCGTTCTTCGTCATCCATGACGATCACCGTATCCCCATGCGCGCGCCCAGCGTCCGAAGTCGCGCTATCCATATAGCGCTCATTACAGACGGGCAACAGCGTCTCAGGCATCACCATGACAGCGTGCTCGTCGATCTCGCCATCGTGCAAAAACCGCATGCCGAGATCGACATCGTTGAGCGGACCGCCAATCCGCCCCGAGATCAGCTGAAACCGCAAGTCGATATTAGGGAAAGCCTGATTCAGCCGGCTCATGCGCGGCATCAGCCAATGCGTCGTGAATCCCGTCGAAACCGATAAGGTCACCGACTCCACGCCCGTCGCGCGGGCCTCGATTTCCCTGATTGCATTTTCGATGCCGTTGAAGCCTTCGGAAATGGCGCGGTACAGAATCCGGCCGCTTTCCGTCAGTTCGATACCGCCGCGCACCCGCTCGAACAGGCGCACGCCAATGTGATCCTCCATGCGCGCGAGCATGCGGCTCACGGCGGGCTGGCTCACATATAGCTCCTGCGCGGCACGCGTGAAGTTGCCGCAGCGGGCGGCCGCTTCGAACACGAACAGCGCATTCGCACTCGGCAGTTTCTTGCGAAGATTTGGCATGACCTGATGTTATGCCTGATCCAACAATTTGGGAATTGCTGTCAAAAAGATCGAGCCGTATATTTTTCTCAACGCACCCCTTTCGAATGAGAGACACGTCATGGACGCAAGAGCGAAAACGGGAGTATCGATCAGGTCGGCAACGAAGCGCTATGGCCCCGTGGTCGCGCTCGATGACGTATCGCTCGATATCGCGCCGGGTGAATTCGTGTCGCTGCTCGGACCGTCCGGCTCGGGCAAGACGACCTTGCTCGGCATTCTCGGCGGCTTCGTGCAGCCCACGTCGGGTGCCGTCTGGGTCGGCGAGCGCGACATTACATTTGCGCCGCCGCATAAGCGCGACATCGGCATCGTGTTCCAGAACTATGCGCTGTTCCCGCACATGACCGTCGGCGAGAACGTCGCGTTTCCGCTGCGCGCGCGCCGCCAGCCGAAATCGGGCTGGGCGAAGAAGGTCGCCGGTGCGCTCGCGATGGTCGAACTGTCAGGCTATGAGTCGCGCAACATCAGCCAGCTGTCGGGCGGTCAGCGTCAGCGTGTGGCACTCGCTCGCGCGATGGTGTTCGAGCCGCAACTGATCCTGATGGACGAGCCGCTCTCGGCACTCGATAAACAACTGCGCGAAACCATGCAGATCGAGTTGCGTCGCCTGCATCGCAAGCTCGGCGCAACCATCGTCAACGTCACGCACGATCAGCGCGAAGCACTGACGATGAGCGACCGCGTCGCCGTGCTGAAAGACGGCAGGCTCGCGCAGATCGATACCCCCGAACGCCTGTATGACCGTCCGTGCGATGCGTTCGTCGCGAGCTTTATCGGCGAAGCGACGCTGCTCAACGTCAGCCGCGCGGGCGACGATGCCGTGCGTCTCGGCGATGCCGTGTTGCGCACTGCGCATCCGTTGCCGCGTGGAGAGAATCTGCTGCTCGCGGTGCAGACAGAAAAACTCGTGATCGACGGCACTGATGCGCCAAACGGCGCACAGACCAACCGTCTGTCATGCCGCGTCACCGAAGTGCTGTATCAGGGCGAGAGCCTGCGTGTGTTCGCCGCACTCGCCGACGGCACGGCCATCAGTCTCAGACAGCCGGGCAGCCATGAAGCGCGCCGGCGCATTCCATCGCCGGGCGCGCACATGACGGTCGCGCTCGACCCTCAGGACACGATCGTCGTACCCGCCTGATTTCACTCACCGCCTGTGCACGGGCATGCCTTCTTACGCGATTCACGCACACTGCCAAAGGATGATGCAATGAAGCTCACCGATTTCAAGGTTCTGACGTTCGATGTCGTCGGCACGCTGATCAACTTCGAGAAGGGCGTGCTCACGTCCATTCGCCGGCTGGGCGGCGCGAAAGCCAAAGACCTGACCGACGAAGAAATCTTCGAGCCGTACATGGAAGGCCGTGCCACGTATCCGGGCCGCTCGAGCCACGAGATGGCCAACGTGTATCTGCACGTCGCCAAGGCACTCGGCCTGCCCGACGATGCGCAATCGGCAGCAGCATTCCAGCGCGACGTGCTCGAGTGGCCCGCGTTCGAAGATTCGGTTGCAGCGTTGAAGCGCCTGCGCAAGCACTATCGCCTGGTCGCGATGACGAACGCAGACCGCGTCGCCTTGTCGGCCTACGCACACACGCTCGGCGATCCGTTCGACGACACCGTTTGCTGTGATGAAACGGGCGTCGCCAAACCGGATCCGCAGTTCTTCGCCTATAACCGCGGGCGCCAGGCAGCCTTCGGCTACAAGTTCGGCGAGATCCTGCACACGGCGCAAAGCCAGTATCACGACATCGGTATCGCGACGAAGCTCGGTTATGCGACGTGCTGGATCGAACGCCGTCAGGGCCTGAAGGGTTTTGGCGCGACGCCTGTTCCCGAGGCCGTCACCGAGCCGACCTTCAAGTTTGCGACGCTCGCCGCGCTCGCGGACGCCGTCGAAGCCGAAGCACGCGCCGCCTGCTCATGCTCGCGCCGACGACACCGCCGAGGCCGCAACCCGCCTCGCTGGGGCGCGCGATGGCGGCGCGCCCGCCCATCGTGCAGGAGCCGGTCAGCATGGGCGCGCCGCTCGCACGCGATCTGAACGTCGATGTGGCGATCATCGGTGCGGGCTATTCGGGCCTTGCTGCCGCGTATGCGCTGCAAAAACGCGGCGTCGATTGCGCGGTGTTCGACGCGAACCCCGTTGGCTGGGGCGCGAGCGGGCGCAATGGCGGCGTGGTGTCGTCGAAGTTCAGGCCGTCGTTTCCGTCGATCGCCAGCACGTATGACCTCGACACGGCAAAGCGCATGCACCGGCTCGCGCATGACGGCGTGCGCGTGGTCGAACAGTTCGTCGATGAGTTCAAGCTGGAACGCGCGCATTTCGAACACACGGGCAGCCTGCGTTGCGCACACACCGAACGCGCATTCGCGTCGATTCGCGCCGAAGCGGATTGGGTCCGCACGCAACTCGGCGATGCATCGATGAGTGTTCTGACGCGCGGCGAGATTGCGCTGGAGACGGGTTCGGACGGTTTCGTGGGCGGCGTGCTGAGCGCCGATGCAGGTACGATCCTGCCGCTCGAATATGTATGGGGCATCGCACGCGGCCTGACGGCGCGCGGCGTGCCGATCTACGAAGCGACGCCCGTTCTCGACATGAAACGCGTGCCGGGCGGCGCCGTGCTGCGTGTGCCGGGCGGCAGCGTGCGCGCAAAACAGGTGATCGTCGCGACCAATGCGTATTCGAATCTGACGGAAGCCACATCGTCGTATCAGCGAGAACTCGTGCCATTCCGCAGCGCGATGATAGCCACGGAAAGATTGTCGCCGGAACTCGATGCAAAGCTGATGGTCAACCGGCGCAGCTACACCGAAACGCGTCGCATGATGAAGTGGTTTCGCAAGGTGGACGGACGCATGCTGTTTGGTGGCCGCGATGCGTTCGGCAAGGAAGGGCAGGCAACCGGCCTCGATGCGTTGCAGCGCGCGATGGTCGCGCTGTTTCCCGACCTCGCGGATGTGCGTGTCGAATATGGCTGGTCCGGTTATGTCGGCATGACGTTCAATGCATTGCCGCATGTCGGACGCAGCGATGATGTCACGACGTTTTGTCTCGGGTATAACGGTGCAGGTGTCGCAATGGCGAGCCTGATCGGCCAGCATGCCGCTGCACTGGCACTTGGCGACAAGCCCGAGCTTGCGCTGCTGGCGCAAGAAGGTTTGCGGCCCGTGCCGTTTCATTCGCTGCGCGCGCCGGGTGTGAGGCTCGTTGCAGCGTGGTATCAGTTTCTCGACGCCGTGGGTGCATGATGACGACAGTCAAACACGCTTATCAGGAACAGACTGTGATGCAGGCCGCTACGATCGATCCGTCGGTACGTCACCAGCAGCGCGAAGACCGCGCGATGCTGTTGCTGATGGCGCCCGCGCTGCTCGTCGTGGTGATACTGCTGGTGGTGCCGCTCGCGTGGCTTTCGTGGCAGTCGATCTATCACGACGGCGCATTCACGCTCGTCAACTATCGGCGCGTTTTCACGGGCACGTATCTCGACACGTTCCTGATGACCTTCAAGCTGAGCATCATCGTGACGGGTGTGACCTTGCTGCTCGGCTATCCCGTTGCGTATTTCGCTGCATCGGTGCCGCCGAAATGGAGCGCGCTGATACTCGGCATGGTGATCCTGCCGTTCTGGACCAGTGTGCTCGTGCGGACTTATGCATGGCTCGTGCTCTTGCAGCGCACAGGTCTCGTGAACAAGGCGTTGCTGGGCATGGGTCTGATCGACAGGCCGTTGCAGCTTTCGTATAACCAGTTCGGCACGATCGTCGCGATGGTGCATATCCTGCTGCCGTTCATGGTGCTGCCGCTGTACTCCGCGATGCAGAAGATTCCCGCCAATCTGTCGCAGGCGGGCGCGAGCCTCGGCGGTTCGCCGCTGCATGTGTTCTGGCGCGTGTTCCTGCCGCTGTCGATGAGCGGTGTGGTGGCGGGCGTGACGCTGGTATTCGTGCTGTGCCTCGGCTTCTACATCACGCCTGAACTGATGGGTGGCGGCAAGTCGATCATGGTGTCGATGGTGGTGAGCCGCAACGTCGAGATCTACAACAGTTGGGGCGCGGCGAGTGCGGTGAGCGTCGTGCTGCTGGTTTGCGTGTTCGCGATCTTCTATGCGGCGAGCCGCCTGATTCCCCTCGAAAAGGCTCTGGGCGCAAAATGAACAAGCTCTCATTCGGAAGGCTGACGCTGGGTGCGGGCGTTGTGCTGATCCTCGTGTTCCTGATGCTGCCCGTGGTGCTCGTCGTGCCACTGTCGTTCTCCGATACGCGTTTCATGACGTTCCCGCCGCCCGCGTATTCGCTGCGCTGGTATCACTCGTTCTTCGACAATCCCGCGTGGATCGACGCGGCGCGCGTGACGCTGACGGCTTCCGTGTGCGCGGCGCTGATCGCAACGCCGCTTGGTATTGCGGCAGCGTATGGCATCCAGCATGGCTCGCACTGGTCGATGCGCTATCTGCGCACGCTGCTGATGCTGCCGTTGATGGTGCCGATCATCATCGTCGCGGTCGGCGTGTTCTTTGTGTTCACGCAAGCGGGTTACGTGAATACACTCACTGGTCTGATCATCGCCGATACGATGCTTGGCTTGCCGTATGTGCTGATTTCGGTCGGCGCGGATTTGCGCACCTTCGACCGCACGCAGGAAATGGTCGCGCGCAGCCTCGGCATGAACCGCTTTCGCAGCTTCATGACGGTGACGTTGCCGCAGATCAAGGCGAGCGTCATTTCGGGTGCGGTGTTCGTGTTCATTCAGGCACTCGATGAAACGGTGGTGGCGCTGTTCATCTCAGGTGGCGCAAACCAGACGCTGACACGGCGCATGTTCGTCACGTTGCGCGATGAGATCGATCCGACTATCGCCGCCATCAGCACGATGTTGACGGCACTGACGTTGTGCCTCGTGATGATCGTTGTCGTGAGCCGCCGCTCGTCGGCGGTTGCGCGGGCCTGATTTCTTTCTACGGAAGCGGGATGTCCAATTCACTGATGTTCTATATCGACGGCGCGTGGGTCGAGCCGTCCAGCGCGGCACGTCTGCCTGTTATCGATCCTTGTACGGAAGAGCCGTTTGCCGAAGTGGCGCTCGGCAATGCACAGGATGTCGAGCGCGCGGTGGCAGCGGCGAAGCGCGCGTTTGCGTCGTTCTCGCAGACGCGGCCCGAGGAACGTCTCGCGCTGATACGGCGCATTCTCGATGCGTACATGGAACGCTACGACGAGATGGCCGACACGATCATGCGCGAGATCGGCGCGCCCGCGAAGCTCGCGCATGCGTGGCAAGCGGGCCTCGGCAAGCGGCATCTGGAAGAAGTGCTGCGCACCTGCGAGAGCTTTGCATGGCAGCGCAAGAAAGGCACGACGTTGATCAATCAGGAGCCTGTCGGCGTGGTCGCGTTGATCACGCCGTGGAACTGGCCAATCAATCAGATCGTCTGCAAGGTCGCGCCGGCCATTGCGGCCGGCTGCACGATGGTGTTGAAGCCGAGCGAAGTGTCGCCGCTCAATGCTGTGCTATTCGCCGAGATCATCGATGCGGCCGGCGTGCCGGCTGGCGTGTTCAATCTCGTCAACGGTGATGGGCCGACGGTAGGTGCTGCGCTGTGCAGTCATGCCGACGTCGACATGGTGTCGTTCACGGGTTCGACACGCGCTGGCGTGGAGATCGCGAAGCTCGCGGCGCCGACGGTCAAGCGCGTGCATCAGGAACTGGGTGGCAAGTCCGCCAACATTCTGCTCGACGATGCCGATTTCGAAACGGCGGTGACGGCGGGCGTGAATTCATGCTTTGGCAATAGCGGGCAATCGTGCAACGCACCGACGCGCATGCTGGTGCCTGCGTCGCGGCATGACGAAGCGGTGGAGATTGCGCGGCGCGCGGCGAGTGCACATCGCGTCGGGGCTGCCGATGCGCCAGACACGACGATGGGGCCAGTGGTCAGCGACGTGCAGTTCGAGCGCGTGCAGCGGCTGATCGGTATCGGAATCGAAGAAGGCGCGCAGCTGGTGACGGGCGGCGAGGGGCGGCCCGATGGACTGGATCGCGGCTATTACGTGAAGCCGACGGTGTTCGCGAACGTCGATCCGTCGATGACGATTGCGCGTGAAGAGATCTTCGGCCCGGTGCTGGCGATCATGCCGTATCGCGATGAAGAAGACGCGATTGCGATTGCCAACGATACGCCGTTTGGGCTCGCCGCTTATGTGCAATCGGCGGATATCGGGCGGGCGCGCAGAGTGGGGTTCAGGATGCGCGCGGGGAGTGTGTACCTGAATTATCCGGCGTGGGATGCGGGGTCGCCGTTTGGTGGTTATAAGCAGTCCGGGAATGGGCGTGAGTATGGGGGTGTCTCTTAGAGAGATCTC
>NZ_QBUY01000193.1 GCF_003121405.1 Paraburkholderia sp. C35 | reverse complement strand
ATAGGACCGGTTGGGGGCCCGCAGGCAATAACTAGCATTGGCGGTGTTAGCCCGCTTTCTTTGCTTACTTTCTTTGCGGCGGCAAAGAAAGTAAGTGCCGCCCCGCACAGGGGCAACGCATGAAGCACGAAGGCAAATCGCGGATGCGAGCGAAAGCCGAAGCAAACCAAACCAAACCCAAACCCAAACCCCCAGCGTCGCAGACAAAAAAACCAGTCGCATCCACGCAAGACACACCCCCAGGTGTCACCTAAACTAGAACCGTTACAGTGAACCGAACTGCGAGGCCCCAGCATGAACGAACAAAACGTCACCCGGCAAACCTTCGACGAAGTCATGGTCCCCGTCTTCTCGCCGGCATCCTTCGTGCCGGACCGCGGCGTCGGCTCCCGCGTGTGGGACACGCAAAACAGGGATTACATCGACTTCGCTGGCGGTATCGCCGTCACGGCGCTCGGTCATGCGCATCCGGAATTGATGCAGGTCCTGCACGATCAGGGTGCAAAGCTGTGGCATATCGGTAACGGTTACACCAACGAACCCGTCCTGCGTCTCGCCAAACGCCTCGAAGAACTCACCTTCGCCGACCGCGCCTTCTTCGCCAACTCCGGCGCAGAAGCCAATGAAGCCGCCCTGAAGCTCGCGCGCCGCGTTGCCTTCGACCGCCACGGCGCACAGAAAGACGAAATCCTCTCGTTCACACAGTCGTTCCACGGCCGCACGTTCTTCACGGTCAGCGTCGGCGGCCAGCCGAAGTATTCGGAAGGCTTCGGCCCCGTACCGGGCGGCATCAAGCACCTGCCTTACAACGACATCGCAGCCGCACGCGCCGCGATCGGCCCGAACACCTGCGCTGTGATCGTTGAACCCGTGCAAGGCGAAGGCGGCGTGATTCCCGCCGATCCCGCGTTCCTGAAAGCGCTGCGCGAAGCGTGCGACCAGCACGGCGCGCTGCTGATTTTCGACGAAGTGCAAACGGGCGTCGGCCGCACGGGCTTCTTCTATGCGTATCAGGATACGGGCGTGACGCCGGACATCCTGACCACGGCCAAGGCGCTCGGCAACGGCTTCCCGATCGGCGCGATGCTCACCACCAACGAACTCGCCGCGCACTTCAAGGTCGGTGTGCATGGCACCACGTACGGCGGCAATCCGCTCGCATCGGCGATCGCGTTGAAGGTGGTCGATCTCGTCAGCGACCCGAAGCTGCTCGAAGGCGTGCGCGCACGCAGCGAACAGTTCAAGGCGACGCTCGCGAAGATCAACGAACGCTTCGGCATCTTCAAGGACGTGCGCGGCAAGGGTCTGCTGATCGGCATGGAACTCACGGAAGCCTACAAGGGCCGCGCCAAAGACTTCGTGACGGCAGCCGGCAAGCACGGCGTCATCATGCTGATGGCAGGCCCGGACGTGCTGCGCTTCGCACCGTCGCTGATCATCCCCGTCGATGACATGAACGAAGGCCTCGCGCGCTTCGAAAAGGCGATCGAGGAAGTGGTCGGCGCCACGGCGCTGGCCAAGTAATCCGCAAGCCACACTACACGAGACCACGATGCTCTTCGTCCGCCCTGGCCGTCTGGCCGATCTCGACGCCTTGCAACAGATGGCGCGCAACGCGCAGCCCGTGCTGCACTCGCTGCCGCACGACCGGCGCGCGCTGGAGGCGCGTGTCGCACTGTCGGAAGACTCGTTTCGCGCGGAAGTCGATTTTCCGGGCGAAGAGTTTTATCTCTTCGTGCTGGAAGACAGCGAAACGGGCAAGCTGCATGGCACGGCGAGCATCGTCGCGGCAGCGGGCTACTCGGAACCGTTCTATGTATTCCGCAACGACGCGCTGATCCACGCATCGCGTGAACTGCACGTGAACCGCAAGATTCACGCGCTCACGATGTCGCATGAACTGACGGGCAAGAGCCGTCTCGCGGGCTTCTATATCGACCCGGCGATGCGCGGCGACGCCGCCGCGCATCTGATGTCGCGCGCACGCATGATGTATATCGCCGCCAACCGTCAGCGTTTCACGTCCGAAGTGTTCTCGCTGCTGCTCGGCGTGACCGACGACTCGGGCGTGTCGCCGTTCTGGGAAGCAGTGGGCCGCAAGTTCTTCGGCCGCAATTTCGCCGATATCGAAGTGCAGTCGGGTGGGCGTAGCAGCACCTTCATCGCCGAAGTGATGCCGAGCTATCCGATCTACGTGCCGCTCTTGCCGGAAGCCGCACAACGCGTGCTCGGCGAGCCGGACGAAAAGGCGCTGCTCGCGTACGACATCCACATGGAAGAAGGCTTCGAGACCGACCGCTACGTCGATATCTTCGATGCCGGCCCGGTGTTGACGGCACAAATCGAACGCAGCGCCTGCGTGAAGCGCAACGAAACGCGCACGGTGCGCGAAGCGTCGGCGCAACAGGGCGCGACGTACCTGATCGCCAGCAACAAGCCGGGCGAATTCCGCTGCGTGCTCGCCGATCTCCCCGCGCAAACAGCCGACGGCGCAGTGCTGTCCGCCGCCGCGCGTCAGGCGCTAGCGGTGCAGGACGGTGACACGGTGCGCTGCGTGCAGCTGCATCAGCAGGAACAGAAACACACCACGGGAGAAGCACAATGATCGTCGTTCGCGTCGTTCAGACGGGCGATGTGGACGCGCTTGTCGCGCTCGCTCAGGAAACGGGCCCCGGACTGACCACCTTCAAGCCGGACCGCGATGCGCTTGCGGAGCGCGTCGAGCGTGTGCGCCGCACGATCGAGGACAAGGCCGCGCCGCACGAGAAGGGCTATTTCTTCGTGATGGAAGATTCGCGGACGAAGGACATCGCCGGTGTCTGCGGCATCGAAACGGCTGTGGGCCTCGAGCAGCCGTTCTATAACTATCGCGTGAGCACGGTGGTGCATGCGTCGCAGGATCTCGGCATCTGGACGCGCATGCGTGCGCTCAACATCTCGCATGATCTGACGGGTTATGCCGAAGTGTGCTCGCTGTTTCTCAGCCCGCGTTATCGCGCGCATGGTGTGGGCGGATTGCTGTCGCGCTCGCGCTTCATGTTCATCGCGCAGTTCCGCGAGCGCTTTCCGCAGCGTATTTGCGCGGAGTTGCGCGGCCATTTCGATGGTGACGGCACGTCGCCGTTCTGGCGCGCGGTCGGCTCGCACTTCTATCAGATCGACTTCAACGCCGCGGACTATCTCAGTTCGCATGGCCGCAAGTCGTTCCTCGCGGAACTGATGCCGCGTTTTCCGGTGTATGTCGAGCTGCTGCCGGAAGAAGCGCAGAAGGCCATCGGCCTCACGCACAGCGATACGCTGCCCGCCCGCAAGATGCTCGAGGCGGAAGGGCTGCGTTATGAAAACCACGTCGATATCTTCGACGCCGGCCCCGTGCTCGAATGCCACGTCGCCGACTTGCGCACGGTGCGCGAAAGCGTTGTGGTGCCTGTCGAGATCGCGGCTGTCGAGCCGCAGGAGAACGCGCCGCGTTCTCTCGTTTCGAATACGTCGCTCGATGATTTCCGCACGGGCGTCGCAACGGGCGTGGCAGAAAACGGTGTGTTCCGTCTGACGGCCGACGAAGCGGCGGCATTGAACGTGAAGGCAGGCGAGCCGGTGCGCGTGCTGCCTCTGAAACAGAAATAAGGACCAACATGAGCGAGCTTTTCATCGACGGCGAATGGGTCGCCGGCACAGGACACGCATTCGCATCGCGTAACCCGGGCACGGGCGCGACGGTGTGGGAAGGCAACAGCGCATCGGCGGAAGATGTCGAGCGCGCCGTGATGAGCGCGCGCCGTGCGTTCGCGATGTGGTCGGCTGTGAGCCTCGACGAACGCGTCGCCATCGTGCGTCGCTTCGCTGCGCTGATCACCGAGCGCAAGGAAGTCATTGCCGAAGCGATTGGCCGCGAGACAGGCAAGCCGTTGTGGGAAGCGCGCACGGAAGCGGCGTCGATGGCGGCGAAGGTCGAGATCTCGATCCAGTCGTACAACGAACGCACGGGCGAGCGGCGCGCGGCGATGGCTGACGGCACAGCCGTGCTTCGGCATCGTCCGCATGGCGTGGTCGCTGTGTTTGGGCCGTACAACTTCCCGGGTCATTTGCCGAACGGGCATATCGTGCCGGCGCTGATCGCGGGCAATGCGGTCGTGTTCAAGCCTTCGGAACTGGCGCCGGGCGTTGCGCGCGTCACCGTCGAAGTGTGGCGTGATGCAGGTCTGCCCGCTGGCGTGCTCAATCTCTTGCAAGGGGAAAAGGACACGGGCATCGCGCTCGCGAATCACCGGCAGATCGACGGGCTGTTCTTCACGGGTAGGTCGGACACAGGCACGCTGTTGCACAAGCAGTTCGGCGGCCGTCCCGAGATCGTGCTCGCGCTGGAGAGGGGCGGCAACAATCCCCTGGTCGTCGCGCCCGTCGCGGATATCGATGCAGCCGTGCATCACACGATCCAATCGGCGTTTCTGTCGGCAGGGCAGCGCTGCACCTGTGCGCGCCGCATCTTCGTGCCAAACGATGCATTCGGCGACCAGTTCCTCGCACGCGTTGTCGAAGTGAGTTCGCGCATCCCGGTGGGCGAGTACAACGCCGATCCGCAACCGTTCATGGGCGCGGTGATGTCGGCGCGGGCTGCATCGCGTCTGGTCGAAGCACAAACGCGTCTGATCGCAGATGGCGCGAAGACGCTGTTGAAGATGGAGCAGCGCGACTCGAAACTCGGCTTCGTCACGCCCGCGATTCTCGACGTGACCAACGTGCAGAACCTGCCCGACGAAGAGCACTTCGGCCCGCTTGCGCAGATCGTGCGGTACGGGTCGTTCGATGAAGCCATTGCGGGTGCGAACAACACGGCGTTCGGTTTGTCGGCGGGACTGCTGGCCGATGGCGAAGCGCTGTGGACGCATTTCCAGCGCACGATCCGCGCCGGCATCGTGAACTGGAACCGACCGACCAACGGCGCGTCGTCGGCGGCGCCGTTCGGCGGCACGGGCCGCTCGGGCAACAACCGGCCGAGCGCGTACTACGCAGCGGATTACTGCGCGTACCCGATGGCGTCGGTCGAAAGCGCGCAACTGCAAATGCCCGCGAGCGTGTCGCCGGGTCTTCATTTCTAAGGATCGACGATGCAAGCCACTGAAGCCAATTTCGACGGACTCGTCGGACCGACCCACAACTACGCGGGGTTGTCGTTCGGCAACGTCGCCTCGCAGAACAACGACAAGTCCGTGGCGAACCCGAAAGCCGCCGCGAAGCAGGGCCTGCGCAAGATGAAGCAGCTGGCGGACCTCGGCTTCAGGCAGGGCGTGCTGCCGCCGCAGGAGCGTCCGTCGATGCGCCTGTTGCGCGAACTGGGCTTTTCCGGCGATGAAGCGAGCGTGATCGCACGCGTCGCGAAGAACGCGCCGGAACTGCTGGCAGCGGCGAGTTCCGCATCGGCGATGTGGACGGCGAATGCCGCGACTGTCAGCCCCTCGGCGGATACGCACGATGGCCGCGTGCACTTCACGCCGGCGAATCTGACCAGCAAGCTGCATCGCGCAATCGAGCACGAATCGACGCGCCGCACATTGCGCGCGATTTTCGCAGACCCGTCGCGCTTCATGGTGCACGAAGCGTTGCCCGGCACGCCCGCACTCGGCGATGAAGGCGCGGCGAATCACACGCGTTTTTGCGCGGAATATGGCGCGAAGGGCGTCGAGTTTTTTGTGTACGGCCGCAGCGAATATCGTCGCGGTCCGGAGCCGAAGCGTTATCCCGCACGCCAGACCTTCGAGGCGAGCCGCGCCGTGGCGCATCGTCATGGCCTCGACGACGATGCGACCGTGTACGCGCAGCAGACACCCGACGTGATCGATGCCGGTGTGTTTCACAACGATGTGATCGCCGTCGGCAACGCTCGCACGCTGTTCTGCCATCAGCTGGCGTTTGTCGAGCAGAAGGCGGTGTACGACGAACTGCGCGCGAAGCTGTCGAAGCTCAATGGCGAGTTCAATGTGATCGAGGTACCGGACGCGCAGGTGAGCGTTGCGGACGCCGTGTCGTCGTATCTGTTCAACAGCCAGTTGCTGCTGAAACCCGATGGCCAGCAGGTGCTCGTGGTGCCGCAGGAAAGCCGGGAGAATCCGCGCGTGGCGGCGTATCTGGACGAACTCGTGTCCAGCACGGCACCTATCGATGACGTGCTCGTATTCGATCTGCGCGAAAGCATGAAGAACGGCGGCGGGCCGGCGTGCCTGCGTTTGCGCGTGGTGCTCAATGAAGCCGCGCGCGGCGCGGTGCCGCCGGGCGTGTGGATCGACGACACGTTGTTTGCGCGCCTCGATGGCTGGATCGATATGCACTATCGCGACCGTCTCTCGCCGACGGATCTGTCCGATCCGCAGTTGCTGAACGAATCGCGCACGGCGCTCGATGAACTGACGCAGATTCTCGGCCTGGGTTCGCTGTATGACTTCCAGCGCTGATTCGACCGTGCCGGCAATGCTCGACGATTTCCTCGCGTACACGCTGGCTGGCAATCAGCCGGCGGGGCAGGCACGCGAGGGCGTGTGTGCGAACGGCGGCGTGCGCTGGACGTGGATCGACGATGGCGTGGTGCAGTTCGAGCCTGCGGGTTCGACGAACTCGGCGATGCGCAGCGTGCTGGCGTCAGCGGGTATTCATGGCGACGAGACTGCGCCGATCGAATTGCTGTCGTTTCTGGTGCGCGACATTGCGCAGGGGCGTGCGGCGCTTGCGTGCCGTTTGCTGGTGATACTCGGCAACGTGCAGGCGATGCGCGATTCGTGCCGCTATATCGATGACGATCTGAACCGGCTTTTTAGCGGCCGTCATGCGCAGTTGCCCGCGAGTCACGAAGCGCCGCGTGCGGCGGCGTTGGAGCGCATTGCCCAGCGGTTTTTCGACGATGCTTCCGATACGCCGGGCATGCGTTGGCATGTCGATTTGCATACGGCGATTCGTGGCTCCGTTTTCGAACAGTTTGCGTTGTTGCCGCATACGGGCGCACCGTTGTCGCGAGCGATGTTCGAATGGCTGCGGGATGCGCGGATTGCTGCCGTGTTGTTGCACACCACGAAAGGCAATACGTATTCGCACTTTACTGCTGAGGCTTGCGGTGCGGACGCCTGCACGCTCGAACTTGGCAAGGTGAGGCCGTTCGGCCAGAACGATCTCTCGCGATTTGAATCTGCCGATGCGGCGTTGCGCTTGCTGATTGCGGGCGAGAATGGCGATGTCACTTTGCCGCTGCCGCGGGTGTTTGCTGTCATCGATCAGATCACCAAGCAGAGTGATGCTTTTGAACTGCTGTTCGCTAAGGATGTCGATAATTTCACCGCGTTTGAACGCGGTGCGGTTCTTGCTCGCGATGGTGACTATCGCTATGTCGTGCTGCGTGATGAGGAGCGCATTGTGTTTCCTAATTCAGGTGTGAAGCCTGGGTTGCGGGCGGGGCTGCTTGTTGTTGAGACTACTGATGAGGTTTATGCGGGGTTTAGGTAGTTTGGGGTTTTTTGTCTGCGACGCTGGTGAGTTTGCTGTTGCTGGCGTCCGCGATTTGTTAGTGGTCTGCTAGCGTCGCCCCTGTGCGGGGCGGCACCTACTTTTCTTTGCCGCGGCAAAGAAAAGTAGGCAAAAGAAA
>NZ_QBUY01000192.1 GCF_003121405.1 Paraburkholderia sp. C35 | reverse complement strand
AACGGCAACATGGTCGCGGGCCGCGACCTGTCGCTCGCCGTCAACGGCGACTACACGAACAGCGCAGGCAACAACCTCCACGCGGACGGCAACATGCCGGTTCCGGTGTCACGGGCGGCAGCGCGGACGGTACGCAGACAGGCACCATCAGCGGCGGGTCGACCCGGCCGCAGACGGTCGGCGGCGCGTCAGGCGGCATCCCGAACCTGAAACTGCCGGTGAACGGCCTGTACACATACAACACCGCGCCCGGTGCCACGTACCTGATTGCCACCGATCCGCGCTTCACGAAGTACTCGAACTTCATATCGAGCGACTACCTGCTCAAACAGTTGGGCTATGACCCGTCGACGATCGCGAAACGTCTCGGCGACGGCATGTATGAAACGACGCTGATCCGCAACCAGATCACACAACTGACGGGCCGCACCTTCCTCGCGGGCTTCACCGACAACCTGGACGAGTACACGGCGCTGATGAACAACGGCGCCGCCTATGCGAAAACGTTCGGGCTGGAACCGGGCATTGCGCTGTCGGCGGCACAGATGGCGCAACTGACGACGGACATGGTGTGGCTGGTCTCGCAGGACGTGACACTGCCTGACGGCTCGCATCAGAGCGTACTCGTGCCACAGGTCTATCTCGCGCAATCCAGCACGGTCGACCTGACGCACAGCGGCGCACTCGTCGCGGGCAACAACGTCAATCTCGACGCCAGCGGCGATGTGAACAACAGCGGACATATCGTCAGCAACGTTGCAACCACGGTGATCGGCAACAACATCACGAATAGCGGCATCATCGGCAGTGCGGGTACGACAGTCGTTGCTGCCGTGCAGGACGTGCGCAATTCGAGCGGACGCATTGGCGGGGCCGATGTCATCGTGCAGGCTGGTCGCGATGTCATCAACGAGACGCAGACCAGCGAAATATCGAAGACGTACACGGCGGGCCAACTCACGGGCGTGGTGACGGGTACGGCCGTCGATGCGGTCGGCAAGATCTCCGCGACCGGCAACGCCACTGTCATTGCAGGGCGTGACGTGAACCTGACGGGTGCGCTCGTCCACCGTGCTCGGCTCGACGGTTGCAACGGACACGAACGGCGGCGGCGTCAAACTCGTCTCGACGGGCGACGTGACGATAGGCAGCGTCAGCGAGACACACGACTCGCAAAGCTGGTCGCATAACGAACACTCCGGTTTCCTGTCGAAAGAAACCACGACCGACTCAACCAGTTCGCATCAGGTGATTGCGAACGGCTCGACCATATCGGGTGACACCGTGACAGGCGCGTCCGGTCACGACATGACGATTAGCGGCTCGACGGTCGCGGCGACGAACGACGTGAACCTGTCGGCAGCGAACAACCAGACGATCAGCACGTCGCAGAACACGAGCGATTCGAATCAGTTCCATCAGTCGACGAAATCGGGCCTTGGCAGTTCCGGCGGCATTGCCATCAGCTACGGCACGGTCGACCAGAAAGACACGACGCACGACAGTTCGGTGACCACTAACGGCAGTCTGGTTGGCAGCACGAACGGCAATGTGAACCTGTCGGCGGGCGCGGACCTGCACGTGCCCGGCAGCGACCTGATTGCGGCGAAGAACGTCACGGGCACCGGCGCGAACGTCCCCATCGCCGCGGCTACGGGCACGACGCCCCACGACGAGACACACGAAACCCACACGAGCGGCTTTACGCTCGGGCTGGCGGGCAGCGTGGGCGACGCAATCAACCACGCCATATCGGAGACGCAGGCCGCCACCCGCGACGCGGGCAACAACGACCGCGCGGCGGCATTGCACGGCATTGCGGCAGCGGGCGACGCGGCAATGGCTGGCGCAGGGGCGATGTCGGCCGCCAACGGCGGCAAGCCCGATATAGGCGTGAAGCTGTCTTTTGGCACGAGCCAGAGCAAGAGCACGTTCAACGAAGACCAGACACTAAACACCGGCTCCAGCGTCCAGGCTGGCGGAACGGCGACGTTTGTGGCAAAGGGTAATGGCCAGCCCGGAAGCGGTAATCTCACCATTGCCGGTTCGAACGTGAGCGCGAACGACGTGGTGCTCGCAGCGAAGAACCAGGTCAATCTCGTCAACACGACCGATACGGATTCGACGCGCAGCACCAACAAGTCCAGCAGCGCAAGCGTTGGTGTGCAGTACACGCTCGGCGGCGGCTTCGGAGTCTCCGCTGCCATGTCGAACGCGCACGGCGATGCGAACAGCGATGCGTCGATGCAGCACAACACGCACGTCAATGGCGCAAACAGCGTGACCATCGTGTCGGGCGGCGATACGAATATCATCGGCGCGAATGTGAATGGCAAACAGGTGTCGGCGGATATTGGCGGCAACCTGAACATCGCCAGCGTGCAGGATACGACGCATAGTGCCGCGCATCAGAGCAGTTCGAGTGGTGGCTTCTCCATCACGCAGTATGGCGGTGCGAGCGCCAGTTTCAGCGCACAGCACGGGCATGCTGCGGGTGACTATGCGGGCGTGAACGAAGAGGCAGGTATCCAGGCGGGTGATGGTGGTTACAACATCAACGTCAAGGGCAACACCGATCTCAAGGGCGCGGTGATCGCGAGCGACGCGGACGCGTCGAAGAACACGCTCACCACCGGCACATTGACGTTCAGCGACATCGAGAACCACTCGCACTATAGCGCGACGAGTGCGGGTTTCACGATGGGCGCGGCGGCTTCGTCAGGCTCAGGCGGCAAGGCGGTCGGACCGGGTTCGGTGCCTGGCTCGGGCGGCATCGTGCCGATGATGGCGCAGAACGAACACGGTGATCAGAGCGCCACGACGCGCAGCGCTGTGAGCGCGGGCACGATCAACGTGACGGATGGCGCGCATCAGACGCAGGACGTGGCGAGCCTGAGTCGCGACACGGTGAACACGAACGGCACGGTGTCGAACATACCGGACGTGAACCATATCCTGAACCAGCAGGCCGATACGATGCAGGCGGCGCAGGCGGCGGGTCAGGTGGTGGCGCAAGGCATTGGCGCGTATGCCGATTCGAAACGCGATGCCGCGCTCGATACGGCCAAGAAGGCGCTGGATAATGGCGATACGCAAGCGGCTGCGGCAGCGATGGCCGATTACAACAATTGGAAGGAAGGCGGCGACGCCCGCGCAGCACTCCAGGCGGGGGGCGGCGCGCTGATTGGCGGGCTTGGCGGTGGCAGTGCTTTCGGTGCGGTGGCGGGTGCTGCGGGCGCAGGGCTGGCTTCGAAGCTGGCCGATCAAACGAAGGCGTTCGGGCGCGATGTCACGGACGCAACGGGTTCGTCACTGGCGGGCAACATCGCGGCGAACGTCCTGTCGGGGCTTGGTGGTGCACTCATCGGCGGCACAGCGGGCGCGGCGATGGCGTCGAACGTCAACCTGTATAACCAGGGGCATGACACGGGCGAAGCAGCGGCGGAAAGCAAGGCGGCTGACCTGCTTGGCAGGCTGAAAGACGCGTTGGCTAATACGGCGGCGCATCCGTTGGACTCGCTGAACTATGCGCTGAATAGCATCATTCCCGCGTCGCCGAACCAGAAGCCGGAAGCGGACGCCAACCCGCTTATCGACGTGAGCGGCAACAATCGCAATCCACCGGCTGCGGGTGGCTCGGTCGTAGTCGTTCCAGTGTGTGCGCCGCCTGTATGCGTACCGATTGCCGTGCCGACGCCGGGAATGCCGGGGTACGGGGCGGGTAATGCGATTCTGTCGACAGATAATGACGCGACGACCAACAGTACTGCCGGAAATACTGGAACGAGCGGCAAGTCAAGAAACAAGGCGCCCGCTCCTCTGCCGGAAGCAGATGGATTGCCGCATACAATTGTGGAGCGCCCTGGACCCGATGGGCAGTACACCACCTATAACGGCGATGGGACATCGATGCAATATCGCGGATCTGGACAAGACCACGGAGGAATCCCGCGTCCTAATGTCAAGGAGAACAGCGTCAATGTGGCGCCGGATGGAACTGCCTTTGTAGGGAAAGGCGTAGTTCGCCCGGCAAGACCGGAAGAAATCCCGACGGGTAAAGAGAAATGACTATTGAAAACTGGAAGTACGAGGATTTTGTTAAGGCAAACAATGGGAAATTCTCAGTTTTAGACTTCATTCATGCGGTGTCTGCAAAAGTCACTCTGCCACAGGACTTTGCACTTTGCATGGGAAGCTTGTTTGCTCCTGATCTGGCCAAATTCGATAACGTGATTGTTATCACGGAATGGTTTGATGAAGCGAGATTCCAAGAGTATCGAAGCGATGGCATGAGCGCAGAACAAGCGCAGGCATGGGTGAATATGGTAGAGCTAACCGACATCTTTCAAGGGATTTCCTTTGACAAGGCAAAGGAACTCGCAGAGTTCATCGTTCGGCTGTGGAATGAGCGAATCGGTCACAAATTTCCAAAAGAAGCGGCTGTAGCTAGGGTCATTCTGGAGGTAACGTCTGAGGAGGTCTTCGTCACGATCGGACAATTCTCCGAGCATCGCGAAGTGTCCGACTGATAAGGCACATCTGGGTATGGGGCGGGTAATGCGACGGTCGCAAAGGGTGATAACGGAACTCGAGCGAGTTCGCCCGATAATGGAGGCGAGCCGCCGCCGAACATGTCTCCTGATGGCGCTGGCCGTAGCGGCGCCTTCAATGAGGCAAAGCGCAATGCCGGAGTTCCTGTGAGTCAGCAACCGGTCGAAGTTAGGCCCAATGTTGATCGACAAGGTAACGTGCAGCCTGGTTATCAGTACGTGTACGAGGTTCCCTCATAAGGCGGTAGAACAAAGGAAGTAATCATTCGCGACGATGCAGGCGGGCACTTCTTTGGAAAGGATGACCCGCAGAATCGAGGCGCTCGTTTTAACGACCCGGCAGGGAACCACTATGACTACTGAGATCAGTGTAGGCGTGGCCGAAGATGCATTCACAAAGAATAATCTAATTAGACTGGATCGTTCAAAATACGAAAAAACTATCGCGTTGTCAGCGGCCGATTGGATCGCAAAAAGAGTGCCGCATGATGCGGCACTCTTCGAAGTCTTGCGTTTTGTATATCGTTCGATATGCGAACGTATGAGCGGATATCAACTTTGGCTTTTGTTAGGAGACACGCGCTGGCAGGATGACACGCGGCTCATACGCTACAGGCGGCTATTTAGCTCCCTAAAGGCTCACGGTTTAGATTTCGAAGCACTTCCAGATCGACGAGAGTTTATGGTCGAGCAGCGTCGAAAATTGAAATTTTTTGGTGCCGTTCGCCTTGACGCGAATGCCTTGTCACTCGTGCCTGAGACAATGCAGCCGGGATCGTGTACTTACCTACTCGCTTTACCTAACATTGCGCCGAATTTTCCGGAGTCGAGTGGATGGTTAGGGCAATTGAACGAGGATTTCGAATTGATCCAATCCAACGTCAAAAACGATGGCATCATTTTTCAACGCGTTGGCTACTTTGACGATCCCGAAGTTGGTCTGGTTGCACTCGGCAAGCCCGACGTCGTAGAAAGGCTGACCGAGTAAGACAGTATGTGTCAAACAACGCGACCCAATCAAACACCGACAATAACAAAGATCTAACGCCACTGTCTCTTACTCAAACTTGTCGGGCTCTTCTATCGCCAGGAGAGTGGACAACTTACCAGAGGCAGCCGCTAGACCCTGGCTACATTGCGACCAGCGCTGAACAGGCGGCGGCATTGAGGAAAGACATCACGGGCAGAATCAACACCATGCTTGGAAAATGACACTATGACAACCGTGAAAGCGAATTTTCGTGGGGTGTTCCAACATCCCGATATTATTGTTTCGATGCCATCTGGGCCAGACTTCGGAGCGCAGGCGGTACTTGCCTACTTCGAGGACGCGGTTCGACAGGGGACGGTATTCCACGCTGGCGAAACAGTTCAAATGGGCTGGTTGATGCTCAATCTGCGGGCCACTAACGACGGTGACTTAGAAGTTTTGGAACCGCGTTTCGGAGAGATTCCGATTGTTTGGGAGTGCGGTGCAAGCAAGACCTATCGACAACTCGTCGTCCAAGAGAGTGTTGCTGAACTGTTTGACGTAGAGCCTCTGTTTCCGTCGCTGGCACAGTCTGCGGTCATCTCACCTGACTTCATGATGTCAACGAATACGCAGATGTTTCGCGATCCGCCGTCGGGAACCGATTCAGGATGGTTATTCACCACAGCAGAAAACGAATCTGACGATGGTCGGCTTGTATCGTTGTTTGAGATTGCGAGCAAGCGCCCGGAAGTGATTCCCTTTCTGGCGTTGCCCTCCGAATCGTCGGTTTCGATAAACGGAAAATTTATCCACGTCAATTGCGCTGACAAAGTGATCGACTCAGACTCGAACGAACTATTGCGACGACTCTTGGCAAGCGACCTAATCAGCTAAAGATTTGCTGGCCCCGGCCCAATCCGAGGCCAGCTTTGCTTACACAGGCTTGTGCGCAAGCCCTTCAGCAGAACCTACGCATGAACATCAGCAAGAGGCTAGCGGCGTTGCCGCTTTCAGCCGTGGTCACACTCGCGTCCGCGCAAAGCATACCGTCACTCGCAGACAAGGCAGCAGCCGCGCGCGCGAATGCAGAACAGAACCAGCAGTTACAGCAGCAACGCGATGCACAACAGCGCGAGCAAACCGTCAACGCGCCCGCCGTGCGCTCGACCGCGCCAAACGCCGGGGTGTATCCCGAACTACCTCACGAATCACCGTGCTTTCGCATCGACACATTCACGCTCGATGTGCCCACCACGCTCCCCGATGTCGCGCGCAAACACGGCACGTCCAATCTTCCGCTTGACCCCTTCTGGTTCGGACGCGAATGGCTCGACCATTACAGGGGCCAATGTATCGGCAAGGCCGGACTCGACATACTCATAAAGGGACTGCAACAGACGATTCTCTCGCGCGGCTATGTGACGACGCGCGTGCTCTTGCCCGAACAGGATCTGTCGACGGGCACGCTGAAAGTCGCGCTTGTGCCGGGTGTTGTGCGTCATTTGCGCTTTGCCGATCCCGACACGCGCGGCACATGGAAATCTGCGTTTCCCTCACGCGATGGCGACCTTCTAAACGTGCGTGACCTTGAGCAGGGTCTGGAGCAGATGAAGCGCGTCGCGAGTCAGGACGTGGACATGAAGATCGAACCGACCGACGCACCGGGCGAAAGCGATGTCATTCTGAACATCAAGCGCTCAAAACCCTGGACGTTCGTGGTATCAACCGACAACTCGGGTACGAAATCAACGGGCAAGTGGCAAGGCAACGTGAGCCTCGGCATCGACAACCCGCTCGGCCTGAACGACGTATTTACGGTCGGCGCAAACCAGGACCTGTCGTTCAACAACAAGGCACTCGGCTCGCACGGTTTCAATGGCTCGTATTCGGTGCCATGGGGCTACTGGACGGCAACGCTATCGGGCAACACGAACACCTATTACACGAACATTGCCGCCGTGAACGATACCTTCGTGTCGAGCGGCAACTCGCAGACCGCCGCCTTCAGGATCGCGCGCGTGCTCTCCCGCAGCCAGGCCGATGTATTCGGAGCATACATGCAGCTATCGAAGCGCTTCGGCGAGAGCTTCATCGAAGGCACGACGATTCCGATCCAGAACCGCAACAACACCTTCATCGAGTTAGGCACAACCGACCGTCACTACTTCGGCGGCGCACAGTTCGACGGCACGCTCGCCTACCGTCAAGGCATTCACGGCCTCGGCGCAACAGGCGACCCGAATCCCGACCTGTACAGCCCGAGTGACGAGACCACGCTACACCCTACCTACCTGTACAAGATGGCCATACTCGACACAAACCTGTCGATACCATTCGCCATCGCGTCACAAACCTT
>NZ_QBUY01000191.1 GCF_003121405.1 Paraburkholderia sp. C35 | reverse complement strand
CAGCACCAGCCCGATCAGGTTGATCACTACGTTTCTGAGGATGCCTTTATCCATCGGATACCTTTTGCGTAAGTCATGTGTTGGGGTAGCGTGTGGGTGGAGAAACGTCGTGGTTATGTGTTCGAGGCCGGTTTCCAGCGATACATCAGCACCTTCCCGCGTGCGTCTTCCTCGACGAACACGAGGTACTCGCCGTCGTTGCGTCTATATGCGCTGATGCCGTTGGGCACGTCGACCCAGCCCGATGCATGGCCCACTTCGGGACCGGGCTGCATCGTGCCGACGGGCGTGCCCGTGTCGCGGTCGTAGACATGCACGGTGCCTACGGGCTCGACGGCGAAGATGTATTTGCCTTCGACGGTCAGGCCGATCAGCGTCGACACGGGCTTCGCCTTCGTGTCCCACGGCAGCGGCAGCGTGTAGCGTGCCACGGGACTGCCGCTCGACCATTTGTCGTAGCGCACCAGCACGCGGCCCACTTCTTTCCAGAAGCCGCGATCGAACGGTGCTTCGGCCGTGTAGCCCGTTACGTACATCGAATCGGTCTGCGGGTCGTAGATCGCGCGTTTGACTTCGCTGAACGGCTGCGGCACGGCATAAGCCGTCATGTCCGAATACGAGTAAACCGGGTTGCCCTTCGCATCGAGTCCACCGAAGCGGAAACGGTTGATGCCCTTCGAATCGCGTGCACGCCAGATGTCGCCGTTGGTATCCACCCACCAGCCCCAGCCGCCCGCGAGGTGCGTGCCGGTGGTATTGGGCGTGAATTCGTCGGCGTCGAACTGGCCGTTGCCGTTCGCGTTGCGCCAGATCCAGTCGCCGCCCTTGGGTGCATTCGGCACCTTGAGCACGGCGCGTTCGCGGCCTGCGATAAAGCCCGACGGTGTCGCGGTTTCACCGTCACGGCCGCCATCGAAGCGATAGATCTTCAGATGGTCGGCATACATGTCTGTGAGAAACAGGAACGTGCGGCCCTTCAGCTTGCGGGCGATGGGCAGGCCCGGCCACTGGTCGGTGTTGAAGACGGGATCGTCGGGAAACCTGAAGCGGTTGGTCAGGAAGCCCGCGTAGGTCCACTGCTGGCCCGCCGGTTTCGAGAGATCGAGCGTGAAGCGCTTGTTGCCCGTGAAGACACTGTCGGGGCGTGACGGGTCCATCCACGCACCATCGACGAAGAGCAGCCCTTCCACCTGCCACAGACGCTTGCCATCGGGTGCATAGCTTTCGAGCGTCGCGCCCAGGCCCGCGCCTGTCGGCTCGAAGCGCGGGCCGATGCCGTTGGTCGACACGTACACGTTGCCGCGCGCATCGACGCCTACGCCCGTGAGTCCGTTGAAGCGCTGCGGCCCCGGCTTGCCCGCGACACCCGCAAAGATGCCGCCGCGCTCGCCGAGCGTCGAAGTCAATGCATAGCCGCTGTCGCGTTTGCTGAAGAACAGCACCTGCTGGCGCGGGCCGTTATCGGCGATCAGCACGCGGCCTTGAGGATCGACGGCGATATCGACGGCGATGGTATCGGCGGGCAGCGGCAGGTCGTCTTTGAGCCGCTGACCGTTCGCGTCGAGATGCGCGACTTTGGGCTTGTCGCCAAGCGTATCGGTGAGCACCCAGAGCGTGCCGTCCGCAGCACGTGCAATTCGGCCCGGCGCGGGCACGCTCCACTCCGCCTTGCGCTGCATCGATTCGGCGTCGTACACCTCGATGCGGTTCTGCGAGGTATTCGATGCATAGAGCGTGGTCTCGCTCGCCGCGAGCCCGTTGATGTCGCCACGCGTGCCCGTGGGCACGTCGTTGACCAGCTGGAACGCGGCGGCCGCTTTCGCATGCGGATCGATGCTGCTAACAGCCGGCTGGAAGGCTGCGACACGCTTCGTATCGCCGATCTCGCGCCGAGAAATGCCGTACCACTGGCGCCCCTTGTCGGGCCACACGCCCTGCCCGACCAGATGCCCTTTCTCGTTGCCGACGCCGACGGCCATATACGCATAGCGCCGGTTGACGGCAATCGCGTTGCCGCCGCTGTTGCCCCAGCCATGCGTGCCGCCCGCGAAGCCGAGCATCTTGCCGTTCTGGTAGACGCTGGCTTCGGCGCCGCTCTCGTCCCACGGCGCATTCGTGTAGACCTTGCCATCGGGCGAGACGGCGATCGACGTGATGTTGATCTGCGTCCAGGTCCCGTCGCCGAAGCCGAATGTATTGCCGATCCACGACGTCTGCACGTTCAGCGCGGGTTCGGCGAACGCATGCAGGGTCGCGAGAAAGGCAAACGCGCATAGCGCGCGGGCAAGCGTGAGTCGGGGCAACGCGAGTTCTCCAGTCGAGGCGAAACGAAGGCCGGCGATGACGATGGGCTTCGCCGGAGGTCATGCGGAAACACGAATGGACAGCGCAGTGCGCAATGGCGGAAGTGACGTTATTGCGCAATGATCCAATCAGCGCCTAACGGTAAAGGCAAAGAATGACGGATGAAAATCGCAAATAATTCAAAATTATTCGTCGGTTGAAACAGGCGAAAAGAAAGTCGAAAAAATATACGCCGCATGTTTTTTTGGCAATTTTGACCTTGCAAAACGCCCACGATTACCGAAGCAAACTTGCGAGCCGAACTTCTTACCGCATTTTTCTGCGTATCTGTATCGAGGTGTAACCGGACGTATGCAGAGATAAAAACGCAGCTTCGCTTATTCAAATCAATTCGTTTATTTCATTCCAGTTTTTTAGCGTTTTTATTTCCCTAGAATCAAACCCGATTTCGCCGTCTTCATGGTGATCGCCTCGCGACACCGTGCATGGCCCTTCGATTGCCGCATCAGGCGCATACACGGACGCTCATGACTGTCAGCACCCTGCCCGCTACGCCTCCTCATCAACGACGCATCGTCCAGCTCGACGGCTTGCGCGCGATCGCCGTGCTCGCGGTATTCGCACAGCACGCGCTGAAAGCGCCGCTGTGGATGGGCGTCGATCTGTTCTTCGTGCTGAGCGGCTTTCTGATCACGGGCATCCTGCTGGATCGCAAGGCGCGCCAGCAGTCGTATTTCAGCTATTTCTATGCGCGCCGTGCGCGACGCATCCTGCCGCCGTATCTGCTGCTGATGGCGGTGTCGTCGCTGTTGTTCGGGCTGGGATGGGCGCAGCACTGGCAGTGGTATGCGTTCTTCGCGACGAATATCGGCGATGCGCTCAACCAGAGCGGCCATGACAGCCTGAATGTGCTGTGGTCGCTTGCCGTCGAAGAACAGTTTTATATCTTCTGGCCGTTCGTGATCCTGCTCGTGCCCGAACGGGCGCTCGGCTATGTCGCGGGCGCGCTGATCCTGCTCGTTCCCGTGCTGCGCGCCGTCGCGACACCGTGGTTCGATTCGTTCTGGCCGATCTACTATCTGACGCCGTTCCGCATGGATCTGCTCGCGGCGGGCGCACTGCTCGCCGTTGCCGTGCGGCGCAATGCAAATGCATTGGAGCCGTTCAGGCTGCTCGCCGTGATCGGCGTGTGTGTGGCGCTCGCCGCGCTCGCGTGGCTTCATCTGCATTACCCGCGCTTTCGTGCGGCCAATACGCCGCTATCGAATGCCGGGCTGTATAGCGTGTCGCTGGTGCTGTGCACGTCGATCGTGGTGATCGCGCTGCAGAGCAAAGGCATCGTCAAACGTGTGCTGTGCAATCCCGTGCTCGTGTATATCGGCACGATCAGCTACACGATCTATCTGATCCACCTGACCATTCTTTACGCGCTCTGGCCGCTGCACTACGGCCGCTATGCGACGGCTGCGCTCGCGCTTGCCCTCACGCTGATCTATGCGAGCGTGTCGTGGTTCGGCTTCGAGCGTCGGCTGATTCAGGGGCGCGCCGTGCGCAGCACGCAGCATGAGGCTGCACTGCACGCCGCTCGCGAAACATCGGGGACGAGCGCATGAAGCGGCGGCTCATCTCGCGCGCCGCGTGCTGCGTGCTGGCTGGCATCACCACGCTCGCGCATGCGCAGACCAGCGCGCAACCGCAGGTGCTGATCGAAGCGTACGGCGACTCGACCACGCTCGGCATTTCATGCAGCGACGGCCACTGCGGCCCACGCGACGACAACGCAGTCACCTATCTGCAAGACGCATTGCGCGCGAAATACGGCGCGCGCGTGTCGGTCGTGAACGACGGCGTGGGCGGCACGATGGCCGTGCAACTGCGCGACGGCACTGGGCCGGGGCGTAAAGGCCCCTGGCAGGACCGGCTGCAGGCGTCGAATGCGCAGATCGTCACGATCAACTACGGCATCAACGAAGTGATGCACAACCAGACGCCCGAACAGTTCTATCAGGCTGAAACCGATCTCGTGAAAGCCGCGCAGGCGGCGGGCAAGCTACCCGTGCTGCAGACCTCGACCCCGATGCCCGATGGACGCCTGAACGCGCGCCTCGCCGAGATGGCTGCCATGACGCGCCGCGTCGCCGCCGAGCAGCAGGTGCCGCTGGTCGATCACTACGCGCAGATCTCCGCGATGGCGGGCTGGCAAACACAGATGTCCGATGGCGCGCATCCGAAGCCCGAACTGTATCGCGTGAAGGCGCAGCAGGATTTTCAGGTGCTCGATCCCCTCGTGCGGCGACTGTTCGGCGTGTCTGCCGTGTCGCAAGGACAGCCGCCGCGCGCCGCATTCCCGCTTCACCCTACTTCCGATAATCCGACGAGAGGCAACTCATGACCACACAACGCAAAGCCATCATCACGGGCGTATCCGGCCAGGACGGCGCCTATCTGACGAAACTGCTGCTCGACAAGGGCTATCAGGTGACGGGCACGTATCGCCGCACCAGCTCCGTCAACTTCTGGCGCATGGAAGAACTCGGCGTGATGGACAACCCGAATCTGCAACTCGTCGAGCACGATCTGACGGACGCCGGCTCGACGCTGCGTCTGCTCGACACGGTGAAGGCCGACGAACTGTACAACCTCGCCGCGCAAAGCTTCGTGGGCGTGTCGTTCGACCAGCCTTCGACGACCGCGCAGGTCACGGGCGTGGGCGTGCTGAATCTGCTCGAAGGCATCCGCACGGTGAATCCGAAGATGCGCTTCTATCAGGCGTCGACCTCGGAGATGTTCGGCAAGGTGCAGGCCGTGCCGCAACGCGAGGACACGCCGTTTTATCCGCGCAGCCCGTATGGCGTCGCCAAGCTGTTCGCGCACTGGTCGACCATCAACTACCGCGAGTCGTACGGCATGTTCGCGACGAGCGGCATTCTGTTCAATCACGAATCGCCGCTGCGTGGCCGCGAGTTCGTCACGCGCAAGATCACCGACACTGTCGCGAAGATCAAGCTCGGCAAGGCCGATGTGCTCGAACTCGGCAATCTCGATGCAAAGCGCGACTGGGGCTTTGCGCTCGAATACGTGGAAGGCATGTGGCGCATGCTGCAGGCCGATGAACCCGACACCTACGTGCTCGCGACCAACCGCACGGAGACGGTGCGCGACTTCGTGAAGATGGCGTTCGCGGCGGCGGGTTATCAGCTCGAATGGTCAGGCCGCAACGAGAACGAGAAAGGCATCGACGTGCGCACGGGCAAGACGCTGATCCGCGTGAATCCGAAGTTCTACCGCCCTGCCGAGGTCGATCTGCTGATCGGCTGCGCGGACAAGGCGCGCGAAAAGCTGGGCTGGAATCCGGAAACGTCGCTTGAGCAACTGTGCCGGATGATGGTCGAGGCGGACGTGGCGCGCAATCAGAATGGGGTGTCGTGCTGACTTTCTGTTGACGCGATGTTGAACAACAAAGGGCGCTTGAGGCGCCCTTTGTTGTTTTACAGCAGCAGCTTGCGGTCAACCTGAGCGATCATCGGCGCGAAACGCAACAACCGACCGGCCTGCACACCGATGAAATCTGCAATAGCACGCACCAGCACGCGTTCGTCGCCGACATAGACTTCCGAGCTCGCCAGTTCAGGCGCGAGCGCCTGAGCGGCCTGAGCCATGCGGGTGATTTCCCGCACGAGGTAGCGCGGCGCGGTGCCCGTGCGTTGCGCGAAATCCGCGAGCGCAAACGGTGTGACGTCGTCGAGACGGAATGCATCGCCATAACCCATCGCCATATCCTGCTCGACGTGCTCGCCATAGGCGTTGACTGAGACCAGATCGTAGAGCGGTGCCGGCCGGAGGCCGCCATCCTGCAAGAAGAACGACAGATTCTTGCCGTGCGCGTCGCTGTTACCGATCAATAGCTGATACAGCGCCCAACGGATCATGAACGTGCGCGCACCGGCGGGACTGTCCAGATAGGGTTCCAATGAAAACAGCCGCTCGAAGCTCACGCCCTCGCGGATGTTGCGTACGTCGGGTGTATTGCCGAAGTTGCGCTCGTATTTGAACGTGACGGGGAGATCCAGCGCCTGGCAGCCGTCGATTACGTGCCGGCGGCGCACGGAGAGAACGGTCTCGCCATCCGACGGATCCACTTCGACGATTCGGTCGAACCGGCCGATCAGCAGGATCGGATCGGGCATGCGCCGGATCGATACGGGCGCAGTGGGCAAACCGATCCGTGACGCCAATGTCATGCAGAAATGCTCGTTGGCGACCATGCACGGCGTGACGGCGCTGCGCGACTCCGGCTTCAGGATGTGCGTCGAACTGAGCGGCCCGTCCGCAAGCGAGATGCGCTCGCCTTCGACCAGAACCTGCAGTTTGTCCTGATAGCCCGCCACCGACAGGCGTACCTTGCCGTCCCAGACCGGAAACGGAATCGCATCGCGCTCACGGATGCGCTGGCTCAGTTCGTCGGGTGAAATCCCGCGGCGTGCAAGTGGCTGCTCGTCCGAAGGGACGGGTCTGCCGTTTTCGTCAGCAGCGAGGAAACTCAGCGCGCCGACCGGCTCTTTGCCGAGCATCCGGATAAGCCCGTATGTGTTGTCTTTCGACACCTGATACACAACGGAGGCGACATCGAGCGCACGCCCCTCCGGCAGCAGATTGGCGATAAACCGGTGCACCGCACCCGCGGGCGATGCATCGCCTGACAGCGGGATATGCGGAGACAGCGGAAAAGCCTCGCGACGCGCAGGCCAGTCTGCGTCGTACGTGAAACGATACAGGTTTTGTTGCGCATCGAAATCCAGCCGGCCGACTGCGCCCTCCTGCGTCGCAACATAAAGCGCGTTTGGCATCAGGCGCGCTCCTGCGGCTCGGCGGACTGTGCGTCTTCGCGTGGCGTATCGGACGTCTGGACGGCGCTCAATGCCAGCCTGGTTTGCTGCTTGGTGAAGACCAGCAAGTTGAGGCCGAGTCCGTTCAATACCTTGAACACCTTGTCGAGACTGACAGAGCGGCCGTTCTCGAGGCGCGAGAGCACGTCTTTGGAGACACCGAGGAGGTCAGCGGCATCGTCGATGCGCAGTTCGCTCTGCGCGCGCCGATTGCGTACCAGCCGACCCAGCGCCGCCATGTCGCGAGCCAGCGGATCGACGTCGGTCGGGCGAGGTAAGGTACGAGCCATAGTTCCGCGAATCCAGGAATAAATCGCCTTGCCGCACAAGTAAGGCGGATAATTACGAGAATATCGGAATTATGTGGAAAAGCTACTTCAAAAGTCAATAGTTCTCATATTTAAGGAATTAAACGAGTGCCAGGCACCGTTACCTCCATAATTCCTTGAATATGAGAACTATTGACTGTGTTTCGACCCGCGCAAACCAAAAAAATGGACGGCATGACCGGCCATCTCGTCAGCCGTTGGACCCGATCAAGCCGCCGCCTGACTCGCCTCGCTATACACAGCCGCCACCCGCTTCGCGATCACCGGGTTATCGAAATTCGCCCGCGCGTATGCACGGCACGCATCGGAATCCGGCAAGCGGATCGAGCCATCGAGCGCCTTGCCCAGTCCGTCGGCGATCGCGTCCGCGCCCGTCGACGGCAGCACCAGATCCTGCGACAGCCCCGCCACCGCCTCCGGCAAACCGCCCACGGGCGTTACCAGCACCGGCGTACCCGACGCCAGCGACTCGACCGTGATCAGGCCAAACCCTTCGAGCGCCACCGTCGGCACGAC
>NZ_QBUY01000190.1 GCF_003121405.1 Paraburkholderia sp. C35 | reverse complement strand
AACCTTCGTCGCACCGCGTGCCACTGCCTCGCGAGCGAATGCCAGACCGAGACCGCGATTTGCACCCGTAACAAATATAACTGAACCTTTGACGTTCATGATGAAACTCCAGATAGAGAAGTGGTGGCTTACCCCCTTGCTGCTACCGATCGCGGACAGCAGCAAGAGTTGATGAACGCATCATAATGTGCAATTGCACAGTTTACAGCCCGGAATTCGACAACACTTTGTTGCGTCTCGCAAGATAAATCCGGCTCGAACAGCGCAGCAGGATGCGCTAGCCACCAATTTGCAACGCTGCATGCCATCGACTCAATGCTGTCGCGCGAAGCAAAAGCCCGGACAACCGCTCGCTTGGAAACGCAGATATTTAATGCGGACGGTACTCTTCCTCTGCAGTGCGCGCAGTCCGATACAGCTCCCGAAGCTACCATTCGTGGCAAGAGCCCGAGTGGCGGATCATGGCCGATCCCGGCAGTTCGTAGATCGCCGATCATCGCGCGTTCTCGAGCCGTCCCTCGAACTTCCGTCGCCGACCGAGCGTGTGTGAAAACGCATTGATCGCCTAGACTGAATCAACGTACTGAGACCGGATGACTCATGAAGCGATTCGTTGAAGGCGATGACCATAAGCAGGTCGCACTACTTCCCGCCTGCGTCGAGGACTATGTCGGACAGGACAATCCGATCAGGGTCATAGACGCTATTGTCGAAGAGTTAGACCGTGACGATCTTGGTTTCAACGGTACGACTCCCGCAATCACCGGCCGCCCGTCCTACATCCTGGCGTGCCGCTTAGGATCTACATCTACGGGTAACTGAACCGGATACCCTCTAGCCGCCGTCTTGAGCGAAGAGTTAGAGTCATCGACGAAAGGCAAACGGTCACATCGGGCAGTCGTGCTCAGCTTTGCTTTCCTGCGCATGACAAGGCCAGGAAGCTCGCCCGAGTGATAGCGAGTCAAAGCAGTCCGACCACGCGTTGGAGACAGAACTGTGGTCGACCATATAAAGCGCCAGCCTTCAGCCACCGCGCAGATGTTGCGCGCTGTCCGTCAAAGCTTCGCGTAAATCGAACTGCCGAGCGTGAGCGACGTCGCGCTCGCCGACGCGAAGCGGATCTCGTACAGATCACGTCCGAAATTGCCCGGTATCTTTACCGACATACCACCGAGCGTATCGCTGACCGGCACGAACAACTGGTAGCGCAGGTCTGAATTGCCGTACAGCACGTAGCCTGGCAACTCGGCGAGCGTGGTGAAGAAGGCCGGCGGATTGCCGAGCACGACGATCGGCACCGCTGACGGCGCATCGTTGGTGAGTGTCCATTGAGTGCCGACGCGCGCCTGCCATGCGCTGTCGAGCGGCACAGCAGCCGCGAGCTGCTGGCCGACCGGCAGCGTCAGATACGCGTAGCCTGCCCCCGGCACGACGCGCTTCATCAGATAGCGGTAGCTGTACGGATTGCCCTCGCTGTCATTGCCCGAGACGACCGTGAAGCGGTACGACGCCGTATCCGTGCTGCTCCACCACCAGCCATCGCTGCGGTACTGATATGTGCCAACGGCTTCCCAGCCGCGCGTGTCGGCGTCCCACTGGTTTAGCTGCAACCCGCCGTCCGATCCGGCGATCACCTGATACGGCGAATCCGAGTTGCCGTAGATACCCGCGCCGCTCGCCGCACCCGGACCCGACGCCAACGCCGGAGCGCTGGTGCTGACCTTGGCAGGCAGCGCGGCGATCGTGCCGTCCTCGCGCAACGCGGACAGCACCAGCGTTTCGGCGATCGTGCGCGCCGGATAGCCCGAATTGCCGGTCACCAGCAAGCCGAGCTGCGCCTGCGGCACGACAAAGAACTCGGTCGAATAGAACGCGGTGCCGCCGTCCTTTTCCCAGCCGAGCACGCCCGCCGCGTTGAGCGCCGGTTGCAGCACCGAGTCCCAGCCCAGTCCCCAGCGCCATTCCGGCGATGGGTTGATGGTCAGATTCGTCGTCTGGTCGGTGCCCATCTGCGCGATGCCGGCCGCCGAGACGATGCGCTGGCCCTGGAACACGCCACCGCCGTACAGCATCTGCGCGAGATTCATCATGTCGGTGGGCGTCGCGCTGAGGCCGCCCGTCGCGTACGCGTTGACGAACTCCTGGTATTGCGTGCCGTTGACGAACGGCAGGGAGAACGCACCGCTGCCGGGCACGCTCGTCAGATAGCTGGAGTTGGTCATCTTCAGCGGCGTGAGGATCGCCGAGGTGACGAAGTCGGCGAAACTCTGGCCGGTCATGGCCAGCACGATCTGCTCGACCATCGTGAAGCCGTCGTTGCAATAGACCGCGAGTTCGCCGGGCAGATGCTTCAGGTGCGAGTTGGCGAGTTCGGCCTGGGTGTCGGCGGCGTAGCCGGCCACCGGCTGGAAGGTGAACAGATTGCGTCCGTTCGTACCGGGCAGACCCGACGCGTGCGACAGCAGATGACGCGTGGTGATCTGCGCGTATTCGGGCGACAGCATCGTGAAGCTGGGCAGATATTTGACGATCGGCGTATCGAGCGCGATCAGACCGCGATCGACGAGGATCGACGCGGCCAGCGCCGGAAAGAGCTTGCTCACTGAACCGATGTTGAAGCGCGTCTGCGGCGTCGCCTTGATCTGGCCGGGCACCGACGCCATGCCGAACGCCTGCTGCC
The DNA here is from genome assembly GCF_003121405.1 of Paraburkholderia sp. C35. Taxonomy (GTDB): domain Bacteria; phylum Pseudomonadota; class Gammaproteobacteria; order Burkholderiales; family Burkholderiaceae; genus Paraburkholderia. The sequence goes on along the minus strand of NZ_QBUY01000190.1, from coordinate 5,763 downwards.
AGACCACGTTGTTGCCCTTGACCATCGCGACGGAGACAGCCGCGACCTGATCCTTGCCGGTGCCGACCGCCGCCTGGATCAGTTGCTGACCCATCGCAACAGTTTGCTGGTATGGCGCCCCCTTGCTATTGTCGCCGCCGCAACCCGGTAGCACCGTCGCAAGCATGCCGGCGCCGGTGTATCCGAGAAAATGCCGGCGCCCAGCACTGATAACGCTTCTGTTGTCCTCACCCAGTTTGGCCACAGTCGTCTCCTCGTCGTCGCTTAGGTATCTATGACGTATCGATTACTTCACCGCTTCCAGCGCTGTTACCACGATTTTCGCTATTCCGTCAGCGGATCGTGGCATATGAACGTGCTGAAGCCGGGGATCTGCCCGGTATGTCCGTAGTGCGTACCCATCTTCGCGATGCTGCCGACGTGACAATGCGCGTCGACCGAAACCGGCGTTGATGTCTCACGCTCGGCGGTACCGAAAGATTCGAGCCAGTCGCCTTGGAGAGCTTGCACATGGATCACCGCTCCCGGCGTCAGCGAACTGGCGAGCAACTGTTCGGACTCAGAACGTGCGATGTTGGTGAAAGCGGGATTAGCGGTGATCGAAGCGCCACCGCATGAAGACCGTAAAGCATCACAAGCCAGCATGGCGATCCACGCGCCCGATAGACGTAAAGCCCGGACGACAACCTGCTTTGGAATGTGGAAAATCAGGCGGAAAACCGTCATGGTCCTTTCCTCCGTACCGCATCGCATGATTTCCGGATCGCCGGATCTGACTACCATGGATCGAAAGCTGCATCACGCGGGCATTGATCAGAAGCCATTCTGGAAATATCCATGCCGCCGATGCGGAATATACGACGGGCCGAAAAGATTTGCATGCCTTTTTATCAGCCGGATCGCATCGTGATAGTCGATTGTTAAATCGCTTCGCAGTTGGGATGAGAAGCTATTTGCGAACTCGATAGGCTGCGGAACAATTTGCCGAATGACCTATGCAGCTAAAGTTGCAAGGGGGAAGGTCCAAACTTTCTCGCCTGGCGGTGAGAGCAACTATAAACTCACCGTCGACTATCAGCCGGACAGTCGTCTCGTCGTTGGCGTCTGGGAAAACCTCGACGCAAACCAATGCCAGGAAAATCGCTACGCATGGGACGGTGCCCTCTCTCATCTCATCGACCACACCATCATCGGCACGGGAGATGTTGGCTAAACCGTGGGTGATTGCGTCCGGTTCCGGCGCGCAGCGGAACGCCTGAATGTCCAGGCCTCATTGCTTGCGAACGTCTTTTCACGGCCGATCCCAGCAGTTCGAAGTTCGCCTTTAATCAAGCGGCGCCGAGCCACCCCTCAACTTCCGTAGCCGACCCTCAGGGGACCTAGGACCGACAATGCCAGCGAGGGCCGGTCACGAAGCTAATCGGCCATTCGTTCACAATGTTTTTCAGCGTCCTAACCGAAACTCCATTGCCCTTTAGCGGAAGATAAGAAGGCGCGTACCATCGCATACCCGGCTTAGAGTATTCGACAGTCGAGCGTCGTCACGTCACCTTGCTCGGCAAGGAGGCGATGTAGCCCGGAGCCTATAGCATGTCTGTGTCGCTCTGAGGTATCCGTCGAGACGTGGGACGACAACGTCAGCCCTTCCTTTGCCAAGCTGGTAGATGCATGAAGTCCGCTTACTGCAACTTTCTTCAGCGCGGCTCTTAGCAACGCGTGCAGAATTTAATCCTCTTATACCTTCTCGCACGGGTTCTCGTGCCAATCCGGCATTGTCGTCGTACTGGTGGAACTGATTGAGACGGAGCGCCACTATGCCAAGCGCGCTGCGGCCAGGACTTCCCGCTTGGTTTCCAGAATGTGCTGCTCGAGCAGCGTGACGACTTCGTCGACAGCGCGACGTTTGCAGGCGTCGACGATCTGATAATGGTCGCGCTGGACGTCGTCTTTCTGCGTGTCGAGCGACATGCGCAGGTGCGGGTAACGGTTCGTCGTGCTCAGGCAATACTCTTCGATCATATTCTTGAGGCGCTCGTTGTTCGACGGCGCGCACAGCGCCAAGTGGAACTGGCGGTTGCATTCGGCCCATTCGGCCGGGGTCGTGGCCACGTCGTACGAAGCCAGAATACGCTTCATCAACTCGATGTCGCCCGCCACCATGTTCGGCACGGCCAGTTTCGCCGCGTAACTCTCCAGCGCGGCGCGGATGTCGAGCAGTTCGCAGATTTCCTTGGTCGACATCGCGATCACCACCGCGCCGCGGTTGAGCTGATAGCTCACCAATCCTTCCGCTTCGAGTTGCCGCAGCGCCTCGCGCACCGGAATCCGGCTCGCGCCAAAACGCTCAGCCAGATTCTCCTGGCGGAGTTGCGTGCCCGGCGGGAGCGTGCCCCGCAGGATTTCATCGCGCAATTGATCCCGAATGGACTGCGGCAGCGAACGCTGATCTGCCTTGGCCTGCACTGTCGTCATAAGCAAAAGCCGGTCGTAAGCCGACCGACGAAAAAGGTTGTCGTCAAAATTGCGGGCTGCTACGATTGGATCCAATTCATATGCCAGTGGATAAATTCTTTATAACTTGAATCCAATTCGCCTTCAGCCCAAGGTTTGCACAGTCATGCTCGAAGCACCCAAAAACGAACCAATCTTAGCGTATTCACCCGGCTCCTCCGAGCGCTCGGCATTGGTGCGCGCGCTTGAACAGCAGTCCGCCGAGGCGGTCAGGATTCCAGTGGTGTCAGGCGGCAAACGGCTGACGAGCGGTGCGACGCAAGCTGTGGTGTGTCCGCACGATCACGCGCACACGCTGGCGCACGTGCATCAGGCGAGCCGCGAGGAGGTCGCCGCCGCCATAAAGGCAGCCACCGACGCGCAACGCGACTGGTCGCAGTGGTCGTTCGAAGACCGCGCAGCGGTGTTTTTGAAGGCCGCCGACCTGCTGGCCGGCCCGTGGCGCGCCAAGCTGAACGCGGCCACCATGCTTGGCCAGAGCAAAACCGCTTACCAGGCCGAGATCGACTCGGCGTGCGAACTGATCGACTTCCTGCGCTGGAACATCGCGTTCGCTCGCGACTTGCAGCAGGACCAGCCGATGTCGCCGGCCGGTATGCGCAACGTTCTCGACTATCGTTCGCTGGAGGGCTTCGTGTTTGCCGTCACGCCGTGCAACTTCACGGCGATCGGCGGCAATCTGGCTTGCGCGCCGGCGTTGATGGGCAACAGCGTGCTTTGGAAGCCTGCCGCTACGGCTGCGCTCAGCAATTACTTCGTGTTCCAGTTGCTGGAAGCCGCCGGCCTGCCGCCAGGTGTTATCAATTTCGTGCCAGGCGAGGCGCAGACGGTGTCGTCGGTGGTGTTGGGTTCGGAGGCGTTTGCCGGACTACATTTCACCGGATCGACAGCGGTGTTCGATTCGCTGTGGCGCGCTACCGGCGAGCGTCTGCCGACCTATCGCAGCTATCCGCGGCTGGTTGGCGAAACCGGCGGCAAGGACTTCGTGCTGGCGCACCCGTCGGCCGATGTGACTGCGCTCAGCATCGCGTTGCTGCGCGGCGCATTCGAATATCAAGGACAAAAGTGTAGCGCCGCGTCACGCGCTTACGTGCCTGCATCGCTGTGGCCTGCCGTCAAAGCGCGCCTCGCCGACGACATCGCCTCCCTCAAGATGGGCGACGTCGCCGATCTCGGCAACTTCATGGGCGCGGTGATCGACCGCAATGCCTACGAACGGATCACCCGCTTCATCGCGCAAGCGCGGCAAAGTGGCGGCGCGTCGATCGTGGCCGGCGGCGGTGCGGATGACCGTACCGGTTATTTCGTGCAGCCGACAGTGATCGAAGTCAACGATCCGCAGTTCGTCACGATGCGCGAAGAGATCTTCGGGCCGGTCCTGTCCGTCTATGTCTATCCCGATGCGCGATGGTCGGAGGTACTCAAGCTGGTCGATGAGACGTCGCCGTACGCACTCACCGGCGCGGTCTTTGCGCAGGATCGCGCGGCGTTGGTCGAATCGGGTGCCGCGCTGCGCTTCGCAGCAGGCAACTTCTATATCAACGACAAGCCGACCGGCGCGGTGGTCGGTCAGCAACCGTTCGGCGGCGCGCGTCGCAGCGGCACCAACGACAAGGCCGGCTCCGCGCTGAACCTGCTGCGCTGGGTCTCGCCGCGCACGATCAAGGAAACTTACGTACCCGCCACCCAATACGGTTATCCGCATATGACCTGAGTGCGCGTCGATGCAAGCGGCGCGGTTTAAGAAGCGCCGCATCTGAAGAGCAAGAAGAAGTGACTGCAACAGCGGGACGGACGCTGCGTGGGCTCCACGCGGCGGGGGACGTCTCGCGCCATTCCACGAGAAAAGAGGAGCATCAGATGAGCATGGGCTTTAAACACATCGCGCTGGCCGTGGCCGCGGCCGCGCTCGGATCGACCAGCGTGAGCGCATTGGCTCAGGCGCAGGATGTGAAAATCGGTTTCGCCGCACCGCTGACCGGCGGCCAGGCGCATTACGGCGCGGATTTCCGCAGCGGCGTGACGCTGGCGATTGAGGACTTCAACGCGACCAAGCCGGTAATTGGCGGCAAGCCCGTGCACTTCGTGCTCGACGCCGCCGACGACCAGGCCGATCCGCGCACCGGGACGACCGTCGCTCAAAAGCTGGTCGACGACGGCGTGGCCGCCGTGATCGGCCACTTCAACTCGGGCACCAGCATTCCGGCCGCGCCGATCTACGCCAGGGCTGGCATTCCGGAACTCGCGACGGCCACCGCGCCGGCCTTTACGGCGCAAGGTTTTGCGACGACTTTCCGCCTCGTCACGTCGGACTCGCAACAAGGCGGCGTGCTCGGCACGTACGCGGTGAAGGATCTGAAGTTCAAGCGCTTCGCGATCGTCGACGACCGCACCGCCTACGGCCAGGGCGTCGCCGAAGAATTCGCGAAGGCCGTCAAAGCGGCTGGCGGCACGGTGGTGGCGCAGGAATTCACCAACGACAAAGCGGTCGACTTCCGCGCGATTCTGACCCACATCAAACAGTCGGATGCGGACGCGATTTTCTACGGTGGCGCGGACACGCAAGCTGCGCCGTTCCTCAAACAGATGCGTTCACTGGCGATCCAGAGCACGCTGATTGGACCGGACATGATTCACTCCGACGAACTGCTGAAGATTGCAGGTCCGGCCGCGGAAGGCGCGCTAGCGTCGTCGGGTGGCAGTCCGCTCGACAAGATGCCGGGCGGCAAGGCGTACGTGGAGCATTACACGAAGCGCTTCGGCAACCCGGTCGAACTGTATTCGCCGTACGCCTACGACGGCACCACGGCAGTGCTGAACGCGATGAAGAAAGCCGATTCGGTCGATCCAAAGGTCTATCTTCCGGTGCTGAAGGCCACGCAGATGAAGGGCGTGACCACCAACGAACTCGCCTACGACGATCGCGGTGATCTGAAGTACGGCGGCGTGACGGTCTACAAGGTATCCGGCGGCAAGTGGACGGCGCTGCAAACCGTTGGCACGAAGTAATGCCCGCTTAGGGGCAAAAGGTACAGGTGGGCCTGGTCCCAGGCCGCGGCGCGGGCAAGCGATTGCAACGCCTCTTTCGATTGTGTTGCGCCGATTTCGCGAGTCTCATGGTTGCACATGAGGCTCGTTTTTTATCGAGTACTTGTAGAACGCAGGGAGGTAGAGGTATCTCTCGCGCGAACGGTGTCGGTGTCGGTGCTGTCTGGTATACACATCTCCGAGCCCACGACCCGGCCGCGTATG
>NZ_QBUY01000018.1 GCF_003121405.1 Paraburkholderia sp. C35 | reverse complement strand
GGTGGTCAGCGGCTTTCTTTTGCCTACTTTTCTTTGCCGCTGCAAAGAAAAGTAGGGGCCGCCCCGCACAGGGGCAACGCTAGCAGACCACTAACATCAAGCGGACGCCAGCAAAAGCAAAAACAAAAACCAAACCCAAAACCCCACCAACCGCCGAAGGCAAAAAAATCTACCCCACCGGCTTCGCCGGCCCCTTAACAATCGCCAACGCCGACGCAATCATCGAACTCATGTCGGCCATGTTGCCCGGCACAATAAGCGTATTGCCGGCCTTCGCCAGATTCCCAAAAGCATTCACATACTGTTCGGCAACCTTAAGATTCACAGCCTCCATCCCGCCCGTAGACTGAATCGCTGCCGCGATTTTCTGAATCGCCTGTGAATTAGCCTCGGCCACGGCAAGAATCGCAGCCGCCTGCCCCTGCGCCTGGTTAATTGCCGCCTGCCGCTCGCCCTCGGACTTCTGGATCGCCGCCTCGCGGCCACCCGAAGCGATATTGATCTGCTCCTGCTTGCGCCCTTCCGACGCCGCAATCAGCGCCCGCTTCTCGCGCTCAGCAGTAATCTGCGCCTGCATCGCGTGGAGAATCTCCTTCGGCGGCGTCAGATCCTTGATCTCGTAGCGCAACACCTTCACGCCCCAGTTCGACGCCGCTTCGTCGAGCGCCGACACGATCGAGTGATTGATGAAGTCGCGCTCCTCGAAGGTCTTGTCGAGCTCCAGCTTGCCGATCACCGATCGCAACGTGGTCTGCGACAACTGCGTGATCGCGAACACAAAATTGCTCGATCCGTACGACGCCTTCATCGGATCTGTGACCTGAAAATACAGCACGCCATCCACCTGCAACTGCGTGTTGTCACGCGTGATGCAAACCTGGCTCGGCACGTCGAGGGGGATTTCCTTCAGCACCTGCTTGTAAGCAATCCTGTCGATAAACGGCAGCACGAAACTCAAGCCAGGCGTGAGCGTCGCGTGATAACGCCCCAGGCGCTCCATCACCCACGCGTGCTGCTGCGGCACGATCTTGATCGTCTGCGCGGCAACCACGATCACGACGATCAGCAACACGAGTCCAACGATGCTCGACGGTTCCATTCCTGCACCCCCACTCTGTTTTTGAATTGTTGTACGCGTTTTAACGCGCTCAAGTCGCGCCGGTCCGACGCGAGCATCCGTTTCCGACGACGATCAGGCTCTGGCCGCCGCCGCTCGCCGGCTCGCGACGACGACAAGACAGTTGCCGTGTACCGCCGTGATTTCGTACAGGTTCGAGTCTTCCGGCTCGCCAGGCGTCAGTTCGACGTCCCATGATGCACCGCGATAGCTGGTGCGCGCGCGTCCGTCGCGCCACGTGGGTACCGTCAGCGTCGAGCCGATATCGAGATTCACGTCAGGGTTGCGCGCGGCTTCGGCCCGCGTCCTTGTCTTGCGCCCGAAGCGCGATTTGCGCAGCAACAGCATCGCCGCGAGTGCGACGGCCGCCGCAATGCCCATCTGCAGCGACAGGTCGAGACCCGCCAGGCGCGCCAGCCCCGCTGCCAGGAAGCCGCGCGCCACCATCAGCAGATAGAACGTGCCGTGCATCAGTTCGAGCACGACCAGCACGCCGGCGCCGATCCACCAGAACAATCCACTTTGGAACACTTTCGCCTCCACAAAGCAAAACACCCCGGAGCAACCGAGGTGTTTATAGCATGAAGCGTTCAGATATGATCGTTCGCAGAGGCACGTTTTGCGCGCCTCCACGAATTGATGCGCAATGCTTACTTCGTGACTTTCGCCAGGTTCTGCCACGTCTCGATGATCGTGGCCGGATTCAGCGAGATCGACGCGATGCCTTCCTTCGTCAGCCACTCGGCGAAGTCGGGGTGATCCGACGGGCCCTGGCCGCAAATACCGACGTACTTGTTCAGGCGCAGGCACGTGTCGATCGCGCGCTTGAGCATGAACTTGACGGCAGGGTCGCGCTCGTCGAAATCGACGGCGAGCAGTTCCATGCCCGAGTCGCGGTCCAGACCCAGCGTCAGCTGCGTCAGGTCGTTCGAGCCAATCGAGAAGCCGTCGAAGTACTGCAGGAACTCTTCGGCGAGAATCGCGTTCGACGGCACTTCGCACATCATGATCAGGCGCAGGCCGTTTTCGCCGCGCTTGAGGCCGTACTTCGCCAGCAGACCGACCACGCGCTCCGCCTGCTTCAGCGTACGCACGAACGGCACCATGATCTCGACGTTGTCGAGGCCCATCTCTTCACGCACGCGCTTGAGCGCGATGCATTCCATCTCAAACGCCTGCGCGAAGTCTTCCGCGATGTAACGCGACGCGCCGCGGAAGCCCAGCATCGGGTTTTCTTCATCCGGCTCGTAGCGCGAACCGCCGATCAGCTTCTTGTACTCATTCGACTTGAAGTCCGACAGACGCACGATCACGGGCTTCGGATAGAACGCCGCGCCGATCGTCGCGATACCTTCCGTCAGCTTGTCGACATAGAACGCACGCGGCGATGCATGACCGCGCGCGACGCTTTCGACCGCCTTCTTCAGGTCCTGCTCGATGTTCGGGTACTCGAGAATCGCCTTCGGGTGAACGCCGATGTTGTTGTTGATGATGAATTCCAGACGCGCCAGACCCACGCCCTTGTTCGGCAGTTGCGCGAAGTCGAAGGCGAGTTGCGGATTGCCGACGTTCATCATGATCTTGACGGGGATTTCCGGCAGTTCGCCGCGCTGGATTTCCGTCACTTCCGTTTCGAGCAGACCGTCGTAGATCTTGCCTTCGTCGCCTTCCGCGCACGACACCGTCACCAGCGCGCCGTCCTTCAGCACGTCCGATGCATCGCCGCAACCGACCACGGCAGGGACGCCCAGTTCACGCGCGATGATCGCCGCGTGGCACGTACGGCCGCCACGATTCGTGACGATCGCGGCTGCGCGCTTCATCACGGGTTCCCAGTTCGGGTCGGTCATGTCGGCGACCAACACGTCGCCCGGTTGCACGCGCTCCATTTCCGACGGATCGTGAATCACGCGCACGGGGCCCGCGCCGATCTTCTGGCCGATTGCACGGCCCGTTGCCAGCACCTGCGACTGGCCCTTCAGCTTGAAGCGCTGCTCGGCCTTGTTGCCGCCCTGGCTCTTCACCGTTTCCGGACGCGCCTGCAGAATGAAAATCTTGCCGTCGCGGCCGTCCCTGCCCCACTCGATGTCCATCGGACGCTGGTAGTGCTTTTCGATGATGACGGCGTACTTCGCCAGTTCGATCACGTCTTCGTCGGTGATCGAGTAGCGGTTGCGCTGCTCGTGCGGCACGTCGACGGTCTTCACGCGGCCTTCTTCGCCTGCCTTCGTGAATTCCATCTTGATAAGCTTCGAGCCGATCGAGCGACGGATGATCGGGTATTTGTTCTGCGCAAGCGTGGTCTTGAAGACGTAGAACTCGTCCGGGTTCACCGCGCCTTGCACGACGGTTTCGCCCAAGCCGTAGCTCGACGTGATGAAGACCGCGTCCTTGAAGCCGGATTCCGTGTCGAGCGTGAACATCACGCCTGCAGCGCCGACGTCCGAGCGCACCATGCGCTGCACGCCCGCCGACAACGCGACTTCAGCATGCGTGAAGCCCTTGTGGACACGATAGGAGATAGCGCGGTCGTTGTAGAGCGACGCGAACACGTGCTTCATGCGATCGAGCACGTCTTCGATGCCGACCACGTTCAGGTAGCTTTCCTGCTGACCGGCAAACGATGCGTCGGGCAGGTCTTCCGCCGTCGCCGACGAACGCACGGCAAACGACAGCTCTTCAGGCGAGCTCTTCGACAGCGTGTCGAACGCGGCGCGGATTTCCTGTTCGAGACGCTCTTGCATCGGAGCGTCGACGATCCATTGACGGATTTCCTTGCCCGCAGCGGCGAGCGCCTTCACGTCGTCGACGTCGAGCGTCTCGAGACGTTGGGCGATGCGTTCGGTCAGGTTGTTGTGATGCAGGAAGTCGCGAAAGGCGAGCGCCGTCGTGGCGAAGCCCGTCGGCACGCGAACGCCGGCTTCAGCGAGCTGACTGATCATCTCGCCGAGCGAAGCATTCTTGCCACCGACGATTTCCACGTCGGTCATTCGCAACTGCTCGAATGGAACTACATACGCCTGATCCTTAGCAACGTTAACTGCGTTAGTCATACAAGCCCCTAAGTGTGGAAAAAATACACGATTGCGCAAGTGGGCTTGAACACGGGGCGCTCATTGGAAGCGTGAACCCGTGCCTTGCACAACCTGTTGGAGAAGCAATCGCACGTGGCATTTGTGCACCGCACGAAGTCCGACGAAGCGAGAGATTGCACGAACTTGCCGCGTAGCCATGCAAGTTACGAACAAATCACAACGTAATCAAAGTGCGATAACAGATAGTTACACCCGATTTCGCTGCAATTGCTTATCCAACAGGTTGCCGCTATTCTACCGTGCCGACTCTCAAAATGTGACAGTCGGCCGAGAAATGCGCCAGAACGGCGCACACTGCGCCCCAGAAGCGCCGTTGCAAGTTTCCGGCCAGCCACCGGGCAGCGCGCGACGCGGCAATGTCTGATTTCGAGCGGCGCTTGCTGCTCACGTTCCCTGCCCACTGATGCCGCCCACCGTATTCATCGTCTCCGACGGTACCGGGATTACTGCCGAAACCTTCGCGCACTCGATCCTCTCCCAGTTCGACCAGAAATTCCGCCTGGTCCGCGTGCCGTTCGTCGATTCGACGGAAAAGGCCTACGCCACCCTCGAAAAGATCAACGAAGCCGCGCATCACGAAGGCCGCCGCCCGATCGTCTTTACGACGCTCGTGAACAGCGCGTCGAACCAGATCGTGAAGGATTCGAATGCGCTCGTGCTGGACATGTTCCAGACCTTCGTCGAGCCGCTCGAACAGGAGCTGGAACTGAAGTCGAGCCACGCGATGGGCCGTGGCCACCAGAACGCGGACACCGAGGAATACAAGAACCGGATCGAGGCGATCAACTTCTCGCTCGCACACGACGACGGCCAGTCGAACCGCAATCTGGAAGATGCCGATGTCATTCTGGTGGGCGTGTCACGCAGCGGCAAAACGCCGACCAGCCTCTACCTGGCGATGCAATATGGGGTGAAGGCGGCAAACTATCCGCTGATTCCCGAAGACTTCGAGCGCGGCAAGCTGCCGACGCCGCTGCTCGCGCATCGCACGAAGATGTTCGGGCTGTCGATCGATCCGCAGCGGCTGTCGGAAATCCGCAATGAGCGGCGTCCGGGCAGCAAGTACGCGGCAATCGAAAACTGCCGCTACGAGATCAATGAAGCCGAGACGATGATGCGGCGTGAAGGGATCAAGTGGCTCTCGTCGACGCACAAGTCGATCGAGGAAATCGCGACGACGATCCTGCAGGAAATCAAGCTGGATCGTTCGGCGTATTGATGACGCAGTGAGGTCAGCCGGCGGCGCGCTGCTGCCGGCACTGCTCGAAGAGACACACGGCGGCGGCCGCCGCAACATTCAGAGATTCCATCCCGCCCGGCTGCGGAATCGTCACGCGATACGTCACCGCGTCACGCCAGGGCTGCGACACGCCCGCCCCTTCATTGCCGAACACCCACGCCACCGGACCCTTGAGATCCGTGTCGTAAATCGCTTCGGCACCGTGCGAATCCGTGATGGCAACGGGCACATCGAGCCGTTCGATCAGCATCTGCGGCTCGACATCTTCGTGAATCTGCAGCAGGAAATGCGCGCCCATCCCCGAGCGCAGCACTTTTGACGACCATGCGTACGCGGTACCCGGCGCACAGAACACATGACCGATGCCCGCCGCCGCCGCACTACGCAGGATCGAACCCACATTGCCCGCATCCTGCACACCGTCGAGCACGACGCAGCTTTGCGTTACGCGCTCCGGCAATGGCAGATCGAGTTTGTCGACGACCAGCAGCATGCCGACGCCGTGCACGACGTTCGACAGTTGCCCAAACAACGCATCCGGCAACGTAACGATGCGCCGTTCGTCGATACGCGCGACGATGGCCTGCGCTTCGTCGTGACGCAGCGCGCCTTCCGTGACAACACAGGTTTCCGGCTGGCCGGCGACATCGAGATACGCGCTCGCGAGGTGAACCCCTTCGAGCAGCGCGTGTCCGCTCTTGCGCTGTTGATGCGTCGAGCCGGCCAATGCCTTCAGACGCTTGTAGAGCGGATTATCCCGGGAGGTGATGGCTTTCACTGGCAGCGACGACCGTATCGGTACGAAAAATAAAACGGTGAAAAGAAAAGCGCCCGTGGGCGCTTGATCGTGGTGTGCGCGTTATCAGAACGGCACGCTGTCGTCGGCTGCAGCAGGCGGCACGACTACGACACCTTGCGCTAACGGAATCGTTGTCCCGAACCGCAGATGCGCCTCGCGCACTGGTGCAAACGAACGCCGGTGATGCTCACACGGACCATGTTCGCGCAGCGCCGTCAGATGCTGTGGCGTGCCGTAGCCCGAGTGCGCATCGAAGCCGTACACCGGGAACATCTGATGCAATTCGAGCAGCATCCGGTCGCGGGTCACTTTGGCAAGAATCGACGCCGCCGAAATGCACGGCACGAGCGCATCGCCGCTAATAATCGCTTCGCTGCGAATGCTCAGCGTAGGACACCGGTTGCCGTCGATCTTCGCGAGCGTCGGCGCGACCTTCAGACCTTCGACGGCCCGCTTCATCGCCAGCATGGTCGCGTGCAGGATGTTCAGTGAATCGATTTCCTCGACGGACGCCGACGCAATGCAATACGCCAGCGAACGCTCGATGATCTTCTCGTACAGCTCGTCGCGCTTTTTCGCCGTCAGCGCTTTCGAATCGTCGAGACCGCGAATGCGCGGCTTCGACGGATCGAAAATCACGGCAGCTGCGACCACCGGGCCGGCCAGCGGACCGCGCCCCGCTTCGTCGACACCGCACACAATGTCTTCCGGCGACGAAAAATCGAAGCCGTTCTGCTGCGCGGTCTTTGCGGCTGCCTTGCGGGTCATGGACGTCCCCGGCGCGTTTCGATCACTTCGACGACGGCTTCCGCCGCCCGCTGCGCGGTGTTCTGCTTCAGCACGTGGTGCATCTCGGTGAAAATTTCCGTCAGCGTGCGCCGGTTTGCGTCATCGCGCAACTGGGTCAACGTGGCATCGGCCAGTGCTTCGGGCGTTGCGAAATGCTGCAGGATTTCCGGCACGACGAAGCGCCCGGCCAGAATGTTCGGCAGGCCGACGTACGGCAAATAACCCTGACGACGCATGATCTGTCCCGTCAGCCAGGGCACCTTGTACGAAATCACCATCGGCTTTTTCAGCAACGCCGCTTCCAGCGTGACCGTGCCGCTTTTCACGAGAATCGCGTCGGCGGCTGTCATCGCGACTTGCGCGTTGCCGTCCGTCAACGTCAGCGGCAGCTTCGGATGCGCGTCGACCAGCGGTTTGAGCAGTTCGCGCAGCGCCGGCGTCGCGGCCGGCATCACGAAACGCACGCCCGGCTCGCGTTGCAGCATCAGTTCCATCGCATCGAAGAACGTCGGGCCGATCAGCGCGATTTCCGCACGCCGGCTGCCCGGTAGCACCGCGATCACCGGGCCGCTTTCCGGCAGCCCGAGCGTGCGGCGCGCGCCGGCCATATCCGGATCGAGCGGGATTTCGTCAGCGAGCGGATGCCCAACGTAAGTCGCCTTTACGCCCGATTTCTCGAGCAGCGCCTTTTCGAACGGGAACACGCACAGCATCTGATCGACGGCTTTGACGATCTTCTTGATGCGGCCGCCGCGCCACGCCCAGATCGACGGGCAGACGAAATGGATGGTCGGAATGCCCGCATCGCGCAGCGGATGCTCGAGGCCGAAGTTGAAATCGGGCGCATCCACGCCGATGAACACCGACGGCGGCTCAGCCAGCAGTTGCCGCTTCAGTTCGTTGCGGATGCCGAGAATTTCGGGGATATGCTTCAGCGCTTCGACGTAACCGCGTACCGACAGCTTTTCCATCGGAAAATGCGCGTCGAAGCCCTTCGCGATCATGCGCGGGCCGCCGATGCCGAAATACTGCGTGGTCTCGGGCAGACGGGCCGCGAGCCCGTCCAGCAGCGACGCCGCCAGCAGATCGCCCGACGGCTCGCCGGCCACCATTGCGAGCCGTAGCGGACTGGTAGGCAACGGCATCGGTTAGCGGATGATGCCGCGCTGCGACTGCTCGACGAAGTCGACCAGCGCGCTAACCGGCTCGTCGCCGTCGCCGCCCGCCGAAGCGAGTTCGCGCAACTGCACCTTCGCTTCTTCCAGCGACAGGCCGTTCTTGTACAGCAGACGATACGCCGAGCGCAGCGCCGAAATCGCATCCGGAGAGAAGCCGCGGCGACGCAGCCCTTCGACGTTGATGCCGTGCGGCTCGGCCTTGTTGCCCGCCGCGATCACGAACGGCGGGATGTCCTGCACGAGCGCCGACGCGCCGCCAAGCATGGAATGCGCGCCGATGCGCACGAACTGGTGCACGCCCGACATGCCGCCGACAATCGCGTGATCGCCGATGATCACGTGGCCCGCCATCTGCGCGTTGCTCGACAGGATCACGTTGTTGCCGATCTGGCAGTCGTGGCCGATGTGCACGTAAGCCATGATCCAGTTGTCGTCGCCGAGCGTGGTGATGCCCTTGTCCTGCACGGTGCCCGTGTGGATCGTGGTGAACTCGCGGATCGTGTTGCGGTTGCCGATCACGAGCTTCGTCGGCTCGTCCTTGTACTTCATGTCCTGCGGACGACCGCCGACCGACGCGTAATGGCCGATGCGGTTGTCTTCGCCGATTGTCGTATAGCCTTCGATCACGCTGTGCGAACCGACTGTCGTGCGAGCGCCGATCGTGACGTTCGCGCCGACAATGGCGTACGGTCCGATTTCGACCGATTCGTCGAGCTGTGCGCCCGATTCGATGATCGCAGTAGGATGAATCCTGCTCATGCGCCCTCGCTTGTATTTCCGCGTATCAGTTACATGGCGCGGATGACGCTGCGGCGTCATCCGGCGCGTTGAAGCGGTCACGGATGCAACCCATCTTGTGACCGCTCGAGGTGTCGATTGTTCTGCCCTGCGTGTTACCGGACGTGACCATCAAAGGCCGCCCGGCCGCCGGCATTTATTCGCTGTCCGTCTGGCGCACTGCGCACATCAGGTCGGCTTCCGCCGCCACCTGACCGTCCACTTCGGCGCGTGCCTTGAACTTCCAGATGCCGCGCATATGGCGCTCGAACGTGACGTTCAGCATCAGCTGGTCGCCCGGTTCGACCACGCGCTTGAAGCGCGCATTGTCGATGCCGACGAACAGATACAGCGTGTTGTCCGGGTCATGCGGCTCTTCCGCGAAGGTCAGCAGCGCTGCCGTCTGCGCGAGCGCTTCCAGAATCAGCACGCCCGGCATCACGGGGCGCTTCGGGAAGTGACCCATGAAGTACGGTTCGTTGATCGACACATTCTTCAGCGCTTTGATGCTCTTGTGCGGCTCGAGTTCGAGCACCCGATCGACCAGCAGGATCGGATAGCGATGCGGCAGCAGCGTGAGAATCTTGTGAATGTCGAGATTGATTTTTTCGGTGCTCATGGTGTTTCTGCTCACGCAGGGGTTGCGCGATGATGACTGCGAATGCTGGGTGCAGGGGTCAGATTGACGATGACGCAGCCCTGCTGCCCGTTCCTGTGCCGGTTGCGCGCGTTTTTGGGGGCCGCGCGCGCCGGCGCTCGATTACGATGGTGCTATGTGATGCCTGTCGTGCCCGCGCTGCTTACGCCTTGTCTCCGGAGGCGCTGGCAACGGCGGCTTCGAGTGCCTTGATGCGATCGCGCAGCTTGTCGAGGTTGCGCATCAATGCGGCGCTCTTGTTCCAGTCGGCATGATTGACGGCCGGGAATGCGCTCGTGTACATGCCGGGCTTGCCAAGCGACTTCGACACACCCGACTGCGCGGTGACGATGACATAGTCGGCCAGCGTGACGTGGCCGGCAATACCGACCGCGCCGCCGATCATGCAGTGGCGGCCAATCGTCGTGCTGCCCGCGATGCCCGCGCAACCCGCGATCACCGTGTAGGCGCCGATCTTGCAGTTATGGCCGATCTGCACGAGATTATCGATCTTCACGCATTCGTCGATGACAGTATCGGCCATCGCGCCGCGGTCGATGGTGGTATTCGCACCGATTTCGACGTCCGGCCCGATCGACACGCCGCCGACCTGCGGAATCTTGACCCAACTGCCCGTGCGCGCCTCGCCATCGCCGACAAAGTCGGGCGCGAAGCCGAAGCCATCCGAGCCGATCACGGCGCCCGCATGAATGATCGCGCGTTCGCCGATCTTGCAGCCGTGATACACGGCGACGTTCGGGTAAAGAGGCGAGCCATCGGCGATCCGGGTGCCGCGGCCGATAAACACGTTCGCGTCGAGGCGCACGTTCTCGCCAATCGTCGCTCCCGCTTCGACCGTCACATTCGGGCCGATCACGGCGCTCGCGGCGATTTGCGCGGACGGATCGATGGTTGCGCTCGGATGCACGCCGGGCTTCGCCTTCGGCGTGGCCATATCGATGAAGGCCTGCGCGAGACGCGCGAAATACGCGTAGGGATTCGACGTGACGATGAAGTTACGGCCGTCGCGCGACGTGACCTTCTCGAGATCCGCCGCATTGATCAGCACGGCGCCGGCGCGGGTCGTCTCGACCTGCGCCAGATACTTCGGATTGGCGAGAAACGCCAGTTGATCGGGGCCAGCCTGATCGAGCGGCGCCAGATTGCCGACGCGGTGCGCGCGATCGCCGACGATCTCTCCGCCGAACTGCTGGACGATCTCCTCGAGCGTGAATGCCATGCGTGTACTGCTCCTGCTGTTCAGTTACCTAACCTGCGCGCTATGTCCGTCGCGCGCGCCGGAGGAAGTGCGCCGGACGGCTGCCGCGGGCGCCGTCCGTTCCGGCTTCAATTGCCCGACGCTGCCAGTGCCTTCAGCACCTGATCGGTGATGTCGATGCGCGGGCTGACGTAGACCGCTTCCTGCACGATCAGATCGTAGTGCTGCTGCTCGGCGATCTGCTTGATGACCTTGTTCGCGCGATCGAGCACGGCAGCCAGTTCCTCGTTGCGGCGCTGGTTCAGATCCTCACGGAATTCGCGCTGCTTGCGCTGGAAGTCCGTGTCGAGCTGCGACAGGTCGCGCTGCTTCTGTGCGCGATCGGCCGGCGACATCGACGCGCCGTTCTTGTCGAGCGAGTCGGACATCGACTTCAGACGCTGCGCCATGTCCTGCAGATCCTTGTCGCGCTTCGCGAACTCCGCCTCGAGCTTGGTCTGCGCCGCTTTCGCCGCCGACGATTCACGCAGGATGCGATCCGAATTCACCGCGGCGATGCGCGCTTCCTGCGCCTGCGCGGCTTGCACCGCGCCCACGCCGAGCGTCATGGCCAGAGCCATCGCACACGCCACACGTTTCGAAAACATACCAGTTAGCAAAGTCATCCTCTCGATGCTGTAATGGGTTCCAGTTCCGGCGCGCGCGATCAGAACGCGGTACCGATCTGGAACTGGAACTTCTGATACTGGTCGCCCGTGTGTTTCTGGACCGGGAAGCCCAGCGACAGCTTGAGCGGTCCGATCGGCGAAATCCACGCGAGACCCACACCATAACCGTAGCGCAGGCCGTTCGAGCCGACCGTCGTGTCGCCGCCCTGACGCGAATCGCCCCAGACGTTACCGGCGTCGAGGAAGGTGAACACACGCAGCGTGCGGTCATAGCCCGTACCCGGCAGCGGGAACGTGAGTTCGACGTTGGTGACGAACATCTTGTTACCGCCGATCGGGTCGTTCGTGACCTTGTCGCGCGGACCCAGCGAGCTCGGTTCATAGCCACGCACGGAGCCGATACCACCCGCGTAGTAGTTCTTGAAGATCGGGTACGCGTTGCCGATACCGTTACCGTAGCCGCCCTGCACGTTGAAGCCGAGCACGAAGCCGCGCGAGAACGAGTAATAGTACTGCGCCTGCAAGTCGGCCTTGTAGTACTCGGTGCCGCCGATCGGCGTGCCGTATTCGGCATTGGCCTGCGTGAAGTAACCGCGGCTCGGTACCAGCGCGCTGTCACGCGCGTCGCGCGACCAGCCTACTGTCAGCGGCACGTTGTTCGACACGCGGCCGAAATCCTGCACGTAGTTCTTGTACGCTTGCGGCGTGTTCGCATCGACGTCGAGCGTGTTCTGCTCGAAGCCCGCACCGAAGTACACCGTGTCCACTTCCGAGAACGGAATGCCGAACTTCAGGTCGCCACCCATCGTGACGATACGGAAGCTCGAATCCGTCGAGTAGTACAGCGGCTCGTACGTACGGTAGTAGACGTCGGTAATGCGCTTGATGCCGTCGACCGTGAAGTACGGGTCGACCTGCGTGACCGTCAGCGTACGGTACGTCTTCGCGGTGTTCACGTTCACCGAGAGGCTGGTACCCGAACCGAACACGTTGTCCTGCGACACGCCTGCCGACAGCACCACCTTGTCCGTCGACGAGAAGCCCGCGCCCAGCGTGATCGCGCCCGTCGGCTTTTCGGCGACCTTCACGTCGACGTCCACCTGGTCAGGCGTACCTTCCACGGGCACCGTGGTCACGTCCACGTCCGTGAAGTAACCGAGACGGTTGATACGGTCCTTCGACAGCGCGAGGCGGTTCGAATCGAACCACGAGCTTTCGAGCTGGCGCATTTCACGGCGCACGACTTCGTCACGCGTACGCGTGTTGCCGACCACGTTGATGCGGCGCACGTACACGCGGCGGCTCGGATCGACCTGCAGCGTCAGGTCGACCTTGTGATGTTCCTGGTCGATCTGCGGCAGCGCGTTCACCGTAGCGAACGCGTAGCCGTATTCACCGAGCTTGTCGACGATAGCCTTGGTCGTGGCCTGCAGCTTTTCAGCAGAGAACTTGTCGCCCGGTTTGATCTTGATCAGCTTGTTCAGCTCGGCTTCGCGATCGAGCAGATTGCCCGCGAGCTTGATGCTGTTGATCGTGTACGGCTCGCCTTCGTGCAGCGTCACCGTCAGATACATGTCCTTCTTGTCCGGCGTGATCGACACCTGGTTCGACTCGATGTTGAACTCGAGGTAACCGCGATTCAGGTAGTACGAGCGCACGTTCTCGAGGTCGCCCGTGAGCTTTTCCTTCGAGTACAGGTCGTTCTTCGTGTACCAGGAGAACCAGTTCGGCGTGGACAACTGCATTTCGTCGCGCAGCGTGCCCGTGCTGAACGACTTGTTACCGATGAAGTTGATCTGGCGGATCTTCGCGCTCGGACCTTCGATCACGGCGAACAGGACCGCAACACGGTTGCGATCGATCGGCGTGATCGTAGTCGTGACTTCAGCAGCGTAGAAGCCGCGCGTCAGATACTGGCGCTTCAGTTCCTGCTCGGCCTTGTCGACGAGCGCCTTGTCGTAATAGCGGCCTTGCGACAGACCGACCGAGCGCAGCGCCTTGATCAGGTTGTCTTTCTCGAATTCATGCAGACCGGAGAAATCGATCGTGCCGATGGCGGGACGCTCGAGTACCTGCACTACCACGACGTCGCCTTCCGTGGCGATCTTCACGTCGTTGAAGAAGCCCGTTGCGTACAGTGCGCGGATGGCTTCGGAAGCCTTCTCGTCGGTAAACGTATCGCCTTGCTTGATGGGCAGATAGGAGAACACCGTGCCGGGCTCGACCCGTTGCAGCCCTTCGATTCGAATGTCCTTCACCACAAAAGGTGTCGTCGCGTGAGCTGCCAGCCCATGCGCGGCGATTGCCGCGGCTACAACCGTCTTTGGAACAAAGCGATGAGGTTTAAACAACGTGCTTCCCCAGTGTGTATAGCTGCATCAGGTCAGGCGGGCGCCATCGTACGCCGCCAGACACTTTAAAAATGGATTAAACGAGCAAGATCGTTGAACAGCGCGATCGCCGACAAGGCGACGATACAAGCCAGTCCCGCTCTTTGAAGAACGAGCTGCCAGCGATCCGATACGGCTTTGCCGGTAACAGCTTCAACCGCATAATATAACAGATGCCCCCCGTCCAATACCGGTATTGGTAAAAGGTTGAGCACGCCGAGGCTTATGCTGACTAGCGCGAGGAACGACAGGAATGCTGACGGACCGAGTCTCGCACTCTTGCCTGCATAGTCGGCAATCGTCACAGGACCGGACAGATTCTTCAGCGACGCCTCGCCGACAATCATCCTTCCGAACATCCGGACCGAGTACACAGCAAGGTCCCACGTGCGATGCGCGCCCAGTTGCAGGCTTTCGACGGGACCATAACGGACGTCGATGGATGGCACCTGCGTGGCCAGTTCGGCACCGATGCGACCGATGGACTGACCCGTCGTTTCATCGCGCTGCACGCCCGGCACGATGGTTAGATTCTGTAATGCACCTGCCTGCTGATCGGCGTTCCGATCTGCCTTTTGCTTGCCGGCGCCGCGCTCGATCTGCAGCACGACGGGCTTGCCCGCATGCGACTTGATGTAGTTGATGAAGGTGGTCGCATTGTCGGCGGGATGACCGTCCACTGCGCGAATGCGGTCGCCCGCCTGCAGACCCGCTGCCAATGCCGCGCTGCCCGGCTGCACGCCCGCCACCGACAACGTGCCGCCACCCGGCTCGAAACCGAGACGTGACATGAAGTCGTCATCGACTTCCTTGTCGGTCAGGCTCTGCAAGTCGAGCGGGAAGTCGAACGTGCCGTGCTTGTCCTTCGCGCTCAGCACGACGCGCTTGTGATCGAACGCAGCACCAAGCAGCTTCCAGCGCAGATCGGACCACGAACGCACGGGTTCGGATTCGCCTGCATTCGCGCTACGCACGGCGACGATCTTCTCGCCGCCTTCGAAGCCCGCGCGTGCCGCGACCGTATCGGCAGCGGGCGCAGCGACGATTGCGGCAGGCTCGGTGACGCCCGTCGCGAACACTGCGGCGAACAGCACGATAGCCAGAATGAAATTGGCGATGGGGCCAGCCGCGACGATCGCAAAGCGCTTGGCCACCGACTGACGGTTGA
Organism: Paraburkholderia sp. C35; assembly: GCF_003121405.1. GTDB lineage: Bacteria > Pseudomonadota > Gammaproteobacteria > Burkholderiales > Burkholderiaceae > Paraburkholderia. The sequence continues at coordinate 93,837 of NZ_QBUY01000018.1, read as the reverse complement.
ACGCATGCGGCAGATCCGCGGGCGCAATCGGCGCACCCTCTTCGCGCTCGTCGAGCATCTTGACGTAGCCACCGAGCGGCAGCGCCGCGATGGTCCACTCGGTGCCCGTCTTCTTGCTGACCCAGCGCGCGAGCGGCTTGCCGAAGCCGATCGAAAACCGCAGCACCTTCACGCCGCACAGGCGCGCAATGCTGTAGTGGCCATATTCATGGACGACCACCAGTACGCCAATCGCGACTGCGAAGGCGACCACTTCGATCAGCAGGTTCATAAGCGCCTCACTGGACGGCGCGTTCCGTCAGGCGGGCACCCGCCGGCAGGCCGTCGATGAAAGCGTGAGCGGCGCGGCGCGCAGCGGCGTCGGCGTCGACCACGTCTGCGAGGCTCGATGCCTCGCGGTTGGGCAATGCGTTCAGTACGTCATCGACCACCTGCGCAATCGCCATGAAGCCGATGCGGCGCGACAGGAATGCGTCGACTGCGATTTCGTTCGCGGCATTGAGCGCAGCGCTCGCAATGCCGCCCGCAGCCAGCGCCTGCATGGCGAGCGCGAGACACGGGAAACGCGTGTAATCGGGCTTCTCGAACGACAACTGCGCGACTTGCACGAGATCGAGTTGCGCAACGCCGGAATCGACGCGATCCGGGAACGCAAGCGCGTGCGCGATCGGCGTGCGCATGTCCGGGTTGCCCAGTTGAGCGAGCACCGAACCGTCCGCGTACGACACGAGCGAATGGATCACGCTTTGCGGATGGATCAGCACCTCGATGCGATCGCCCGGCAGGTTGAACAGGTAGTGCGCCTCGATGACTTCGAGACCCTTGTTCATCATCGTCGCGGAATCGACGGAAAGCTTGCGGCCCATCACCCAGTTCGGATGCTTGCACGCTTCTTCCGGCGTGACATCGACCAGCGTCGACGGTTCGCGCGTACGGAACGGGCCGCCCGACGCCGTCAGGATGATCTTCGACACGCCGCCATGCTGCGCCGTTTCGCGCGGCAGGCACTGGATAATCGCGTTGTGTTCGCTGTCGACGGGCAACAGGATCGCGCCGTTGTCTCGCACGGCGTCCATGAAGATCGCGCCCGACATTACCAGCGCTTCCTTGTTGGCGAGCAGGATGCGCTTGCCGGCGCGCGCCGCCGCGAGGCTCGGCTCGAGACCGGCCGCGCCGACGATGGCAGCCACCACCGTATCGCAGCCGTCGCTTTTCGACACGTCGACCAATGCCTGCGGACCGTACGTGACTTCCGTCTTGCAGCCCGCTGCGTGCAGCTTTGCGGCGACGCTCGCAGCCGTGTCGGCATCGCCGACCACGGCCACTTCGGGCTTGAAGCGCAGGCATTGCTCGACGAGCTTGTCGCCGTTGCGGTGCGCCGTCAGCGCGTAGACCGAAAAGCGCTCGGGATGACGCGCGACGACGTCGAGCGTGCTGTCTCCGATCGAGCCCGTGGAACCGAGCAAAGTGATTCGTTTTTGCATATCTCTTTCTCTAGCCGATGGCTACGACAGCACGAGCATCGCGAGCGGCAGCACCGGCAACAAAGCATCAATGCGGTCGAGCACGCCGCCGTGACCCGGCAGCAGATTGCTCGAATCCTTCACGCCGGCCTGGCGCTTGAGCATCGATTCGAACAGATCGCCCACCACACTGAACACGACCAGCAAGGTCAGCATGGCAAACGCACGAGCGGCGCCCAATTGGTCGAGCAGCGCAGAAAACAGGGTGGGCGCGAAGGCGTGGGTCGCGACGGCGACGCCCGCGCCGCTCATCCCGGCCAGCCAGCCGCCGATGGCGCCTTCCCAGGTCTTGCCGGGGCTGATCGACGGCGCGAGCTTGTGCTTGCCACCCGCCTTACCCGCGAAGTATGCGCCGATATCGGCCAACCAGACCACCAGCAGCAGCGAAAGCACGAACGGCACGCCCGCCATGCCCGCGGCAACCAGCGCGTGCCAGCAGGCAGCGAATACCACCACGCCTGCCAGCAGCAGGAACGGGCGCCACGCGCCTTCGGCGAGCGCGGGTTTTCGCAGCAGCACGAACGGGCCGGCCAATATCCAGAAGATTGACGCCGCCTGGAACAGCGGGCGCGGCGCCGCGAGGCCCGTGCCGAGCTTGGTGCTCGCCACCAGCGCCAGCGCGGCCACGATTGCATAGATCACGGGACCGGCGCCCGGCAGTTTGAGCAGCCGCGCCCATTCCCACGCGGCAAACACGACGACGAACGCGATCAGCGCGCCGAATCCACCGATCGGCGCCCAAAGCGTGACGGGAATCAGAATGGCCAGCAGGACGATCGCCGTGATGACACGGGTTTTTAGCATGGAAGCGAATCGACGTTTTGCGATTGCGGCTCGAGCTGCGCGCTGGTGCGGCCGAAGCGGCGCTCGCGGCCCGTGTACGACCCGATGGCGCGGTCAAGCGCGTCGGCGTCGAAGTCAGGCCAGTAGGTATCGGTGAAATAGAACTCGGTGTACGCGAGCTGCCACAGCAGGAAGTTGCTGATGCGCTGCTCGCCGCCCGTGCGAATGAACAGATCGGGCTCGGGCGCGTAAGCCATGGCCAGATGCTCGGCAAAGGCTTCTTCGCTGACTTCGACGGGACGCCCCGCCGCCACCGACTGCTCGACCAGCTTGCGCGTGGCCTGCATGATGTCCCAGCGGCCGCCGTAGTTCGCGGCAATAGTAAGCGTGAGACGGGTATTGCGCGCCGTCTTGGTTTCGGCGCGATTGATCAGATCCTGGATCTTCTTGTCGAACATCGACAGATCGCCGACCACGCGCAGGCGGATGCCGTTTGCGTGCAGCTTGCCGATCTCGCGCTCCAGCGCGGTGACGAACAGGCGCATCAGGAACGACACTTCGTCGGTCGGACGGCGCCAGTTTTCGGAGCTGAATGCGAACAGCGTCAGATATTCGACGCCCTGGCGCGCGCAGGCCTCGACGGCCGCCCGCACGGCGTCGACGCCGCGCGTATGGCCCGCCACGCGCGGCAGGCGGCGTTGCGTCGCCCAACGGCCATTGCCGTCCATGATGATCGCGATGTGTCGCGGTACGGCTGCGACGTCAGGCACGCGAACAGTTGAGCTTGTATAGGTCATGGCCGTCGGGAAAAGCTGCAAAGAAAGAAACGATGATCAATGAAAGTCTTGATGTCTGGTGTGCGCCAGACCATCAAACCGTCATGATCTCGCCTTCCTTCGTCTGCACCAGCTTGTCGATTTCGGCCACGAACTTGTCCGTCAGCTTCTGGATGTCGTCGCTGCCGCGGCGCTCGTCGTCTTCCGAGATTTCCTTGTCCTTGACGAGCTTCTTCAGTTGCTCATTGGCGTCGCGACGCAGATTGCGCACGGCCACCTTGGCCGTTTCGCCTTCGCTCTTGACGACTTTCGTCAGTTCGCGGCGGCGCTCTTCCGTCAGCGGCGGCATCGGCACGCGGATCAGATCGCCGTGCGTGGCCGGGTTCAGGCCCAGATCCGATTCACGGATGGCCTTTTCGATCACGCCGACCATCTTCTTTTCCCACGGCTGCACGCCGATGGTGCGGGCGTCAACCAGCGTGAGGTTGGCAACTTGCGAGATGGGCACGGGCGAACCGTAGTAGTCGACCTGAATGTGATCGAGCAGGCCCGTGTGCGCACGGCCAGTGCGGATCTTCGACAGATCGTTCTTGAACGCGTCGAGCGAGCGCTGCATCTTTTGCTCAGCGCCTTTTTTGGTGTCAGCCACAGACATGATTAAACCTCCGAACCTTCAAAACGATGCGGGCCCGCCAGCGCGCGAGGCGCAGCCTGAGCCCGCGTTCAAGCCCACAGACGTGAAAGAGAGTTTACACGTGGACGAGGGTGCCTTCGTCCTCGCCCTGCACGATGCGCTTGAGCGCGCCCGGCTTGACGATGGAAAACACGCGGATCGGCAGCTTCTGGTCGCGGCACAGCGCAAACGCCGTCGCGTCCATGACCTGCAGGTTGCGGCCGATCGCCTCATCGAAACTGATGGTCGTGTAGCGCGTTGCCGACGGGTCTTTCTTCGGGTCGGCCGAGTAGACGCCGTCTACCTTGGTCGCCTTCAGCACGACTTCCGCACCGACTTCCGAGCCGCGCAGTGCAGCCGCCGTGTCGGTCGTGAAGAACGGGTTGCCCGTGCCGGCCGCGAAAATCACGACTTTGCCCTCTTCCAGCTGACGGATCGCGCGGGGACGGATGTACGGCTCGACCACCTGGGCCAGGCGCAGCGCCGACTGCACGCGCGCCTCGATGCCGGCGTGACGCATTGCGTCCTGCAGCGCCAGCGCGTTCATCATCGTGGCCAGCATGCCCATGTAGTCAGCCGTTGCACGGTCCATGCCCGCTGCGCCGCCCGCCACGCCGCGGAAGACGTTGCCGCCACCGATCACCACCGCCAGTTGCGTGCCGAGCCGCACCACCTCGGCCACGTCCGCCACCATTCTTTCGATCGTCGCGCGATTGATGCCGAACGCATCATCGCCCATGAGGGCTTCGCCAGAGAGTTTGAGGAGGACGCGTTTATAGGCAGTGGGCATAGAGATATCCGGATCGCGCTGAGCAGGGCAAAAAAGCCGCCAAACAACAAGGCACTAACTGTAGGGGTGAAATACGGGTTCGGGCAAGCGCCGCCAAATTGACGCGCCTCAACGATGGGTCGAGGCCCGCCAGCTGGCGGCTGCAGCACACCTTTCGTGCGCGCAGCCCGAGGGGCGCTGCCGACCGCGGCGAAGTCCAGCCCCGCCGCGGGTGAAACGTTACTGAGTGAAACTTAAACGACGCTTATTGTTGCTTTGCAGCAGCAACTTGCGCAGCGACTTCAGCAGCGAAGTCGTCCTGACGCTTTTCGATGCCTTCGCCGACCACGAACAGCGAGAACTTCTGCACGCTCGAGCCAGCTGCCTTCAGCATCTGTTCGATCGTCTGCTTGTCGTTCTTCACGAACGGCTGGTTCAGCAGCGACACTTCCTTCAGGTACTTCTGCACCGAGCCGTCGACCATCTTGGCGACGATTTCAGCCGGCTTGCCCGATTCAGCAGCCTTCTGTTCAGCGATGCTGCGTTCCTTGGCGATCAGATCAGCCGGAACGTCGTCCGACGACAGCGAGACCGGCTTCATGGCCGCGATGTGCATCGCGACGTCCTTGCCGACCTGCTCGTCTGCGCCCGTGTACTCGACCAGCACGCCGATACGCGTGCCGTGCAGGTACGCAGCCAGCTTGTTCGACGTTTCGAAGCGTGCGAAACGGCGGATCGACAGGTTTTCACCGATCTTGCCGACCAGCGCCGAGCGCACTGCGTCGACCGTCGAGCCGTCCAGCGGCAGCGCCGACAGCGCAGCGACGTCAGCCGGGTTTTGCTTGACGATGAGTTCGGCGACCTGCTTCGTGAAGCCGATGAAGTCGTCGTTCTTCGAAACGAAGTCGGATTCGCAGTTCAGTTCGACGATTGCGCCGACGCCGCCTTCGATGAACGAAGCGATCACGCCTTCAGCCGTGACGCGCGATGCAGCCTTGCTGGCCTTGTTGCCCAGCTTGACGCGCAGCAACTCTTCCGCGCGCGCCATGTCGCCGTCGGCTTCCGTCAGCGCCTTCTTGCATTCCATCATCGGCGCGTCGGTCTTTGCGCGCAGTTCTGCCACCATGCTTGCGGTAATTGCCGCCATCATTCGCTCCTTGAGTCTGTCTGTCACACGCCGCCCGCATTCGATGCCGGCGACAGAATTTCGTTTCCGCGCAACGCACAAATTTTCGCGCGCTGCCGCGTGCCCGTTTTGGCACGCACATTCAGATCGTCGCGACTAAAAAAAAGGGGACTATAGAGAGCCCCCTTTTTTGCCGGACACAGGGTGCTTTACGCTTCCCCGTTGACCTCAACGAACTCGTCGCCGTCGGTGCCGCGGACAGCTTGCACGACTTCGTTCACTGCGTTTGCACGACCTTCGACGATCGCGTCAGCCACGCCTTGCGTGTACAGCGCGACTGCCTTGCTGGCGTCGTCGTTACCCGGGATCACGTAATCGATGCCTTCCGGCGAGTGGTTCGTATCGACCACAGCGATAACGGGGATGCCCAGCTTGTTCGCTTCCGTCACAGCGATCTTGTGGTAGCCGACGTCGACCACGAAGATTGCGTCAGGAATGCCGCCCATGTCCTTCACGCCGCCGATCGACTTTTGCAGCTTGGCGATTTCGCGTTCGAACAGCAGCGCTTCCTTCTTGCTCATCTTTTCGAGCTCGCCTGCTTCGACTGCCGCTTCCATATCCTTCAGGCGCTTGATCGAAACCTTCAGCGTCTTGAAGTTGGTCAGCATGCCGCCGAGCCAGCGTGCGTTCACGAACGGCATGCCAGCGCGCAGCGCTTCTTCAGCGATCGTGTCGCGCGATTGACGCTTCGTGCCGACGAACAGGATCGTGCCGCGGTTCGCTGCCAGTTGACGCACGTACTTCAGTGCGTCGTTGTACATCGGCAGCGTCTTTTCGAGGTTGATGATGTGAATCTTGTTGCGATGGCCGAAAATGAAGGGGGCCATCTTGGGATTCCAGAAGCGCGTCTGGTGACCGAAGTGGACACCGGCTTCCAGCATTTGACGCATGGTAACTGCCATGAAAATCTCCGCTAGGGTTGGGTCTTAAGCCGGCTGCCGTATCCGCCGCGCCGTCTTCACCACACTTTGGGAAGACCTGACGCCGCGAACACCCTGGGTGCGCCGGCTTGCGAATCTCGTGAATTGCGGCACACGCCACCGTTGACGAGGAAAGCCCGCCGTCTGACTGATTCCGCGATGCGAACATCGCAGATATTCAAACTGACGATTGACTTAGCCAAAGAGTATAGCACGCGAGCATTGCAGGACTCAACCTGCCCTGGTCGCTCCCGGTTGCACCTCGGTGTGGGAAACCAGCCCGGCCGTCACGGCATCCTTGCCTGGTGTGAGCACGCCCGGCGTGCGCCCCGCTCGCCCGAACAGCCCGCAAAGTCCTGCGATCGCGTGAATAAGGTGCGATAATTACACGATAACCCGCATTTCAGGCCCGACTCATGGCTATTACGCTCAAAAACGAAGACGATATCGCGCAAATGCGCATCGCCGGACGGCTCGCGAGCGAAGTGCTCGACTACATCACGCCGTTCGTCAAACCCGGCGTCACGACGGGGGAACTCGACCGCCTGTGTCACGAATACATGACGAACGTGCAGGGCACGGTTCCCGCGCCGCTGAATTACCAGCCGCCCGGCTATCCGCCGTTCCCGAAGGCCGTCTGCACGTCGGTGAACGACGTGATCTGCCACGGCATTCCCGGCGACAAGGCGCTCAAGAACGGCGACGCGCTCAATATCGACGTCACCGTGATCAAGAATGGCTATTACGGCGACACGAGCCGCATGTTCATCGTCGGCGAAGGTTCGATCATGGCGAAGCGCCTCGTGCAGACCACGTACGAATGCATGTGGCTCGGCATCGAGCAGGTGCGCCCCGGTGCGCATCTCGGCGATATCGGCTATGCGATCCAGAAGCACGCGGAAGGCCTCGGCTATAGCGTGGTGCGCGAGTATTGCGGCCACGGCATCGGCCAGGTGTTCCACGACGAGCCGCAGGTGCTGCACTACGGCCGCCCCGGCACGGGCATCGAATTGCAGGCGGGCATGATCTTCACGATCGAGCCGATGATCAACGCCGGCCGTCGCGATATTCGCACGATGCCCGACCAGTGGACCGTCAAGACCAAGGACCGTAGCCTGTCCGCGCAGTGGGAGCACACCATTCTCGTCACGCCGACGGGCTATGAGGTGCTGACGGTGTCCGAAGGCACGCCCGCGCGTCCGCAAATCGTCGCCGCCGCCACGGCCTGATCCTCTTCGTCGCCACCTGCCGCCTATGAGTAGCGTTCCCGCTGTCGCCCATTTCGATGCCACGTCTCTCAAGGCGGATTACAAGGTGGCCAAGACCCCGCTGCTCGAGCGCTTCAAGACAGCTACCAATGTCGACACGTTGATGCGTGCGCTCGCGCGCATCACGGATGACGCGTTGCGCGGCGCATGGACCGCGTGCGAATTGCCCGACACGCTGGCGTTGTTGGCCGTCGGTGGTTACGGGCGCGGCGAACTGGCGCCCCACTCCGACATCGACATTCTCGTGCTGCTGCCCGACGAACCGATGCCGCATCTGGATACGCGCATCGAACGCTTCATCGGGCTGGCTTGGGATCTCGGGCTGGAACTCGGCAGCAGCGTGCGTACCGTGTCGCAATGCATCGAGGAAGCGGCCGCCGACGTCACCGTTCAGACCTCGTTGCTCGAAGCGCGGCGCATCGTCGGCAGCGCGGCACTGTTTGAGGGGTTTTCTCAGCGTTACCGCGAGGCACTCGATCCACGTGCGTTCTTTCAGGCGAAAGTCCTGGAAATGCGACAGCGTCATGCGAAATTCCAGGACACGCCCTACGCGCTCGAACCGAACGTCAAGGAAAGTCCGGGCGGTTTGCGCGATCTTCAACTGAGTCTGTGGATTACCCAGGCAGCCAACTTTGGCAGCAGCTGGCGCGAACTGGATGCGCGCGGCCTGATCACCGACCGCGAAGCGCGCGAACTGCGCCGCAACGAAGGTTTCCTGAAAGCGCTACGCGCGCGCTTGCACGTGCTGGCTGGACGCCGTCAGGACATTCTGGTGTTCGATCTGCAGACGGCGCTCGCCGAGAGCTTCGGTTTCAAGGCGACGTCCACACGCCGCGCCAGCGAGCAGCTGATGCGCCGCTACTACTGGGCCGCCAAAGCCGTCACGCAGCTCTCGACCATTCTGATCCAGAACATCGAAGCGCAACTTTTTCCTAGCACGAGCGGTATCACGCGCGTTCTGTCCGATCGGTTCGTCGAGAAACAGGGCATGCTGGAAATCGCACGCGATGACGTGTTCGAGCGCGAGCCGAACGCGATCCTCGAAGCTTTTCTGCTCTACGAACAGACGCCCGGCGTGAAAGGGCTGTCGGCGCGTACGCTGCGCGCGCTCTACAACGCGCGCGACAAGATGGATCAGCACTGGCGGCGCGATCCTGAGAACCGTCGCCTGTTCATGGAAATCCTCAAGCAGCCGGCGGGCATCACGCACGCGATGCGTCTGATGAACCAGACCAGCGTGCTGGGGCGTTATCTGCTGAATTTCCGCCGTATCGTCGGACAGATGCAGCACGATCTGTATCACGTCTATACCGTCGATCAGCACATCCTGATGGTTCTGAGGAACATGCGCCGCTTTGCCGTTGCCGAGCACGCGCATGAATATCCGTTCTGCAGCCAGTTGATCGCAAACTTCGAGCGTCCGTACCTGTTGTACGTCGCGGCCCTTTTTCACGATATCGCGAAAGGCCGTGGCGGCGATCACTCCACGTTGGGCATGGCCGACGCGCGCCGCTTCTGCCGCGAACACGACATCTCCGCCGACGACACCGCGCTCGTCGTGTGGCTGGTCCAGCACCATCTGACGATGAGCCAGGTCGCGCAGAAGCAGGACACGAGCGACCCGGAAGTGATCAAGCGTTTCGCTGAACTGGTCGGTACCGAGCGGAATCTGACGGCGCTGTACCTGCTGACCGTCGCCGATATTCGCGGCACCAGCCCGAAGGTCTGGAACACGTGGAAAGGCAAGCTGCTCGAAGATCTGTACCGCGCGACGCTGGCCGTGCTCGGCGGCGCCCGGCCCGATGCGCACTCGGAACTCAAGACGCGCCAGGAAGAAGCGCTCGCGCTGCTTCGGCTCGAAACGGTGCCCGAAAACGCGCACCGTGCGCTGTGGGACAAGCTCGACGTCGGCTATTTCCTGCGCCACGACGCCGCCGATATCGCGTGGCAAACGCGCGTACTGTACCGCCATGTCGAAACGGAGACGCCGATCGTTCGCGCGCGGCCGTCCCCGATTGGCGAAGCATTGCAGGTGCTGGTCTACGTGAAAGACCGCCCCGACCTGTTCGCGGGCATCTGCGCGTATTTCGACCGCAATGCGCTGTCCGTGCTCGACGCACGCGTCAGCACCACCCGTCACGGCTATGCGCTCGACAATTTCCTCGTCGCGCATACGGAACGTGACGTGCACTACCGCGACATCGCCAACCTCGTCGAACAGGAACTGGCGGAGCGCCTGAGGGCGGAAGGCACGTTGCTGCCGGACCCGTCGAAGGGCCGTCTGTCGCGCCTGTCGCGCACATTCCCTGTGACGCCGCGCGTCGACCTGCGGGCCGACGAACGCGGCCAGTACTACATCCTGTCCGTGTCGGCCAACGACCGGCCGGGCCTTCTTTATTCGATCGCGCGCGTGCTGGCCGAGCACCGGGTCGGCGTCCATGCGGCGCGGATCAATACGCTCGGCGAACGCGTCGAGGACGTGTTCCTACTCGACGGACACGGTCTCTCGGACAACCGTCGACAAATCCAGGTTGAAACGGAGCTGCTGCGCGCGATCGCAGTGTGAGATTTCATGCGAGTCAAATTGACAGCCAAGCATCCGCGGCCGGCTACGTCCGAACGCGCCCCTGTGCGTTCGGGCAGTAGCACGGCACGCAAGCCGACGCGGCCTGCCGCGCCGGCGAAAACTGCCTCTTCGAAGCCGCCGCGCGATGGCGCCGGTGCCAGAGGTGCGTCGGGCGAACGAGGCGAGCGACGCACACCGTCGGATCGGCCTTCGCGGGGTGCGGCTTCGGCGGGTGCGGGCGAACGGGCGCCGCGTTTTTCACGGGATGGTGAGGAGCGGCGTAGCGCGCCGCGGTTCTCTCGTGATGGCGATGAGCGCCGTGCGCCTCGCGCTCCGCGTGAAGGTGATGAGCGTCGTAGCGCGCCGCGTTTCTCTCGTGATGGTGATGAGCGTCGTGCGCCTCGCGCTCCGCGTGAAGGTGATGAGCGTCGTAGCGCGCCGCGTTTCTCTCGTGATGGCGATGAGCGTCGTGCCCCTCGCGCTCCGCGTGAAGGTGACGAGCGTCGTAGCGCGCCGCGTTTCTCTCGTGATGGTGATGAGCGTCGTGCGCCTCGCGCTCCGCGTGAAGGTGACGAGCGTCGTAGCGCACCGCGTTTCTCTCGTGATGGCGACGAGCGCCGTGCGCCTCGCGCTCCGCGTGAGGGTGATGACCGCCGTAGCGCACCGCGCTTTTCCCGTGATGGCGATGAACGCCGCGCACCTCGCGCTCCGCGTGACGGTGACGAGCGCCGTAGCGCGCCGCGCTTCTCTCGTGATGGTGATGAGCGTCGTGCCCCTCGCGCTCCGCGTGAGGGTGATGACCGCCGTAGCGCACCGCGCTTTTCCCGTGATGGCGATGAACGCCGCGCACCTCGCGCTCCGCGTGACGGTGACAAGCGCCGTAGCGCGCCGCGCTTCTCTCGTGATGGTGATGAGCGTCGTGCCCCTCGCGCTCCGCGTGAAGGCGACGACCGCCGTAGCGCACCGCGCTTCTCTCGCGACGGCGATGAGCGCCGTACACCTCGCGCTCCGCGTGAGGGCGACGAGCGCCGTAGCGCACCGCGCTTCTCTCACGATGGCGATGAGCGCCGTAAACCTCGCGCTCCGCGTGAAGGTGACGAGCGCCGCAGCGCCGACGCAGACGCCCCGCGCAGCGAGCGCGTCTACGCAAAACCCGTTAAGTCTTCATACGAAGATCGCAGCACGGAAGCCGCACCCCGCGCGACGAAAGCCAAACGCGACCCGCGCGCGATCGAGGATAGCTTCGATCGTCCGGCACGCTTCGACCGCCCGGCCGAAAAGCCCGCGCGCAAGCCCCGCCCGGAAACCGCACCGCGTCAACGCGACGAAGGCGAATACAACGACGCCCCCGGCACTCTGCGCCTGTCGACGCTGATGTCCGAACTCGGCCTGTGCTCGCGCCGCGAAGCGGACGAGTGGATCGAAAAAGGCTGGGTGACGGTGGACGGCGTCGTCGTCGATACGCTCGGCACGAAGGTCCGCCCCGACGCCGACATCCAGATCGATCCCGCCGCGCAAGCCATGCAGCTAAAGCAGGTGACGATCCTCATCAACAAGCCGGTCGGTTTCGTGTCGGGTCAGGCGGAAGACGGCTACGAGCCGGCCGTGACGCTCGTCAAACCCGAAAACCGCTGGGACGGTGACCACACGGATACGCGCTTCTCCGCTGCGCATTTGCGCCAGCTGGCGCCCGCAGGCCGCCTCGACATCGACTCGACCGGTCTGCTGGTGCTCACGCAGGACGGTCGGATCGCCAAGCAGCTGATCGGCGGGCATTCGGAAGTCGACAAGGAATACCTGGTGCGCGTCACGTACGGCGATGTCGAAACGGATGTCGAACATGCGTTCCCAGCAGAAAGCCTCGAGATGCTGTGCCACGGCCTCGAACTGGACGGCGTACCGCTCAAGCCCGCCGAAGTCAGCTGGCAAAATGGCGAGCAACTGCGCTTCGTGCTGCATGAAGGCAAGAAACGCCAGATCCGCCGCATGTGCGAACTGGTCGGCCTGTATGTGGTCGGCCTCAAGCGCGTGCGCATGGGCGGCGTGATGCTCGGCGCGCTGCCGCCGGGCCAGTGGCGCTATCTGGGTCCGGACGAGTCGTTCTGAGCATGACCGTGCCGCGTCAGCATCGACACGGTATGAACGTAAAAAAGCCCGCATGCGCGGGCTTTTTTCTTATCTGCGTCTGAAGATCAGTCGTCCGCATTCGGATCCAGATCGGGGAACAGCACCTCGGTAAAGCCGAACTTCGAGAAATCCGTGATCCGCATCGGATAAAGCTTGCCGATCAGGTGATCGCATTCGTGCTGAACCACGCGCGCGTGAAAGCCTTCAGCGACGCGATCGATCGGTTTGCCGAACTGATCGAACCCGTGATAGCGGATCATCGACAGACGGCTCACCGCGCCACGCAAGCCCGGCACCGACAGACAACCCTCCCAGCCCTCTTCCGTATCGAGCGAGACGGGCGTGATGGTCGGATTGATCAGCACCGTTTCCGGCACAGAAGGCGCATCCGGGTATCGCTCGTTATGACCGAAACCAAAGATCACCACCTGAAGATCGACGCCGATCTGCGGCGCAGCGAGTCCGGCACCGTTGGCGTCGTGCATCGTCTCGAACATGTCGCGCACGAGTTCGTGCAGTTCGGGCGTGTCGAAATGATCGACGGGCTTGGCGATGCGCAACAGGCGCGGATCGCCCATCTTGAGGATGTCGTGAATCATGTTGTGTGCCCCTCCAGGAGCTTACGCATACCATCTTCGTCGAGCACGGGGATACCGAGTTCCTCGGCTTTCGCGAGCTTGCTACCCGCTTCCGCCCCCGCCACCACGTAATCGGTCTTCTTCGATACCGAACCGGCCACTTTCGCGCCAGCCGCCTCCAGCAACTCTTTGGCTTCGTCACGACCCATGGTGGGCAGCGTGCCCGTCAGCACCACCGTCTTGCCCGCCAGCACACCCTGCGGCGCCGTCGGCGCGGGCGGCCCTTCCGGCCAGGTGACCTTGCCGGGCGCGCGCAACTGCTCGATGACGGTTCGGTTGTGCTCTTCGGCGAAAAACTGGTGAATCGCTTCGGCGACGATCGGCCCGACGTCGTTCACTTCCAGCAGTTCTTCGACCGTCGCGTCCATGATGGGCGTCCGCGCGCCGAAATGCTTCGCGAGATCTTTCGCGGTGGATTCCCCGACATGCCGGATGCCGAGCGCGTAGATAAAGCGCGCGAGCGTGGTGTGTTTGGCCTTTTCGAGCGAATCGATGAGGTTCTGCGCGGACTTCTCCGCGAAGCGGTCCAGTTCGGCAAGCGTCGCGAAGCCGAGATTGAAGAGATCAGCGGGCGTGCGCACCAGATTCAGATCGACGAGTTGATCGATGATCTTCTCGCCCAGGCCGTCGATGTCGAGCGCACGGCGCTGCGCGAAGTGCCACAACGCCTGCTTGCGCTGCGCCGGACAGAACAGGCCGCCCGAGCAACGCGCGATGGCTTCCTCCGGCAGACGTTCGATCGCCGCTCCGCACACGGGACATTGCGTCGGCATCACGACTTCGGCGGCATCAGCGGGACGCCGATCGAGCAATGCGCCGACCACTTCGGGAATCACGTCGCCCGCGCGTCGCACGATCACCGTGTCGCCGATGCGGATGTCCTTGCGCCGCACTTCGTCTTCGTTATGTAGCGTCGCGTTCGTCACGGGCGCACCGCCGACGAACACCGGCTCGAGCCGCGCGACAGGCGTAATGGCGCCCGTGCGGCCGACCTGCACGTCGATGGCGAGGAGCTTTGTCAGCGCTTCCTGAGCCGGGAACTTGTGCGCGAGCGCGAAGCGCGGCGCACGCGATACGAAGCCGAGCGCGTCCTGCTGGTCACGCCGGCTCACCTTGTAGACCACGCCGTCGATGTCATACGGCAGCTTGTCGCGCTTCTCGCCGACCTTGTGGAAAAAACCGAGCAAGCCTTCCGCGCCTTGCACGACAGCGCGCTCGGTGTTCACGGGCAAGCCCATCTCGTGATACCAGTCGAGCAGTTCGCTATGCGTGGCAGGCATCTCGGTGCCATCGAGCACGCCGATCCCATACGCAAAAAACGACAGCGGCCGTTGCGCCGTAATCTTCGAATCGAGTTGCCGCAAGCTGCCCGCCGCGGCGTTGCGCGGATTCGCGAACTCGCGTTGCTCGGCCTCACGTTGGCGCTGGTTCAATTTGTCGAAATCGCGCTTGAACATCAGCACTTCGCCGCGCACGTCGACCAGCCTCGGCACACGCTTGCCCTTGAGCCTGATAGGAATCGAACGGATGGTGCGCACGTTCTCCGTCACGTCTTCGCCCGTCGCGCCGTCGCCGCGCGTGGACGCCTGCGTGAACTGGCCGTCCACGTAGCGCAGCGAGATGGCGAGCCCGTCGAATTTCAGTTCGCACGCGTAATCGACAGGTGTCTGTTCCAGCGCATCCGACACGCGCTTGTCGAACGCGGCGATGTCCTCGTCCGAAAAGCCATTGTTCAGCGACAGCATGGGCATGTCGTGCACGACGGGCTGAAAGCCGCTCGCCACTTCGCCGCCGACGCGCTGTGTGGGCGAATCCGGCGTGATCAGATCGGGGTGGTCGCTTTCGATCTGCTGCAGTTCCTTGAACAGCCTGTCGTACTCCGCGTCGGGCAAATCCGGCTGGTCGAGCACGTAGTACGCGTGGTTCGCGCGTTCGAGCTCGTCGCGCAGCCACAAAGCCCGCTCGGCGGGTGCGCTGGTTGCTGGATCAGGGACTTTGGTTCGGGCCGTGCTGTCGGCGTTTCGGAGAAGGTAACGGGATGTCAGATTATCTCAGGAAGCGCTTCCCGTGGCATCGACCGAATGGGCAGTTTCGTGCGCATGCAAACCCATGCGGAATACTTCCTGCCGGATTCCTACAAGCCCTGGCCGGATAGCCAGTGCGCGGCGTTAAACGTTGACAGTGCACAGCCCGCAATGCGACCTTGTCGCCTGCCGTCCATCGTGTGCTTCGATCTTCGACCGCACGCATCGACTGGGAGAAAACGCCGCCATGTCCGAGTCCGTCTTGCGCTTCGAATTCCGCAGCGTATTCCGCTTTGCCTTCCATCTTGTCCGCCGCCTGCTGATGCTGCTGGCGGCCCTCGCCGTCCTGCATGCGCCCGCCGCGATGGCCGGCGAGCAGGTCGTCAGCGTGCCGCTCGCGCAAGGCGGATCCATCTCGTATCTGCTCACGCAACAGGATGGCAGCACGCCGCACTGGGTACTCGTGATGTTTCCGGGCAGCGCCGGTGATCTCGAACTGTCGCAGCAATCTGACGGCGCGATCAGCATGCGCGAGAAGAACAACTTCCTGATCCGTTCGCGCGAGAGGTTCGTGGATGCGCAGTTCGCCACCGCAATCGTCGACGCGCCGTCCGACCAGCCCGGCGGCTATTCCGACGCGTTCCGTGCATCGGCGCGCTCGGCGCAGGATCTCTCGCAGGTCGCGGCCAGCCTGCGCAGCCGCTTCCCTCAGGCGAAACTCGTGCTGATCGGCACCAGCCGGGGCACGATCTCGACAGCGTATGTAGGCCGCTCGCTGCCCGATGTGTGGGACGCCGTCGTGCATACGTCGACGCTCAGCAGTCCCGCGCGCGGTCAGGCGACGCCGCTGATCGGCTTCGACTATGGCTCGATCCACGCGCGGCAGCTATTCGTCCAGCATGCCGATGACGGCTGCTTTCTTTGCTCGTATGAAGCACTCAGGCGCATCGCGGAAAGCGGTCAATACGCGCTGATTACCGTGCACGGAGGTGACGTGCGCAGCAAACCCTGCGACGCACTCTCGCATCACGGGTTCTACGGACGGGATGAGGTGGTGGTGACCGCGATCAAGGCGTGGATCAGCGGACAGCCCTGGCAGGATGATGTGGGGTGAATGTGTTCGTCGCGCGCGTGCGTAGGGTTGGCGTTCTTGCCTTGGCTGCTTGGCTTGGGCCAACAAACCGAAGCCGGAGCTCGACCACAGCTTCCGGCCAGCTCCGACACCCCAACGCGCGACGCGTGCTTACTGGCTAAACAACCGCCGCGTCGCGGGCGATCCAGCCGGAATCCCCGCCTGCTCGAGCTTCGCGTAAAGCGTCATCAACTGCTTCTCGCTCGCCAGCAGCGCGCTCTCGGGCAACGGCCGGCGGCCATCGTCCACCACGCGCCCGCCAATGCGCTCAGCCAGCGACTTCGCGTAATCGCACATCAGGCGGAACGGCAGAATGTCTTCGTCCGCGACGGGCACATCGAGCACCAGCGTAATCATCTGGCCGCCCTTGTACGTGAGGTCATCGCGCAGGAAGTTGGTGTCGCCAAACTGCAGCATGAACACCGGGCTTTGCTTGCCGTCGAGCTTGACGAAGCGCGTGCCGTCGCGCGACAGCAGCAACCCATCCTGCGACGCCACCGCCTGCACATAGTTTGCCGACCATGGCGCGCCATCGGACAGCACGTTGATCGACAACTGGGCGTCGCATTGCGCAGCAAAGCCGTCGAGCTCGCGCGCCATCGACACCGTTTCCATCATGTCGGGGAATTCAGGCGATGCATCGAGCGCATCGGCGAACTGCTGGACGCCCGTCACGAACTCGGAGAACTCCAGTTCGTTGAGCGGGCCGCTGCGGTTGGCCAACTGCGCTGCCGCGCGCAAGTCTTCATAGCGCACGCCGTTCTGCAGCAACTCCCACGTGCTGCTGCCTTCCGGCTTGCCTTCGATATGGACGGGCTTGCTGCCCGCGCGGCGCAGACGCTGCGCAAGCGGCAATACCTTGTCACCCGTCACGGGAGCCGACAGCCGGATCGGCACGATGCAGTCGATACGCCGATCGACAATCGCGGGCGGCGCCGACGAAATCGTCGTCGCGGCGGGCAGGATCGGCTCGTTGCGTTCCTCGTCGTCGGCGAGTGGCTCGGCAGCAGCCTGCTGCACGGCCTCTTCGTCTTCGGGGAAACCATTCGGCGTGGTGCTTTCAGCCTGGATATCCGCGGGTGTGTCGAGCGGCGCGGCGCCGCCGAACGTCGGCTCGACGCGCGCGGCTTCGGCCTGCTCACCCGCAGCAGGCTCGCGGCGTGTCGTCGGGCGCGCCGGTTCGATGAAAGGGCTTTGCTCCACGTGGTCTTCGCGCGCGAGCGGCTCCGCCGCATCGGCGGGCATCGGCCGCGGCATCTTGCGGCGCACCTTCGCACCCTGCCACGCGTTGTAGACCACCACACCCCCGACCACCACGGCGCCCGCGCCGATCAACCCGAGTGTCAACTCGTCCATGCACGCTCCATCTGCGTTTCTTTTCGTCGCGGCACGCAACGCCTGGTTCGCGCGGCTGGCAGGCACACCTGAAGTGACGCACGCCGCCGCTGCGGGCACCTGCGCGCAGCGAATTCGATTCTGTTTCAGCAACACCCGTGCACGGCCAGAGCGGCGCACGCGGGTGGACGTTTAAACGATATTCTGCACAAACCCTGCAGCCGTTTCCATGTCGACAGCCACGATCCGCGATACGCCCTGCTCCTGCATCGTCACCCCGATCAGCTGCTGCGCCATTTCCATCGCGATCTTGTTGTGCGAAATGAACAGGAACTGTGTCTTGGCCGACATCGCACGGACGAGGTTCGCGAAACGTTCGGTGTTCGCGTCGTCGAGCGGCGCGTCCACTTCGTCCAGCAAACAGAACGGTGCGGGGTTCAGCTGGAACATGGCGAACACGAGCGCGGTTGCCGTCAGCGCCTTCTCGCCACCCGACAACAGGTGAATGGTCGAGTTCTTCTTGCCTGGCGGCTGCGCCATCACCTGCACGCCGGCGTCGAGAATCTCGTCGCCCGTCATGATCAGCTTCGCCTGGCCGCCGCCGAACAGACGCGGGAACAGTTCGCCGAAGTGATGGTTCACCTGATCGAACGTGCCTTGCAGCAGCGTGCGCGTTTCCTGGTCGATCTTGCGGATCGCGTCTTCGAGCGTTTCGATCGCGTTGGTCAGGTCGGCCGATTGCGCGTCGAGGAAGTGCTTGCGCTCCGTCGCCGCCTTCAGTTCGTCGAGCGCGGCCATGTTGACGGGGCCAAGCGCGGCGATCGCGTTGTTGATGCGCGTCACTTCGCCCTGCAGGTACGACGGCTTCATGTCCGACGTGAGCTTGGCCTGCAGTTCGGCTTCGTCGACACCCGCTGCCGTCAGCTGCTCGATGAACTGCTCGGCGTTCAGGCGCGCGGCCTGTTCCTTCAACTGCAACTCGGTGATACGGTCGCGCAACGGCTGTAACGAGCGTTCGGCGGTCAGGCGCTGTTCATCGGCGGCACGCAGCTTCGCGGTCAGATCGTCGAGTTCGAGACGCGCGGCATGCAGCGCTTCTTCCTTTGCGCGGCGAATGTCGAGGGCATCCTGCAAGCCCGTGTGCGCGGTCTGTTCGTTGATCGTTTCGAGTTCGGCGCGCGCATCTTCGAGCGAGCCGGCCACGCGCTCGCTCTGCTCGTGCGCCACCTGAATGCTGCGCCGGAGTTCGTCGATACGGTTGGCCATGTTGCGCGCGGCAAAGCGTGCATCGGTGGCGGCGCGGTCGAGTTCGCGGGCTTCGTTGCGGGCGTTGCCCAGTTCTTCGTCGAGCGATTCGAACGCGAGCTGATTGTCTTCGAAACGCGCCTGCAATTCGGCGAGTTCGGCATCGTGACGCTCGAAGTTCGCTTCCGATTCGGCGCGCAGCGCACGCTGCTCGTCGACCTGCGCGGTGATCTCTTCGAGTTCCTCGCTGATCTGCGTGCTGCGCTGCGTGTAGCGCTCATGCGCCTGCGTGAGCTTGAGCACGTCCATTTGCAGCGCGTGCACGCGCTGGGTCGCGCGCTCGGCCTGCTGGCGTACTTCCGTCAATGCATTCGATGCCTGCGTGTGCGCGGCTTCCGCGCGAATCGCAGCGGCCTTCGCTTCTTCAGCAAGCAACGCTTGTGCACGCACCTGACGCGTGAGGTTTTCGATTTCCTGCTGACGAGCCAGCATGCCGGCCTGCTCGGAATCGGCGGCATACAGCTGCACGCCGACGCGGGTCACCACGTGACCCGCCTTCACGACGAACATGCCGCCTTCGGGCAGTTGCGCGCGCATCGACAGCGCTTGCGGCAGATCATCCGCAACAAACGCGTGGCCGAGCCAGTCGTTGAGCACGGCCCGGATGCCGGCATCGTCGATACGCACCAGCGACATCAATGGCCGCAGCGACGCGGGCGCAGCAACCGGCTGACCAGCAGCAGGCGGCGCGTAGAACGCGAGCTTGGCGGGCGGCGCATCGCTGACGAAGTGCTTGACCCAATCCAGATTCGACACTTCCAGCGCAGCCAGGCGCTCGCGCAGAATCGATTCGAGCGCGGTTTCCCAACCGGCTTCGACATGCAGCTTCTTCCACAGACGCGGCAGCGCGCCCAGTTCGTGCTTGTCGAGCCACGGCTGGATCTTGCCTTCCGTCTGGACGTTTTCCTGCAACTGGCGCAGCGCGGCGAGGCGTGCTTCCAGCTGATGGATCTGCGCGCTTTCCGATTGCACCTTCTCCTGCGCGGCGCGGCGCTCGCCGTCGAGACGCGGCAGCGTGTCCTGCGCGTCGGCGAGACGTTCCTGCGCCTCACGCAGAATCTCTTCGTGCTCGACCAACTGCATGCGCAGTTCTTCGAGCTGCACTTCATCCGGCGCGTCGAGACCGCCCGCTTCCGTCTTCAGACGTTCCTGACGCTGCTGCAACTGCTGCAGTTGCTGATCGGCGTTGCGCTGATGCGCGGCTTCGAGCTTGATCGCCTGCTCGGTCTGCGCGATACCGGCGCGTTCCTCGTTCAGTTGCGACTGCGCATCGCGCCAGCGCGCTTCGAGCGCGGGCATCGCGTCGTGCTTCGCGGCGGCCGATTCTTCGGCGATGGCGGCTATCTCGTCGCCTTCCGAAAGCTGCATTTCGGCATCTTCCAGATCGTCCTGAGCCTTTTGCGCCTGCGCAAGCCACTGCTCGCGCTGCGCCGTCAGCGCGGCGATCTGCGCCTGCACGCGGTTGCGCGATTCGACGATGAACTTGATCTCGGCTTCGAGTCGGCTCACCTCGGCGGTCGCTTCGTACAGCGCGCCTTGCGCGCCCTGCATCGCGTCGCTGGCCGAATAGTGCGCAACACGCAGCGTTTCGAGCTGCGCTTCGACTTCGCGCAGCTTCGCGGTATGTGCTTCGAGGTCGATCTGTGCCTGCTCGATCGCGCGCTTCTGCTTGTCCTGCTCGGTGCCTGCCTCGTTCTTGCGCAAAAGCCACAGCAGACGCTGCTTCTCTTCGCCTTCGGCCTGCAGATCCTTGAACTTCGTCGCGACGACAGCCTGCGCTTCGAGCTTTTCCAGATTCGCCGTGAGTTCGCGCACGATGTCTTCGACACGCGTCAGATTTTCACGCGTATCGTGCAGACGGTTCTCGGTTTCGCGGCGGCGTTCCTTGTACTTCGACACGCCCGCGGCTTCTTCGAGGAACACGCGCAGTTCTTCGGGCTTCGCCTCGATGATCCGCGCGATCATGCCCTGCCCGATGATCGCGTACGCGCGCGGCCCGAGGCCGGTGCCGAGGAAGATGTCCTGGATATCGCGGCGACGCGCGGGGAGATTGTTGATGTAGTAGCTCGAGGTGCCGTCGCGCGTCAGCACGCGCTTGACGGCGATTTCGGCATACTGGCCCCACTGTCCGGCGGCACGGCCGTCGGCGTTGTCGAACACGAGTTCGACGCTGGCACGGCTGCCCGGCTTGCGCGCCGTCGAGCCGTTGAAGATCACGTCCTGCATCGACTCGCCGCGCAGCTCCGAGGCGCGCGATTCGCCGAGCACCCAGCGCACGGCATCGATGATGTTGGACTTGCCGCAACCATTGGGACCGACCACGCCAACCAGCTGGCCCGGAACCTGGAAATGCGTGGGATCGACGAATGACTTGAAGCCAGCGAGTTTGATCGAGGTCAGACGCACGGCGATTTCGCTGTTTGAAAGTATTTATGGAAACGGAACGCGCGATCCCGCTGCGATTCCGGCGCCGCGGCGCGCCCTACGCTGCGCCGCCGGCCAATGAGGAGGAATCATACCATCGCGCGCGGGCGATTCTTACCGTCGCCATCCGCCTTTCCTTCGGCGTCCGCCCCGGCCGGCGCGCCGGGCTTCGTGCGATGCACCCAGCTCGACAGCGCGGAGGCCAGCACGATGCACGCGCCGCCCGCCCATTCGCGCGGGCCGGGCACTTCCCCTGCGAACAGCCACGCCGAGAGCGCCGTCACGACGATCTCGAACAGCATGATGATCGATGCGCGGTTGGCGGGCACACGTGCCAGCCCGAATTGGACCAGCATATTGTTGGACGCGAGCACGAGGCCGATGGCAAGCACCAGCCAGGCCGCCGTGCCGAGGTGCGCGCCCGTCGGCGGCGTGGGCATCGCTTCGAACAGCGTCGCGCACGCGCCGAAGATTGCCGCGCCCGCGAAGATCACGGCCGTGCGCATCTCGCCGCGCATATCGGGCAGTTCGCGGCTGATCCGCACGATCAGCACGTTGCTCATCGCGAACGACATGCCCGCCACCAGGCCCGCCCATTCGGCGAGGCTGCCCGGCACGGGCAAGCCGAGCTGCGGCGACCACAGCATCATCATCGCTCCCGCCAGCGACAGCGCGGCCAGCCCCGCGCCCGCCCACGTCAGCCGCTCGTGCAGCACGTAATGGGCGAACAGCGCGGTCCATGCGGGCGTCAGATAGAACAGCAGCAGCACGCGCATCACCTGTCCGTGAATCGCGCCCCACACGAAACCGAGATTGGTGATGCCCGCGAACAGCGCGAGCGCGGGCAGCAGCCAGTGCCAGCGGACCGGCTTGAGCGCGCTCCGGCGCACCAGCAGCACGAACAGGCAGCCCGCGCCGCTCGTCAGTGCACTGGCGGCCGTGCCCGTCACGCCGAGCGCGTTGAGCATGCGCAACGGGTACCAGACCATGCCCCAGACAGAGGCGCCCATCATGATCGCGAGCGTCGGCCACGCGTGGCCGAATGTGTTGCGAAGCGGGTGATTCATCGGGCGGCGCTCCCGGCGTCTGCCGTGTTTTCTTTGCCCGTTGTGATGTCCAGCCTGTGTTGCATGACTTCCTTGCCTTGTGTGTTGCCAGCCACGGCGGCGCGTGGTCGCTGCCTGCCGATGCCGTTGAATTCCTGAACGCCGCGTTCGCTGCGTCCGCTTACTGCCCGCATTCTGTCTCCTGTTCGTCTGTGCGCACCTGA
This sequence comes from Paraburkholderia sp. C35, assembly GCF_003121405.1. Taxonomy (GTDB): domain Bacteria; phylum Pseudomonadota; class Gammaproteobacteria; order Burkholderiales; family Burkholderiaceae; genus Paraburkholderia. The sequence goes on along the minus strand of NZ_QBUY01000018.1, from coordinate 71,118 downwards.
GGTGCGTCACGCCGTGCGAGGCGCCGGCAGTACGCGCACCGCGCCGGCAAAGCCTTGTCCACTCGGACGATGCGCGATGCCCCGGCTCGCCGGCACGCTATAATCATTCGCTCGTCGACGGGACTGCGCCGCTGCTTCGATGCCACTGCATCCACGGCCCTGCGCACGCGTTCCGTCTTGCGCCGTCTTCACCCGTGTCTGCCTGTGTCAGCGCGACCATCCGTCCCGCAACACGCCGAATCTACGCCGAACCGCCAAGTGAATCCGCTACTCGACACCCTTCAGCCCTATCCCTTCGAAAAGCTGCGTCTGCTCTTCAAGGACGTCACGCCGCCCGCCAGTCTGCCGCATATCAGCTTCGGCATCGGCGAGCCGAAACACCCGACGCCCGAGCTGATCAAACAGGCCGTGATCGATTCGCTCGGCGGCCTCGCCTCGTATCCGCTCACGCTCGGCACGCCGGCGCTGCGCGAGGCGATTGCGAAATGGGTCACGACGCGCTACCACCTGCCGCCTGTCGATCCCGCCACCCAGGTGCTGCCCGTGGCCGGCTCGCGCGAGGCGCTGTTTGCGCTCGCACAAACGGTGATCGACCCGAAGAAAAACGCGCAGGGCGAGCCTGCGATCGTACTCTGTCCGAACCCGTTCTATCAAATCTACGAAGGCGCGGCGTTGCTGGCAGGCGCGCAGCCGTATTTCGCCAATAGCGATCCGAAGCGCAACTTCGCGTGCGACTACTCGGCCATTCCCGCCGATATCTGGGCGCGCACGCAGCTGCTGTACGTGTGCTCGCCGGGCAACCCGACGGGCGCCGTGCTGACGCTTGACGACTGGCGCGAACTGTTCGATCTGTCGGATCGTCATGGCTTCGTGATCGCGTCGGACGAATGCTATTCGGAGATCTATTTCGACGAGGCGCGCCCGCCGCTCGGCGCGCTGGAAGCGGCGCACAAGCTGGGCCGTGGCTTCGAGCGGATCGTCGTGCTGTCGAGCCTCTCCAAGCGCTCGAACGTGCCGGGCATGCGCTCGGGCTTCGTCGCGGGCGACGCGGCGATTCTCAAGCAGTTCCTGCTATACCGGACCTATCACGGCGCCGCCTTGTCGACGGTGTACCAGTCTGCGAGCATTGCTGCGTGGAGCGACGAAGCGCACGTGCGCGAAAACCGCGCGATGTACGTGCAGAAGTTCTCGACCGTCACGCCGATGCTCGCGGAAGTCCTCGACGTCAAACTGCCCGACGCCGCGTTCTACCTGTGGGCGAATGTCGCGCGCACGGGCCTGTCGGATGACGAGTTCGCCCGCCGCCTGTACGCCGACTATAATGTGACGGTTCTGCCCGGCTCGTATCTCGCGCGCACCGCGCACGACACGAATCCCGGCCGCGATTTTGTCCGCCTCGCGCTGGTCGCGGGCGTCGACGAATGCACGGAGGGCGCACGGCGCATCGTCGAGTTCTGCCGTTCACTGAAAGCCTGATTCCGGCATTACTCAACCGCGCGAGGAGCGCCGCCGCTGCGCTCCGCCCTCATCCGCTTTCCGATTTCAACCTCTCGAAAGAGCACCACGAACATGTCGCAACAACTTCAGCAGATCATCGATACCGCCTGGGAAAACCGTGCCGAACTGTCGCCGAAGGCCGCACCCGCCGACGTGCGCGAAGCCGTCGCGCATGCCATCGAGCAACTGGACAAGGGCGCGCTGCGCGTCGCCGAAAAGAAGGATGGCGACTGGGTCGTCAACCAGTGGCTGAAGAAGGCCGTGCTGCTGTCGTTCCGCCTGGAAGACAACGCGCCGATGCCTGCTGGCGGCTTCTCGCAGTTCTACGACAAGGTGCCGTCGAAGTTCGCCAACTACACGGCTGAAGACTTCGCCGCAGGCGGCTTCCGCGTGGTGCCGCCCGCCGTCGCGCGCCGTGGCTCGTTCATCGCGAAGAACGTCGTGCTGATGCCGTCGTACACCAACATCGGCGCGTATGTCGATGAAGGCACGATGGTCGATACGTGGGCCACCGTCGGCTCGTGCGCGCAGATCGGCAAGAACGTGCACCTGTCGGGCGGCGTGGGCATCGGCGGCGTGCTGGAACCGCTGCAGGCCAACCCCGTCATCATCGAAGACAACTGCTTCATCGGCGCACGTTCGGAAGTGGTGGAAGGCGTGATCGTCGAAGAGAACTCGGTGATTTCGATGGGCGTGTACCTCGGCCAGAGCACCAAGATTTTCGACCGCGAAACGGGCGAAGTGACGTACGGCCGCATCCCGGCGGGCTCGGTGGTGGTCGCGGGCAACCTGCCGTCGAAGGACGGCTCGCACAGCCTGTACTGCGCCGTCATCGTCAAGAAGGTCGACGCGAAGACGCGCGCCAAGGTCGGCCTGAACGAACTGCTGCGAGGCGACTGATCGTGGCACGCGGCTCCCCTACGACCGTCGTCTACGGCATTCCGAATTGCGACAGCGTGAAGAAAGCACGCGTGTGGCTGGAAGAGCACGGCGTCGAGTTCGAGTTTCACGACTTCAAGAAAGCCGGCGTGAACGACAAGCTGATCCAGGACTGGCTCAAGGATGTGCCGCTCGATCAGCTGATCAACAAGCGCGGCACGACCTGGCGCGGCCTGTCGGACGTGCACAAGGCCGAAGCCGATACGACGGCCGGCGCGATCGCATTGATGATCCACAAGCCGTCGATCATCAAGCGACCCGTGATCGTCGTGAACGGCCGCGTGAAGACGCTGGGCTTTTCGGCGGACAACTACGCGTCGCTGTTCGCCTGAGTTTTTGCCTTTATTTGCCTTTAGCGAAACGTGCGCGGTCAACTCACAGCGCACGGTTTGCACAAGCTGTTGCCGGCCCACTCGGGCCGGCATTTTTTCACCCTGGTTTCAAGCGTGGACAAGCACCACGCCTGCTGGTTGGAAGGAACTGAATCGATGTCCGGCACCCTTGCCCTTACGGAAGCCCTGATCGCGCGCGCGTCTGTCACGCCCGACGATCAGAACTGCCAGCGCCTGCTGATCGAGCGCCTGGTCGCAATCGGCTTCGACTGCGAAACAATCGAATCGAATGGCGTGACGAACCTGTGGGCCGTCAAGCGCGGCACGGCAGGCAAGGACGGCAAGCTGCTCGCCTTCGCAGGCCATACCGACGTCGTGCCGACAGGCCCGCTCGAACAATGGCACTCCGCACCGTTCCAGCCGACCCATCGCGACGGCAAGCTGTATGGCCGTGGCGCCGCCGACATGAAGGCGTCGATTGCGGGCTTTGTCGTGGCGAGCGAAGAGTTCGTGGCCGCGCATCCGCAGCATCGCGGCACGCTGGCGCTGCTCATCACCAGCGACGAAGAAGGCCCGGCAACGGACGGCACCGTGAAAGTGGTCGAGGCGCTCCAGGCGCGCGGCGAGCGCATGGACTACTGCGTGGTCGGCGAGCCAACGTCGAGCGCGCAGTTCGGCGACATGGTGAAAAACGGCCGGCGCGGCTCGATGTCGGGCAAGCTGACCGTCAAAGGCGTGCAAGGCCATATCGCCTATCCGCATCTGGCGAAGAACCCGGTGCATCTGCTCGCGCCCGCGCTGACCGAACTGGTCGCCGAGCACTGGGATGCAGGCAACGAATACTTCCCGCCCACCACCTGGCAGGTGTCGAACCTGCACAGCGGCACGGGCGCGACCAACATCATCCCCGGTCACGCCGAAGTGATGTTCAACTTCCGCTTCTCGACGGCTAGCACGGTCGAAGGGTTGCAAAGCCGCGTGCACCAGATCCTCGACAAACACGGCCTCGAATACGATCTGAAGTGGTCCGTGAGCGGCCTGCCCTTTCTCACGCCGCGCGGCGAGCTGGCGGATGCGCTGGAGAAGGCGATCCACGCCGAAACCGGCCTCACGACGGAACTGTCGACGACGGGTGGCACCTCCGATGGCCGCTTCATCGCGCGCATCTGCAAGCAGGTGATCGAGTTCGGCCCGTTGAATGCGAGCATTCACAAGATCGACGAACATATCGAAGTTGCACATATCGAGCCGCTCAAGAACGTCTACCGACGTGTGCTCGAACAACTGATCGCCTGACGGAGGGCCCAGACCATGACTCATCCGTTTTCCACGGTGCGCGACGTGCTGCGCTATGCAGTGTCGCAATTCAACCAGGCCGGTCTCGCCTTTGGCCACGGCTCGTCGAACGCTTATGACGAAGCCGCTTATCTCGTGCTGCACACGCTGCATCTGCCTATCGACCTGCTGGAGCCGTTTCTCGACGCACGCCTCACGAACGAGGAAATCGAGTCCGTGCTGAAAGTGATCGAGCGGCGCGCGAAGGACCGTGTGCCTGCCGCCTACATCACGCAGGAAGCGTGGATGCACGGCTATCGCTTCCATGTCGATGAGCGCGTGATCGTGCCGCGTTCGTTCATCGGCGAATTGCTGCAGGACGGCTTGCAGCCGTATGTCGAAGATCCCGAACAGGTGGGCGCGGTGCTCGAACTGTGCACCGGCTCCGGCTGCCTGGCGATCCTGGCAGCCCATGCGTTCCCGAACGCCGACATCGACGCTGTCGATCTCTCGGCAGCCGCACTCGAAGTCGCGGCGCGCAACGTTCACGATTACGAACTCGACGACCGCGTTGCCCTGTTCGAAGGGGATCTGTACGCGCCGCTGGCCGAGCGCCGCTACGACGTGATCATCACGAATCCGCCGTACGTGAACGCGGAGTCGATGAAAGTGCTGCCCGCCGAGTACAAGCACGAGCCGGACATGGCGCTTGCAGGTGGCGCGGACGGCAGGGATATCGTGCGCCGCATCATCGCCGAAGCACGCAACTGGATGACGGACGAAGGCGTGCTGGTGGTCGAGATCGGCAACGAGCGCGCGAACGTCGAAGCGGCATTCGGCGGCCTCGATCTGGTGTGGATGTCCACCAGTGCCGGCGACGATAACGTATTCCTGATCCAGGCGAGCGATCTGCCCGTCAGTTGATACACATCAACGGCTGAGCGGCTGACTGCTGCACCGCCTGATAGTCGTCCTCGCGACGCACGCCGCCCCACTGGGCGCCGTGCGTCGTGTGCATTTGGGGATATGCATCTGGCACGCGCACGCCCTTCTTCGCACAAAAAGCCCCTCCCAGCCTATCGACGGGCCGACCGCGGAGCGAGCGCTTTCGGTAATATGAGCGCGACCGCGCTGCTACAACCCGGCACTCGCGACCGATCCCGGCACGAGCCGTCACGTAGTCAACCACGCGCAGCGCGACGGTCATCGCTCGCACGCCTATGCAATTCGATCTGCTTCACATCGGCACGCTCGTGTTTCTCGCCCATGCCCTGGGCGTGATCGCGGCCTGCCATGCCATCCTGCACACCCGCACATCGCAAGGCGCGATCGCGTGGGCGGTGTCGCTCGTCGCGATGCCTTACCTCACACTCGTGCCGTATCTGTTTCTCGGGCGCAGCAAGTTCGCCGGGTATGCGGACGCACGCCGCCTCGAAAACGAAACGCTGCGCACGCGCGCGCACCCGCCGGAATGGGATACGGAGGCGTCGTCGCAAGGCCGCCCGACGGAAGCGCTCGGTCATCAACTGGTGCGCTCGCTGACACGGCTGTCGGGCATGCCGTTCCTGCCTGGCAACCATGTGCGCACGCTGGTGAACGGCGAAGCGAGCTTCGCGGCCATTCTCGATGCGATCGAAAACGCCAGGCACTATGTGGTCGTGCAGTTCTTCATCGTGCGCGCCGACGCGCTCGGCGAAATGCTCAAGGACGCCCTGCTCGCGAAAGCCGCCGGAGGCGTGCGCGTGTATGTGCTGTACGACAGCATCGGCAGCTTCGATCTGCCGCACCGCTATGTCGCGTCGCTACTCGCGGGCGGCGTGCAGATGCATCCGTTCGCGACCAACCGCAAGTTCGTCAACCGCTTCCAGCTCAACTTCCGCAATCACCGCAAGATCGTCGTGGTGGATGGCGAGCGGGCGTTCGTCGGCGGACATACCGTCGGCGTCGAATATCTGGGCGGCAAGCCGCCGCTCTCGCCGTGGCGCGACACGCATATCGAAGTGCGCGGCCCCGCTGTGGCCAGCATCCAGTTCGTGTTCACGGAAGACTGGTACTGGGCCACGCAGGATCTGCCGCACTTCGATTCGCCGCCGCCCGCCAGTCCCAGCGAGGGCATGCACTGCCTCGTCGTGCCGACGGGCCCCGCCGACAAGCAGGAAACCTGCTCGCTGTTCTTCGTCGAAGCGATCAACGCAGCGCGTGAGCGCGTCTGGATCACCACGCCCTATCTCGTGCCCGACGAAGCGGTGTTCGCGGCTTTGCGACTGGCGGCGCTGCGAGGCGTCGACGTGCGCATCCTGATCCCGAGCCGGCGCGATCACCGCGTGGTGTTCGAGGCGTCGAAGCTCTACGCGTACGACTCGATCCGCGCGGGCGTGCGCGTGTTCCGTTACCGTCCGGGTTTTCTGCACCAGAAGGTGGTGCTGATCGACGATGTCGCGGCAGCCATTGGCAGCGCGAACCTCGACAACCGTTCGTTCCGCCTGAACTTCGAAATCATGGTGCTGACCGTGGACCACGGTTTCGCGGCGGAAGTCGAAGCAATGCTGCTGCGCGACTTCGCCGAAGCCTATGAAATCGACCGCGGCGAGTATCGCAACGCGCCGGCGCTGCGGCGCGTGCTGATGCATGTCGCGCGACTGTTCGCGCCGATTCTTTGACGCGCGCTTACAGCAGCGCCTCGATATCGTCCGTGATCGTTTCGGGCTTGGTGGTGGGCGCGTAACGCTTGACGACCTTGCCGTTGCGATCCACGAGGAACTTGGTGAAGTTCCACTTGATGGCTTCGATGCCGAGCACGCCGGGCGCCTCGTCCTTCAGGTACTTGAACAGCGGGTGCGCGTCCGAACCGTTTACGTCGATCTTGTCGAACATCTGGAACGTGACGCCATAGTTCTTTTCGCAGAATGCGCCGATCTGCGCGGCGTCGCCCGGCTCCTGCTTGCCGAACTGGTTGCACGGAAAGCCGAGCACCTCCAGCCCGCGCGCCGCGTACTGCTCGTGCAGCTTCTGCAAGCCCGTATATTGCGGCGTGAAGCCGCATTCGCTCGCCGTGTTGACGATCAGCATCACCTTGCCGTCGTAACGTTCGAGACCGACCGGCTCGCCGCCCAGTGTGCGCGCCGAAAAGGAATAAATCGAAGACTTGTCTGCTGTCATGTGTCGCCCTCCAGAATTATGGTTAGTTTAAATTTTCCAACGCCGCGCGCCACCTGGCCGACCGGCCAATGCCCGAGCCAGCCCGCGCAGTCTAAAATAGCGTTTTTCTTCAAGCCGGCCCTGCTGTGATCCGCTTCAACCAGTTCAGTCTCGCGCGCGGCACCAAGCCGCTCTTCGAACAGACCACCTTCACGCTCAACCCCGGCGAGAAGGCCGGCCTCGTGGGCGCCAACGGCGCGGGCAAATCCACCCTGTTCTCCGTGCTGCTCGGCGAACTGCATGCCGACGGCGGCGACGTCTCGATGCCACCGTCGTGGCAGATCGCGCACGTCGCACAGGAAACGCCTGCCGTCGACAAAACCGCACTCGAATACACGCTCGACGGCGATGCCGCCCTGCGCGCGATCGAAGCGCGCATCGCGGCAGCGTCCGCCGCGCACGATGGCGCGGCCGAAGCCGAAGCGCACGCTGCCGTCGCCGATGCCGACGGCTACACGGCACCCGCACGCGCCGAAGCGCTGCTGCTCGGTCTCGGCTTCACGCTCGACCAGACCCGCGCGAGCGTCGGCAGTTTTTCGGGCGGCTGGCGCATGCGCCTGAATCTCGCGCAAGCGCTGATGTGCCGCTCCGACCTGCTGCTGCTCGACGAACCGACCAATCACCTGGATCTCGACGCTATCGTCTGGCTCGAAGACTGGTTGCATCGCTATCCGGGCACGCTCGTCGTGATCTCGCACGACCGCGAATTTCTCGATTCGGTGTGCAATGTTACGCTGCATCTCGAGAACCAGCAGATCAAGCGATACGGCGGCAACTACTCGCAGTTCGAAGTGCTGCGCGCGCAACAACTGGCGCTGCAACAGAGCGCGTACGAGAAGCAGCGCAAGACCATCGAGCATCTGCAAAGCTTCGTCGACCGCTTCAAGGCGCAGGCCACCAAGGCACGCCAGGCGCAAAGCCGCATGAAAGCGCTCGAAAAGATGGAGCTGATTGCGCCCGCACATATCGCGTCGCCGTTCACGTTCGAATTCCGCACGCCCGACTCCGCGCCGAATCCGATGATGGTGATGGAAGACGTGCGCTGCGGCTATCACGCGGAAGACGGCAGCGAGATTCCCATTGTCGAGCGCGTGGCGCTGTCGATCCAGAATGGCCAGCGCATCGGTCTGCTCGGCGCGAACGGCCAGGGCAAGTCGACGCTGATCAAGACGCTCGCGGGCACGCTAGAAGCGCTCGGCGGTCATGTGCGCCAGGGCAAGGGCTTGCAGCTCGGCTATTTCGCGCAGCATCAGCTGGAGACGCTGCGGCCCGACGCTTCGCCGCTGCTCCACCTCGCGCGCCTCGCACCGGATACACGCGAACAGGAACTGCGCGCCTTCCTCGGCAGCTTCAACTTCTCCGGCGACATGGCGACGGCTGCGATTGCGCCCTTCTCCGGCGGCGAAAAGGCGCGGCTCGCACTCGCGCTGATCATCTGGCAGAAGCCGAATCTGCTGCTGCTCGACGCACCGACCACCCACCTGGATCTGGAGACGCGTCACGCGCTGACCATGGCGCTTGCGCAGTTCGAAGGCACGCTGATCCTCGTGTCGCACGACCGTCATTTGCTGCGTGCCACGACAGCCCAGTTTATGCTCGTCGCGAAGCACAAGCTGCAGCCGTTCGACGGCGATCTCGACGACTATCGCGACTGGCTGCTGCAACACGCTGCTGAACAGCGCGCGGCGCTGAAAGCGGATGCGTCGGCTGCGAATGCGAATGGCGCGGACGCATCGGTGAATCGCAAGGAACAGCGCCGGCTGGAAGCGGAAACGCGCCAGAAGCTCTCGCATCTGAAAAAGCCGTTGCAGAACCGCATCGCGAAGATCGAAAAGGAAATGGACGCGCTGAACGCGGAAAAGGCTACGCTCGATGCATTCGTCGCCGATCCCGCCAGCTATGCCGCCGAGCAGAAAACGAAGCTGACGGAAGCGATCCGCCGTCAGGCAGATGTCACCGCACGACTCGAACCGCTCGAAGCCGACTGGCTCGAGGCGCACGAGGAACTCGAACAAATCGGCTAACGGCCCCTTCGCCGCCGCGAAGGTACGCACAGGGAATCGAGGCCGCGCCAGCAATCGATGGAGGGCTGCGCATTGTCGTCTACTGCCGCACTGAAGGGCTTGCGTGTGCTCGACCTGACGCGCCTGTTGCCCGGCCCCGTTGCGACGCTGAGGCTCGCGGAAATGGGCGCCGACGTGTTGAAGATCGAAGCACCGGGCGCCGGCGACGCCACGCGCACGATGATGCAAAGCAGCGCCGACCGCGTGGCGGGACGGCCCGGCGCGTTCTACCGGCTGGTCAATCGCGGCAAGCGCGAAACGCGGCTCGATCTGAAATCGGAAGGTGGACGCACCGTGCTGATGGCGCTCGCGCACGAGGCGGACGTGCTGATCGAGAGTTTCCGGCCCGGCGTGATGGACAGGCTCGGCGTCGGCTACGACGAGCTGCGGGTGATCAATCCGAAGCTGGTCTACTGCGCGATTTCCGGCTATGGCGCGGACAGCCCTTTCGCTCAGCTAGCGGGGCATGATCTGAACTACATCGGCTACGCGGGTGTGCTCGATCAGCTTGCTGCGCGCGACGGCACGCCGATCTTGCCGAACTTCCAGATCGCGGATCTGCTTGGCGGTGCGCTGTCCGCCGTCAATCAGATTCTTGCTGCACTGTGGGCCGTAGCGCGCGGCGGCGATGGGCGCTTCGTGGATGTGTCGATGGCGCATTGCACCTATGCGAACAACGTCGTCGCGCAGGTCGCGCTCGCCAATGACGGTACGGCGCCTGTCGCGGGCAGCGGCCTGCTGAACGGCGGCGTGCCCTGCTACAACCTGTATCGCACGCTCGACGGGCGATGGCTCGCCGTCGGCGCGCTCGAACTCAAATTCTGGGAAACGCTGTGCATGGCGCTCGAACGTCCCGACTGGGCGACGCGCCACTGGAGTCTCGGTCAGGCGATTGCCGGGCCGGACGCCGTGCAGCTGATCAAGGATATGGCGGCGCTGATCGCCACGCGTTCGATCGACGAATGGGGCATGCTGCTCGTCCCGCTGGATTGCTGTGTGTCGCCCGTGCTGACGCCGGCTGAAGCAGCCCAGCATCCGCTTTTCAATCTGGCCGTGCGCGTGGCACTGATGGCCGAACAGGCAGAACAGGCGCAGCAGGCACAACAGACGCAACAGGCAAGCCACGGGAAAGCCGATCAGTCGCGCCAGACGGGCAACCGATAACCGGAAACTCGTTTTAGCGTCGCGGCAAGGTCTGCCGTGGCTCGCGTTCGTCGTCGATCAGGCGATGCTTGCGGGCTTCCTTATGATGCCGGATGGTGGCCCGCACTTCGTCGGCCGTCACGTTTTCTGCCACGACACGCCGCGAAATCTGGCCGGTCGTGTCGATCCATTCGACGATCCGGCACCCGCCGCCCCACGGCCCATGTATGGGCGCCGATACCCGGCAGCCGCGCAGGTTCGCGAGAAACTCGCCCGAGGATTCATGAGACTGTTTCAAGACGTCTTCCTTTTCCACTCGTGACATTCCATTTCACGAGGATAGGAAAAACGAAAGTCGCCTGGGTTACAGACGGCGCTCAGAAATTTACAGCGGATTACGCCAGAAAGCCGACGCAATCCGCCTGATTCCACAGCCGCTATTCGAGCGTTCGGATACGGTCGATGGCCTGCTCGAGACGGTCGACTGCGATGACCTGCAAACCGTCGATAGGCTGCTTCGGCGCGTTCGCCTTAGGAATCAGCGCAACCGAGAACCCCAGCTTCGCGGCTTCCTTCAGACGTTCCTGGCCACGCGGCGACGGCCGGATTTCACCCGCCAGCCCCACTTCGCCGAATACGATCAGGCCCTTCGGCAGCGCCTTGTTACGCATCGACGAATGAATGGCGAGCAGCACGGCGAGATCGGCGGCCGGCTCGGTGATCTTGACGCCGCCCACTGCGTTCAGGAACACGTCCTGATCGAAGCATGCAATGCCCGCGTGCTTGTGCAGCACGGCGAGCAACATTGCCAGCCGGTTCTGTTCGAGGCCGACGGCGAGACGTCGCGGGTTCGGCACGTTCGCGGCATCGACGAGCGCCTGCACTTCGACCAGCAGCGGCCGCGTGCCTTCCTGCGTGACCAGCACGCACGAACCCGGCACGATCTGTTCATGTTGCGACAGAAACAGCGCCGACGGATTGGCGACGCCGCGCAAACCGCGCTCCGTCATCGCGAATACGCCCAGTTCGTTGACCGCGCCGAAGCGGTTCTTGAACGCGCGCACGAGGCGGAACGACGAGTGCGTGTCGCCTTCGAAATACAGCACGGTATCGACGATGTGTTCGAGCACGCGCGGACCGGCCAGCGCGCCCTCTTTCGTCACGTGACCGACCATGATGATGGCCGTGCCCGACTGCTTGGCGACGCGTGTGAGTTGCGCGGCGCATTCACGCACCTGCGCAACGGAACCCGGCGCGGACGTCAGCGCTTCCGAATAGATGGTCTGGATCGAGTCGATCACGGCAACGTCGGGCTTTTCTTCCGCGATGGTTGCCTGGATTTTCTCCAGCTGGATTTCGGCGAGCAGTTGCAGATCCGTGGCGTGAGAACCCGGCTCCAGCAGCGACAACCGTTGCGCGCGCAACGCAATCTGCGCCGCCGATTCCTCGCCGCTCACATAAAGCGCGCGCCGCTCGCTGGCGATTTCCGCGAGCGACTGCAGCAGCAGCGTCGATTTGCCGATGCCGGGATCGCCACCGATCAGCACCACGCCGCCCGGCACCAGCCCGCCGCCCAGCACGCGATCGAACTCACCGACGCCCGTCGAAAAGCGCGGCACGTCCGATGCCTGGATTTCGGCCAGCCGCTGCACCGGCTGACTCTTGGCGAGCGCCTGGAAACGGTGCGCGGAAGGTGACTCCGCAACCGATTCGACCAGCGTATTCCACGCATGGCACGCCGGGCACTGACCCTGCCACTTCGGCGATTGCCCGCCGCATTCCGTGCAGCTGTACAACGTTTTCTGTTTAGCCAACTTGTTCCGTCACGCGTCGATGTTGTTGGTCTGGATCACTCGGCGCGCACGGGCACGCGCGGCGCGACGGCGCACATCAGCTCGTAGCCGATCGTGCCGCATGACTGCGCGACGTCGTCGATGGGAAGCTGCGCGCCCCACAGTTCGACGCGCGAACCGATGTTGGCCTGCGGACACGGTGTGAGATCGACAGTGATCATGTCCATCGATACGCGCCCGACAATGCGCGTGCGAATGCCGTCGACGATCACGGGCGTGCCTTCCGGCGCCACGCGCGGATAGCCGTCCGCGTAACCACACGCGACCACGCCGATACGCATGCCCGCGCGGGCCGTGAAGGTCGAGCCGTAGCCGATCGTGCCGCCTTCCGTGAGCGTCTGCACGGCGATCAGTTCGGATGCGAGCGTCATGGCGGGCTGCAGGCCCGTGTCCTTGATCGCCGAACTCACGCCCGACGGCGACGCGCCGTACAGCATCACGCCCGGGCGCACCCAGTCGAAATGCGCCTCCGGGCACCACAGCGTTGCGGCCGAGTTGGCGAGGCTGCGCGCGCCCGCAATGCCCTGCGCGCCGCGCTCGAACGCTTCCATCTGATAGGCGATGCCGCGCTCGCTGTCGGCATCCGAGAAATGGGTCATCAACGTGATCTGGCCGACGCCCTGGCAAGCCCGCGCGCGTTCCCACGCGGCGCGGAATTTTTCCGGCGTGTAACCGAGCCGGTTCATGCCGCTGTTCATTTTCAGCTGGATATTGACGGGTTTGGACAGACGCGCCATTTCCAGCATGCGCAATTGCTCGTCCGTATGCAGCGCCGTCGTCAGGCTATAGCGGTCGATAACGTCGATATCGGTGGGGCGGAAAAAGCCCTCGAGCAACAAAATCGGCCCCGCCCAGCCCAATTCACGCAACTTCACGGCTTCTTCGAGGTCGAGCAAACCAAAGCCGTCGGTGGCGCGCAAGCCGGGGAACGCCCGCGCGAGTCCGTGACCGTAGGCGTTGGCCTTCACGACAGCCCAAATCTTGGACTTCGGCGCGTAGCGGCGGGCAACGGCGAGATTATTGGCGAGAGCGGCGGTATGAATCGTGGCTGAGACTGGGCGCGGCATGGGATATTTTCGTAAAGACATTGTCGAATCAGTAGCTTACAGTGCGTTTGCAACGCGCCGAAGGCAACTGCCACAATGCGATCAAGGATTCTGCTAGTCGGGATTCGGCTATTTTCGTGATATAAAGCCGTGCGCACAACCCATTTCGAACGGAATAAGCCCGGACGCACATCTCACGGCCGGGGCGGACAGACCGCAGCGAGGAAAGCATCGCATCAGATGAAAAAAGGTTTTTACACCATCATGGCCGCGCAGTTTTTTTCCTCGCTGGCCGACAATGCGCTTCTGATCGCTGCTATTGCACTGCTGAAAGATCTTCACGCCCCAACCTGGATGACGCCGCTGCTCAAGCTGGTCTTTGTGCTGTCGTACGTCGTTCTTGCCGCCTTCGTCGGCGCCTTCGCGGATTCCCGCCCGAAGGGCCGCGTGATGTTCGTGACCAATACCATCAAGGTGGTCGGCTGTCTGACCATGCTGTTCGGCGCCCATCCGCTGCTGGCGTACGGCATCGTCGGTTTCGGGGCAGCCGCCTATTCGCCTGCCAAATACGGCATTCTTACCGAGCTGCTGCCGCCTGATCGCCTCGTCGCCGCAAATGGATGGATCGAAGGTACGACCGTCGGCTCGATCATTCTCGGCACCGTGCTCGGCGGCGCACTCATCAGTCCGCATATTGCATCGCACGTCATCAAGCACACGCCGCCCGCGATCCATACGCCGGCGGAAGCCGCGATGCTCATCATCATCCTGATCTATATCGTCGCCGCGCTTTTCAATCTGCGCATTCCCGACACGGGCGCCCGCTATCCGCGGCAGGCGCATGGCCCGATCAAACTCATTACCGATTTCGCCGACTGTTTCCTCGTGCTGTGGCGCGACAAGCTCGGCCAGATTTCGCTCGCCGTCACCACGCTGTTCTGGGGCGCAGGCGCGACGCTGCAGTTCATCGTGCTGAAATGGGCGGAAGTGTCGCTCGGCATGTCGTTGTCGGAAGGCGCGATTTTGCAGGCCGTGGTAGCAGTGGGCGTCGCGGCGGGCGCGATGATCGCCGCCGCGCGCATCCCGCTGAAGAAGTCACTCTCGGTGCTGCCCGTCGGCATCATCATGGGCATCGCCGTGATGCTGATGGCGTTCTATACGAAAAGTCGGTTTCCGGCGCACTGGGGCTTCAACTTCGGCCGGATGCATGTGCCCGGCTATCTGATCTTCGCTTATATTTTCCTGATGATAGTCGGCGCGCTGTCGGGCTTCTTCGTCGTGCCGATGAACGCGCTACTCCAGCATCGCGGGCACGTATTGCTGTCGGCGGGTCACTCGATCGCCGTGCAGAACTTCAACGAAAATCTCTCCGTGCTGGTGATGCTCTGCCTGTACGCCGTGCTCGTGTGGCTCGACGTACCCGTTGCCATCGTGATCGTGCTGTTCGGCACCTTCGTGTGCGTGATGATGTGGCTCGTGATGCGCCGTCACCAGGCAAACCAGCGCGCATTCGATTCCGTCTCGCTGATCGGCGAAGCGCGGCACTGACGCCCGCGCTGCACCAACCTCATTGGGCGCGCGCAGCGCCCTTTGCTTTTCAGGCTCTCCAGGTTTTCACATGACCCGACCGATTCCCAACGTCCTGACGATCGCCGGTTCCGATTCCGGCGGCGGCGCCGGCATTCAGGCCGATCTCAAGGCCTTTTCGGCGCTCGGCGCGTACGGCGCAAGCGTGATCACAGCGCTGACCGCGCAGAACACGCGCGGCGTGACGGCCATCCATACGCCCGACCCTGGCTTTGTCACGGCGCAACTGGACGCGGTATTCGATGACATCCGCATCGATGCCGTGAAGATCGGCATGCTGGCCAATGCGGGCATCGTGCGTGCCGTCGCCGATGCATTACGCCGCCATCAGCCGAAGCATGTGGTGCTCGATACCGTGATGATCTCGAAGAGCAATCACGCGCTGCTCGCGCCCGAAGCCGTCGATGCCGTGCGCGACGAACTGCTGCCGCTAGCCGATCTGCTGACGCCGAATCTGCCGGAAGCGGCTGCGCTGCTCGGCACGTCGAGCGCCAACGACGAAGCGGAGATGGTCGATCAGGGCGAAGCGCTGCGCAAGCTGGGCGCGCGCGCCGTGCTGATGAAAGGCGGCCATCTCGCCGCCGCCGACAGCCCCGACTGGCTGATCCAGGACAGCGGCACGATGCGCCTCGCCGCGCCGCGCGTGCCCGTGAAGAACACGCACGGCACGGGCTGCTCGCTGTCGTCGGCGATTGCGGCGCTGATTCCTCAACGCGACGACCTCGCCAGCGCAGTCGCCGATGCGAAGGTCTGGTTGACGGGCGCGCTCGAACAGAGCGGACGGCTCGATGTCGGTCATGGCGTCGGGCCGGTGCATCACTTTCATCGCTGGTGGTAAGCGGGCGCGCGCATCTTGCTGAGATCAAGCGCACGATCCATTGAGATTCCGCGGAAGCCTGCTCAGCTGGCTATCTCAGGCCGCTTCGACGCAGGGTGGTGCGGTATCGCCCGCGCATAGGCGTGCGCCCGCTCGGGCCAGTCGTCCGGAACGATGAAGCCGCGTGAGCGCTCCTTCCACCGCCCATCCTGCTGCTCGACAAATGCAGCCACCATCGTCGGCCCCGTCTGCTGTGCAACTTGCTGCGCCAGTTCATCTGCAGACACGAAACCTGGCGCAGGTTGCGCATCGCGCAGACGTGGCGCAAGCCATTCGAGCCTCGGCAGCAGCATCCATGCATCGGCGTGCCGGCTCGCAAACGACGGCCACTCGGTGTGCGTCGCCCACCAGCCGCGTGCGTGCGAAGGATCGATTTCAGCGGGATCGCGCTCCGCGAGACCGTTACGGTAGAACAGCCAGCCCTTGACGAACATCTGCGCCTCCCACGGACCGCGATGTCCCAGCGACGCAAACTCTTCGCGCGCGCTCAGCGGCAGCTGATGATCGAGCAAATGGGTGAGCTTCAGATCGAAGCGATCCTGCAAATTAGGCCCGACATAATCGGCCAGTGCGCCGCGGCCATCGCCCGCGTGCAGATAGCATTTGACGGCCAGTTCCCAATGCAGCCGCCTGCCCGTCTTCGTCTCCACCAGAAAGTCGCATTCGCCGAGCGTGATGCCCGCGCGCCGCAGCGGCACGTTCGCCGCGATCAGCCGCGCCGCCGGGCCTTCTTTCAGGAACCACGCGAGCAGACACTCGGCATAACGTCCGAGACGCGTTACGCGCGCCGCCGAAATATGACGATGCAAGTTGGCGGGGGCCGCATCCTGTGCTTCGAGCCAACCTATGGCGGCGGCTGCTTCAGCGGGAGATTCGAACGGCGTCGCCAGCACGCCGGGCGGCCGTTGCGGGCGCAACAGATCGGGACTGAAGAGCAGCCATGCGATATCGCGTACGGCTGTATCGGCAAGCGCATCCAGCCGGGCTGCTAACGGCGCCTCGAGTGAAGCGGTCGGCCCGGCGTCTTCGCTCATTTCGCCGCGTCCTCGATCTGTCCTTGCTGTCCTTGCGCGGCGGCGTTGCGCCAGGTGTCGCGCGCGAGGCACAGATCCTGCCAGGATTTCGCCTTGTCGCCGAGGCTGCGCAGCAGATACGCCGGATGGTACGTGACGATCACAGGCACGCCTTCGTACTCGTGAACGCGGCCTCGCAGCGACGAAATGCTCGCCTCCGTCTTCAACAGGCTTTGTGCGGCAAAGCGTCCGAGCGCGACGATCAGCTTCGGCTTCACCAGCGCGACCTGACGCTGCAGATACGGCTCGCAGCGCGCGACTTCATCCGGTTCAGGATTGCGATTGCCCGGCGGCCGGCACTTGATCACGTTCGCGATATACACGTTCGTGTCGCGCGCCAGTTCGAGCGAATGCAGCATGTTGTCGAGCAGTTTGCCGGCCTGACCGACGAATGGCTCGCCCTGCTTGTCCTCGTTTTCGCCGGGCGCTTCGACCATCAGCATCCAGTCGGCCTCGCGGTCGCCGACGCCGAACACCGTGTTCGTGCGGCGCTCGCACAGGCGGCAGCGTTCGCATGCCGAGACGCGGGCTTCGAGTGCCGTCCAGTCGAGTGTGTCGATGCCGGGCTGCGCGGGGCGATCGGCTTTCGCTTCGCTATCCAGCACATGCGAGAGAGGCTCGGCGGGGAGATCGTCGAACCAGGCGAAGTCGTCGTCGCTGGCGGGCGGCGGTGCGATGGGTGTTTCAGGCGCTTGCGCCTTTCGTGGCGACGGCGCCGTTTCTCCGGCCTTCGCCTCGGCGCGCGCGACAACCTGTTCGGTCTTCGTTTCGCCTGCATCGCGCGCAAGCGCGGACTGCGGCGCGGCTTCCGTTACCAGGCCAGTGGTCTCAGCCCTCAGCCGTTCGCGGCTGCCTTCAACCGAGGCGAAGGCCGCAGGCGGCGCCTCGTCCGGGTTCGCAGCAGCGGCATCGACGTCAATCACCTGCGACTCGCGAGCAACCTCTTGCGCCTGCCCGCGACGCACCCACATCGGCGCGAGGCCCAGCTCTTCCAGCGCGGATTCATGCAGCGCCATCTGCGCCCTCCTTGACGAAACTGAAACGCATGACGATGGCGTCCTCCCGGCTGCGATGCCGCGCCGGATAATAGTTCTTGCGACGGCCAATCGACGCAAAGCCAAAGCGCTCATACAGCTTGATCGCGCGATGGTTCGACGGCCGCACTTCGAGCAGCATGCCCGCGAGCTTCTCGGCATGCGCGATGCGCACGGCTTCGCGCAACAGCGCGAGCCCCGCGCCCGCATGCTGCGCAGCGGGCGCGACACACAGATTCAGCAGATGCATTTCATCGACGACGGGCATCAGCACGCAATAGCCGATCAGCGTGCCCGTCACATGCCGCAGGCACACGCCGAAGTAGCCGTTGCGCAGCGAGTCTTCGAAATTGCCCCGGCTCCACGGAAACTCGTAGGCGAGCTTTTCGACGACGGCGACCTCATCGAGATCTCCCTCCGTCATTGGCGACATATAGCGGTCCGCCAGCAGCACGCCACTCATCGCGCGCCCTCACCTTGCGCGGCCCTCGCGGCCATGCGCTCTTCCGTGGTCTGCGCGACCTTGTCGCGGATATAGACGGGTGCAGCCTGGTCGGCGGGCAGCGTGCGGCCGGCGCGGAACGCGCGCAGCGCGGCAAAGGCCACGGGCAGCGCATGCGGTACGGCTTCGTGATCGACGCTGCGGGCTACCGTCGCTGCTTTCAGGCGCTCGCCAAACGCGGCGGCTGCGTTGCCCGCGAGCGTGAACGGCTCGTCCGGCAAGGCCAGCGCATCCGGCGCACCCAGCGACGCGGCGTGAACCGTCCGCCATTCGCCTTCGCTGTCGTCCCAGGCGAAGTCTGCCCAGTAGACCTCGTCCATGCGTGCATCGAGCGCGGCCAGCACACGTGTCGTCGAGGGATCGCGCAGCCGTACGCTCTCGGCGCAGGCGAGCAAGGTGCCGATCGGCACGACCGGGCAATTCAGCCCGAAGGCCAGGCCCTGAGTGACACCCGTCGCCGTGCGCAAGCCCGTGAACGATCCGGGACCGGCGCCGAATGCAATCGCGTCGCAATCGGCAAGCGCGAGGCCTGCTTCGTCGAACAGTTCGCGGATCGCGGGAAGAAGACGCGTGCTGGAAACAGCGCCCGTCGCTTCGTGGCGCGCCCAGACGCGCGGTGAGTGAGCAGGCGTCGCCGCGTGGGCCGGCGATGCAGCATCGGCGGATTCGGCGGACAGCAGCGCGACCGAGCAATATTCGGTCGAAGTATCGAGGGCAAGCAGCACGGTTTTCGTCATGACCGCTATTGTAATGCGGCGCCCTGCGTCGACGGATGCGAACAAAACCCGACTCGCATGCCGGCGCGCGGCCCGGCGTTTGGAAGAATCGCTCCAGTCTGGCAGGGCTGCGCGTCACATATCGCTTGTTATGATCGACGCCCTATCTCGAATAAAGCATGGAGGAACGGATGAGCGACGTGGACGGTCTCTTCGCCAAGGCACAGGAAGACGTGAAACAACTGCCGGAGCGTCCGGGCAACCTGACCCTGCTGCGCCTGTACGCGCTCTTCAAGCAGGCCACGGACGGCGACGCGCACGGCGACAAGCCCGGCTTCACCGATATCGTCGGCAAGTACAAGTACGATGCGTGGGCCGCGCTGCAAGGCACCTCGCAGGATACGGCCCGCCAGCAGTATGTCGAACTGGTCGAATCGCTGAAGAACGGCACGGCGGCCTGATCAGAAAACGCGTTGGCGAGGTATCGTTTTCATCACACGAATCAGCCGTCCTCATTCGGAAAGTTCTTAACGGTGGCGCGGTGCAGCAAAAATCGATATAATGCTGGCTGCGTTTCACCGCTCAGGCGGAAAAAGCGCCTCGTAGCGTTTTGCTCCAATCCAGTTTAGAACCTGTCCCCTCCTGCAAGGCCCCACGGGCCGTCAAGTCCAGGCTGGCGGCAAGCCACTTCCGGCCTGTCGCATTCGATACAGCTTCTAACGAGAAACTCGCCTTCATTGTCGCGAGTTGCCCCCGTTTTTCGATTTGCTCGCTGCTGTTTTGCTCGCTGAATCCGACGACTTGGGTATGCCGATTGGCGCCGACGTTCTATTTCCCATGTTTCAAGGAGTCACATGACTTCGAGCAATACTTCCAGCCCGCTGAACGCCATCGCCGATCAGGCTCTCGGTCTCGACACGCCGGAAACGGCCGTCAAGGCCGATGAACCTCAGGGCCCGACGTTCGCTGAGCTGGGTCTGTCGGCGGAAATCGTCTCCGCGCTGACGGCTGCCGGCTACAAGTCGCCGACCCCCGTGCAGCAGCGCGCGATTCCCGCGGGCATCGCGGGCCGCGATCTGCTGGTGTCCAGCCCGACGGGTTCGGGCAAGACAGCAGCGTTCATGCTGCCCGCCATCGAGCGCTTCGCCCAGCTGCAAAAGACGCAAGCCGCCCAGCCGCGCGAGCCGCGTGACAGCAACACCGGTGGCCGCGGCCGCCGTCCGATGCCCGTCGCACGTCCCGGCCTTCTCGTTCTGACGCCGACCCGCGAACTCGCGATGCAGGTGACGACGGCCGCTTCCACGTACGGCAAGCACCTCAAGCGCCTGCGCACCGTCAGCAATCTCGGCGGCGTCGCAGACGGCCAGCAATTGATGCTGCTGGCGAAGAACCCCGAAATTCTGGTCGCTACGCCGGGCCGTCTGCTCGACCACCTGGAGCGCGGCCGCATCGACCTGTCGCAACTGCAGATGCTCGTGCTCGACGAAGCCGACCGCATGCTGGACATGGGCTTCATCGACGACATCGAACCGATCGTCGCCGCGACGCCCGCCACGCGCCAGACCATGCTGTTCTCGGCCACGCTCGACGGCAAGATCGGCTCGCTGACGGGTCGCCTGCTGAAGGATCCGGAGCGTATCGAGATCCAGCAACGCATCGAACAGCGCACGAACATCGCGCAGACGGTGCACTACGTCGACGACCGCGATCACAAGGATCGTCTGCTCGACCATCTGCTGCGTGCCGACGGCCTCGACCAGGCCATCGTCTTCACGGCAACCAAGAGCGACGCCGACATGCTGGCCGGCCGTCTTGCCGACGCAGGCTTCGAATCGGCTGCGCTGCACGGCGATCTGCCGCAAGGCGCGCGTAACCGCACGATCCGTGCGCTGCGCGAGCGCCGTGTGCGCGTGCTGGTGGCCACCGACGTCGCGGCGCGCGGCATCGACATCCCCGGCATCACGCACGTGTTCAACTACGATCTGCCGAAGTTCGCCGAAGACTACGTGCACCGTATCGGCCGTACGGGCCGCGCGGGCCGTTCGGGCATCGCCGTGAGCCTCGTGCATCACGCCGAGCAAGGCGCGCTCAAGCGTATCGAACGCTTCGTGCGTTCGCCGCTGCCCGTCAACGTGGTGGAAGGCTTCGAGCCGCGTAAGGCACCGCCGGCAAACGGCCGTGGCGGCTTCGGTGGCCGTGGCCGTCCGGGTGGCGGCAATGGCGGTGGCCGACGCTTCGGCAGCGGCGGCGGCAAGCCGGGCTACGGTGGGTCGCGTGACGGCCACGGCGGCGGCTATGGCTCGCGTGACGGCAATCGTGGCGGCTACGGCGCGCGCGAAGGCGGCAACAGCGAAGGCCGCAGCTGGGGCAACAAGCCCGCTGGTGGCAACCGTGAAGGCGGCTACGGCGGCGGTAACCGTGAAGGCGGTTACCGTGGCGGCAATCGCGAAGGCGGTTACTCGCGCGACGGCGGCTACGGCGCACGTCGCAACGATGGCCCGCGCAACACGCGCCGCGGCGACTAAGCTGACTATGAAGGGTGCTTCGGCACCCGCCTCGCCCAGGTCCTGACCTGCGGCGAATCCTGAAAACCGGCACTCGATGCCGGTTTTTTTTCGCTCCAAGCCAAATTTCACGATACGAAAAAATTTTTTGCGTCGTAAAAAGTCGTGTTGCGTGGCACAAGATACGCTATTGCAACATGGAAAATTTCATTTCTTATTGCGAAATTCAATCAGTAACTGATTGAATTTAAAACAATAAAAATCAACGAAAATGCCTTTGTCGCGTCTGGCCCGGCCAAAGCCTTTTGCCTAGACTCTTATATAAGACTTCGCGAAACAGAGCGCCTCCCGGCACCTCGCTTCGACGCAGTCACGAGTCCGACGAACCTGACTTCAAGGCAAAAAAGGAGCACACCATGACGCGCAACGAACAGGCAAAGCAGCTTCAACAACAATGGGAATCGGATAGCCGCTGGAACGGCATCAAGCGCGGCTTCTCGGCAGAAGACGTGGTGCGTCTGCGCGGCTCGGTGCAACCTGAGCACACGCTCGCTCGCCGCGGCGCCGAAAAGCTGTGGGCCGACATGCACCAGCAGCCGTTCGTCAACGCGCTCGGCGCACTGACGGGCAACCAGGCCATGCAGCAGGTCAAGGCCGGACTCAAGGCCATCTATCTGTCGGGCTGGCAGGTGGCAGGCGACGCCAACGTGGCGGGTGAAATGTATCCTGACCAGTCGCTGTACCCGGCCAACTCGGTGCCGCTCGTCGTGAAGCGCATCAACAACACGCTGACGCGCGCTGACCAGATCCAGTGGTCGGAAGGCAAGAATCCCGGCGACGAAGGCTACATCGACTATTTCGCACCGATCGTCGCGGACGCCGAAGCCGGTTTCGGTGGCGTGCTGAACGCATTCGAACTGATGAAGGCGATGATCGAAGCGGGCGCTGCAGGCGTGCACTTCGAGGATCAGCTGGCATCCGTGAAAAAGTGCGGCCACATGGGCGGCAAGGTGCTCGTGCCGACGCGCGAGAACGTCGCCAAGCTGACGGCTGCGCGTCTGGCCGCCGACGTGCTGGGCGTGCCGACCGTGCTGATCGCCCGCACCGATGCCGAAGCTGCCGATCTGATCACGTCAGATGTCGATGACAACGACAAGCCGTTCCTGACGGGCGAACGCACGGTGGAAGGTTTCTACCGCACCAAGCCGGGCCTCGAGCAAGCCGTGTCGCGCGGTCTCGCGTATGCGCCGTACGCCGATCTGATCTGGTGCGAAACGGGCAAGCCGGATCTCGAATACGCGAAAAAATTCGCCGAGGCGATCCACAAGGAATTCCCGGGCAAGATGCTGTCGTACAACTGCTCGCCGTCGTTCAACTGGAAGAAGAACCTCGACGACGCAACCATCGCGAAGTTCCAGAAGGAACTCGGCGCGATGGGCTACAAGTTCCAGTTCATCACGCTCGCGGGCTTCCATGCGCTGAACTACTCGATGTTCAACCTCGCGCACGGCTACGCTCGCCAGCAGATGAGCGCATTCGTCGAACTGCAGCAGGCCGAATTCGCTGCCGCCGAAAAGGGTTTCACCGCCGTCAAGCATCAGCGCGAAGTGGGCACCGGTTACTTCGACGCCGTCACGCAGACGGTCGAGCGCGAAGCGTCGACGACGGCCCTGCATGGTTCGACCGAAGACGAACAGTTCTTCGATAACAAGAAGGTCGCCTGAAGCGTCTGACGTCATCCGACGTCGACGGATTCAGCGATCAGACGATATGCGCCTTTTTCTCGCAGCAACGTGAAGAACGGCCCCGCAGAGGGCCGGTTTCAAATCATGTCGGAGAGGAGGATCGGGCGTTTCTCGCACGCCCGCTTCCGGTGAGACGAACCTGAGAGTGACACGATCAGGACAGCCCTGACGGGCTGCTATCCGCGAGAACCCACGCGCCAGCGCTCGCCGCTGGCGCGCGGCTTTCTGCAGTACTCCGGCCCGGATTCGGGGTACCTCATCGATACACGATCACCGGAATTTTCGTATGCGTGAGCACGCGCTGCGTCTCGCTGCCGATCAGCAGACTGCCCAGTCCGCGTCGCCCATGCGAGGCCATGAAGATGACGTCGCAGCCGCCCTGCTCGGCCGCTTCGATGATGCCCAGATATGGCGACGGGTGCACGCTCGTCTGACTCGTGCATTCGACACCCGCACCGCGCGCGGCCTCTTCCACTTCCTGCAGATGCTGACGCGCTTCGCGCTCGCTGCGGTCCTGGAAATCCACGGGCGGCTCGATCACGACTTCGGAAAATGGCGAGTACGGATACTGAGGCAGACAGGCATACGCCGTCACGCGCGCGCCGACGGCCTGGGCAAGATCGATTGCGCCGTCGATCGCTTTCTTCGACAGGTCCGAACCATCCGTCGGAACGAGGATGTGCTTGAACATGGTGCCCTCCGTCGTCGACTGCAGGTGTGGAATGCTCGCGCCTGCCGCTCGCCGCTTCGTGCCTTGGGGAGCAGGGAGGCGGACAACCGCCTGCGCCGCAGCGGTCAGCGGGGAGATGGACCGCGCGGCGGGCTGTCAAAACGATTGTAGTGCGTCGAAAAGTCGCGCAAGCAGCGCGTGCGGGCATGTCCGCATATCGGAAACCCGTGCGCACGGCACGTTCGGCTCGCTTATCCCCAATAGCCGGGGCTGCCGTAGGTATGCTTGAGAAAATCCAGAAACAGTCTCACACGCAACGGCAAATGCCGACGCTGCGGAAACACCGCGTGAATGCCGATGGGCGGCGCGGCGAAGTCGTCGAGTACGCTCACCAGCCGTCCTGCCGCGATGTCCGTGCCGACTTCCCACCAGGAGCGCCACGCGAGTCCATAGCCTTCCATGCACCACTCGTGGAGCACTGCGCCATCTGAACACTCCATCGTGCCCGAGACCTTGATGGTGACGACCTTGTCGCCTTGCTGGAACACCCAGCCGCGCTGCTGGTTCGCACTCGCGCCGAGCGCAAGGCAGTTGTGATGCGCGAGATCGGCAAGCGTCTGCGGCGCGGCGCGGTGCGCGAGGTACTTGGGCGAAGCGACGCACACGCGTTTGTTCTCACCTAATCTCAACGAAACCAGCGACGAATCAGGTAATTCGCCGAGTCGTATCGCGCAATCGAATCCTTCGTTGACGAGATCGACCATGCGATCGGAAAGATCGAGAGAAATCGATACGTCCGGATGGGCGACGGTGAACGCGGGCACCAATGGCGCGACATGCCTGCGCCCGAAACCGGCGGGCGCGGACAGACGCAAATGGCCGCTCGCCTTCACGCCACCCGCCGACACGCTCGCCTCGGCGTTCTGCATGTCGTGAATGACGCGCTGACAGTCTTCGAGAAACGCCGAGCCTTCGTACGTCAGCGTGATGCGGCGCGTGGTGCGCACCAGCAGCTTGACGCCCAGCCGTTCTTCGAGCGCGTCGATGCGACGGCCGATGATCGCCGGCGCGACGCCCTCGGCCTGCGCCGCCGCCGACAGGCTGCCGCGTGCCGCGACAGTGACGAAAGTCTCGATCTGCTTGAAGCGATCCATCTGCGGATGTTGCGCGCTGTGATCGCGCACGAATAGTCAGTCGCGTCAGATTAGGGTGATGAAAGTAAAAGATCAAGTGATCTTTAGACTCTTTTTTAGCACAAGGCGTCACGAATAAAATCGATTCCGACCTCTGAAGGAGCGCAAGGCAATGTCGGCCACAACGACACTCTTCCCTAAAGCAGTGATTTTCGATGCATACGGCACGCTGTTCGACGTGCATTCCGTCGTCGCTGCCGCGGAGCAGATGTTTCCGGGCCACGGCGATGCGCTTTCGCAGTTGTGGCGGCAAAAACAGATCGAATACACGCAGCTGCGCACGGCCTCGGATCCTGGCGGCGCGCGCTATCAGCCGTTCTGGAACATCACGCTCGACGCGCTGCGGTTCTCCGCGCGCAAGCTCGGCCTCACATTGAACGCGGCCGGCGAAAAACGCCTGATGGACGAATACGCGTGCCTGTCGGCATTCCCCGAGGTGCTGCCCGCGTTGCGGCAGATTCGCGCCATGCGCGCGGCAACGGGCGGCGAAGCCGTCGAATCCACTGGCCTTGCGATCCTGTCGAACGGCAATCCGCAGATGCTCGATATCGCCGTGAAAAGCGCGGGCATGTCGGGACTGTTCGACCACGTGCTGTCGGTGGATGCCGTGCGCGCCTTCAAACCGGCGCCCGCGACCTACGCGCTCGGCACGGCGGCATTCGGCGCGGCGGCACGCGAGATCGTGTTCGTGTCGTCGAACGGCTGGGACGCGAGCGGCGCGAACTGGTTCGGCTACACCGTGTTCTGGCTGAACCGCCAGAACGCGCCCGCCGAGGAACTGGGTGTCACGCCGCATGGCACCGGCACGAGCATGAGTGATTTGTTGTCGTTTATCGAAGACCCGTCGTCGTTCTCGAAAGCAGGCAAACGGGACAAATCCCGTGAGAAAAACCGCCGCCCGCGCCACAGCCCTGGCGCATGACGGCACGCAATCCAGGCACACGACGCATAGCAACTGCATCACACGCATTTTTGAAACTGACCGACCAAGGAGAAATCATGGCGAACACGTTATCGCTCCCGCAGGGCATGGCAATCACGGGCGAGATCCAGCCCGGCTTCGAAGCGATCCTGACGCCGCAAGCCCTCGAACTCGTCGCGGCCCTGCACCGGACCTTCGAGCCGCGCCGCCAGCAACTGCTGAAGGCACGCGTCGAACGCGTGAAGCGTCTGGACGCGGGCGAACGGCCTGACTTCCTCGCCGAAACGAAAAGCATCCGTGACGGCGACTGGACGATTGCGCCGCTGCCGCAGGATCTGCAGCGCCGCCGTGTCGAAATCACAGGCCCCGTCGATCGCAAGATGATCATCAACGCGCTGAATTCCGGCGCGGATTCGTACATGACCGACTTCGAGGATTCGAATGCGCCGAGCTGGGCTAACCAGATCACCGGCCATATCAATCTGAAGGAAGCCGTGCGGCGCACGATTTCGCTCGAGCAGAACGGCAAGTCATACAAGCTGAACGACAAGATCGCGACGCTGATCGTGCGTCCGCGTGGCTGGCATCTCGATGAGAAGCACGTGACGGTGGATGGCCAGCGCGTGTCCGGCGGCATCTTCGATTTCGCGCTCTTCCTGCATCACAACGCAAAAGAGCAACTGGCGCGCGGCACGGCGCCCTACTTCTATCTGCCGAAGATGGAAAGCCATCTCGAAGCGCGTCTGTGGAACGACATCTTCGTCGCCGCGCAGGAAGCCGTCGGCGTGCCGCGCGGCACGATTCGCGCAACGGTCTTGATCGAAACGATCCTGGCCGCGTTCGAAATGGATGAGATCCTGTACGAACTGCGCGAACATAGCTCGGGCCTGAACGCGGGTCGTTGGGACTACATCTTCTCAGCGATCAAGAAGTTCAAGAACGACAAGGACTTCTGCCTCGCCGACCGTTCGCAGATCACGATGACGGTGCCGTTCATGCGCGCCTACGCGCTGCAATTGCTGAAGACCTGCCATCGACGCAATGCGCCTGCTATCGGCGGCATGGCCGCGCTGATTCCGATCAAGAGCGACGCCGCCGCGAACGACAAGGCGATGGCCGGTGTGCGCTCGGACAAGGCGCGCGATGCCACCGACGGCTACGACGGCGGCTGGGTCGCGCACCCCGGACTCGTGCCCATCGCGATGGAAGAGTTCGTGAAGGTGCTCGGCGACAAGCCGAACCAGATCGGCAAGCAGCGCGACGACGTGCAGGTGACGGGCAAGGATCTGCTCGACTTCCGCCCGGAAGCGCCCATCACGGAAGCCGGCTTGCGCAACAACATCAACGTCGGCATCCACTATCTCGGCTCGTGGCTCGCGGGCAATGGATGCGTGCCGATTCACAACCTGATGGAAGATGCCGCGACGGCTGAAATCTCGCGCTCGCAAGTGTGGCAGTGGCTCCGCTCGCCGAAGGGCAAGCTCGACGACGGCCGCAAGGGGACGGCCGAACTCGTGCGTGATCTGAGCGCCCAGGAACTCGACAACGTGAAGACTTCGATCACGGGCGATACGCAACCGTATGATCGCGCCGCTCACATCTTCATCGACATGTCGACTTCGGAAAACTTCACCGAGTTTCTGACGCTGCCGCTTTACGAAGAACTCTGAGCAACACGCTTGCTCGACGGTTGACCGACCGGGATGGCCTGGCGGGCGTCATGCCTGCTGGGCCATTTTTTTATCTGCTGCATCAGCGCCCGTTTGAACGGCGGTGCGCGACCCAATCTCCGCTGTGAATTTCCTGCAGCCCTTTGACGGCATCGCGCTGAACCGGGTAATAGCGGCA
Source organism: Paraburkholderia sp. C35 (assembly GCF_003121405.1). Lineage (GTDB taxonomy): Bacteria > Pseudomonadota > Gammaproteobacteria > Burkholderiales > Burkholderiaceae > Paraburkholderia. The sequence continues at coordinate 43,101 of NZ_QBUY01000018.1, read as the reverse complement.
GGTGACAGGCGCGCCTTCGACATTGACCGTCACCTCGCGCGGCATGAACAGACCCTCGACGCCGGGATACACCTGCTCGATCTCGTCGAGCACGGCAACCAGGTCGTCGTCGATCGCGTAGACGTCGCCGCGCACATGCACGCCGGCATCGTCAGGCACGAGGCCCGGATACGCGCCGAAGTCGAACAGCCGGCCACGCAAGGTGGCCGAGCCCAGCAGCGTCGGCGCGGCAATGTCGTTGCGCGCCGCGGCAGCGCCAATATCGTTGATTTCACCGGCACGCAAGGTGCCATACACAAAGACGTTTTGCATCAGTCCACAATCCTCTATCTACAACCGGTTTTCCGACTACACCTCGCCGTCAGATCAATGGCGCGCTCGCTACCAGCACGCCATCGCTGTCGGCATAAATCCATTCGCCCGGCCTGACGATCGTACCGGGCAGCAGCACGGGAATATCACGCTCGCCGCCGCCCACCTGCTGACAGCGTTGCGGATGGGTGGCGAGCGCGATGACGCCGAGATTGCATTCGTTCAGTTCCAATACATCGCGCACGCAACCGTACACGACGATGCCCGCCCAGCCATTTTTCTCGGCGAGCCGGCTCAGGTTACCGCCCACCAGCGCGCACCGCAGACTGCCGCCGCCGTCGACCACCAGCACGCGGCCCGCGCCTTTTTCTTCGAGCACCGCGCGCACCAGCGTGTTGTCTTCGAACACCTTCAGCGCGACCGCTTCGCCGCCGAAACACGTCGCACGGCCAAAACGGCTGAACACGGGATCGAGCACCCGCAGCGTGCCGGCCGCCAGTTGATCTTCGTGCTCGTCGCACAAATCTGCAGTGGCAAAGTTCATAGCTTCTCTCACTCAGCGAAACGGATGCGGTGCATTATGCCGCGACGCCTGAGGGATGTCGCATCGTCCGTTCGGCTAATGTGCGCAGGCCACGCACCACCCTACAATGACAGACGTCATGCGGCGTTTCATCTGCCGCGCAACCTGTGATGCCATGACCGACGCCGCCCGTACTACATCGCCCGCATCGAAGCCGTCTGCCGGATTATCGACGCGCGTCGATTTCGCCGACATTCCACCCGAGTTCGCGCCGACGCCGACGCACCCTATCCGTGTGCGCTCCCGGCCGATGCCGGCCGGCGTGCGCATCGCGCGACATACTCACGCGTGGGCGCAGGTGGCCTATGCGTCGCGCGGCGTGCTGCGTGTGGGTACTTTTGGCACGACGTGGATGGTGCCGCCGTCACGCGCAATCTGGGTGCCGCCTTATGTGCTGCACGAGGTGACGATCGTCGAAGAAGCGTTCCTGCGCACCTTGTACGTCAACGAGACCGTTGTGCCGCCTGGGCTGGATGCGTGTCGCGTGGTCGAGGTGGCGGGGCTGCTGCGTGAAGTCATCGCGTCGCTGGATATGCCCGGCTTGCCGCCAGACCGCGAGCGTCTGCTGGGTTCGCTGGCCCTCGACGAAATCACGCGCTCGCAGCCTTTGCCGTTGTCCGTGCCGATGCCGACTGAAAAACGCCTGCGATCGTTGTGTGAAGCCGTCCTCGCCGATCCCGCCAACGCAGACTCACTGGAGCGATGGGCATCGACCGTCGGCGCGAGCACGCGGACGATTGCGCGGCTGTTCCGGCAGGAACTGGGCGTGAGCTTCTCGCAGTGGCGCCAGCAGGCTGTGCTGGCTCGCGCGATTCCGTTGCTCAGCCAGGGAAAGCCGTTGTCGCACGTGGCGCGGGAGTTGGGCTACCAGAGTCAGAGCGCGTTTTCGGCGATGTTCCGGCGCGCGTTCGGCGAAAGTCCGCGAGCGTTCATGGTACGTGGCGCCGAACATCGGCACGACGAGCGGGAACAAGATGAAGAGGAAGATGAATCGAATTGATGCGACCCGTTGCGGCCGCGAGCCGGACGCTGGATCGATGCGCGCACAACGCTTCTAGACGCGCCGTGCCATATGCCGGATCGAGCCGAGCTGCGCCAGCCGCGGGCCCGCCAGACGGTAGCCCATGCGCTGATAGAGGCGCGCGGCCGGATTGTCGACGAACACACGCAACTGCAGCTCGGACAATCCCCGCGCCCTCGCCCAACGGTGCGAGGTGTTCAGCAGATAGGTGCCTGCACCGCGCCGCCGATGCCCTTCGGCGATCTGCACATCGCGGATATGCAGCGAGTCGCCCTCTTCGGTAATGCGCAATACGCCGATCCGCTCACCATCCGCTTCGAGAATAAAGTTCTCCGACTCGCGCCAACTGGCGAGGAACAGATCGCTCCGCCACACGAGATGATGCCGACGGTAATAACCGCCCATGTTGTTGCGCGTCAGCGCCTCGGCGAACTGGAAGTCGTCCATGCTGGCCTTGCGCAAGTGGAAGGGAGATGGATCGTCGGTGGGGTCGAGCATCGCACGGGGGACGAATATGTCGGTCCGCACAACGTTAAGTCACGCGGCCCGCGCTGGCAATGGCTGTTTGCCCCACAGTAGCGCAAGCGCCGTTGGGCGCGCTTTGGCGGAACACAGAAACGGGTAGCGCAAAAACAAAAAAGCCCGCTGACGATTCAGCGGGCTTCTTGTTTCTGGCGGAGCGGACGGGACTCGAACCCGCGACCCCCGGCGTGACAGGCCGGTATTCTAACCGACTGAACTACCGCTCCAGTCTTGCTACCTTCCTCGCGAGCGTCGGTTAGATCTCTCGCAAGTGCATCACTTGAATCTCAAGCAACGCCAGTATCTGGCGTCCCCTAGGGGATTCGAACCCCTGTACTCACCGTGAAAGGGTGATGTCCTAGGCCTCTAGACGAAGGGGACAACGTACTTCACATACTACTGCTTACACCTTTAATGAAAAAGCCCGCTCACCGAACGGGCTTAATCTGGCGGAGTGGACGGGACTCGAACCCGCGACCCCCGGCGTGACAGGCCGGTATTCTAACCGACTGAACTACCACTCCAGTCTTGCTACCTGACTTGCGAGCGTCGGTTAGATCTCTCGCAAGCGCATCACTTGAATCTCAAGTAACGCCAGTATTTGGCGTCCCCTAGGGGATTCGAACCCCTGTACTCACCGTGAAAGGGTGATGTCCTAGGCCTCTAGACGAAGGGGACATAATCTTTTCAGATCTGTCTCGTTCTTGCTGCTAACTTCATTCATCAGCAGCGAAGACCGCTATTCTAACTGCTTTACAACCGTTTGTGAAGTCTTTTTTTCTACAACTTCCGGCTAACCGGAAGACTTCACTCTGCTCTGATGGTGGAGGTAAGCGGGATCGAACCGCTGACCTCTTGCATGCCATGCAAGCGCTCTCCCAGCTGAGCTATACCCCCTTGCAGAACAGAAGCGAGATTGTAGTGAGCAATTTTCGCTTTGTAAATACCTCTTGAACCGCTTTCTGCAATTTTTTTGCGAAGCCGCGAAAACATCTTCCGCGGCCTCACTTCGCCGGCTTAAGCGAGCGCCTTTTCGATGCGGCTCACCACCACATCGCGGCCAAACAGCATCAGCACGCTATCGATAGAAGGCGTATGTGTCGTGCCCGCCACCAGCAGACGCACAGGCATCGCGAGTTGCGGCATCTTCAGCTTGTGCGTGCTGAGCGTTGCCTTCAACGCAGCAGCGATGCCCTCCTTCGTCCACTCGCACGTCTTCAATGCTGCGGCGAGATCGGCGAGTGCCGGGCGCACGACGTCCGTGACATGTTGCGCGAGCGCTTCGGCATCAGGCGTCGGTTCGCGGTAGAACATCGCGGCGTTCTCCACGACCTCCTTGATCGTCGATGCACGGTCCTTCATCAGGCCGATCACGCCCACGACATCCGCGCCCTTCGCGAGCGTTGCTTCGTCGATACCGAGCACCGCGAAGAACGGCTTGCTCAGCCCGGCCAGACGCGCGTTGTCGGCTTCCTTGATGTAGTGGTTGTTGAGCCAGTTGAGCTTGTTGTGGTCGTACTGCGCCGGGGACTTGCCGAGGTGTTCGAGATCGAACCATTCGACCAGTTGCTCACGCGAGAAAATTTCCGCGTCGCCATGTGACCAGCCCAGACGTGCCAGGTAATTCAGCACGGCTTCGGGCAGATAGCCTTCATCGCGATAACCCATCACGCTCATTGCGCCATGACGCTTGCTCATCTTTTCGCCCTGCTCGTTCAGCACGGTCGGCAGGTGCGCGTAGACGGGCGGCTCGGCGCCGAGCGCGCGCAGGATGTTGATCTGGCGCGGCGTGTTGTTCACGTGGTCGTCGCCGCGAATCACGTGCGTGATCTTCATGTCGAGGTCGTCGACGACCACGCAGAAGTTATAGGTCGGCGTGCCATCCGGACGCGCGATCACGAGATCGTCGAGTTCCTCATTCGAAATTTCGACGCGGCCCTTCACGGCATCGTCCCATGCGACCACGCCCGTCAGCGGATTGCGGAAGCGCGTCACGGGTTGCACGCCTGCGGGCGGCTCCGGCAGCACCTTGCCCGGCTCCGGGCGCCACGTGCCGTCATAGCGCGGCTTTTCGCCGGCGGCGCGCTGACGCTCGCGCAGCGCGTCCAGTTCTTCCGTCGACATGTAGCACGGGTACACGAGACCCTGCTCCTGCATCTGCTTGAGCACTTCGCGGTAACGGTCCATGCGCTGCATCTGATAGAACGGGCCTTCGTCGTAATCGAGGCCGAGCCATTGCATGCCTTCGAGAATTGCATCGACGGACTGCTCGGTCGAACGCTCGACGTCGGTGTCCTCGATGCGCAGCACGAACACGCCCTCCGATTTGCGCGCGAACGCCCACGGATACAGCGCAGAGCGAATGTTGCCGAGGTGGATGAAGCCGGTGGGGCTCGGTGCGAAGCGGGTGCGAACGGGAGTGGTCATGTGCGGTAACTCGAAGACGGATGCCGGCGCCGGCGAACATCGAAGCCAGGCGCAGCAACGAAAACGGTCCGTGCCCGACGACGGCAAGTCTGGCTGCCGAGGGCGCGAACGCGATGAAAAAGAGACCCGAATTATACCCGTCGGCACTGCCAACATGAGTCCGACGGAGCGCGCAACAGCCGCTATGGCGGGCGCACGCCGCAGGATCCTTGCGCGAACACTGTCAGTACGCGATACCGACAATCCAGCTTGTAGACGGTTTCCTCAGCCAACCGTCGCCGCGCGTCCGCTTTGCTTTATGATGTGCGCGCGCTGCCGCCAGTGCCACCCGGCGCCATGCAGCGCGCCCGGATCGCCGCCGGCGATCATCTACGCAAGACACGCGGCGCGACGCTTTCGGATGAACGTCGGCGCCGTCGCTGGAGAATTCGTTGAAACCGTCATCGCCACGCCTGTCCCGCCGCACGTTCTCGATCGCTGCGGCATCTGCTGTCCTGTCCGCCTGTGCGTCGACGGGCGGCACGCCCGACAACGTCACGCCCGACACCGCGTCCATTCCGGCGACGCCCACCACGCCGCCCGGCGTCAAGCCGCAGCGGCCGCTGCGCGTCGGCCTCGCCCTTGGCGGCGGCGCGGCGCGCGGGTTTGCGCACATCGGCGTGATCAAGGCGCTGGAAGCCCGCAACATTCAGGTCGACCTGATTTGCGGCACGAGCGCGGGCTCGGTGGTCGGCGCGTTGTACGCGTCGGGTCTGAACGGTTTTGCGCTCAACAAGCTCGCGCTGTCGATGGACGAAGCGTCGATCAGCGACTGGGCGATGCCGTTTCGCACGCGCGGCTTTCTGCAAGGCGTCGCGCTGCAGAACTATCTCAACAAGACGCTAGACAATCGTCCGATCGAGAAGATGGCAAAACCGCTCGGCGTGGTCGCAACGGATCTGAAGACCGGCCAGCCGATCCTGTTCCAGCGCGGCAACACGGGCATTGCCGTGCGCGCATCGTCGAGCGTGCCGTCGGTGTTCGAGCCGGTGAAGATCGGCGGACATGAGTACGTCGATGGCGGACTCGTCAGCCCCGTGCCGGCGTCGTTCGCGCGCAAGATGGGCGCCGATTTCGTGATCGCCGTCGATATTTCCGCGCGCCCCGAATCGGCTGTCACCGAAAGTTCGTTCGACGTGCTGATGCAGACCTTCACGATCATGGGTCAGACGATCAAGGCGTATGAACTCGACAAATACGCCGACGTCGTGATTCGTCCGAATCTGAATGCGATGAGCGGCACGGACTTCGGACAGCGTAATGCGGCGATTCTGGCGGGTGAAGAAGCGGCTGCGCGCGCCGCGCCGGAACTGTTGCGCAAGCTCGCAGCGGCGCGCGCTACGGCCTGATCAGCGTATGGCACGCGCGGCACGCGTGCGCCACGCTTCCAACGCCGCAAAACAAAAAGGCCCGCTTCGTATGAAGCGGGCCTTTTGCCTGAAACGGACAAAGCGACCTAGTTGCTGCCGCCAAGCGTCGCGCTCACGCGCTGACGCAGATCCTGCTGTTGCGGCACCGTCGTTTCGATGCGGCGTGCGCCCGTGAAACGCTTTTCCCAGTAACCGTCATCCATATCGTCGACGCGGAGCGTGCTGCCTGTGGACGGCGAATGCACGAACTTGTTGTCACCGATGTAGATGCCAACGTGCGAGAACGTGCGGCGCATCGTATTGAAGAACACGAGATCGCCCGGCTTCAGGTCGGAAACCCGCACCTTCTCGCCGACACGGCTCATTTCTTCCGCGCGGCGCGGCAGTGCCATGCCCAGCGTGTCCTGGAACACGTAGCGCACGAAGCCGCTGCAATCGAGGCCGGAATCCGGCGTGTCGCCGCCCCAGCGGTAGCGCACGCCAATCATGTTGAGGGCGCCGACCACCACGTCACCCGCTTTGCCGGCCATGCCGGACAAAAACGATCGAGCGCCACCATCGGAATTCGAGGTAGCGCTCTGGGTGTTTTGTGTGGTGGAGGACACAGAATTCGACCCGGAAGAGGTCGAATATGAGGCATTCTGGTTAAAGCTGCTTACTTCATCGGCGAACGCGCCGGGAGCTGCGGCCATCAGTACGCCAATGAACATCCCGGCGACGACGCGCGTACAAGCCTGGGTTAGGTTTTGGTGCTGCATTGGTCTGGTGGTTGGTTTTGGTTAGGACGGGTGTTGCGGAAATTTTTGCCTGAAAATCAACAGGCTAGGAAAAAGTTTGGTCGATACTAGCCAGTAAGTATTCCTATGTCAAAACAAATAGAAAAAATCAATGACTGGGCGCACCCAATTGGTGAATGTCAAGTCGTCAAGGCCGCTTTCAACAGCTTACGTGTGTAAGGGTGAGTCGGCTCGGCGAATATGCGTTCCACATCGCCTGTCTCGACGATCTCACCGTTTTTCATTACCGCGACACGATGCGCCATTGCGCCGATCACGGCCAGATCGTGGCTGATGAACACGAATCCCAGGTTGTATTTGCGCTGCAATCCCGCCAGCAGTTTCAGCACTTGCTGCTGGATGGAGACGTCGAGCGCGCTGGTCGGTTCGTCCAGAATCAGGATGCGCGGCTCCAGTACTAGCGCGCGCGCAATTGCAATCCGCTGGCGCTGTCCGCCCGAAAACTCATGCGGATAACGATGCAGCGCCGTCCGGTCGCTCCCCACTTCGCGCAGCACGGAAATGACCTTGTCGCGGCGCGCGTCGGCGGCCATCTGCGGACGGTGCAGCGCCAGCCCTTCTCCGACAATGCGCTCGATCGTTTGCCGTGGTGAAAGTGAACTAAAAGGATCCTGAAAGACCACCTGCATGTTCGAGCGCAGCGCCGTCTGGTCGCGTCCCTTGTAACTGCCGAGCGCCCTGCCCTGAAACTCGATTGCGCCGTGCGAGGTTCGTTGCAGGCCGAGCAGCGCCATCGCGAGCGTCGATTTTCCCGAACCCGATTCGCCGACAATACCCAGCGTCTCACCTTGACGCACCGACACGGTTGCATCGTCGACGGCACGAAAACGTCCCGACTGGAACCAGCCGGCGAAACCCGGCAGCTTCGTCCGGAAATCGACGCAGACATCGCGTGCATCGAGCAGCACGGGCGCGATCGGCAACACCGGCACCACCGTGCGCTCCGGCCGGCTTTGCAGCAGACGCTGCGTGTACGGATGCTGCGGCGAGTCGAACAGCGTCTCGACGGTGCCGCTCTCGACCAGCACGCCCTTCTCCATCACCGCGACGCGTTGCGCGAAGTGACGCACGAGGTTGAGATCGTGCGTGATCAGCAAGACGGCCATGCCGCGCTTTTCGGCTTCCTCGCGTTGCAGTTCCAGCAGCAGTTCGACGATCTGCGCCCGGATGGTCACATCGAGTGCCGTGGTCGGCTCGTCGGCGAGCAGCAGACGCGGACGGCACGCGAGCGCCATCGCGATCATCGCGCGTTGCCGCTGTCCGCCCGACAACTGATGCGGATAGCTGTTCACGCGCTTGCCCGGTTCCGTGATGCCCGTGCGTTCGAGCAGCGCAACCGCGCGCTTGCGCGCCTCATTGGCGCTCACGCCGTCGTGCAGCACGATCGTCTCCGCGATCTGGTCGCCGATCGTGTACAGCGGATTGAGCGCCGTCATCGGCTCCTGGAAGATCATCGCGATGTCGGAACCGCGCAACCCGCGCATCTCGCGCTCGCTTTTCGCGAGCAGATCTTCGCCGTCGAAGCGCACCACGCCGCTCGTCTGCGCGTCGTTCAGCAGACGCAGGATCGACAGCGCCGTCACGCTCTTGCCCGAACCCGACTCGCCGACCAGCGCGACGCGCTCGCCTCGCGCAATCGTCAGCGAGACATCGTTGACGGCAACCGTATCGCCGAACGTCACGCGCAGGTGATCGAGTTCGAGCAGCGGCCCGTCGTGTTTGGCTGGCGTCGCGCTCACTGGTTGCCTCCTGCTTTCATCGCATCGGCGATACGCGTGTCGAGCGCGTTGCGCAGCGCGTCGCCCATGAACGTCAGCAGCAACAGCGTCACGACCAGCACGCCGAACGTCGAAACAGAGATCCACCACGCGTCGAGGTTCGCCTTGCCCTGTGCGAGCAGTTCACCGAGACTCGGCGTCGGCGGCGGCACACCGAGGCCGAGAAAATCGAGGCTCGTCAGCGCGAGAATCGCGCCGCTCATCCGGAACGGCAAAAACGTGATGACGGGCGTCAGACTGTTCGGCAACACATGGCGCCAGATGATCTGCCAGTTCGACAGACCCATCGCGCGCGCAGCGCGCACGTAATCCTGTTGCCGGTTGCGCAGAAACTCGGCGCGCACGTAATCGGCCAGTCCGATCCAGCCGAACAGCGACAGCAGCACGATCAGCAGAATGAATCCCGGCTCGAAGATCGACGCGAAGATGATCAGCAGATACAGCTCCGGCATCGCACTCCAGATTTCGATCAGACGCTGCCCGATGATGTCCGTCTTGCCGCCGAAGAAGCCCTGCACGGCACCCGCCAGCACGCCGAGCACGGTGCCGATGATCGTCAGCACCAGTGCGAACTCGACCGACACGCGAAAGCCATACACGAGCCGCGCGAACAGGTCGCGCCCACGGTCGTCGGTGCCGAGCCAGTTGTCGCGCGAAGGCGGCGCCGGGTTGGGCGCCTTCGAAAAATAGTTGAGCGTGTCGTAGTAGTAGCGGTTCGGCGGATAGAGCACGAAGTTGCCCGGCGCGTCGAAACGATGCTTGATGTACGGATCGAGGTAATCGGCGGGCGTCGGGAAGTCGCCGCCGAAAGTGGTCTCCGCGTAATCCTTCACGAGCGGGAAATAGTAGTGGCCGTCATAGCGCACGACGATCGGCTTGTCGTTCGACCACAGCGGCGCAGCAAGGCTCGCCGCAAACGCGACGATATACACGATGAGGCTGTAGTAGCCAAGGCGTTGTTGCCGGAAGCGCGCCCACACGCGGCGCGCGGGCGACGGCGACACGAACGCGCGCACCGGCTGCGCGCGCGACACTTCGGCATCTGTACGGACGCGGCTCAAATCAGCGCTCCAGTTGTTCGAATTGAATGCGTGGATCGACCCACACATAGCAGAGATCGGAGATGAGCTTGGTGGCAAGCCCGATCAGCGTGAAGAGATAGAGCGTGCCGAGCACCACGGGATAATCGCGCCGCACCACCGACTCATACGACAGCAGCCCGAGCCCATCGAGCGAGAACAGCGTTTCGATCAGCAGGCTGCCCGTGAAGAACGCGCCGATAAACGCAGCCGGAAAGCCGACGATCAACGGCAGGAGCGCATTGCGAAACACGTGTTTCCATAGCACGCGCCGCTCGGACAAACCCTTCGCGCGCGCCGTCAACACATACTGTTTGCGGATTTCGTCGAGGAACGCGTTCTTGGTGAGCATCGTGACAACCGCAAAACTGCCAACCACGGAAGCGACAATCGGCAACGTGATATGCCACAGGTAATCGAGCACCTTGCCGACCAGGCTCAGTTGTGCCCAGTTGTCGGAGGTGAGATTGCGCAACGGAAACAGTTGCAGGAATGTGCCGCCGCCAAACAGCACGAGCAGCAGCACGCCGAGCACGAAGCCGGGAATCGCGTAACCGATCAGCACGATCAGACTCGTCGCAATATCGAAACGCGAGCCGTTGCGCACGGCCTTCGCAATGCCGAGCGGCACCGATATCAGATACGTGAGAAAGAACGTCCACAAGCCGATGCTGATCGACACCGGCAGCTTCGACACGATCAGCGACCACACGCTTTGATGGCGGAAATAGCTTTGCCCTAGATCGAAGTGTGAGAAGCGCTTGAGCATCAGCCAGTAACGTTCGAGCGGCGGTTTATCGAAGCCATAGAGCGCCTTGAGCTGCGCGATTTGCTGTGCATCGACGCCGCTATGCGCGCGCAGACCGAATGGCGTGCCGCCTTCGGACGTATTGCGGCGCAGTTCATGCACGGCCTGTTCGACCGGTCCGCCCGGCACGAACTGGATCACCACGAAGGTCAGCGTCAGCACGCCGATCAACGTCGGAATCATCAACAGAAGACGTTTGAGGATGTAGCTCCACATGGCAGCCGTCCAGAATCAAAAGTGCAGGTTAAGTACGCGCCGCGCGCGTTCATTGCGGGTTCGCGAACCACCACATCGATGTGATCCAGCCTTCCGCCGTATAGTACAGCGGCAGCGTCGCGGGCCAGGCCATGCCGCGCTTGAACGCCACGCGATGCGTGCCGCTATACCAGTGCGGCACCATGTAATAGCCGTTGATCAGCACGCGGTCTAGCGCGTGCGTCGCATCGACGAGTTGTTCGCGCGTTTGCGCGCCGACCAGCGCGCGCAGGATCGCATCGACGGCGGGCGACTTCAGGCCGATCAGGTTGCCCGAGCCGGGATCGTCGGCGGCCTTGCTGCCGAAGCGGTCGATCATGTCGGCACCCGGCACCTGCACGTCGGGAAAACGGATCGTCGTAACGTCGAAATCGAATGCGTCGAGACGCTTCTGATACACCGCAAAGTCCGCCGTGCGCACACGCGCCTCGATACCGAGCTTCTTCAGATTGCGGATGTAGGTGGCATACACGGGCTCGAAGGTGCCCGACGAACCGGAATCGTCGAGTATTTCGAACACGAACGGTTCACCCTTCGCATTGCGCAAGGCGCCGTCGCGATACGTCCAGCCGGCCTGCGCGAGCAGCGCGCGGGCTTCGAGCAGGTTCGCTCGCAGCGAGCTGGGCGGATCGGTGTCGGGCTGCTTCGGCGGCACGCCGAACACGGACGGTTCGAGTTTCGCGCGCCACGGTTCGAGCAGCGTCAGTTCACCCGGCGACGGCATGCCCTTTGCCTGCAGATCCGTATTGACGAAGTAGCTGTCGATCCGCTTGTACTGGCTGTAGAACAGTTGCCGGTTGAGCCACTGGAAATCGAGCGCGAGATCGAGTGCCTTGCGCACGCGCACATCGGAGAACAACGCCCGGCGCTGGTTCAGGATGAAGCCTTGCATGCCCGTGCCGTTATGCTGCGGAAACTCGCGCTTGATCAGTTCGCCGCTGTCGAACTTCTTGCCGACATCGCGACGCACCCAGTTGCGCGCAACGTATTCGACGAGCGCGTCATACTCCCCTGCCTTGAACGCTTCGAGACGCGCCGTCGTATCCGAATACAGCTTGTAGTTGATGCGCTCGAAGTTATACATGCCGACGCGCACGGGCAGCTTGTCGCCCCAATAGTTCGGGTCACGCTTATACGTGATCGTGCGGCCGTTGTCGTAGCTCTCGATCAGATACGGGCCGCTGCCGATCGGCTTTTCGAACGCGAGTTGATCGAACGCCGTGCGGCTGCCGTCCGGCTTCACGCCCCACTTGCGCGAGAACACGGGCATGCCGCCCGCGAGCAACGGCAGTTCACGGTCGCGCTGCTTGAACTCGAAGCGCACCGTCGCCGGATCGACGATCACGACGCGCGCGATCTCGGCGAAATACGCGGCATATTGCGGCGCGGCCTGCGGGCTGTTTAACGTGTCGATCGAGAACTTGATGTCGTCAGCCGTGACGGGATCGCCATTCGAAAAGCGCGCTTTGGGATTGATGTGGAAAGTGGTCGACAGGCCGTCGGGCGCGACGTTGATGTCGTCGGCGAGCAGGCCGTAGGCGGACGCGACTTCGTCGGCGCTGCCCGTTGTCAGGCTCTCGAACAGCAGGCCGATACCGGGCGCCGCGTTGCCGCGCAGCGTGAACGGATTGAACTTGTCGAAGCTCGTCGAGCGGTCGGGATTCGCGAGCACCAGCGTGCCGCCGCGCGGCGCATTGGGATTGACGTAGACGAAATGCTTGAAGTCAGCTGGATACTTCGGGTCGCCGTATTGAGCAATGGCGTAGGCAGCCTGCGCATGCTGCGCCAGCATCGGCGACAAAGCGATCAGCAAGCCCACGCATGCCGATGACACCACGCGCGGCATCCCCGTGCAACGCACACGCGACAACGGAACAGACAACGAACGAATCAGAGTGCGCCATCTCGGGCGCGGCGCTTCAACCCGTCGCGTGCCTGCTGTCATAGGAGCCTTGTTTGGTCGGTGGGCGGTTGCAATGTGAGAGAATTCTACCCAAAATCCCGCGCGTTCCCGCACTCTGTCATCGCGGCGCGCTGACCTCATTAGGAGAATTCATGGGCTTCCTCGCTGGTAAACGAATCTTGCTGACGGGCCTTCTGTCGAACCGTTCGATCGCGTACGGTATCGCGCAGGCCTGCAAGCGCGAAGGCGCCGAACTCGCGTTCACGTATGTCGGCGACCGCTTCAAAGACCGCATCACCGAATTCGCTACCGAATTCGGCAGCAACCTGGTGTTCCCGTGCGACGTCGCCGACGATGCGCAAATCGACGCGCTCTTCACGTCGCTGAAAGAACATTGGGACAGCCTCGACGGTCTCGTTCACTCGATCGGCTTTGCACCGCGTGAAGCGATCGCGGGCGATTTCCTCGACGGCATGACGCGCGAAAACTTCCGCATCGCGCACGACATCTCCGCGTACAGCTTCCCCGCCCTCGCGAAAGCTGCACTACCGATGCTGTCGAATGACGCGGCACTGCTCACGCTGTCGTATCTCGGCTCGGAAAAGGCCATTCCCAACTACAACACGATGGGTCTCGCCAAGGCATCGCTCGAAGCGAGCGTGCGTTACCTGGCGGTGTCGCTGGGCGGCAAGGGCATTCGTGTGAACGGCATTTCGGCTGGCCCGATCAAGACGCTCGCAGCGAGCGGCATCAAGGGCTTCGGCAAGATTCTCGATTTCGTCGAAGACAACGCGCCGCTCAAGCGCAATGTGACGATCGAACAGGTTGGCAATGCAGCCGCATTCCTGATGTCGGATCTCGCGGCCGGTGTGACGGCTGAGATCATGCATGTCGATAGCGGCTTCAGCAATGTGGTCGGTGGAATGGCCGCTGTCGCTGAGTAAGCGTTTTTGCCTGCATGCTGTACGCGCGCGTCGTTGCGCGTGCAACCAATAAAAAAACCGCCCCGAGGGGCGGTTTTTTTATCGGGCGCGTGCGCCGCTCGATCAATGCCAGCCGTTGTGACGACCGTTGTCGTAGTGACCGTGACCATGATCGTAGTAGCCGCCGTGGTGGCGGTAATAGTCGTCGCGGCCCCAGTAGCGGCGGCCATCCCAGTAACGATCGCCATGCCAGCCGATCACGATGGCAGGCGCTGCCACATCAGGCGCCGGCGCGTACACGACGGGCGGCGGGGGCGGCGGCGGCGGTGCATACACAGGCGCCGGCGCGACATAGACGGGAGCGGGAATACCGATGTTGACACCGACGTTCAGTCCCCCAGCCATCGCCGCACTCGACGCCCCAATCGCGAGTACACCGGCGATCAACGGGATAAGACGCATGGACTTCATGGTTTCACCTTTTCTTTGCTTTGCGGAGTTGTGTTTATCTCGACTGCTTGATTCGAATATAACAAAGCAACCCTTCACGCGTATTTCAAGTTTGTAATAACTGATGCATAACTTCGCATTCGAATGCGCTCCGTAACGTCCGGTTACACGCGACAGCATTTGGTGATATGCGATACCCGTCTGCTGTTGCGCGCACGCACACTTTGCGGGTCATGCGCCCCATTGGCGAGCGCGCAGGCAGTTCGTTTGGTTATGCCAGGCAAATTCAGGCCAATGTGTATCCGGCATAAACGATCGATCCGCGTATGCAATGCAAACGCAATTCGCCAATACCGACGTTTACGGATGCGCGAATAAAAAGTTGAGTGCGGACGACTCGAAGACAGGCGTGAACCGATATAAAAGCGGCGCGCAAAAAACAAAACCCCGCAGAGCCTAGACTCTGCGGGGTTCCACCGCCATTTCTGGCGGAGACGGAGGGATTCGAACCCTCGATCCAGGTTTTGGCCCAGATGCTCCCTTAGCAGGGGAGTGCCTTCGACCTCTCGGCCACGTCTCCCAAACTTTCGGTTGCGCCAGGGAGGCAGCGCAACGAAGCCAAGATAATAGCGGGTTCAAAGCCTCAGGTCAATTTTTACTTCACACTTTTTGTGCCAGAAGCGTCATTTCGATGACACTTCTCAAACCTGACGCACGATTGCCCGCTTTACCCTCATCCACCTTCACGCATCGGCCCATTACCGCAGCAACGGACCGCGTGATCGACATCAAGCCTGATCGAGTTCGAATGCCTTATGCAGCGCGCGCACGGCGAGCTCCATGTACTTCTCGTCGATCAGCACCGAGATCTTGATTTCCGACGTCGAGATCATCTGGATATTGATGCCCTCTTCCGACAGCGTGCGGAACATCTTGCTCGCGATGCCCACGTGCGAACGCATGCCGACACCAACCACGGACACCTTCGACACCTTCGGATCGCCGAGCACCTGCTCCGCGTTCACATGGCCCTTCACCTGGTTCGTGAGGATGTCCATGGCGCGCTGATAGTCGCCGCGACCGACCGTGAACGTGAACGCCGTCTTGCCCTCGACGCTCTGGTTCTGGATGATCATGTCGACATCGATATTCGCATCGGCGACCGGGCCGAGGATCTGATATGCGATGCCCGGCTTGTCGGGCACACCCATCACGGCGATACGGGCTTCGTCACGCTGAAACGCGATTCCCGAGATGACTGCTTTTTCCATGGTTTCGTCTTCTTCAAAAGTAATCAGGGTGCCCGACTTCATTTCTTCGTCGAGCGACATCAGCGGATCGGTCAGGCTCGACAGCACGCGCGTCTTGACCTGATATTTGCCGGCGAATTCCACCGAGCGGATCTGCAGCACCTTCGAACCGAGGCTGGCCATTTCCAGCATTTCTTCGAACGTCACGCGGTCGAGTCGGCGTGCTTCTTCCACCACGCGCGGGTCCGTCGTGTAGACGCCGTCGACGTCCGTGTAGATCAGGCATTCGTCCGCTTTCAGCGCGGCCGCCACGGCAACCGCCGAGGTGTCCGAGCCCCCGCGGCCGAGCGTCGTGATGTGGCCTTCGGGATCGATACCCTGGAAGCCCGTAATGACCACGACCTTGCCTTCGTCGAGATCGCGCAGCACGCGCTCGCCGTCGATGTCGCTGATGCGCGCTTTCGTGAATGCGCTGTCTGTTTTGACGGGCACTTGCCAGCCTGTGTAGCTGACGGCATCGACGCCTGCATCATGCAGCGCGATGGACAGCAGGCCGACGCTGACCTGTTCGCCCGTCGCCGCGATCATGTCGAGTTCGCGCGGGCTCGGCTGGGGCGAAATTTCTTTCGCGAGACCCAGCAGGCGGTTCGTTTCGCCGGACATCGCCGAGGGCACCACGACCATCTTGTGGCCTGCCTTGTGCCATTTCGCGACGCGCTTCGCGACGTTCTTGATGCGCTCGACCGAGCCCATCGATGTGCCGCCGTATTTGTGTACGATGAGTGCCATTGTCGTTCTGAACTGAAGGAGAAACTGATACGCCAACCGGTACGCGCCGGGCGCGCTGGAGACGGCCGCACAAAGAAAGCACAGGGCACAACGTTCGGGAACGACGGCGCAGTGTGGCGGCGCAGATGCAGCGCGCGTGCGATACGCGCGGATTTGCCGGGTTTGCTTTTTTCCGGCCCAGCCGATACCTGCCGATAAACAGGGCTGACGGACGCTAACGAGGTGGCTAACTGACGCTAACGGGGCTTGGCGCGCGCGGTCGTTCGCATAAGAACAGCCGGTAACACGACAAAAAGCGAGTTGGGCAAACAAGTTACCCTACATGATCGGCAATAAAAAGACAAGCCGCAAACCTGGCAAAAGCGGTGGCAAATGCTTGTCGGAGAAGGATTTGGGACGATTGTTGCGCACGTATGACGATGCCCGTCTGGTCGGTCGGACAACGCTGGTTGCGTGGGATGTCAGGCGAGCGTGAGATCCTCGCGCCAGTCGATCCGGATATGCCGGGCATTGTCTCGCGGCGCAGGGTCAATGAACGCCGCGCGGTTCCCGCCGATCAGCGGCACGAACAGCAAGGCCTCGCCGGCGAACAGCAACGGCACATCGCGCTTCCACGACGGCACGCCGCGCTCCTGAAACAGATTCTTCAGCGTGCGGCTGGCCCCATTCGCCGTGCACCGCATCCGTTCGCCGCCGCTGCGTGAGCGCACCGCGAGCGGCGCGCGCATGAGTTCATCGGCGGGAATCGCGTCGGGCGCATCGGCTTGAACGTCGCTGAACACAAAGGTGCCGCGCCATTGCGGCAGCCGCCCCACGCTTTGTCCTTGCCACACCAGCACGCTTTCGGCGCGTTCGACGAGCACGGTTTCATCGGCGGGATCGGCGCTGTCGCCGGCTTCCCAATAGATCTGCCCGCGATAGC
Source organism: Paraburkholderia sp. C35 (assembly GCF_003121405.1). Taxonomy (GTDB): domain Bacteria; phylum Pseudomonadota; class Gammaproteobacteria; order Burkholderiales; family Burkholderiaceae; genus Paraburkholderia. The sequence goes on along the minus strand of NZ_QBUY01000018.1, from coordinate 25,873 downwards.
AGCGCAACGCCTGTCCTGCGTGATCGACCCGCAGGCCGTGCGCGTCGCCGATTTCACGCAACTGGCGCAACGCATCCATGAGCCGCGCAGTCGATGCGGCGGGCAGGCCGAGCGTGCGCATCCAGTAGCGCAGCAGGTTTGCGCCGCGGTCTTCGTCGAGTGCGAGCAGCGCGTCTCGCGATAACGCGCCCTCTTCTTCGCCGAGCGCCGCGTGCAGATCGATACGCGCCAGTTCGTCCAGCAGGCGCTGCGCCGACGCCGCGTGCGCCGCTGTGCGGGCAAGTGCATCGCGAAAGCCCGGAAAATGCACGGCGAGTCCGGGCAGCACGTCGTGACGCAACGCGTTGCGCGCGTAGCGCGTGTCGGCATTCGATTCGTCTTCGATCCAGCGCAGATCGCGCGCATGCGCGTATTGCTCGAGTTGTGCGCGCAGCAGATGCAGCAATGGCCGCATGCGCGTCACGGACGCGCCCGACGGCAGATACTCGGGCGCCATCGCGGCCAGCCCTGCCATGCCCGCGCCACGCAGCAGTTGCAGCAGCACGGTTTCAGCCTGATCGTCCGCGTGCTGCGCGAGCCAGAGCGTGTGCAGGCCGTGTTGCGCGCACAAGGCGTCGAACGCGCGATAGCGTGCATCGCGCGCGGCCGCTTCGACACCTAGCCCAGCAGCGCGCGATACATCCACATGCAACGACGCAAACTCGACGCCTCGTTCATGCGCGAATCCGGCACAGTGCGCGAGCCATTCGTCCGCGTGAGCGCTCAGGCCGTGATGGATATGGAACGCGACGCACCTCGACGCGCCACCGACACGCACCGCCGCATCGAGCAGCACAGTGGAATCGACGCCGCCGCTGAATGCAATTGCGACGCGTGCGTCGGCAGGCAACGCACCAAAAACAACGCCGACCGCATCGAGAACGAGGCGGTCGGCGGGTGTGTCGGCTGACGGAGTCACGTTGTGACGTCGCTTATCGGGTACGGCGCCTTCTGACGATAACGCGAGCGCTTACGCGCCCGGCGTCGTTTCCTTGAACTTGCCGTACGACATCAGGCGTTCGAAACGGCGTTGACGCAGATCGTTCGTGCTCATGCCCTGGAACTGGCGCAGCGAATCGGCGAGTGCACGGCGCAACATGGCAGCCATGCCCTTCGGATCGCGATGTGCGCCACCGAGCGGCTCGTTGACGATCTTGTCGATCAGGTTCAGCGCCTTCAGACGATGTGCCGTCAGGCCCAGCGCTTCCGCTGCTTCCGGCGCCTTCGCGGCGCTCTTCCACAGAATGGACGCGCAGCCTTCCGGCGAGATCACCGAGTACGTCGAGAACTGCAGCATCAGCACGCTGTCAGCCACAGCGACAGCCAGCGCGCCGCCCGAACCGCCTTCGCCGATGATCGTCGAAATGATGGGCGTCTTCAGTTCGGCCATCACATACAGGTTGCGACCGATCGCTTCCGACTGGCCGCGCTCTTCCGCGCCAATGCCCGGATAGGCGCCCGGCGTATCGATGAACGTGAACAGCGGCAGGCCGAACTTCTCGGCCAGACGCATCAGACGCTCGGCCTTGCGATAGCCCTCCGGACGCGGCATGCCGAAGTTGCGCAGCGCGCGTTCCTTCGTGTCGCGACCCTTCTGATGGCCGATCACCATGCACGGCTGGCCATTGAAACGCGCGAGGCCGCCGACGATCGACAGGTCGTCCGCAAACGAGCGGTCGCCATGCAGTTCGTGGAAATCGGTGAACAGTTCGTTGATGTAATCCTGCGTGTACGGACGCTGCGGATGACGGGCGATTTGCGAAACCTGCCACGGCGACAGGTTCGTATACAGATCCTTGGTGAGCTGCTGGCTCTTCTTCGACAGCCGCTCGAGCTCTTCCGAAATATCGACGGCCGAATCGTCCTGCACGAAGCGCAATTCTTCGATTTTCGCTTCGAGTTCAGCGATCGGCTGCTCGAAATCCAGAAAGGTGGTCTTCATTGGTTTTTAATCCTTGGACTTACCGGCAGCGCGTATTCTAACCGCGCGCGCCCATGTCAAAACCGTCGCGAATCTATCAATTCTAGCAAATTGATAGCCGACAACGGTTTCCGCTTGCTTGTACTGTTATTGAATCAGTTGCCGGCCGGTGCCGGATCGAGGCTGCGCCACATATACCATGTCGCGACGGTGCGCCACGGTTCCCAGTTCGCGGCCACTTCACGCGCCTCGCTGCGCGTCACCGGCTCCCCGCTGAAATAGTTCTGGCTGATCGCGTGGATCAGGTTCGGATCGTCGAGCGGCAGCACGTCGGGACGCGACAGATCGAAGATCAGGAACATCTCGGCCGTCCAGCGGCTGATACCGCGGATCTGCGTGAGTTCGGCGATCACCGCTTCGTCTTCCATCGACGTCCACTTGCCGACGTGCAACGCGCCCGACACGAAGTGCTGGGCGAGATCGAGAATGTACTCGGCCTTGCGCTTCGACACGCCGCAATTCATCAGACTGTCCTGACCGAGCTTGATGATCTGCTGCGGCACCAGCTTCGGACACGCGGCGACGATGCGCTGCCACATTGCCTGCGCGGACGCGACGGAAATCTGCTGGCCGACCACCGAGCGCGCGAGCGTGACGAACGGATCGGCGCGGCTCGACAGATGCACGGGACCGAACTTCGGAATCAGCTTCTTCAGAATGCGGTCGCGCTTGACGAGGTCGGCGCAAGCCTTGTCCCAATACGCCGGACGCGTGACGACGGCCGGTTGCGCATCGCCCGATGCGCCCTGCCCGGCTTCCGCCGATGCAACAGCCGCAGCCGCACGCGGCTTGCGCGCCGTATCGGCTTCGCGATTTTCCTGCTCGAGCACCTGCTGGTCGCCCGCGAGTTCAGCGGGCAGCGTGCCGTTGCTCTTCGTGTGCGTGGAACGCACGCGCGAAGGCTTCACGGCGGCTACGTCTGCCGGCTCGGCGCCGTTGGGCGCGCGCTTCGGCGACACGGGCTTTGCGAGCGCGCCATGCGCGCTGGCCGGTTTGCGCGGCACGTGAAGGCCCGCCTTCGCGCCCTTCGACGACGCCGATTTCACTGCAACCTTCGTTGCGCCGCTTCGCGCACGCACTGCCTTTACCTTCGCTGCCGCGTTCGATTGAGACGCGGCTCGTTGAGCCGGCGTCTTCGTGGCCGTTGCCATCCTGCCTCCTGCCTGGCGAGTCGATCAGTGGGAAGTACGAGGTGCGCTCACACGCGCCGCCACTCGGTCAACCCGCCCGGTTTGTCTTCGAGCGCAACACCGGCATCCAGCAATTCCTTGCGGATCCGGTCTGCCTCGGCGTAGTCCTTTGCCTGCTTTGCGGCGACGCGCGCAGCGATCTTCGCTTCGATCGCCGCGACATCGAGCGCACCCTCGCCATCGCTGCCTGCCGCCTGCTGCAGATAATCGCGCGGCTCGCGCCTGAGCAGTCCGAGCACGAGCGCGAGACCCTGCAACTGACGCGCGAGCGCCGCATCGCGTGTGCGGTTCACTTCACTGGCCAGCTCGAACAGCACCGACACCGCGACAGGCGTATTGAAGTCGTCATTCATCGCTGCGCGAAAACGCTGCGCATACGCTTCGTTCCAGTCGATCTCGCCGGCCTGCGGCGGCGTATCCTTCAGCGCCGTGTACAGACGCGCCAGCGCGCCGCGTGCGTCGTCGAGATGCACGTCGCTGTAGTTCAGCGGCGAACGGTAATGCGCGCGTGCGATAAAGAAGCGCACCACTTCGGCATCGTACTTCGCGAGCACCTCGCGGATCGTGAAGAAGTTGCCGAGCGATTTCGACATCTTCTCATTGTCGATCTGCACGTAGCCGTTGTGCATCCAGTAATTGACGAAGGTTTGGCGCGTAGCGCCTTCACTTTGTGCGATTTCGTTTTCGTGGTGCGGAAACTGCAGATCCTGGCCACCGCCGTGAATGTCGAAATGATCGCCGAGCAGCGTGCAGCCCATCGCCGAGCACTCGATATGCCCGCCGGGACGGCCGCGCCCGTACTTCGAATCCCAGCCGGTGTCGGCGGGTTCGTCGGCCTTCGACTTTTTCCACAGCACGAAGTCGAGGGGATCCTGCTTCGCGTCATTCGCCGCCACGCGTTCGCCCGCGCGCAGGTCTTCGAGCGACTTGCCCGACAGCGCGCCGTAGTGCTCGAACTTGCGCACCGCGTAGTTCACGTCGCCGTCGGCGGCCTGATACGCGTAGCCGTTCTGCTCGAGCTTCTCGATCATGCCGAGCATCTGCGGAATGTATTCGGTGGCGCGCGGCTCGAGATCGGGACGCTCGATACCGAGCGCGTCGGCATCTTCGTGCAGCGCCGCGATGAAACGGTCCGTCAGCGAGCGAATGGTTTCGCCGTTCTCGACGGCGCGGCGAATGATCTTGTCGTCGATATCGGTGATGTTGCGCACATAGGTGACCTTGTAGCCGAGCGTGCGCAGCCAGCGCTGCACGATGTCGAACACGACCATCACCCGCGCATGGCCCACGTGACAGTAGTCGTACACCGTCATCCCGCAGACATACATACGCACTTCGCCTTCATGAAGCGGCACGAAATTTTGCTTGTCACGCGCGAGCGTGTTGTAGATGCGCAGAGATTCCATAGAGACGATGCGTGGGCCGAAAGAGATCCGCTAGTTGTTCGTTCATACCGCGCCCGAAGAAAGCATGCAACTGCATGCACGAACACGGGCGGTGCGGCATGACATGACAGCATGTCGCGCAATGCTGCGGGATCAGGCTGACGTCAAGGCGGAGACGACCACGAGTGGCGAAAAGACAGTCTGTGGTTCGACGGAACGCGCAGACCTTTTGTTAGAATGGGTCGGAGTATAACATCCCGACCTGAGCCTATGAAACACTCCAGCGGCCGCGCGCGAGGCGCCACGCCCCTCTTCGCGACGGCGCTCCGTGCGACGTTTCGCCCGAATTCCGGCGCGTCGTCGCGCAAGGGTCTGCTCGCCGCCTTGAGCACGGCAGCGGGCACGGTTGTCGGTACGGCCTGCTGCGGTCTTGCGCTGATCGCCCTGCCTGCCGCGCCTGCCTTCGCGCAGAAAGCGCCCACGGTCGCACACGGCCCGGCCGTGCGCGACGCCACGCCCGACGCCGACGCGTCGATCCAGCAGAAGAACTGGACCGCCGCACTCGAACAACTCGACGCCCGCATCAAGGCCAATCCGCGCGACGCGCAGGCGAAGTTCAAGCGCGCCACCGTGCTCGCGCGCCTGAACCGCGACGACGAAGCCATCGCCGCGTTCACCGAACTTACCGAGACCTACCCCGAACTGCCCGAACCGTACAACAACCTCGCTGCGCTCTACGCGAAGCAGGGTCGCTACACGGAAGCGCGTGCCGCGCTGGAAACGGCCGTCAAGGCAAGCCCCGGCTACGGACTCGGTTACGAGAATCTCGGCGACCTGTATCTGCGCATGGCCGATCAGGCGTATCGCCGCGCACAAAGTCTGGGCGCGGGCAACGCGACCACGGCGCAGCGCATCGCGGATATCGGAAAAATCGTCACGCCGAGCAAGACGCCCGTGAAGAAAGCGAGCCAGCCTGCCGCCGACGATTACACGTCGCGCGCCACGCAGAACATGACGACTTCGCCGTCGTTCCAGTTCGGCGGCCCGACGAATGGTTCACTGGCTACGCCGCCGTACGTTGCACCGTCGCAGTGAGCGCCCGCACGCGTGCTTGCGGGCCGCGTGCGTGCCGACGTTTTTCATCTGAGTTCACCCTGCTTTCACCCCGAGGATTTACATGAAATGGTTGATGTTGGCGCTCGGCAGCGCCGCCCTGATCGCGAACGCACCGGCATTTGCGCAAAACGGATCACAGGCTGCGCATCCGTCCGTTCTCTTCAAGACATCGGAAGGCGATATCCGCGTCGAGTTGTATCCTGAGAAAGCGCCGAAGACCGTCGCCAATTTCCTCGACTACGTGAAATCCGGTCAATATAGCGGCACGATCTTCCATCGCGTGATTCCCGGCTTCATGATCCAGGGCGGCGGCTACACCACGAGCTACGCGGAAAAGCCGACGCGCGCGCCGATTCCGCTCGAAAGCCGCAATGGCCTGAAGAACACCACGGGCACGCTCGCGATGGCGCGCACCAGCGATCCGAACTCGGCCACCGCGCAGTTCTTCATCAACACGGTCGATAACGCCGGCCTCGACTATCCGAATCCGGACGGCAACGGTTATGCGGTATTCGGCAAGGTCACGTCGGGCATGGATGTCGTGAAGAAGATCGAAGGCACGCCGACCACGTCGCGCGGCCCGATGAGCGATGTGCCGCAAAAGCAGGTTGTGATCCAGTCGGCGACAATTGTCGGCAAGTAAGCGCTGCGAGAAGCCGCGCTTGAGCAAACACGGTGACGCGCGCCGCCGGCAACATGACGCCATGTCATGCCCGGCACGCGCGCTGCACCAGAACTAACCATGCCACGGGCGCGGGCCATCGGCCGCATGAACGGCGATGCACCGCGCTTTCCACTCACCCAGACTCAAAGGAAATCATCATGGTTGAACTGCACACGAACCACGGCGTCATCAAGCTCGAACTGGATGCCGAGAAGGCGCCGAAGTCGGTCGAGAATTTCCTCGCCTACGTGAAGGCCGGTCACTACGACAACACGGTGTTCCACCGCGTGATCGACGGCTTCATGATCCAGGGCGGCGGTTTCGAGCCGGGCATGACGCAAAAGCCCACGAATACGCCGATCGCTAACGAAGCGAACAACGGTCTGAAGAACGTGAAGGGTTCGATCGCGATGGCGCGCACGAACGATCCGCACTCGGCCACGGCTCAGTTCTTCATCAACGTGAACGACAACGACTTCCTGAATCATTCGTCGCCGACGCCGCAAGGCTGGGGCTATGCCGTGTTCGGCAAGGTCGTCGAAGGCCTCGAAGTGGTCGACGCGATCCGCAAGGTGAAGACGGGTTCGAAGGGCTTCCTCCAGGACGTCCCCGCCGATGACGTGATCATCGAAAAGGCCGTGGTTGTCGAGTAAAAGCACGTTTTGTACGAACGGCCTATTCTTCAAGAAGCGCTGAGCAACTGAGAGAAGCACACTTCAATGCTGCAAGAAACGCCGCTGCGAAGCGTCGCTGCGGGCGTGCCTGGCGAGGGCAAACGCCCACACGCGGCGCGCCCGTTTTTTTTCATCGCTGATCTGCATCTGAGCGAGGCGATTCCACAAACGGTCGCCGCGTTCGAGCATTTCATCCGCGTGACGGCCGAGCACGCGGATTCCGTTTTCATACTCGGCGATCTGTTCGAGTACTGGATCGGCGACGACATGCTCGCCGAGCCCTTCCCCGCCCGCATGGCCACGCTGATGCACACGCTGTCGGAGCGCGGCATCGCGCTCTACATCATGCACGGCAATCGCGACTTCCTGCTGGGCAAGCGTTTCATGAAGGCGGCGGGCGCGATCTGGCTGCCCGATCCGTTCGTGATTACCGCGTTCGGCACCAAGATCGCGCTCACGCATGGCGACGCGCAATGCACGCTCGATCGCAAATATCAGCATTTTCGCGGCTTCGCGCGCAACCGGTTTGCACAGTGGCTGTTTCTGGTGTGGCCGTATCGCTGGCGCAAGGCGCTGGCGGAAAAGATGCGCAGCTCGAGCGAAGCGGGACGCATGCGCCCGGTGACACCGCGTTATGACGTGACATCCGAAGGCATCGCTGCGCTATTCAGGAAGACCAAGACGGCCACCATCATTCACGGCCACACCCATAGACCCGCGCTGCATCACGAGAAAGGCGGGATGCGCTGGGTGCTGCCCGATTGGGATCTCGACCACGGCGAGCGCCGCGGCGGTTATGTGCGCATCGATTCCGAAGGGATCAAGGCGCTGCGGCTGGATAAATAACGCGGCAGGCCGTTGCCGCTGGGCGCGGCATCGACGTTGCTGGCCATTCGTATATTCGTACGCCACGGTACGTTGCCGTGACGCACGATGCGCTTCCCGGCGCCGCCTAGCGAGCCTCCACCTCGACCTTCCCCTCCAGCGCCGCCGACAGACGGCGCAGATCCAGCAACGCCGCATCGGCGCCATGCAGCGCCTCGAGGCTCGTGCCGAGTCGCTCGAGCGCCGCGACGACTTCATCGATACGCTGCGATTGCGTCGCCGCGTGATTGATCAGGCCATGGATGGCGAGCGAAACGGGATCGTCTGCGTTAGGCGTGATGCCGTAGGCGCAGAAACCTGGGCGCGGTGCGGCGCTATCGGCGGTTGCCGACGCTGGCGCTGCTGCCGTCTTTGCCGGCATGATGACGCGCGCCGGATTGCCGACTGCCGTGCCACCCGCCGGCACCGGCTTCACGACGACGGCATTCGAGCCGATCTTCGCGTCCGCGCCGATCGTGAAGCCACCCAGCACCTTCGCGCCAGCACCGACGATCACACCGCGCTCCAGCGTCGGATGGCGTTTTGCGCCACGCGTGAGCGACGTCCCGCCGAGCGTGACGCCCTGATAGATGGTGCAGTCATCACCGATTTCAGCCGTCTCGCCGATCACGACGCCCATGCCGTGATCGATGAACACGCGCCGCCCAATGGTCGCGCCGGGGTGAATCTCGATACCCGTCATGAAGCGGCCAAACTGCGACGCGAAACGCGCGAGCCAGCGGCGATTCGCGCGCCAGCAGGCATGCGCGAACCGATGGAACATCAGCGCGTGCAGGCCCGGATAACACGTGAGGACTTCCCATGCGCTGCGAGCGGCGGGATCGCGCTCGCGGATCGTGGCAATGTCTTCGCGGAGTCTCGTGAACATGGCAGTGAGGCATTCGTAGGGATGGACCGCCGCCGCGCATCGCGCGGAAAGCGGGCTGCCGGTGCGCATGCGCGCGTGCCCGTGATCGGATCGCGTTGCGCCTATTGCAGCCGGCAAGCTTTGCTTATGACGTTTCGGGCCATTGTAGGGCGATTGCGCGAAACCTGCCGGAAGCCCACTCGGGCGACAAGGTTTGCCCTGTGCCTCGCTGTTTCCGGCCGGTTAACCGTGACAGCGCAAGGGCAAACGTCCCTCATTGCCCGTCGGCGTCGCGCCCTTTCGCTTTCAGCAGAATGTGTTTTGCGATGCCGCGCACAATATTGACCTCCTCGCGCTCGAGCCCCGAACGCGCGAACAGTCGCCGCAAGCGCGACATCAGTTTCTTCGGGTTGCCGGGATCGAGAAAATCCAGTGCGATCAGCGCGTTTTCCAGGTGCACATACATGCGTTCGATCTCGTCGCTTGCGGCGAGCACGCCCGCGCTGCCCGCGCCCTGTGGCGCATCGACGTCGACCAGATACGCCATGCGCAGTTCGTAGGCCAGCACCTGAATGGCTTGCGACAGATTCAGCGAGCTATACGCCGGATTGGCAGGAATATGCGCGAGCGCGCTGCAGCGCTCGACATCCTCATTCGACAGCCCCGTGCGCTCGTTGCCGAAAACCAGCGCGATATCGCTATGAGCGGCATGCTCGCGGGCTTGCGTGGCGGCGGCGCGCGGCGGGAGTTGCGGCGGGCCGTACTCGCGGGAGCGCGCCGTCAGCGCTACGGACCACTGCACGCCCGACAGCGCGTCGGCGAGCGTCGGCACGATATGCGCGGACGCGAGCACATCGTCCGCACCGCTCGCCATGGCGATCGCCTCGGGGTCGTTCTTGACATCCGCCACGCGCGGCGACACTAGCACGAGGCGCGAAAAGCCCATGGTTTTCAACGCGCGCGCCGCTGCGCCGACGTTGCCGGGATGACTCGGCTCGACGAGCACGAAACGCGTCGACGTGAAGCCGCCGGCGATGCTGGCGCTGTCCGAAGCGCTACTGGAAGAAGATGAAGAAGGCGTCTGACCCACGCTATGCACTTAAATTGCGGGAAACATCAATGGTAGCGCCAACCCGCCCCCTCTTTCCATCTGCCGGACGGCATAAGCCGTTTGCACAGGCGCTGATCCGCGCGAACTGCCTCGAACCGGCGAGACTCAGGTAAAATCCCGATATTCGCGCCGGGTCAGAACTGCCGTGCGCACCGCTCTTCTTCAATTCGTCTTCCGTCGACGGAACGTGCACCGGGTCTTTGCCCGCCGCCGTTTCGCATGATTAACAGCTTATTTTCAGCTCAACACCGGGCAGCCGCCGTGCGCGTCCGGCACAAGGATCGAGACTCATGCATCCCATGCTCAATATCGCTGTCAAGGCCGCTCGCCGCGCCGGGCAGATCATCAACCGCGCGTCGCTCGATCTCGACCTCGTGCAGGTCAGCAAGAAGCAGCACAACGATTTCGTCACGGAAGTCGACAAGGCATCGGAAGCGGCCATCATCGAAACGCTGACCACCGCCTATCCCGATCACGCGATCCTCGCCGAAGAGTCCGGCGAATCGGGCAACGAGTCCGAATACCAGTGGATCATCGATCCCCTCGACGGCACCACCAACTTCATCCACGGCTTCCAGTACTACTGTGTGTCGATCGCGCTCGCACACAAGGGCATCGTCACGCAGGCGGTCGTCTATGACCCGACGCGCAACGATCTGTTCACGGCTTCGCGCGGCCGCGGCGCGTACCTGAATGACCGCCGCATCCGCGTCGGCCGCCGCGACCGTCTGGCTGACAGCCTGATCGGCACGGGCTTCCCGTTCCGCGAAAAAGATACGCTCGACGGCTACATGGACCTGTTCGCCGACATGACCAAGGCGTGCGCAGGCCTTCGCCGCCCCCGCGCGGCTGCGCGGGATCTGGCGAACGTCGCAGCGGGCCGTCTGGACGGCTTCTTCGAGCAAGGCATCAGCGCGTGGGACATGGCAGCGGGCAGCCTGCTCGTCACGGAATCGGGCGGTCTCGTCGGCAACTACACGGGCGATTCGGACTTCCTGCATATGCATGAGATCGTCGCGGGCAACCCGAAGATTTATGCGCAGATGATCCCGATCCTCTCGCGCCACACCAGGACGAAGGAACAGGCAGCTTAAGAAGCTGCCCGCAGTTGAAAGCGGCTTCGGCCGCTTTTTTCTTTTGAAACTGCAGCTTGCGATGCAGTGCGCAAAATGAAATGACGGCGCAGTTCGAAGGCAAGATGCCGGGCGCTGTGTTCCAATCGGGACCATGAAGAAAGGTTTCTACACGATCATCGCGGCGCAGTTCGTGTCCTCGCTCGCCGATAACGCGCTGCTGATCGCGGCCATCGCGCTGCTCACCGAAATCCGCTCGGCCGCGTGGATCACACCGCTGCTGCAGATCTTCTTCACTATTTCCTACGTGCTGCTCGCGCCGTTCGTCGGTGCATTCGCCGATGCGCTGCAAAAGCGCCACGTGATGTTCGTCTCGAACGCGCTCAAGGCGTGCGGCTGCCTGCTGATGATCGGCGGCGTGCATCCGATGATCGCCTACGGCGTGGTCGGCTTCGGCGCGGCAGCCTATTCGCCCGCGAAATACGGCATTCTGACCGAGCTGCTGCCGGCCGAACGGCTCGTGGCCGCGAACGCGTGGCTCGAATCGGCAACCGTGCTGTCGACCATCGTCGGCACGATGCTCGGCGGCGCGCTGATCAGCACGTACGCGACGCATTTCGTGCAGCACGCGCACTGGCCGCTGATCCACTCCGCCGCCGATCTCGCGATGCTCGCCGTGATGATCACCTACGCGATCGCGGCGGCGCTCAACGTCGGCATTCCGGATACGGGTGCCCGTTATCCGAACCGGCTGACGGAGCCCGGCGAACTGGTCGGCGAGTTCGTGCGCTGCTTCAACGTGCTGTGGGCCGACCGCCTTGCGCAGATCGCGCTGTGGGTCACGACGCTGATGTGGGGCGGCGCCGTGACGCTGCAACTGCTGGTGCTCAAATGGGCCGATGCAAATCTCGGGCTGGCGCTGTCGAAGGCGGCCGTGATGCAGGGCGTGGCCGGCCTTGGCATCGCGATCGGTGCGGCGGCGGCGGCCGCGTATATTCCGCTGCGCGCGTCGCTCAAGGTGCTGCCGGTCGGGCTTATCACGGGCGCCGTGGCCGTTGCCATGGCCTTCTACAACAAAAACCTCTTTCCGCCCGGCGCGGGCCTGCGTGTGGGCGAACTGTTTGCGCCCGCCTACATCATCTTCGCGTATCCGCTGATGGTGCTGCTCGGCGCGCTGTCGGGCTTCTTCATCGTGCCGATGAACGCGATTCTCCAGCATCGCGGCGCCACGCTGCTCACGGCGGGTCATTCGATTGCCGTGCAGAACTTCAACCAGAACCTCGCCGTGCTGCTGATGCTCGGCGCCTATGCGATCCTGCTGACGGCGAAGATGCCCGTGCAGTGGATCATCACCGTGTTCGGCGTGTTCATTACGGGAATGATGTGGCTCGCGCAGCGGCGCAGCGCCGCGAATGCGCACAAGGTCGACATGCATGCGTTGATCGAAGAGTAGGCATATGCACAGATTACCTTCATAAATTTTGCGATGACAACCTGGCCATCAGGCCAGGTTCGCTCGACGCGTCGGCGGGTTAAACTCTCGCCCTGACAGTCACGCAAAAAAGACACGAGGATGGGCACTCAAACGGCAGCGGCAAGCGACAACGCGCAACATACTCCCATGATGCAGCAGTATTTGCGCATTAAAGGGGAGCATCCGGGCACGCTCGTGTTCTACCGGATGGGCGATTTCTATGAGCTGTTCTTCGAAGACGCAGAAAAAGCCTCGCGCCTGCTCGATCTGACGCTCACGCAGCGCGGCGCATCGGGCGGTAATCCGATCAAGATGGCGGGCGTGCCGCATCACGCCGTCGAACAGTATCTGGCGAAGCTCGTGAAGCTCGGCGAGTCGGTCGCGATCTGCGAGCAGATTGGCGACCCCGCTACCTCGAAAGGCCCCGTCGAACGCAAGGTCGTGCGGGTGGTGACGCCCGGCACGCTGACGGACGCCGCACTGCTCAACGACAAGAACGACAACTATCTGCTCGCCGTATGCGCCGGGCACAACCGGCGCGGTGTCGTGACGAACATCGGCCTCGCGTGGCTCAATCTGGCGAGCGGCGCGCTGCGCCTCGCGGAAGTCGCGCCCGATCAGGTCGCGGCTGCACTCGAGCGCATCCGGCCCGCTGAAATTCTGGTTGCCGATGCGCCCTCCACAAACGACGCGAACGCATGGACGGTGCCCACCGGCTTCGGCGCGACCACGCGCGTGCCGGCCTGGCATTTCGACGTCGCCTCGGGTACCCAGCGGCTGTGCGATCAACTGGAAGTGGCCGGACTCGACGGCTTCGGCGCGCATTCGCTTTCCAGCGCATGCGGCGCGGCGGGCGCCCTGCTGCTTTATGCAGCGGCGACGCAAGGTCAGCAACTGCGTCACGTGCGCAGCCTGAAAGTCGAATATGAATCGGAATATATCGGCCTCGATCCGTCCACGCGACGCAATCTCGAACTGACGGAGACGCTGCGCGGCACGGATTCGCCCACGCTGTGCTCGCTGCTCGACACCTGCTGCACGACCATGGGCAGCCGTCTGCTGCGTCACTGGCTGCATCATCCACCGCGCGATGCGTCGTTTGCCCAGGCCCGTCAGCAGGCCATCGGTGCGCTGCTCGAGGCGCCGCCTCAGGCGAGCGTCGATACGCTGCGCGGCGCACTGCGCCAGATTTCGGATATCGAGCGGATCACCGGGCGGCTCGCGTTGCTGTCGGCGCGTCCACGCGATCTGTCGAGTCTGCGTGACACGTTCATAGCCTTGCCGGAGCTGCGCGCGCAACTGTCGGCCGTGACGGCCGCTGCCGATTCACTTGCCCGCATCGACACAGCTTTGGTGCCGCCCGCCGAATGCGTCGATCTGCTGAAACTCGCGGTCGCGCAAGAACCCGCTGCGATGGTGCGGGACGGCGGCGTGATCGCACGAGGCTATGACGCGGAACTCGACGAACTGCGAGATATTTCGGAGAACTGCGGACAGTTCCTGATCGATCTCGAAACACGCGAGCGCGCACGCACGGGCATCAACAATCTGCGTGTCGAGTACAACAAAGTACATGGCTTCTATATCGAAGTCACACGCGGCCAGACGGACAAAGTACCCGATGACTATCGCCGGCGCCAGACGCTGAAGAATGCCGAGCGCTACATCACGCCCGAACTGAAGACGTTCGAAGACAAGGCGCTGTCCGCGCAGGAACGCGCGCTCGCCCGTGAAAAATCGCTGTACGACGCGCTGCTGCAAGCGCTGCTGCCGTTCATCGCCGATTGCCAGCGGGTCGCATCGGCGCTCGCCGAACTCGATCTGCTGGCCGCGTTCGCCGAGCGTGCGCGCGCACTCGACTGGGTCGCGCCGAGCTTCACGCCCGCGGGTGGCATCGATATCGAACAGGGTCGGCACCCTGTCGTCGAAGCGCAGGTCGAGCAGTTCATCGCCAACGACTGCGTGCTCAACCCCGACCGCAAACTGCTGCTGATCACCGGCCCGAACATGGGCGGTAAATCGACCTTCATGCGTCAGACGGCGCTGATTGCGCTGATGGCGTACGTGGGCAGCTATGTACCGGCACGCCGTGCGTCGTTTGGTCCGATCGATCGCATCTTCACACGCATCGGCGCCGCAGACGATCTCGCGGGCGGCCGCTCGACCTTCATGGTCGAAATGACGGAAGCCGCCGCGATCCTGAACGACGCCACGCCGCAAAGCCTCGTGCTGATGGATGAGATCGGGCGCGGTACGTCGACCTTCGATGGTCTTGCGCTCGCGTGGGCCATCGCGCGGCATCTGCTTGCGCACAACGGTTGCCATACGCTGTTCGCCACGCACTACTTCGAACTCACGCAATTGCCCGCCGAGTTCCCGCATGCGGCGAACGTGCACCTGTCCGCCGTCGAGCATGGGCATGGCATAGTGTTCCTGCACGCCGTCAACGAAGGTCCGGCAAACCAGAGTTACGGTCTGCAGGTCGCGCAACTGGCGGGCGTGCCGAACGCGGTGATCCGCGCCGCACGCAAGCATCTTGCCTATCTGGAGCAGCAGTCGGCTGCGCAGCCCGCGCCGCAACTCGATCTGTTCGCCGCGCCTGTCTTGATGCTCGAAGACGCCGACGACGAACCACCGGCACCGGCTCTCGACCCCGCCATGCAGGCACTCGTCGAGCGTCTGCGCGAGATCGATCCGAACGATCTGCGCCCGCGCGACGCGCTCGACCTGCTGTACGAACTGCATGAACTGGCCAAGTCGCCAGATGCGCCACACTGACGCGCACATTGATCATGCGCCGCCACGCACTCGCCGCACACGCGGCGCGGTGCGTGCGTTCGCTCTGGCTTTGGCACAAACGGCTGCGACACTGCTAGCCGTGCAAAGCGGCGATACGTTCGCCAAAGACGCTGCGCAACACTACGCGTTTGCGGTCATCGGCAGCACACTGCAAAGCCCCGCCGACGAAGCGCTCACCCAGCGGCTCCTCGATGCAATCGGACGCGACCCGGAGGTCTCGTTCATCGTCTACGACGGCAATCTGAAGAGCGGCAAGGAAGCCTGTCGCGATTCGCTGTTCGAGACTCGCCATACGGTGCTCGAAACCGCGAAGCCCGCACTTGTTTTTATTCCTGGCCAGCACGACTGGGCGGATTGCGGCACGGCCGAGGCCGGCAGTTACGATCCCGTCGAGCGGCTCGATCAGTTGCGGCAGACGCTGTTCGCCGATGCGTCGTCGATGGGACAGAATCCGCTGCCGCTTGCGCGTGAGAGCGAAGTGTCGCGCTTCCGGCCTTATCGCGAGAATGTGCGCTGGCTGGTCGGCGACACCGTGTTCGTCGGTATGAACGTGCCGGGTCCGAACAATCACTATCTGTATGCAGGTGGACGCAACGGCGAATTCGAAGACCGCGTGATCGCCAATGCGTTCTGGCTCGATCACGCTGCCGAGTACGCGAAACGCCGCGGCGCACGCGCGATCGTCGTGCTGGTGCAAGGCGACTTCGATCCCGAACGCTATGAACGCCCCGAGCGCTTCGCGTGGTTACGCTTTGGACATCACGAGAAACGCGACGGATTCATGGAGTTCAAACGCAGTCTGGTGAAACTCGCCGAGACGTTCCATGGACCTGTCGTCGTGATTCATCAGGATGACGATCGATCGCATACGGGCTTCATGATCGACCAGCCGTTACGCAACGACAAAGGCGATTTGGTGACCAATCTGACGCGCATCGCATTCGCGCCGCGCAGCCCTCAGAACCAGTGGGTACAAATCGATGTCGATCTGGACAAGCGCCCGCCATTTCGCGTGACTGTGCGAGATGTGCCGAGGAATCTGCCGCTGCCTGCCGCGCCGAACCTGCCTTCGCACAATGACAACGCCGTGCCGCCGACGCCGCCCTCGATGCCTGCCGTGCCCGATTTCGCGCCCGCGTCGGAGTTGCCGCCGATTCTGCCCGAACCCTCGCCCACGACGCCAGCGCCTGACTCGATCAATGGCGCGGGCGGCATGAACCATAGCAACCAGTAACGGCATGTAGCGCAGAGGTGGATCTAAAGCCGGCCTAAGCCAGAACAAGGCCACATATGACAACGGGCGCTTACGCGCCCGTTTCTTGACCCACACCGCCTCCGGGCCTCAGCCCGGGCGTCAACGCTGCCAGTTCAGTGCAGCGTCGGACGCGACGGCTCAGCGTCGTCGCCATCATCTTCGTCCTCGTCTTCATCGACGATTTCGAGACCGCTCGCACCGTGTGCATGTTCGTGCTGGATTTCGTCGTCCGTCGCTTCGCGCACGTCCTTCACCGTCAACGCG
Source organism: Paraburkholderia sp. C35 (assembly GCF_003121405.1). Taxonomy (GTDB): domain Bacteria; phylum Pseudomonadota; class Gammaproteobacteria; order Burkholderiales; family Burkholderiaceae; genus Paraburkholderia. Next base: position 9,116 of record NZ_QBUY01000018.1, on the reverse strand, counting down.
AAACGCAGCGCCATGCCCGCAAGGGGATGATTGCCGTCGAGCACGACCTTGTCTTCAGCGACGTCCGTCACCGTATAGATCAGCGAGTCGAGGTCTTCATCGCCCTCTTCCGGCGTGCCTTCGAACTGCATGCCGACTTCGAGCGGCTCGGGGAAACGGCTGCGCGGCTCGATCTTCACGAGCTCCGGATCGTACTCGCCGAACGCGTCAACCGGCTCGAGCTGGATCTGGGTTTCGAAGCCGGGCTCATGGCCGTCAAGCTCTTCCTCGATCTTGGGGAACGTGCCATCATAGCCGCCGTGCAGATAAACCATCGGCTCTTCGCTTTCCTCGATCAGATTGCCTTGCGCATCCGACAACTTGTAAGCGACCGATACGACGGTGTTCTTTGCGATTTTCATTCGATTCTCCAGATTACAACTCACATTATACGATGCCCGTGCGGCCCCCTGACTACCCCGCTGGCAAAGGTTCAGCGCGTCCTGCTCCCCGTCCCGTTTCCGCATCTTGCGCACCCGCGCCTGATCAGCCCACCGCGTTGCTGGGCAATCTGACGCCATCGCAATTCATGCGGCGCTACTGGCAGAAGAAGCCGCTGCTGATCCGTCAGGCGATCCCCGATATTGCCGCGCCGCTCGCACGCGACGAACTGTTCGAACTCGCCGATCAGGACGAAGTCGAGTCGCGCCTCATCACGCACTTTCGCAACAAGTGGCAACTCGAACACGGCCCGTTCGCCGTGGACGAGTTACCGTCCGTCAAACAGCGTGCATGGACGCTGCTTGTGCAAGGCGCCGATCTGCATAACGACCGCGCGCGTGCATTGCTTGACCGTTTTCGTTTCGTGCCCGACGCGCGTCTCGACGATCTGATGATCTCGTACGCGACGGATGGCGGCGGCGTCGGTCCGCACTTCGACTCTTACGATGTCTTCCTGTTGCAGGTGCATGGCAAGCGCCGCTGGCGCATCGGCGCGCAACGCGACCTGTCGTTGCAACCTGGCTTGCCATTGAAAGTTCTACAACACTTCGAGCCAGAAGAGGAATGGGTGCTGGAGCCCGGCGACATGCTTTACCTGCCTCCGCATATCGCGCACGACGGCGTCGCAGAAGGCGAATGCATGACGTGCTCGATCGGTTTTCGCGCTCCGTCGACCTCCGAGCTCGCCGCGCAGTTCCTGTACTACCTTGCGGAGCGCGGCGAAGCGGCCGGCTCGCCCGAGAACGCCGCACTGTACCGCGATCCGCAGCAACCCGCTGTCGCGAAGCCTGCTGAACTGCCCGCTGCGCTGGTCGACCGGGTGGGCGCGATCCTTGCTAAGATCAACTGGAATGACAAAGATGTTTCGTCGTTCCTCGGTACCTATCTGAGTGAACCGAAGCCCAGCGTGGTGTTCGATTCGCCGGAGCGGCCGCTCGATGAAACGCGTTTCGTGAAGCGCGCAAGCAAGGATGGCGTGCATCTCGATCGCAAAACTGTGCTGCTTTACGACAGCCGCTCTTTCTACCTGAATGGAGAAGAAAGCAGGCTGGCAGGCGTGAAAAGCTGGGTGATTGAACTCGCCGACAACCGCTATCTGAGTGCGAAACGCTTTGTAACACTCTCACAGCATTCGTCGATGACAGCCTTGCTACACGAGTGGTATCGTGCGGGCTGGATACAGATGGGTGAACTGAGATAAGATTCGCTCCGCTGTCATACCGTATAGCGAAAATTTGTCTGAGAAAGACAACGTATTGGCCCCGGATTTGTCGACGGTCGATACGAAAGTGCATATAATTTCCGCCCAAGCCGTAGGGAAGATTCACGCTCATGAAGTGCGGTCTCCACCAGCGGCCCAGGTCGGTGTTGGAGCACATTACCGGTATTATTTTGCGCTGTTGCTTACCTTTAACCATAAAAGGACGTGATCATGAAGAAATCCCTCCTCGTAGCATCCCTGTTGGCAGCTGTGGCACTGGCTGCATGCAACAAGAGCAGCGACCAGGCAGCTGCCCCGGCTAGCGACGCTGCTGCCGCTTCGGCACCGGCTGCTGCTGCTTCGGATTCGGCTGCTGCTGCTTCGGGCGCTGCTGCTGCTGCGAGCGACGCTGCTGCTTCGGCTACGGCTGCTGCTTCGGACGCAGGCGCTGCTGCTTCGGACGCTGCTGCTTCGGCAGCTGCTCCGGCTTCGGGCGCAAGCCAGTAAGCTGTAGCAGAGGGTTCGCCTTCGGGGCGAACTTGCAACGGGAAGTCCGAGGGCTTCCCGGGCAAAACAAAACGCCACGAGTTCAACTCGTGGCGTTTTGTTTTATGCATCGAAATTAATCGCGATTATTCGGCTCGCATGTAATCGATGCTTTTCAGCTTTTCGCGGGATTAATCTACATCAAGCATTTCTCGCATAATCGGCGCCTCGCTTATTCCTCGCTTCAGGCGCAATGATTTGCTCATTGTATCGGCAATAGTGTGTTTCGATGCAACGAGCGCCTCTTTCAAGACTGTGAAGCTTGTGCGTTTTCTTCGAAGAACTCGCGCACCACGTCGATTTCACGCGTGCGCTTGAACGGCGGCAGGCTCTGCCATATGCGGCGGCCATAGGGCTTGTCGACGAGACGCGTGTCGCAGATCATCAGCACGCCGCGATCGGTCTCCGAGCGGATCAGGCGCCCTGCGCCCTGCTTGAGCGTAATGACGGCTTGCGGCAGCTGATGCACGGCAAACGGACTCAAACCCTTCTTGGTCAGCGCGTCGAGCCGCGCCGACAGCACGGGATCATCGGGCGGTGCGAACGGCAGCTTGTCGATCACGACGAGCGACAATGCATCGCCGCGCACATCAACGCCTTCCCAGAAGCTCTGGCTGCCGACAAGAATCGCGTTGCCATACGAGCGGAAGCGATCGAGCAGTTCCGTACGGCTTGCATCGCCCTGCACGAGCAAGGGCATATTCCAGCCGCGTGACTCGATCACATCGCGCAACTTCGACGCGATCTTGTCGACGGCACGCAGCGTCGTGCACAACATAAACACGCCACCGCCCGACGCTTCGATCGCGGGCAACGCGGCATCGAACACGGCATCGGTGAAGGTCGGCGACGACGGCTGCGGCAGATTGCGCGGCACGTACAGCAGACCTTGCGTGCCGTAGTCGAAGGGACTGGGCAGCGACATCGAACGGCGCGAGTTCAGACCCATCTGCGCGGCATAGTGCGTGAAGTCGCCCCGCACCGACAGCGTGGCCGACGTGAACACCCATGCACGCGGCACACCCGCTCGCTGCTTCGCGAAAATAGGCGCAACCGACAGCGGCGTCTCATGCAACTGCACGGTATGCGAGAACACTTCGATCCAGCGTACCTTCTCGTTCGGATCGCTCTTCTCCGCCGATGCAGCATCGCTCGCCGCATCGCGCTCAGCTTCCGTCGGCGGCGTGGTCCAGCCCTTCAGCACTTCCTGCAATTCGCGCGCGCGGCGCAGCAGCGCGGCCAGCGACTCGGCCCGCTCCGACGAACTGGCCAGCGCACTCGCAAGCGCATCGAGCTCCGTCTCGACGGCTTCGAGCGAGGGGAACAACGGATGATCATCAAGCAGCTGTCCAATCGACATACGCACCGAGTCTTCCTTGAACGCGAGCCGCACATCGCGCGCGGAACGTTCGAGCGCGGCACCGAGCTTCACCCAGTCCACGGCATCGCGCGCATGGCCGAGGCCTTCGGCCACCGCATCGCGCGCCAGTTCGAGGAACTGCGTGGTGGACAGCGTCTCGCCAAAGAACAGCGTGGCCGTTTCGGGCAACTGATGCGCTTCGTCGAAATTCACCGTGTTTGCCGTCGGCAGCAACTCGGCCATGCCCGTATCGCGCAGCATGATGTCGGCGAAGAACAGATGGTGATTGACGACCACGATGTCGGCCTGCTGCGCCTCGCGGCGCGCCTGCATTACGAAGCAGTCCTTGTACTGCGGACACTCCTGGCCGAGACAGTTATCGCGCGTCGATGTCACCATCGACCAGACGGCAGCCGTCTCCGGCACGCTCGCGAGTTCTGCCTTGTCGCCCGTGCGCGTGATCTTCGCGAAACGGATGATGTCCTGCAAATAGGACGTTTCCTGCCGCGAAGGCAGTCGGCCGTTGTCGGCGGTGCGTTGCAGATAGTAGTGACACAGATAGTTCGCGCGGCCCTTCAGCATCGCAACGGACACGGGCACGGCGAGGGCATCGCGCACGGTCGGAATATCGCGTGCAAAGAGCTGATCCTGCAAGTGCTTGGTGCCCGTCGAGACGATCACCTTGCCGCCCCACAGCATCGCGGGCACGAGGTACGCATAGGTCTTGCCCGTGCCCGTGCCGGCTTCGACGATCAGCGTGTTTTCGCCGCCTTCGAGACTGCCTTCCGCGCTCGCGGTGTCGTCGGACGCCGATGCGTCCGCCGCTGAAGAAGGCGACTGCTGCAAACGCCGCGCGGGACGCGTCTGCGCCGCGAACATCGCGGGTTCGGGCATGGCGCGGCCCGAGGCTTCCATCGCGGCCGCCCCGGCGCGCGCCATCTCGATCTGCGACGCACGCGGCCGGTAGCCGTCGATCTGGCGCGCGAGCAGGCCGTCGGACGCGAAAATCTCGGCGAGTTCGGACGAGCGCTTGTGGCTCAGCGACGAGGCCAGCGTGACGCCACCCGAGGCCGGTTTCGCGGCGCGTTCGTCGGCACCCGATGCATCGGCCGATGCCGCCCGGGAAGAAGATTGAAGCGATGAATTCAAGGCAAGCGATTCCTGCAAAGTCCGGCGCGCCACCTGCTGCACGGGGCCGGCGCCTGCCTGGCCGCGCTGTCAGCTGCGTGCTTCCGGTTCAAGCTGCAATTGCAGCAAGATGATGGTGTCCTTGACCTTGAGTTTGCGCTTTTTCAGGCGCTGGATCTCGAGGTCGTCGATGCCGGGATACTCGGACATTCGGTCGATCAACCGATCAAGCCCACTGTGCTCCGATTCCAGTTGCAGAATGCGGTCGCGCAGTGTGTCCGAGTTGATGCCGCGATGATGGTCGCGCATGCTCGCCTCCTCTTTCGAAATGGCGAAGGCCGCGCTGCGCGGTCGCTCCGCTCGAGGTTGCTGTCCGGCCTGAAACGCGTTACGGCTGCTGCTGATCCTGCGGTTGCTGCTGTCCTGCCACACACTGCACAGCTTACTGCTGTTGCTGCTGCAGTTTCTGTTGCTGCTCCAGCTGCTGTTGCTGTTTGGCGTCGTCTTCCGCTTTCTGACGCGCCTTGTCGGCGGCCTGCTTCTGACGCTCGGTGACATCGGCCTTGTGCTGTTCGGCGTCCGTCTGCTTCTGCTGGTAGCGCTGCTGCTTCTCGACGCGCTGCTGAGCTTTTTCCGCAGCCTGCTGGTGGGCTTCGTCGAGCTTGCGCTGGAAGTCGGCCTGCTTCGCGTCGTACGCCTTCTGGTTCGCCGCCGCCTGCGACGGCGTGATGCCGCGCTGCGCCTGGTCGATGGCGTGCTGTTGCTGCTTCTGCTGATACGCCTGCTCGTTGGCGGTACGCTGCGGCGCTTCCGCGTCGCGCTGCGCCTGATTCAACTGATGCTGACGCTGCTTGTCGTCGAACGCCTGCGCGTTACGCTCGTCCTGCGCCGCGCGTGCGGGCGCATCGGCTTCATTTTGCGCGCGCTTGATGGCTGCCTGCTCATCGCGCTGGCGCGCGTGATCGGCGCGTTTTTCGTCGTCGAGCGCGAGTTGCTCCTTGCGGATATCGGCAGCGACGACGCGCATGTCTTCACGTGCGACGTTCAGGCAATGATTGACGAAAAACTTGCTATAACAGTTGTGCTGGGCGACGGCATAACGATAGTTGTTCGCTTCCGTGCGGGAATCGAGCGTCTTTTGACGTGCGTCGAAATCGTTCGCGGCGGGCACGCCCGAAGCCATATCGGGCGCCGCTGCCGCCACCGCGTCTTGCTGCGCATCGGCCGTCACGGGCGCCAGCGCCAGACATGTGGCGAACGCCAGCGACGCGGCCAGCGCGACGCGTCGAATGGAGGCTGCGACCCCGAAGGCGAAAGACGCCGTGCGGGCCTCCTGACGCCTGCCAGCGGGCGATGCGAGCGGAAACCGGCGTGAAGATCCGGGCAGATTTCCGGACGTGAGGCGTGAGGTCGGCAACGTCGTAGATGGGCAACGGAACATGCCCGAAATTCTATCATCCCGCGCTTGAGCGCTCGGGCATTTATGGCAAACTGCCCCGCTTCAACAAGCTTTCACGAGCTTGAGCGCCTTTTCAGCAACCCGGCTGCCGCGCGCCCGCGCAACGCGGCCACAGTCGAATCCGGCAGGAACATCAAGACCCTATGACGGACACCGTAGCACTCAAAATCGTACAGCGCATCGCCACCGAACTGACCGTCCAGCCGCGCCAGGTCGCCGCTGCGGTGGAACTACTCGATGAAGGAGCGACTGTTCCGTTTATCGCCCGGTACCGGAAGGAAGTCACCGGCAATCTCGACGACACGCAACTGCGTACGCTCGAAGAACGCCTGCTGTATCTGCGCGAACTCGAAGACCGCCGCGCCGCGATCATCGCGAGCATCGACGAGCAGGGCAAGCTCACCGACGAACTGCGCACGGCCATTGAAGGCGCCGACAGCAAACAGGTGCTCGAAGACCTCTATCTGCCGTACAAGCCGAAGCGCCGCACGCGTGCGCAGATCGCCCGCGAAGCCGGCCTGCAGCCGCTCGCCGACGCGCTGCTCGCCAATCCGCTGCTCGATCCCCAGACGGAAGCCGCGCAATACGTCGACGCCGAAAAGGGTGTTGCCGACGTCAAGGCCGCGCTCGACGGCGCGCGCGACATTCTCTCCGAGCAGTTCGGCGAAACGGCCGAGGTGCTCGGCAAGCTGCGCGACTACCTGTTCAACCAGGGCGTGGTGACGTCGACGGTCGTCGAAGGCAAGGAAGGCGAAGAAGGCGAGAAATTCCGCGACTACTACGACTACTCGGAAACGATCCGCACCGTGCCGTCGCACCGCGCGCTCGCCCTCTTCCGTGGCCGCAATGCCGGCGTGCTGATGGTCAAGCTCGGTCTCGGCGAAGAACTCGACGCGCAGGTGCCGCATCCGGGCGAAGCGATGATCGCGCGCCACTTCGGCATCGCCAATCAGGGCCGCCCGGCCGACAAATGGCTCTCCGACGTGTGCCGCTGGTGCTGGCGCGTGAAGGTGCAGCCGCATATCGAAAACGAACTGCTGACCAATCTGCGCGAAGAAGCCGAGAGCGAAGCGATCCGTGTGTTCGCACGCAATCTGAAGGATCTGCTGCTGGCTGCGCCGGCTGGCCCGAAGGCCGTGATCGGCCTCGATCCGGGTCTGCGCACGGGCGTGAAGGTGGCCGTCGTCGATCGTACCGGTAAGGTGCTCGCCACGGACACGATTTACCCGCACGAACCGCGCCGCGACTGGGACGGCTCGATCGCCAGGCTCGCGCGCATTGCCGCGCAGACGCAGGCGGAACTGGTGAGTATCGGCAACGGCACGGCGTCGCGCGAAACCGACAAGCTCGCGAGCGAGCTGATGGCGCGTCACCCCGAACTGAAATTGCAGAAGATCGTCGTGTCGGAAGCGGGCGCATCGGTGTATTCGGCATCGGAACTGGCGGCCAAGGAGTTCCCCGACATGGACGTGTCGCTGCGCGGCGCGGTGTCGATTGCACGACGCCTGCAGGACCCGCTCGCCGAACTCGTGAAGATCGAGCCGAAGGCGATCGGTGTCGGCCAGTACCAGCATGACGTGAACCAGCGCGAACTGGCGCGCTCGCTCGACGCCGTCGTTGAAGACTGCGTGAATGCCGTTGGCGTGGACGCGAACACGGCGTCGGCTGCGCTGCTCGCGCGCGTGTCGGGCCTGAACGCGACGCTCGCGCGCAACATCGTCGATTATCGCGATGCGAATGGACCGTTCCCGACGCGCGATCATCTGCGCAAGGTGCCGCGTCTGGGCGACAAGACGTTCGAGCAGGCTGCGGGCTTTTTGCGGATCAACGGCGGGGAGAATCCGCTGGACCGTTCGGCGGTTCACCCGGAAGCGTATCCCGTGGTCGAGCGGATGCTGGCGAAGATCAGCAAGAATATTGGCGAAGTATTGGGTAATCGCGAGTCGCTGTCGCGGCTCTCGCCTGCCGAGTTCGTCGATGATCGATTTGGTTTGCCGACCGTACGCGATATTCTCACCGAGCTTGAAAAGCCGGGCCGCGAACCGCGTCCTGAGTTCAAGACGGCTACCTTCCGTGAAGGCGTCGAGAAGATTTCGGATCTGTCGCCGGGGATGGTGCTCGAAGGCGTCGTGACCAATGTGGCGGCGTTCGGCGCGTTTATCGATATTGGCGTGCATCAGGATGGGCTGGTGCTCGTCTCCGTGTTGTCGACGAAGTTCATCAAGGATCCGCATGAGGTCGTCAAGGCCGGGCAGATCGTCAAGGTGAAGGTGCTGGAAGTCGACGTCAAGCGTCAGCGGATTTCACTGACGATGCGGATGGATGATGAAGTAGGCGCGTCGTCCGGCGGTGGGCGTGCTGGTAGTGCGGGTGGTGTCTCGCAGGATCGCGGTGGGAGATCTTCGGGTGGCGCTGCGCGTGGTCAGCAGCGGTCTTCGCGTGAGCCGGAAACCGTCAATGCGATGGCGGCGGCGTTTGCCAAGTTGAAACGGTGATCGAGAAGGGGCTTTGTTTTTGTTTGCTTTGACCTGGCTTTGGTGACTTCGGCCGCTGGCGGGTCGATTTGTGATTCGCGCTGGCTTTCGCGGTTTAGCCTCGGGGCTGGCATCCGCGTTTTGGTACTGGTTCTTCATGCGTTGCCCCTGTGCGGGGCGGCACCTACTTTTCTTTGCCGCCGCAAAGAAAAGTAGGCAAAAGAAAGCGGGCTAACACCGCCAATCCTTGTTATTGCCTGCGGGCCCCCGACCGGTCCTGCACCTCACGCGGCAACGTACTCGCTCATGCTCGTTGCCAACGTTCTAAAGCACTCATCCCCCGCTTCACGCGCCCGCGTCGCAACACGCGCGACCAAATTGCCCACGTTCTCCAGGTGGCAAACGGTGTGTCGGCTGTCGCGCCGTACACGCACCACTCCGGACTGAAAAGCAAAGGCGGTGTCTCTT
>NZ_QBUY01000189.1 GCF_003121405.1 Paraburkholderia sp. C35 | reverse complement strand
ACGTTCGAGTACGTTGCCGTGATATCGAACTGGCTGTTGAACGTATAGCCGGCGCCGACTGCAAAACGCTGCTGCGCGCGTGCCGACTGATAGCCGTTCGTCACCGCCGAAATACCGGCCTGTGCGCCTGCATTCGACGTCGTCGTATCGGTGCCGAAGGTGCCGCCGTTGACATTCGAGTTGTTGATCTTCGAGAAGCCCACCGCGATGCCGATCGGGCCTTGCGCGTACTGGATCGCCGTGCTCCACGTCGAGCCTGCGTACGCGCTGCCCGGCACACCGGCAAACGAATACGAACCGCTGAACTTGAAGCCGTACAACGTCGGCGACATGTACAGCAGCGTGTTGTTGGCGCGGTAAATCGTATCGAGCCCGTCGAGATCGCCCGCGTGCGCGCCGTAGAAACCCGTGAGCCACGTCGTCGGGCTATACGGCGACAGCAGCTGGTAGTACGCCGCATACTGGCGGCCAGCCGTCAGCGAACCGTACGTGTTGTTCGACACGCCGACAAACGCTTGCCGGCTGAACATCAGGCCGCTCGTCGACATGGCACCGCTGTTCGCGCTGAAGCCTTCTTCCAGTGTGAAGATCGCCTTCGTGCCGCCGCCGAGGTCTTCTGCGCCCTTCAGGCCGAAGCGGCTGCCCGCCCACACGCCCGTGACCATCTTGAAGGCCGAGTGGCCGCCCGTGGTCGAACCGAGCGAGGTCGAACTCGACTGATAGCCGATGCCGTTATCGATAATGCCGTACAGCGTCACGCTGCTTTGCGCGAAGGCCGGCAGCGTGGCCAGCATCGCTGCGCCCGCCAAGGCGGCCTTGACTTCGGGGTAACGTCGTTTCATCTCCTGATCCTTTGTCTTTAAGTGTTGTCTCGATGCGCAAGCATCGTTTTGTCGGCGGCGTGTAACAGGTATAAACAGGTACTTACTACAGGTACAGACAAGTGCGACCATGCGCGCATAAAACGCTGCCGCCGGTGCTGCGGGTAGTGCGAAAACTGGAGTGATGCGGGAAAACGGTCTTGCGCCGATCGCTGCGGGTTACTACCAGTGCGGAAAACCCGCGCGATCCTTTATTGCTTATGCCTGCGTTTAACTGTTCTTGCGCTGTGCCTGCGCGGCGAGCCTGACGGGTGCATTGACCGCGCCATATCCGTCATAACCGCCCTTGCGCTGCACGACCTCGAGAAAGAAGCGTCCATCCATCTGCTCGGTGTACACATGGAAGAATTCGCCGCCCTGCGCATCCCTGTCGTAGAGGATGTGGGCGTCTTTCATTTGCGACACGATGCCGTCGGCGAAATCGTATCGTGCTTCAAGGTCATCGTAATAGTTCGACGGGATCTTCAATAGCCGAACGTCGCGTGCGCGCAACTGTTCGACGGCCGCGAAGATATCGTCTGTGAAAAACGCCACGTGATTGAGGCCGGATCCGCGATACGTATGCAGAGATTGCGCCGTCGAAGTGCGCCCATCTGCCGATGCGTTGAGCACGATCCGCACAGAACCGTCGGTACTGCGTACGGCCCGGCTGCGCACGAGGCCATACGGATCAGGCAGCAGCCACGCCGGTTCCGCATCGAAACCGAACACGGCCTTGAAGTAAAGAATCCATGTATCGAGCGAGTCGGCAGGCAGATCGAGGCAGACGTGATCGATGCCCTTCAGCCCTCCTCGTTCGTCCCGCATGCGCTGCGCATCCTGCTGCGGCGTCAGCACGAAATCGGCTTCGTAGAGCGTGGGCTCATCGGGCCGTGCATCGACGAAATAATGCAGGCTGCCATCGGGCGCACGCACGCCCGGCACGACGCGTTCATTCGGACCGACACGGCCCGAAAACGGTGCATAACCGAACGACGTCGCACGCTCGAACGCGCGTGCTGCATCGTCGACCTGGAACGCCGACGCGCACAGCGACAAGCCATGCCGATGGAAGAACTCGCTGGCGAACGAATCGGTCTCGGCATTCAGCACGATCGACGCATCGCCCTGCTGATACAGCGTCACGTCTTTCGAGCGATGCTTGCCCGCCGCATGAAAACCCGCCTCCGCGAAGCGTTGCGCGAGACGCGGCGCACTGGTCGAATCGACGGCGAACTCGATGAACTGGAAGCCCGAATGCGCGGGTGGCGCAGGCGGTGTGAAGAGCGGCTGGCTGGCCTTTGCGCTCGCGTGCTCAGTGGCGTACTTTGCGGCCTGCTCTTCGAGGTACAGCAGCGAACGATAACCGTCGGCTGCCGTGGCCGCCGTCGGCGCGGCGCGAAAGCCATCGTTGAAAATCTCGAGCGAAAACGGACCTTGATACCCCGTTGCAAGCACGCGATCGGCAAAGCCCGCGACATCGAGATCGCCTTGCCCCGGAAAACACCGGTAGTGACGGCTCCATTCGAGCACATCCATCTTTTGCAGCGGCGCATCGGCGATCTGCACGAAGGCGATGCGGTCGCCCGGAATGTCGGCGATGGGATCGATCGGATCGTCGATCGACAGCGTGTGGAAGCTGTCGAGTATCAGACCGAGGCTCGCATGATCGACGGCATCGACCAGCCGCCATGCATGCAGATACGAATTCACATACTTGCCCCACGCCAGTGCTTCGAAGCCGACGCGCACACCTTCGCGCTCGGCAAGCAGCGCGAGCTGTCCGAGCTGATCGACGATCAGCGCATCGTCTGCAATCACGTTTGCATTGACGTTGCTGCACACGAGCACCAGATCCGTGCCGAGTTCGTGCATCAGTTCGAACTTGCGCTGGGCGCGATTCAGGTTCTGCGCGAGCCGTTCCTTCGAGACACCCTCGAAATCGCGGAACGGCTGGAACAGTGTGATCTGCAGGCCGAGATCGGCACAGCGCTTGCGGATGTCGGCGGGCGAGCCGTCGAAATACAGCAGATCGTTTTCGAAGATCTCGACACCGTCGAAACCCGCCGCGCGAATGGCCGCGAGTTTCTCGACGAGCGTGCCGCTAACCGACACAGTAGCAATGGAGCGAAGCATGGGATGGCGTGTCTGAAAAGTCGTGTCTATGCTGCGGGCTTGAGTGCCAGCATCTCGCGAGCCTGCTTCGCGGTCGCAACGGGACGGTCGTATTCCGCGCACAGATTCGCCACGCGCTGCACGAGTTGCGCATTGCTTTTCGCGAGCGTGTCCTTGTCCCAGCGCACGTTGTCTTCGAGACCCGTGCGACAGTGGCCGCCCATTTCGAGCGTCCAGTAATTGACTTCAAGCTGATGCCGGCCGATGCCCGCCGCCGTCCACGTCGCCGTCGGCAGCAGCTTCTGCAGTTGCGCGACTTCGAATTCGAGAATCTCGCGACGCGCAGGCAAGGCGTTCTTCACGCCCATCACGAACTGCACGTGCACGGGGTCTTTCAGCAGACCTTGCTGAACGAGATCGACGGTGCTGTACAGCATCGCCAGATCGAAAATTTCGATCTCGGGCTTCACGTCGTGATCGAGCATCGTCTGCGCGAGCGTGCGCACGAAATCAGGCGGGTTCTCATAGACCGTGGTCGGAAAGTTCACCGACCCGGTGGCCAGCGAGGCCATGTCGGGACGCAGATCGAGCATCGCGCCGCGCTGCTCGAACGAGCGGCCGCGGCCACCCGTCGAAAACTGGATGATGATGTCAGGGCAATGCTTGCGGATGCCTTCCTGCAGCAGCGCGAAGCTGTTGCGGTCCGAGCTCGAGCGCTCCTCTTCGTCGCGCACGTGCAGATGCACGAGCGTTGCGCCGGCTTCATAGGCTTCATGGGTGCTCTCGACCTGCTCGGGAATCGAGATCGGCACCGCCGGGTTGTCTTTCTTGCGCGGCACGGAACCCGTGATCGCGACGGAGATGATGCAAGGCTGATTCGTGGGGTGACTCATGGCAGAACCTTCTTCGATGAAACCCGTGATGCCGCTGCTCGATACAACCGACCGACCCATTCGATGCTTCGCGGCGTAAAGCGCAAGGCGCTGAGGTGGCTCAAGAATAGGCAAGCGTGTCTGGGTGAGCAATGCTCCAACTGCGTAAAGCGTGCGTTAATCGCACGACGTTGTGCGATTAACGCGCGCTTCGCGGGTTTGCACCAGGCAAGCTGTTGCTGCGCGGACACAGCGAAAACGAGGCTTGGCGGGCGATTCACACGTATCGCATGGCCTTGCCTACCCGCATTCGTACCCGTCACGCCGATTTTCTTTACGCTGAACCAAGCGCGCCCGTGTGAGCGATAATCGCGCATACCGATACGTTATCCGCGCAAAATCAGGGGACGATTGCCATGAACCGACCGCCATTGGACAAACGCGACTGGATTGCGGGCCTCGAAAAAGGTCTCGCGATTCTCGAATCGTTCGACAGCGAGCACGCGCGACTCACGCCGAGCCAGGCTGCGCAACTGACGGGCATGACGCGCACGGCTGCGCGCCGCTATCTGCTCACGCTCGAACATCTCGGCTACGTGCAGGGCGATGGCAAGCTGTATGGGCTGACGCCGCGCGTGTTGCGGGTCGGCTGGTCGTATTTCGATTCCGCGCGCCTGCCCAAGACCGTGCAGCCGTATCTGCAGCAACTGAGCCTGAGCATCGGCGAGTCCGTGTACGTGAGCGTGCTCGACGACTGGGAACTGGTGTTCATCGCACGTAACGGCAGTTCGCGCGTGATGACGACGGGCTTCGTGCTCGGCGCGCGCGTGCCCGCCCCGCTCACCTCGCCCGGCGTCGTGCTGCTCGCGTATCACCGCAATCAGGAAGCGATGCAGACGTGGCTCACCGACACCGAACTCGCGCCCTTCACGCCGCACACCGTCACCAACAAGACGGGCCTGCTGGAAAAGATCCGCCGCGCACAGGCCGATGGCTACGCGGTGATCGAGCAGCAACTCGATATCGGCGTGCGCGGTGTGGCCGTGCCGATGAAGAACCGGCATGGCGAAGTGGTCGCCGCGCTCAGCACGAATATGCCGATGGGCAAGGAATCACCGGATGCGGCGCTCAATCGCGTGCTGCGTCCGTTGCAGGAGTCGGCGCTCTCGATGCTCAACGTCCTATAGTGATGGGATAGCCGACGTGGGAGCGAATCATGCAGCGCCGCTTTGCCGATCGCGCGGACGCGGGACGTGCGCTCGCCGGGCACTTGAAGCATTACGCGCGACGCGAAGATGTTGTCGTGCTCGGTTTGCCCCGTGGCGGCGTGCCTGTTGCGTTTGAAGTCGCACGCTTGCTGCGTGTGCCGCTCGATGTGCTCGTGGTGCGCAAGCTTGGCGTGCCGTGGCAATGCGAACTGGCGATGGGTGCAATCGCATCGGGCGATGCGCTGTATGTCGATCACGAACTGATACGCGACGCAGGCATATCGCGAGCGGATTTCGAGCGTGTGATTGCAGAGGAAAAGGCGCAACTCGCGCGGCGCGAGGCGCTATTCTTCGATCCGAAGCGTACGCAGATAAAGGTAACAGACCGCGTCGCGATCCTCGTCGACGATGGACTGGCAACGGGCGCATCGATGAAGGTGGCGGCGCGCGCATTGCGTGCAAGGCGTCCCGTGAAGATCGTCGCCGCCCTGCCGGTTGCGCCGTCCGACGCAGCGGCGCGTTTGGGCAGCGACGTCGACGAACTGGTCTGCGTGACTGCGCCGGACGTGTTTTTCAGCGTCAGCCAGTTCTACGCAGACTTCAGCGAAACCACCGACGACGATGTGCGCGCATTGCTCGCACGCGCATCGTCGCCCAGCGGGCCCGCTTCGTGCGGATAAAGCGGGCGCTGGCACCGACTGACCTGCAACGCGACGGCGGATAAACGCGCCGCCGTCGAGGTCGCAGGCGTTGCTTTCAGGCGGCGGCAGCCGTCAGATGCAGCGGCAGATAGCTTTGCAGATAGTCCTCGAAGTCCGCGCGCACTTCCGGGTGACGCAGCGCGAATTCGACCGTGGCCTTCAGATAGCCGAGCTTGCTGCCGCAATCGAAACGCGTGCCGAAGTAGCGATATGCGAGCACCTGCTCTTCCGTCAGCAGCGATTGCAGTGCATCGGTGAGTTGAAATTCACCGCCTGCGCCCGGTTTCAATGCGCGGATATGCCGGAAGATGGTCGGCATCAGCACATAGCGGCCGACCACGCCGAGATTCGACGGCGCCTTTTCAGGGGCCGGCTTTTCGACGATGCCCGACAGCTTGATGACGTCTTCTTCCCACTCCTTGCCATCGACCACGCCATACGAACGGCTCGCTTCGCGCGCGATCGTTTCGACGCCGACGACGGAGCTGTGATAGTGGTTGAACACGTCGACCAGTTGCTTCATCACAGGCTTTTCGCTGTGCAGCAGGTCGTCGGCGAGAATCACGGCGAACGGGCTGTCGCCGCCCAGCTTTTCTGCGCACAGCACGGCGTGGCCGAGACCGAGCGCTTCCGCCTGACGCACATAAAAACAGTCGACGTTGGCGGGTTTGATGCTGCGCACGAGATCGAGCAGTTGCTCCTTGCCGCGCGCTTCGAGTTCCGCCTCGATCTCATAGGATTTGTCGAAGTGATCTTCGATGGCGCGCTTGCTGCGGCCCGTGACGAAGATCATTTCGGTGATGCCTGCTGCGATCGCTTCTTCGACCGCGTACTGGATCAGCGGCTTGTCGACGATGGGCAGCATCTCCTTCGGGCTCGCCTTCGTGGCGGGCAAAAAGCGTGTGCCGAGGCCCGCGACAGGAAAGACGGCTTTGGTGACTTTCAGCATGGTATGCATTTCCACTCGGTTTGATTGAATGTATGCAATCGCCGTGACAGACGGCGCATTGTCGTTGCTGGAAAAGACTAGCGGAAAACAATCTGCAAAGACGCACTGAATCTGCGTTGAAATTAATTCAAATTGTTCTTCCGCAATTTCATTCCGATACTTGAAACGAATACGGAAAGAATGACGCAACCGCTATGAGTCGGCGCGCATACGTTCCGTAATTCTTGCCAATGCCGGCAAGGCGGGCATTGCCCGCTTGCCGCGGCTGCCATCATTCGTGTTCTTCGAACTGCGGCATCTTTTCCGGATTCATGCGGATACGGCTGATCGGTTCGTTGCGCAAGGCTTCGCGATAGGCCGATACGGCGACGAGCAATAGCAGCACGGCGACGCCGGCGATCAAATGCAGGTTCATGACCCCACCCCTGTCGAAAGTTTTCCCCGCATCAACCTAACATGAAAAAAAACGGCAAATAATTCAATCGTCTATTCGTATTTTTATGTTTGAATCGAATGCAATATGGATGTCACGAATGAATTAATTACGAGAATTTTCTTGCCGTTTTTTTGCGCGCCCGATCACCTAGGATATGCAGGCAGGCGCGCTGCGTGTTTCATGCTGCGCGTCAATTCAATTATCGAACACCGAGGACCGCGCATGAGCGATACAGCACTGGACGCCACTGGTTCGTCCCCGTCCTTTGCACCTGCCGCGCGCAGCGGCGCGAAAGTCGCGGACAAGGAGCACGTCATCGACGCGATGCGCGGCTTTGCTGCGCTGCTGGTGGCGTATTTTCATTGCCGCCAGGTCGAATGGGTGGGAATGCAGAGCTTTCACCAGCTGGCCGGCAAGTCATTCGATCTGAATACGATCGTGGCGTATCTGACCTTGCCGATTGCGTGGGGTTCGGCAGGGGTGCCGATTTTCTTTGTGATCAGCGGGTATTGCATTCATCGCAGTGCTGCGCAGCGGCTGGTTGCCAATCCTGCATATCGGCTCAATGCTGCCAATTTCTGGGCGCGGCGATTTGCGCGTATTTATCCTGTGCTGTTCGCTGCGTTGGTGCTCACGCTGGCGCTGGATTGGACCAGTCTGCATTTTTTGCCGGTCAATCATAAGATTCTCGATATCGGGCCTAAGGCGTTTCTGGTCAATCTGTTTTCGCTGCAGGGTGTGGCGGGGAAGACGTATGGGTCGAATGGTGCATTGTGGACGCTGTCGCTCGAAGTGCAGTTTTATCTCGTCTATCCGTTGCTTTTAGCCCTGCGTCGCAAGTTTGGCATGATGCCGGCGCTGGGGTTCGTGGCGCTCGTGAATATTGTTTCGGTGTTTGTTTTTGAGCGGCACTATTTGCAGTTCTTCACGTCGTTCTGGTTTTCGTGGACGCTTGGGGCGTGGATTGCTGAAGTGCAGGTTCGGCGTGGTGGGGCTTCATCGCCGGCGCGCGATCGGTCCTGGTTGATGTATGGCGCGGCGCTGGTGTTGAGCGTGCTGGGTTGTGCTGCGTTTCACTTCGGGCAGTACCCTGCGTTTCAATTGTGGGCGATCGGGTTTGCATGCTATCTGGTTGAGGCTCTCAAGCGTCCGCGTCAGTCGGACTCGCCTGTTGCGCGGCTGTTTTCGTGGTTTGGGGACTTTAGCTTCTCGCTGTATTCGATTCATCTGCCCATTTTTGTGCTCCTTTCGTCGCTGTTTTATCGGTCAGCGCTTCAGGTTTCTATTTTGCCTGGGTTTGGTTTTATGCTTGTTGCGGTGGGGGTTGCTTGGGTGTTTTATCGGTGTGTTGAGTTGCCTGCCATGAAGTGGTCTGCGAGGCTTAAGGTTAGGGTTTGATTTTCGCTGGCGCTCGAGGGTTGTGGTCTTCGCTGGCGTCCGCGTTTTGTTAGTGGTGCTTCATGCGTTGCCCCTGTGCGGGGCAGCACCTACTTTTCTTTGCCGCGGCAAAGAAAAGTAGGCAAAAGAAAGCCGCTGAACACCACCCACTACG
>NZ_QBUY01000188.1 GCF_003121405.1 Paraburkholderia sp. C35 | reverse complement strand
GATCTCGGCCTTGCCGCCCACATCGACGCCGCGCGTCGGTTCGTCGAGCAGCAGCACCTTCGGCGGGCGCGCCAGCCACTTCGCGAACACCACCTTCTGCTGGTTGCCGCCCGATAGCGACTTCACGTCAAGTTCCGCGTCGCGCGTGCGCACGCGCAACTGTTCGATCAGACCATCGACAGCCTGCCGCTCCGCCTTGCTGTCGACAAAACCAAACGTTGCGTAGCTGTCCAGATGCACGAGCGTCGCGTTCTCGCGTACCGACATGCCGAGCACGAGACCTTGCCCCTTACGGTCTTCCGTGACGAAGCCGATGCCCGCCGCAATTGCCGCCGATGCATCGCGCACGTCGAGCGGTTTGCCGTCGAGCGTGACGGTGCCGTGCGTCTTCCGATTGGCGCCGAACAGCGTGCGAAGAATTTCGCTGCGGCCCGCGCCCATCAATCCGGCGATGCCGAGCACTTCGCCCGCGCGCACGTCGAACGAAATGCCAGCGATATTGCCTTCATCGGCGAGATCCCTGACTTGCAGACGCACGTCGCCCGGCTTGTGCTGACGCTTCGGAAAGCGCTCGCCAAGTTCACGCCCGACCATCAGGCGCACGATTTCATCGAAGCTCGTGTCCCTGATCATGCGTTCGCCAACGAAGTGACCGTCGCGCAGCACGCTGATCTTGTCGCAGATGCGGAAGATTTCTTCCATACGATGCGACACATAGACGATGGCCACGCCACGCGCCTTCAGCGTCAGCATGATCTCGAACAGCGTGTCGATTTCGCGGTTGGTGAGCGCAGCGGTCGGTTCGTCCATCACGACCACGCGCGCATCCAGCGACAACGCCTTGGCGATTTCAACCAGTTGCTGCCGGCCAATCGACAACGCGCCCGCTTCCGTCTGCGGATCGATGTCGTTCGCGCCGACCATGTCGAGCCACTTGCGCGCGTCGCGCCGCATGCGCGCGGAATCGACAATACCGAAGCGGCCCGGTTCGCGGCCGAGGAACAGATTCTCCATCACCGTCAGTTGCGGGATGAGGTTCAGCTCCTGGTGAATGATCGCGATGCCGGCACGCTCGGCCTCGACCGTATTGCGGATCTGCGCAGCATGACCATCGATCACGATCTTGCCCGCGTCGGCCTGATAGACGCCGCACAGGATTTTCATCAGCGTCGATTTACCGGCGCCGTTCTCGCCCATCAATGCGTGAATCTCACCCGCACTGATGTGGAAATCGACGCCCTCGAGCACGCGCACCGGTCCGAAGGCCTTGCCGATGCCCTGCATCAACACTTCCATGATGTGCCTCTCAGAAGATCACGCCCGAATGCAGGATCACATTCGCGTAGGGACTGCACTCGCCCGTGCGGATAATCGCTTTCGCGTCCCGCGAGCGCTGCTTGAATGCTTCGTGCGGCACCTGTTCGACGGCGATGCCGTTCGCTGCCATATGCGCGATGCGCTCGACGACGGCGGCATTGTGGTCCGCGCTTTCGCTCGCAAACACCGCACGCTCGACCTTGAAATCCGCCAGCACGCTATCGAGCACGTCGAAAAAGCCCGGCACGTTCAGCGTCAGCGATACGTCAATGCATTCGACGCCATCAGGAATCGGCAGGCCGCAATCGGCGATCACGACGCTGTCGGTGTGACCCATCGATGCCAGCACGCGCGCGATATCGCGGTTCAGATGTCCAAGCTTCTTCATGATTGAGCGTCGAGAAATTGATCGAGTTCAGCGAGCGTCGGCATGCCGCCCTGCGCGCCCGCGCGCGTGACGGACAGCGCGGCGGCGGCATTCGCGCGGCGCACTGCCGTGTCGATGCCGAGACTCCAGAACGCAGCGAGTGCGCCGTTGAAGGTATCGCCCGCGCCCGTCGTATCGACGGCATCGACGCTGAAGCCCGGCTTGTGCACGAGCTGGCCGTTCGCATCGGCGTAAGACACGCCCTCTTCGCCGCGCGTCATCGCGATCTGGCCGGGGCGCTTTTGAAGTTCATCGGCCCAGTCTTCTTCGCGTGTCTGCAAGGCCGTTGCGAGTTCATGCTGGTTCGGCGTGAGCAGTGTCACGAGATCCAGCAGTTCCTGGGTCAATGCAACGGCAGGCGCGGGATTCAGAAAGAACGGCTTGTTGAGCGCGCGGGCGCGGCGTGCAGCATGCAGTACGGTCGCGTACGGCACTTCGAGTTGGGCCAGCACGACGTCGGCCTGTTCGAACGCATCGGCGGCGCGATCGATATCTTCCGGCGACAGTTCATAGTTCGCGCCCGGCACGACGACGATGGCGTTGTCGCCGCCCGTCAGCGTGATCGCGGCAATACCCGTCGCCTCGCGCCCGGTCGTGACGTGCTGCACGTCCACGCCTTCGCGTGCGAGCGTCGCCTTCATCGCTTCACCGAAGGCGTCGGCGCCCACGCGGCCGACCATCGTCACCTGCGCGCCCAGACGCGCCGCAGCGACGGCCTGATTCGCGCCCTTGCCGCCCGGACTCGTCGAAAAGCCTTTGCCGAACCGCGTCTCGCCCAGACGGGGAAACGTGTCCGTGACGACCACCATGTCCATGTTGATGCTGCCCACCACCACTACGCGCGCCATGCCGTTCCTATCAAATGCTCTCGTTGCACCCTGCGAGACTTGCTAAAAATCGCCGTGCTAAAACGTGATCAGCTACGAGGCGCAATTTATAGCAGAGTCGACCGTCACACGGAATAGGACTTAGGGTTTTACCTGATATGACTGGGATTTCTGTTGTCGAACCAGGGTAAACGTCAGTCGGGCTGGATTTTCATTGAAATAGTTGGTGTACGGAGTATATTTCTCATCACGATGACATCCGCAACATGGAGGAAGACAACATGCAATTTCATCTGAACGGTTTCCGCGTCGGCGATCCCACCATCGAACCTGCTGCCGATAGCGCACCGTGCGTCGAGATGCCCGACACCGTCGATGTGCTGATCGTCGGCAGCGGTCCGGCGGGTCTGGTGCTGGCGGCGCAACTGTCGCAATTCCCGTCTGTTCGCACACGTATCGTCGAACGCCGCAGCGGACCGTTGCAGATGGGACAGGCCGATGGTGTCGCGTGCCGCACTGTTGAAATGTTCAACGCGTTCGGCCTGAGCGACCGTCTGCTGCGCGAAGCCTACTGGGTCAACGAGACTGTTTTCTGGCGGCCCGATGCACAGGACCGTGGCGCGATTCGCCGTACCGGCCGTGTTCAGGATACCGAAGCAGGTATGTCGGAGTTTCCGCATGTGATCGTCAATCAGGCGCGCGTGCAGGACTATCTGCTCGACGTGATGCGTCGCTCGGCGCAGCGCCTCGAACCGGACTATGGCCTCGAACTCGTCGACGTGCAACGCGACGATGACGGCGACTATCCCGTGCGTGTGACGTTAAGGCGCACGGACGTTGCACGGCTCGGCGAACAGGTCACCGTGCGGGCGCGCTATGTGGTGGGTTGCGATGGTTCACGCAGTCAGGTGCGCACCGCCATCGGCCAGACGCTGCGCGGCGATGCCGCCAACCATGCGTGGGGCGTGATGGATGCGCTCGCCGTCACCGATTTCCCCGATATTCGCCTGAAGGCGGCTATCCAGTCCGCGAGCAAGGGCAACCTGCTGATCATTCCGCGCGAAGGCGGCTATCTGGTGCGCTTCTACGTCGATATGGGCGAAGTCACGCCGGAGAATCGCGACACCATCAAACAGGCCACTGTCGATCGCATCATCGAAACAGCGCAGCACATCCTGCATCCGTACACGCTCGATGTGAAGGAAGTCGCGTGGTTCTCGGTCTACGAAGTGGGCCAGCGTCTGACCGATCGCTTCGACGACGCCATCGCCGCCGACGGCACCGTTCGCGAGCCGCGCGTGTTCATTGCCGGCGATGCGTGCCACACACACAGCGCGAAGGCTGGCCAGGGCATGAACGTATCGATGCAGGATGGCTTCAATCTTGGCTGGAAACTCGGCGCGGTGTTGCAGGGGCGAAGCGAAATCGACCTGTTGCGCAGCTATTCCGACGAGCGTCAGCCGATCGCACAGGAACTGATCGATTTCGACAAGGAGTGGTCGGCGATGATGGCCGCGCCGCCCAAAGATCCGGCACGCCCGGAAGCGGGCGGTGTCGATCCCGCTGAATTGCAGGCCTATTTCGTTCGCGCCGGACGATACACGGCAGGCGTCGCGACGCATTACCGGCCCGGCATGCTGACGGGCGAAGCGACCTGGCAGGCGCTTGCCAAAGGCTTCACGATCGGCACGCGCTTTCACTCGTCGCCCGTGGTGCGGCTCGCGGATGCGAAGCCCGTGCATCTCGGTCACGCGGCCAGCGCGGACGGCCGCTGGCGTCTGTACGCATTCGCCGACGCGAACCGGCAGGCGCTGGATGCGCTGTGCGAGCATCTTTTGAATTCGCCCGATTCGCTCCTGCGCCGCGTCACGCCCGAGGGCGCCGATATCGACAGCATCTTCGATCTGCGCGCCGTGCTGCAGCAGCCGCATCGCGAAGTGCGCGTCGAGGCGTTGCCCGCGTTGCTCTTGCCACGCAAGGGACGTCACGGCCTGATCGACTACGAGAAGGCATTTACGAGCGACGCAGCGACTGGTATCTTCGGCGAGCGCGGCATCGATCGCGAACGGGGTGCGCTTGTCGTGGTCCGTCCGGATCAATACGTCGCGCATGTTCTTCCACTCGATGCCTATGCGGAACTGACCGACTTTTTCCGGCCAATCTTCCGCATGCGCTAACCGCTGCGACACTCAGAAATTGCCGGCTCAAGACGACAACCCTGACGACAACCCCGAAGCGCTGTCGAAATTCACCGGCAGCCTGGTGCGCCGCGCGCAGCAGCGCCACGTTGCCGTGTGGCTCAGCGAAGTCTCCGCGGACATCACGAGCGTCCAGTACGCGGCGCTCGAGATCCTGCATCGAACGCCCGGTGTCAATCAGCGGCAGCTCGGCGATGAACTCGACGTCGACCGTTCGACCATCGCCGATCTCGTCGCGCGCATGGTGCGCAATGGTTTGATCGAACGGTCCGACGATCCCGTCGACAAGCGCAGCTATGTGCTCTTTCTCACGGCGGACGGCAAGCAGCAACTGGCGACCTTGCGGCCGCGCGTCGAGGAAGTCGAGCGCATTCTCACGGCACGGCTCTCAAAGCGCGAAAGCCAGGAGTTACGGCGTTTGCTGCTGGCACTGCTGCCGCCGCACGAATAGCGCGAACGTAGTGGCTTGACGGCACGCTGCATCGTCTTCTACGATCTCGTCAGCGGTACAGGCCGCTTCCGGGTCCGCGGAAAGAGTCGAACTCACCTGCGAATTGCCATCGCATGATCTCGCCATCCTTTGTGCAGGCGGTGTTGCGGACCGACAGCCTCCCATGCACGAGGATCGACAATGAAGACGCTGCCTTCGCAGGCTCATCCCGACCATCTGAAGAAGCAGGCCAAAGAACTGCTTCGCCTCTATCGCAACGGCGACCCGGCTGCCGTTGCCCGCTTTATCGAATTTCTCCCCGCTGCTGCTCATCGAACGCATGACGAGGTGCTCGCGCTTGGGCTGCGTCTGCACGACGCGCAGTCCTGCCTTGCGCGGGAATATGGTTTCGCGTCGTGGGCGGACCTTCGCCTGTATGTCGAAAGCCGTGGCGTGCAGCGCGAACAGCAGGCGTGGATCCGCCATTGGCTCAGCCTTGTTTATGCCGGCGACGTGGCGGGCAACTATGACGCGGGACGGCCGCGCGTCGCGGCGCGACTGTTGCGCGATCATCCGGCGTTGCCGTCGACGGATGTGTGGGTGGCGTGCGCTTGCGGACAGCTGGACGTGATCGCCGCTGCAGCCGCCGCCGATCCTGGCTGGATCGATCGTGCGGACGGACCGCTGAATCTGCCGCCCCTCGTGGCCGTCACGCATTCGCGCCTCGGGCATCTGCCGGAATTCGCCGAACGGCTGCGCGATTGCGTTAGGTTTCTGCTTCAGGCGGGCGCCGATCCCAATGCGAGCATTGGTAACCGCTATCCGCCTGCTTCGCTGGCATCGCCCGATGAAGCGGAACGGCTGTCCGCGCTATATGGCGCGGCGGGCGTGAATCGCGATACCGTCATGACGGAGATGTTGCTGCAGGCCGGCGCGAATCCCGACGATGGCGAATCGCTCTATCACTCGCTGGAAGCGCCCGACTGCACTCGCCTGCTGCTGGCGCACGGCGCGCGCGTGGGCGGCACGAATGCGCTGCGCCGGGCGCTCGACATGACCGATCCTGCCGCGCTCGAACTGCTGCTGGCGCATGGCGGCGATCCGAACGAACCGGTCGAAGCCGGTCCGACCACGGCATGGGGACCGCCGCTGCTGCGTGCTATCGCCGTGCGGCGCTCGGCGCGTCACATCGCGGCGCTGCTCGATGCGGGCGCCGATCCGCGCGCTTGCACGCCTCACGGTATCAGCGCCTCGCGGCTGGCGATGCAAACGGGACAACATGACGTCGCGGATCTGCTGTGCGCCGCTGGCGCAGACGACACGCCCAGCGCCGCGGACGAGTTCATGGCGGCCTGCGCGCGCGCCGATTCGGTGGAAGCACGGCGCATTCAGGCCGATCACCCCGATCTTGATCTGCCCCGCTCACTTCCTGCCGATCAGCTTCGCTTGCTGCCCGACACAGCGGCATGGGGTTCCGCCGACGCAGTCAGGACCATGGTCGAACGCGGCTGGCCCGTTGCCGCGCGCGGTGGCGACTGGGACGCGACTGCGCTGAACCACGCCGTATTCCGTGGCGACGCCGGATTGACCGCGTTCCTGCTGGCGCACGGCGCGAACTGGCGCGAAACGCATGGCTACGGCTCGGATGTGTTGGGCACGCTGTCGTGGGCGTCATTCAATGAGCCGGAGGCCGGGCAACCGGGCGACTGGCCCGGTTGCGCACGCGCGCTGATCGCGGCGGGACTGCCGGACGCCCAGCGCGATCCATCGGACCCGGATCGCGTGCTGATCGATGGCCGGTGGATGCGGTTTGTTATTGCGAATCCGAACGGGCTGATGGTCGATGGTGGCGGCTTTATCAATACGTCGCGCGCGACGCTCACGACCGGTACGCCAAACTTCGCGGCCGATGGTTCGCTCGCGGGATTCAACGTCACCGGCGGCAATATCACCGTGCAAGGTGCCGGGTTCAACGGCGCGAATATTGACCAGGTTGATCTGCTGGCGCGCGCGGTACAGGCGAATGCGGCGATCTATGCGAAGAACCTGAATGTCGTGACAGGTGCGAACGCGGTCGACTACAACACGCTTGCGGCCACGCCTGTTACGGGCAGCGGCGCTGTGCCCAGCGTGTCAATTGACGTGAGCAATTTGGGCGGGATGTATGCGAACCGTATCGTGCTGGTCGGTACGGAGAACGGCGTCGGCGTGTCGAACAAAGGCGTGCTGGCGGCGCAGGCTGGCGATCTGATCCTGACGACACAGGGCAAGCTGGTGCTCGCCGGTCAGACGAACGCAAGCGGGAACATCACGGCGAGCGCGCACGATGGCATCGACAACAGCGGCACGACCTACGCGCAGCAAAGCGTCAGCACGAGCACGTCGGGCGCGCTCACCAACAGCGGCACGATCGCCGCGCAGCAGAACGCGACCATCAGCGCGGGCAGCGTTGCGTCGACGGGGACGCTCGGCGCAGGCGTGAACGGTGACGGCACGATTGCCGGTTCCGGCGACCTCTCCGTGACGGCGACGGGCGCGATTACCGCTACGGGCCGCAATCAGGGCGGCGGCAGTACGACCATCCATGGCGCGGGCGTCAATCTCGCCGGCCGCAACACGTCGGCGAATGGCGCATTGACAGTTTCCAGTACCGGCAATCTGAACCTGTCGAACGCCACGCCCACGGCGGGCGGTGCGCTTAACGCCAGCGCTGGCGGCACGCTGACGAGTGACGGCGGCAAGCTGTCGGGCAGTTCCGTTCAGGCATCGGCGGCAAACATCTCGAACGTGGGCGGACAGATTGTGTCCGGGTCGACACTCGGCCTCACGGCGGGCGGCACGCTCGCGACCCGTCAGGGCGTGATCCAGTCAGCAGGCGGCGCGACGTTGAATGCGGCTTCGCGCGACAACACGGGCGGACAGATCCTGTCGCTCAATGGCGATGGCCTGAATCTCGGTGTGACGGGCACGCTGCTGAATGGTGTCGGCGGCACGATTGGCGGCAATGGCAATGTCCAGTTGAGCGCGGCCACCTTCACGAATCAGGGCAAGGTGAACGCGCTGCGCGACGCGGTGCTGCGCGCGTGGAATGTGACCAATAGCGGTTCTGTCACGGCGGGCGGCGCATTGAGTGCGACCGCGACGGGCGCACTCAGCAACGTGAACGGGACGCTGTCAGGCTCGGCGACGACCGTCTCAGGTGCGTCCATCGACAACACGAACGGCAGCATCGACGGCGATACGCTTGCCGTCACATCGACAGGCAACCTCATCAACCGCAACGGCAGGCTGACGCAGTACGGCAGCACCGACCAGACGATCAGCGCAGGCGGCACGCTCGACAGCACGGGCGGCACGATTGCATCGAACGCGAACAGCCTGACTGTTTCGGCGAACACGATTACCAATGACAGCGGCACGCTCCAGCAAGCGGGCGCGGGCATGCTCAAGGTCAAGGCGACGGGCGCGCTGTCGAACGTCGGCGGCAAGGTGCAGACGAATGGTGCGCTCACCGTCGCTGGCGCGAAACTCGACAACAGCGGCGGCACGCTCAGCGCGCAACAGGCTGCACAGGTGAATGCGGATGCGGGCGTCGTCAACCGCAACGGCACGCTGTATGGCGACAACGGGCTGACGGTATCCACACAGGGCGACGTCGACAACAC
>NZ_QBUY01000187.1 GCF_003121405.1 Paraburkholderia sp. C35 | reverse complement strand
AGTTCCCGCTTGGCCCCGCCGCAGCGCCAAATCCGCCGCCACCGCCACCGGATGCAGCGCCCGACGAACTGGAGCCGGCCGCACCCGCGCTGGCGCCCGCGCCGCCGCTGCCACGCCCGCTATTGGGCGTGCAGTTGCCTGGGTTGCCGATACATGTCTTGAGGAGGAAGACGGATGCCGCGTCGTCGGCGGCTGTCGTCGTCGTGCCGGACTCCGCGCCCGTCGACGCCGTGTCGTCGATTACAGCCTGCGTCGCCGCCGATGCGCCGCTGGCTGGCAGCGGTGCATCGGCTGTGACGACCCACTTCGGAATCACATCGTCAGTGGATGCGGCCTGAACCAGCTGGGCCGCCATTAAAGTCCCCGCGCCAACCACAATGGTTGCCGTACCCCGTAGCGCTTTGTAGTAGTACGTATTAAATGTATTGGTATTCATCGCACCCCTCCCGAGGAAACGACGACCCCCGCAAGCCGTCATTCCTTTTTCACTGCGTGTCGCCTTGTTCCGTTATTCGTATTGCACGCGCCGGGCCTGTCAGCGGCGGGTCGCGTGCCACCCCGCACGGTCAGGCAGATGCAGTGATGCTGCATCCGTCAGACGCTGGATCGACAGTTCTTTTCTGAGTGCCGCCGCGCGCCTGATGATGCTGCTAAAGGCGCGAAGCAGCGTTGCCCGAGGACTTGCCGATCGCGACACAACCCCATGCGTGAGCATCGTTTAGCGATAACCATGCCATTGCGCGCGAAGCCCCGCCGCACATGGCGCTTGCGATTACGCTCCGTTGCGCGCGCATCGAAACGCGTGAAAAACGTTTCGGACCTGAAACGCAGGCCTCGAATCAGGCGGTTTTTCGTTTCATTGCACGTCGAAGCGGCGCGGGAAGGGGAGATCAGTGGCGGCGCTGGAGCGCACGCAATTCATCGACGGGGATATGGCAGCGGATCCGGTGGCCATCGCCTGCATCGGCGTAGGGTGGATCCTGCTGCTCGCAGAGTGCGCCCAGCTTGCGCGGGCAGCGCGTATGAAACACGCAGCCCGAAGGCGGTACGGCGGGACTCGGCAGTTCGCCTTCGAGACGAATGCGTTGAACCTTCGCTTCGCTGCGCACTTCGCCATCGGACAGATCCGGCAGCTCGGGTAGATCGAGCACAGGCACCGACGACAGCAACGCTTCCGTATAAGGATGATGCGGGCCATCGAACACAGCCGCAGCCGGCCCGATTTCGAGCAGCCTTCCGACGTACAGCACGGCGATCCGGTCCGACAGATAGCGCACGACGTTCAGATCGTGCGAGATGAACACATAACTCACGCCGCGATCGCGCTGCAGATCGGCGAGCAGGTTGAGGATCGCGGCCTGCACGGAGACATCGAGCGCTGAAGTCGGCTCGTCGCACACCACGATGCGAGGCTCTCCCGCGAACGCACGCGCGATCGCGACGCGCTGTTTCAGGCCACCGGATAACTGGCGCGTACGCGAAGTCAGATAGCGGTCGGGCAGCCGCACCGCCTGCGCGAGCGACGTGAGCCGCTCCTCGCGCGCGTCGCCATGCAACGCGGACAGACGCGACAACGCGCGCCCGATCAACCGACGTACCGAATGCGCGCGATTGAGCGCCGAATCGGGATTCTGAAACACGATCTGCAGCGACTTGACCTGATCGTCGTTGCGATGCGTGACGCGCGGCGGCAATGGCGTGCCGTCGAGTTCGATCACGCTGCCTGCATCGGGCGAGACGAGGCCGAGCAGCAGCTTCGCAAGTGTCGTCTTGCCGCTGCCCGATTCACCGACCAGACCAAGCGTCTCGCCCTTCGCGAGTTCGAGCGACACGTCGTCGACGGCGCGCAGCGCTGCGCCTGCCACATGGAAGGTCTTCGAGACGTTTTCCGCACGCAGGACAGGCGATGCATCGCGTGCCTCGTGCGCGTCGCTCGAAGCCTGAGCGGGTGCATCGACAGGTGTCACGCGCGGCAGTTCGACGGCGCGCTCGTGATAGTGACAGCGCGCCATCTGATCGCCATGCGGCGCGGTCACGCGATAGGGCGGCGGCGCCTCGCGGCGGCAGCGGTCGTCAGCGAGACGGCAACGTTCCGCGTACACACAACCCTGCGTCACGGAACCTGCTTGCGGCAGACTGCCGGCAATCGTGTCGAGCCGGTCGGTGTCCTTGCTGCGGCCAATCGTCGGCAGGCAGCGCAGCAGGCCGACGGTGTACGGATGTCGAGGCCGCGCGAACACATCCTGCGTCGCGCCTTCTTCGACGAGCTTGCCCGCATACAGCACGCCGACACGCTCGCACATCCTGCCGATCACCGCGAGGTTGTGGCTGATGAACAGCACAGCCGTCTGAAACTCATCGCGCAGTTGCGCAACGAGATCGAGCACTTCGGCTTCGACGGTCGCGTCGAGTCCCGTGGTCGGTTCGTCGAGGATCAGCAGCGCGGGTTTCGACGCAAGCGCCATCGCGATTACGACGCGCTGCTGCATGCCGCCCGACAACTGATGCGGATAACTGTCCATCACGCGCTCAGGTTCGGCGATGCGCACCTTGCGCAGCATCTCGGCCGTCTGCTTCAACGCTGCTTCACGTGTCGCGCCCGAGGCTTCGAACGCTTCGGCCACCTGGCGCGCGATCGTGAGCGAAGGATTGAGCGCGCGCAACGGGTCCTGATAGACCATCGAAATCCGGTTCGCACGCAGTTCGCGCAACGCGGCAGCGTCGAGCGAATGCACGTCCTTGCCCGCAATCGAAATGCGCCCTGCTTTCACGCGCCCGTTGCGTGGCAGATAGCGCAGCGTCGCCATCGCGACCGTCGACTTGCCGCAGCCCGATTCGCCGACAAGACCATAGGTTTCGCCGCGCCGGATGCGGAACGACACGTCCTGCAGCACCTCGCGCTCGCGTCCGCGCGTGCGGTACGCGACGGTGAGGCCGACGATTGTGAGCGCATCGGACTGTTCGCTCTTCGATACATCGAAGGCGGGAAACGATGCGGGCGGCGGCGGCGGCGGAGAAGGGCCGTTCATGCGTCGACGGCTCCCTGCACGGCATCGGCAATCAGGTTCACGCCAACTACCAGCGACGCGATGGCGGCGGCGTCGAACACGACAGTCCACCATGCGCCGCCCGCCATCAGCGTGTACGACTCGGACAAGGCAAGACCCCAGTCAGCGGAAGGCGGCTGGATGCCGAAGCCGAGAAACGACAGCGTGGCGACGGCGAAAATCGCATAGCCGAGCCGCACCGTCGCTTCGACGATGATGGGCGGCAGCACGTTCGGCAGGATCTCCGCGAACATGATGTAGAACGCGTTTTCGCCGCGCAGTTGAGCAGCAGCGACATAGTCGAGATGCCGTTCGGCGAATACGGCGGCGCGCACCGTGCGGGCCGTGATCGGCGTGAAGGTGATGCCGATCACGAGGATCACCGTGAGATTCGACGCACCCACTGCAGCCAGCGCGAGCAGCGCGACGATGACCAGCGGCAGCGCAAGCACGGCATCGATCGCGCGACCGATCACGTTGTCGACCCAGCCGTCGAAATAGCCGACCACGAGGCCGAGCGCAGTGCCCGCGAGCGTGCCGAGCAGCGTCGCGAGGGGAGCGATGGTGAGGATGTCGCGTGCGCCGACGCTCACGCGCGACAGCACATCGCGGCCTAGCTGATCGGTGCCGAACCAGTGGCCATGCGCGGGCGGCGTGAGCGAGTTCAATGGATCGGATGCGTAGGGATCGAGCGGTGCGATCCATGTGCCTGCAATCGCGCACACGACCCACCACAGCACGATCAACGCGCCGACCACGAAGGTCGGCGAACGCAGCAGCATGCGCAGTGTGTCATAGCGATGAGTGCGCGGCGCAGTCGTGTTTGGCGGCGTAACGGGTGCAGTCGCGCTCATTCGGCGCTCCTCACGCGCAGCCGCGGATTGAGCAGCACATACATCGCATCGGCAACGAGATTGGCGAGCGTGTACACCACACCTATCGTGAGCACGCCCGCTTCGAGCATCGGAAAATCCTTGGCCTTGGCCGCGTTGTAGATCAGCGAGCCGATGCCCTGATAGTGGAACAGCGTCTCGACCACGACCAGACCGCCGATCATGTAGCCAAGCTGCGTGGCCGCGACGGTGATGGTCGGCAGCAACGCGTTGCGCAGCACATGCCGGAAGATCACGATGTGCGGCGGCAAGCCCTTGAGAATGGCGGTGCGTGTGTAGTCGGCGTCGAGTGCTTCGACGGTGCCTGCGCGCGCCATTCGAGCGATGTAGCCGAAGAACACGAACACGAGCGGCAGCACGGGCAGTGCGAGATGCTTCAGTTGCGTGAAGATGCTCGCGCCGGGCGGATAGGTTGCGTCGATGGGCAGCCATTGCAGCCACACGCCGAACACGAGAATCAGCACGATCGACGAGACGAATTCAGGCACGACGGTGAGCGACAGGCCGGTGATGCTGATCGTACGGTCGAGCCAGCGCCCGGCGTGCATCGCGGCCCACACGCCGCCCGCGATGCCGAGCGGCACGACCACGATGAACGCGAGAAAGCCAAGTTTCGCCGAGTTCGCCAGCGCACTGCCGACGAACGACGCGACCGGCTCGCGATACGTGTACGACAGCCCCATATCGCCTTGCAGGAAGTGCGTGATCCACTGCGTGTATTGCGTGAGCAGCGGCCGGTCCGCGCCAAGCTGATGATTGAGCGCGGCCACGGCGCGCGCATCGGCGAGCGGGCCGAGTATCGCGCGGCCGATATTGCCCGGCAGCAGCTGGCCGCCCGCGAACACGATCACCGACAGCAGCCACAACGTGATCAACGACAAACCGATGCGCGTGCCGACAAAGCGCACGACGCGCATCATGCTGCCGTGCGAGCCGCGAGCGACAGAAGCGGAAGCCGTGGTCGACATCGAAATCCCTTGCTCGCAGCGTCGCGCGTGATCAGGCCGCGAGCGTCGCGCGATCGAAATACAGCTGCGCGATGGCCGTGAAGCGCACGCCGTTCAACTGCTTGCGCGCGGCGATCAGCTGATCGTAGAAGAATGGGAACACCACGGGCGTCTCGTCGAGCAGCAGCGTCTGGATCTGCGCGGACACTTTCTTCTGCGCGGCGATGTCGAGCGCAGCGACGTATTCGGCGACCAGTTTGTCGTACTGCGGGTTCTTGAAGTGCGCGGCATTCCAGGTGCCCGTGCTGGTGAGCGGCGCGCTGAGGAACACGTTCGGCACGCCGCGGCTGCCGTAGTCGGTGATGCCGAGCGGCGAATCGAGCCAGTCCGATTTGCCCGGCGTGCCCGAGCCGTAGTACTGCGACTGGCTCTCGACCTTCAGGTTGATGCGGATGCCCACGGCCTTCGCGTAGTTCTGCACGACCACGGCGAGATCGGGAAGCTCCATGTATTTTTCGGTGGTGAGCGTGACGTCGAAACCGTTCGGCACGCCGGCCTGCGCGAGCAGCTGCTTCGCCTTCGCGACGTCGATCTTGCGTTGCGGCACACCTGCATCCGACGACGGAAACACCGGCGCGAACGGGCTGTCGTTGCCCACCTGCGCGCGGCCCTTGAACAGACCCTTGACGATCACTTCGCGATCGAGCGACAGCGCCAGTGCCTGGCGCACGCGCTTGTCCTTGAACTCCGGGCTGTCGACGCGCATGTGAATCTGCCGATGCGCGCTCGACTTCACGCCCACCACCTTGAACTCGGGATTGTTGGTCAAGCCCTGGCCGCCCTGGATCGTGAAGGTGGGCATCACGTCGGCCTGATGGCCTTGCAGCGCGAGAATCTGCGCCTGCTGGTCCGCATAGAAAGTGAACTGCACGCGCTGCGGCAGCGCTTTTTCGCCCCAATAGTCGGGATTGCGCACGAACGACGCGCCCACCTTCGTCTGATACTTTTCGAGCTTGAACGGCCCGGTGCCGATGAAGGTTTTCTCGTAGTTGCCTGCGTAGTTCGCGGGCAGCATCACGGCGTTGTAGTTGTCGGACGAGACGTAGTACGGGAAATTGCCGTTGGGCGCGTCGAGATGGAACGCGACCGTGTGATCGTCGATGACCTTGGTGCCGCCTTTGGACAGCACGCCCTTGAGCGTCGACAGCGCAGCTGAACCGGCGGCGGGATCGGCGAGACGGTCGAAGGTTGCGGCGACGTCCTTCGCGGTGAAGGGCTGGCCGTCGTGAAACTTGACGTTCTCGCGCAGCTTGAAGGTCCACACGTCGCCCTTGTCGTTCGGCTTCCACGACAGCGCGAGCGAGGGCCGCAGCGTCTGTTTCTCGCCGTCGTCGTCGATCAGGAATTCGCCCGTCTGGTTGAGCAGGCAGAGGCTGGCGGCATCGGTGACGGTCATCGGATCGACCGCGCCAGCCGGCGTGAGATGCGCAACGCGGATCGTCGCGTTCGCGCCTGCCGCGGCCTGCGCACGCGCGCTGCGCGGCACCAGCAGGCTGCCGCCCGCAAGCGACATGCCGATTACGCTCGCATAGCGCAGCAGTTCGCGCCGCGTGAGGCGGCCGGCAAGGAATTCGTCGATGGCGTGATTGCCGTGGGCGTCGGCGCTGCGGCGCGTGGCTTCGAGGTCAGTGATGTCTGCCGGGCGAGGCGCAAGACGCGGGTCCGCGGAATTCTTCATCGATGGTGGGTCCGATCCGTTCTGTTGGGACGCCGCGCGTACGATTGCGCGGCGCTGCGGTGGTACTGCGGCGACGATGCGGGATCAGTGTAAGCGATTGCCCCTGGATTGGGAGCATTCGCTGCCACAGCGGCTTCCCTTCAGACGAATCCGGGCGGCAGTTGTGTCGTATGCACAACGGCGTGGCGCTGCGGGGCAATCGCGTGCCGCGCTACTGCGGCCGTTTTGACGCTGGGGCGGCGGCGCGACCGCCGGCGTAGTGTCGTTAGCGGCCGACAGCAACTGGTTTGCGCCAGCGATGAAAAAGAATCGAGCCGATCCAGCACAGCATGAAGACGCTGACGATGCCATAGCCAAGCACGCCGAAGTGCTCGTTGACGGCGGCCACGGCGTCCCACGCGCCGCCGCTCAGGCCGAGCTTGTCCGATAGCAAGCCGAGTGCCTCGATGCCGCCGATCGCGATCGCCACCACGGCGGACACGAACGTGATGCTCGCGTTGTAGTAGAGCTTGCGCTTCGGGTCATCCATGGCCCAGCTGTAGGCGTGAACCATCAGCACGTTGTCGGTGGAATCGACGAGTGTCATGCCTGCCGTGAACAGCGCGGGAAACACGAGGATCGAGTAAAGAGGCAGGCCTTTGCCCGCTTCGGCGGCGGCGATGGCGAGCAGGCCGATTTCGGTGGCGGTGTCGAAGCCGAGGCCGAACAGCACGCCGACGGGGTACATGTGCCAGCTTTTCGTCACGAGACGGAAGAGCGGCTTGAGCGCACGCGACAGCAGACCGGCCGGCGCACTGCGCGCGGCGTCCTCATGCGACAGCTGTCCGCCCTGCTGAACGTGACGATAGCGGCGCCACACGTCGCGCAGGATCACGAGATTCACGCCAGCCAGCACGAGCAGAAACACCGACGAGACGATCGTGCCGATGGTGCCGCCCACCGCATGAAATTCCTCGAAGCGCCCATGCAGCGACAGGGCTGTCAGCGCGATGCCGACGGTCGCGGCGATGACGATGGTCGAATGTCCGAGCGAAAACGCCAGCCCGACGCCGAGTGGCCGCTTGCCTTCCTGCATCATCTTGCGGGTGACGGCGTCGATAGCGGCGATGTGGTCGGCATCGACGGCATGGCGCAGGCCGAAGCCATAGGCGAGCAGTGCCGTGCCGAGCAGCAGCGGATAGTGGCGAAACGCGATCAGCGCCCATGCCCACGCGGCGAGATTGGCCGCGACCAGTCCGCAATACAGCGTGATCAGGCGAGGGCGCAGGGAGCGGGATAGCGTCATGCCTGGGTTTCCGGTCGGGTCAGTGGTCATGCGGGTGCTTGTGGATGGGATCGACCCAATAGACGGTCTCGGGTTGTTCGACGGCGTCGATGTTCAGGTTCACGACCACGGCTTCGTTGTCGCTGCGCACCAGCACGCATTCGAGGGGATCGTCGGTGCTGGCGTTGATTTCCTGATGCGGGACGTAGGGCGGCACGAAGATGAAGTCGCCTGGTCCGGCTTCGGCGGTGAATTCGAGGTGCTCGCCCCAGCGCATGCGGGCGTGGCCTCGGACCACGTAGATCACGCTTTCCAGCGCGCCGTGGTGATGGGCGCCTGTTTTGGCGTTGGGGTGGATCGTCACCGTGCCGGCCCAGATTTTTTGCGCGCCGACCCGCGCGGCGTTGATGGCAGCGGCGCGGTTCATGCCCGGGGTTTGAGCGGTGTTGGTATCGAGTTGATCGCCTTTGATGACTTTTACGCCGTGCTCGCGCCAGTCTCTCGGTGTTTCTGGCTCTTCGTGGTCGTGGTCGGTGCTCATCGGATGTCTCCTTGGGGTTGCGCGCTGCGCAGTTGTTGTTGGGTATTTTTGCATGGACAAAAACGGTGTTGTTGTTGGGTTTTTTTGTTGTTTGGTTTGGTTTCGCTGGCATCCGCGAATTGGTATTAGTACTTCATGCGTCGCCCCTGTGCGGGGCAGCACCTACTTTTCTTTGCCGCGGCAAAGAAAAGTAGGCAAAAGAAAGCCGCTGAACACCACCCACTACGGTCCTTGCCTGCGGGTCCCCAGCCGGTCCTATCCTTCACACGGCATCACTCTTCTTGATGCCCGCTGCCAGCGCTCTTCAAGGGCGCATCACCCTCTTCAAGCACCCGCGTCTCAGCGGGCCTTACCAGCTCGGCCCAGGCCGCCCAGGTGGCAAACGGTGTGTCGGCTATCGCGGCGTATGCGCTTCACTCCGGACTGAAAAGCAA
>NZ_QBUY01000186.1 GCF_003121405.1 Paraburkholderia sp. C35 | reverse complement strand
GTGGTGTTAGCGGCTTTCTTTTGCCTACTTTTCTTTGCCGCTGCAAAGAAAAGTAGGTGCCGCCCCGCACAGGGGCAACCCAGGCGGGCCACTAACAAAACGCGGATGCCACCACCACCACCCTCCCAACCTCACCTCCAAATCCCCTGCTCAAGCAAACAACACCCTCAAGCCCATCACCACCCCGTCAATCAACACCAAGCCCCCCACAGCCCGCGCAACGCGATCAGGCCACCTCGCCATCCGCTCAACACTAATCGAAAGAGTCACAAACACCATAACGACCAGGTTCATCACCCCATTCACGAGAAGAACCAGCGTGAGACCACTGCAGCAAAACATGCAATGCGTACCGAGGCGCATACCGCACGACCACGCTTCACGCATGCCGTGCTTCACACCGCCAGGTGAAATCAACGCGCGACTGCACGACAGATACCGCAACTTCCATCGGCTGAACTGCGCGATACCTGCAAGCATCACAGCCACGCTTGCCCCGCCGGGCATCGTGCGCGCCAGCGCCGGCATGCTCACGACAAGCGCAAATAGTGCAGCGCCCACCGCAAACACAATCACACCCACCACAGCCCAGACAAAAAAATAACCCATACCCGCCAGCGCAGTCAGACCACCCGCACGCATCGCACCCGCTTTACCGATCGCCTCGTGATACCGCCACAGCACAGGCGCCAGCGATGGCAACATCATCGCCATCATCATCACGATCCACATGCCGATGAAATTCACGGCGACGCGCGGCCACTTCTGCCCGCACATGGGCGCCCATGCCATCGATAGCGACCCGCCACCCGGCATCGGCAGTTCGCCCATCGCTGCCATCGCGTGGCACCAGACCACCGTCAGCGTCACGCAAGCCGCGAACACCAGCGCAACGAGGCCGAAGAACGCGTACCTCGACACAGCCGAAGCGCCACTGTCGCACCTGTCGAAGACCACGCCAGCCGTCTCCACGATCAGCCTCGACGCCGCTCGTATTCGTCATGGCGGCGCCACCAGACGCCGCGCTCATTGCGCCCTTTCGGCGCGCGATCGAGCCACTGGTACATGCCCCACACGCCATCGACACCGCGCGCATAGGTCGAATAGGCGTGGTACACGACGCCGTCCTCAAGCACGAAGGTGCTGATGCCGGGCCGGTCGCGCGAGTAAGTCGGCGCATCCGTGCCGCAACTGGCCGCGAAGCGCACCACGGGTTCCGGTGCGGGCGCCGTGTCCATCGCGTGGCCGCCGCGTTCGAAGTTGTACTCGATATCGCCGGCACGCTGCTGCGCTTCCGTGTACGACACGTTGAAGTCGAAGTTGAAATCGCTGGCGCTCGCCGATGCCCACGCAAAGCGCCATCCCATGCGCTGTCGGTAGGCCAGCAGTTTGTCGAGCGGCGCACGCGACACCGCCATCAACGTGACGTCATGTTGCGCGAGATGCACGGCCACGCCATCGAAGCCATCGGCAATCGCCGAGCATGACGGGCAACCCGCCGTGTAGTCCGGGCCGAACATGAAGTGATAGACGATCAGCTGCGAGCGCCCGCCGAATAGCTCCGGCAGCGTCACACTGCCGGTTTCCGTATCGAACCGGTAAGTCTTGTCGATCCTGACCCACGGCAGCGCGGCACGCTGCCGCGCCAGTTCGTCGCTGCGGCGCGTCAATGCCTTCTCTGCCTCCAGCAGTTCGAGGCGTGCCTGTAGCCATGCGTCGCGCGTGGCGACGGGATGCGTGGTCATCGTTCGTCCCTCCTTTTGTTCGTCGGATGCGCGATGTAGAACGATCGCGCCGTGCTAGATTAGTGCGGGACATCCGATGGACGGGAGTGACAAGTGTGGCGTGATTCAGATGGACGAAGCCGTCGTAGCCGCCGCGCGCGCACTCGACGCGGGTGATCCGCTCGGCGCGCTGAACCGCGTCGCCTTGCGCGACGACGCGGCCGCGCTCGCGCTGCGCGGCATCGCGATGGCGCAACTCGGCGATCTCGTGCGCGCCAAAGCCCTGCTACGCAGCGCGGTGCGTGCCTTCGGCCCGAAAGAAGCGGTTGCGCGCGCCCGCTGCGTGGTCGCCGAAGCGGAAATCGCGCTGGCCTCGCGCGATCTCGGCTGGCCGACGCGTTCGCTCGAAGCCGCACGCAAGACGCTCGAAGCAAATCACGATCGCCGCAACGCCGCGCACGCGCGGCATCTGCAGGTGCGCCGCCTGCTGCTGATCGGCCATCTCGACGAAGCAGAACGTCTGCTCGACGGGTTCGACGCGGCGCCCTTTCCACCCGCCTCGAGCGCGATCCACGAACTGATTGTCGCGGGAATTGCGATGCGGCGCCTGCATACCAAAGCCGCACGCGCAGCGCTCGCAAAAGCAGCGCGTGCTGCGCGTCATGCGGGCATTGCGGGTCTGTCGGCGGAAGTCGAAACGGCTGCGCACCTGCTCGATACACCCGCTGCACGTCTGATCGAACGCGGCGAGGCACGGCTTCTGCTGCTCGACGAGGTCGAAGCCCTGATGGCGTCGGATGCGCTTGTCGTCGATGCCTGCCGTCATGCCGTGCGCGATGCGGGTCACGTCGTGCCGCTCGCAAGCCGTCCCGTGCTGTTCAGTCTCGTGCGCGCACTCGCCGAAGCCTGGCCCGACGACGTGCCGCGCGACACGCTGATCGAACGCGCGTTCCGCATGAAGCACGCAGACGAATCGCATCGCGCGCGGCTGCGCGTGGAAATGGGACGGCTGCGCACCATGCTGCGCGTATTCGCCGATATCCACGCGACCAGGCGCGGCTTCGCGCTAACGCCGCGGCGTGCGACGACGGTGGTCGTGCTCGCGCGGCCCGTCGAAGATGCGCACGCGCCGCTGCTCGCACTGCTCGCGGACGGCGAAGCGTGGTCGAGCTCCGCGCTCGCACTGGCGCTCGGCGCGAGTCAGCGCACCATACAGCGCGCGCTCGATACGCTCGCTGCGACGGGCAAGGTGCGGTCGTTCGGCCAGGGCCGCGCGCGGCGCTGGATGATGCCGCCGATGCCCGGTTTCGCGACGGCGTTGTTACTCCCCACGCCGCTGCCTATCGACTAGCATGTAAAGCTCGACACTTCTTCGACGAGGACGCGAGGATGAAACGCTCAACGGCTGAAATCGTGCGTGAATATGGGCCCTTTCCCGGCATCGACGACGTGCACGGCGTCACGTACGACGGACAGCAGGTGTGGTTCGCGTCGGGCGAAGCGGTGAATGCGCTCGATCCCGCGAGCGGCCAGACGGTGCGCGCCATCGCCGTCCCTGCTACGGCCGGCACGGCCTTCGACGGCCAGCATCTGTACCAGATTGCCAGCGGCCAGATCCGCAAGGTCGATCCGCAAACGGGCGCGGTGCTGGCAGTGATACCGGCGCCCGAAGGCAGCAACTCGGGACTCGCGTGGGCCGAAGGTTCGCTGTGGGTCGGGCAGTATGCTGAGCGCAAGATCCTGCAACTCGATCCGCAGACGGGCG
This sequence comes from Paraburkholderia sp. C35, assembly GCF_003121405.1. Lineage (GTDB taxonomy): Bacteria > Pseudomonadota > Gammaproteobacteria > Burkholderiales > Burkholderiaceae > Paraburkholderia. The sequence continues at coordinate 5,508 of NZ_QBUY01000186.1, read as the reverse complement.
CGATCCTGCGCAGCATCGAATCGAACCGCTTCGTCACGGGCGTGACATGGGTCGATGGCGAGTTGTGGCACGGCACCTGGGAAGGCGACGAAAGCGATCTGCGGCATGTCGATCCCGCCACGGGCGAAGTGCTGGAGATGCTCGATATGCCGGAAGGCGTGCGCGTGTCGGGCTTGGAAGCAGACGGCGCGGCACGGTTCTACTGCGGCGGCGGGAACAGCGGGACGCTGAGAGCAGTGCGCCGGCCTAAACGGGATGAGATCAAGACGCCTGTCGATGAGGCCAGCGACTGAGGCTATTTCGGGAAAGCCCGCCATCGGGGAGCGCTATACTCGCCGGCTTTTATCGCCAGCGTCAGACACCAAGGAAATACCGATGAGCGCGTTGCCCCGTTGTCCACAATGCAATTCCGAGTTCACGTACGAAGATGGCGGCGTGTATATCTGCCCTGAGTGCGCGCACGAATGGTCCAGTCAGTCAGCCATGCAGAACGAGCCGACCGCAAAGGTCTATCGCGACTCGGCGGGCAATGTCTTGCAGGACGGCGACACCGTCACTGTCATCAAGGACCTGAAGCTGAAGGGTTCGGGTGGCGTGATCAAGATGGGCACCAAGGTCAAAAATATCCGGCTGGTGGATAGCGATCACGATATCGACTGCAAGATCGATGGCTTTGGCGCCATGAGTCTCAAATCGGAATTCGTCAGGAAGGTTTGATGCGTGACGTGGTGTGGCGTGGCGTGACGCACCCGCGAAGCGCTTCACCCCGTCCGCCGATGCTCCACTGCAAACTTGATCAGTTCGGCCTGCCCTTCGATCTCCAGCTTGCGCTTCAGATTGAGCCGGTGTGTCTCGACGGTTCGCACCGACAGGTTATTACGCTGCGCGATCTGCTTGCTCGATAGCCCCTCGGCAAGCTGATCGAGAATATCGCGTTCGCGCGGCGTCAATCGTTCGATAGGATCGCGCATCGCCGAAGCATGAATCAGGCGCGCGCTCAGTCCTTCGCTAAAGTAGGTCTTGCCTTCCAGCACCGCGCCAATCGCACGGATGATTTCCGCGCCCGGCGAATCCTTCAGCACATAACCGCTCGCGCCTGCACGCACCGCTTGCGTCACGTATTCGACGTTGTCGTGCATCGACAGCATCAGCACGCGGATACCCGGATGGCGCTCGTGAAACAGCGCAGCCAGTGCGATACCGTTCATGCCGCGCATGCCGACATCCATCAGCACGAGATCTGGTTCATGCGCGGCGGCGAGCGCCAGCGCTTCGTCGGCGTTGCCTGCTTCGCCGACCACCACGAACCCCGGCACCGCGTCCAGACGCGCGCGCAAACCATCGCGCACGAGGGGATGATCGTCGACGAGAATGAGGCGCGCCGCGCCCGCTGGACTGTTCATGAATGGTCTGCCTGCATTTCGATGTGGAGCGCTGCCTGCGCGAACAGTGGCACGCTGGCGGTCACGATGGTGTGTCCGGGACGCGACGCCAGTTGCAACTCGCCGTTGAGCGCTTCGAGCCGCTCGCGCATGTTGCGCAAGCCGACGCCCGCACTCGGATCGGCCTGTACCCGTTCGACGTCGAAGCCGCGGCCATCGTCGCTGATCGACAGTGTGACGCGGCGTGCCGACACTTCCAGCGATACGCCCGCCTGCGTCGCGTGAGCGTGACGGAAGATGTTCGTCAGCGCTTCCTGAGCGATGCGAAACAGCGCGGTTTTTACGGTGTCGGGCAACTCGGTGGCGTGATCGTGAGCGATCTGCGTGAAGCCGATGGCCAGATGACTTTGCGCACTGAGTTCACGCGTCAGCTGTTCGAGCGCGGCGGCAAGACCGAGATCGTCGAGCATCGACGGACGCAGCGCATGCGAGATGCGCCGCACTTCGCGCAGCGCATCGCCGAGTCTGCCAATACCCGTAGACAGCGCCGCTTCCGCCGGCTGCACGCGCGGCTCGGTCAACTCGAAGCGCGCCAGCGCCGATTCGAGCAACAACTTCACGGACACCAGCATCTGGCTGATGCCGTCATGCAGTTCGCGTGACAACCTCGCGCGTTCGTGTTCCTGCGATTCCACCACCTGTTGCGCAAGCCGTTTGAGCTTCGCGTCCGCGCTGCGGTATTCGCTGACGTTCAGCACCAGCGCGCACACGGCGATCACACCCAGCCCCGCCAGCGCGATTGCACCGATCCATAGCATCGTGTGTTCGATATCGGATGATGCGCGCTGATCGATGCGCGCGAGTGTGGTGTCGACGTCGTCGAGATAGATGCCCGTGCCGAGCATCCAGCCCCAGCGCGGCAACGGTACGACGTAGCCGAGCTTCGGCGCGAGCTTGCCCGTCGACGGACGATGCCACACGTAGCGCACATAGCCGCCGCCCTGCGCGGCTGCCGCGATGAGTTGCTGGATGGTCAGCGAGCCAGCCGGATCGCGCAAGGTCCACAGGTCGCGCCCGACCAGATCCGGCTCGCGTGGATGCATCAGCGAGCGGCCATGCATGTCGTAGACGAAGAAATAGCCGTCCTGACCAAAGTCCATTTTTTCGAGGATCGCGAGCGCGCGATTGCGCAGCATCGCGTCGTCGCGGGCGTTGGTGCCTGCCTCGTCGTAGAGCGGTTTGATCGCGCTGGTGGCGAGATCGACGTAATGCCGCAGTTCGATTTCCTTGCTCGCCATGTAGGCGGACTGCGTGGTGTCGTGCTGCGCGCTCGCCAGCGACGTGGCCTGATGGCGCACGCCGAACGCAATGCCTGCAATCGCGGCCAGAAACGGCACGATGGCGAGCAGAAAGATCTTTGCCTTGAGTTTCATCTGCGGATAGCCCGTCGGACTGCCTACGTAATTCTACGTAGCGCGCTTACGTAGTTGTGCGCTTGTGGCGCATACGACGAAGACGAATACTACACGCCCATGAGCATGGCACATCTTCGACCATGCGCGGCGTCCTTCACAGCGCGCTGCATTGGGCCTCGCCAGCCGCGCTGGTGGGCATGCAAACAAGTATGGAGACTCTCATGAACCGGGCATCCAGTTTTCTCATCTGGACAGCGGTTGCGCTACTCGGCGCATTCGCGTTCGGCACCATCGCACTTGCGCACGGCGAAAAGGTCAGCGCCCTCTGGGTCGTGATCGCCGCTTCGTGCGTCTACCTCATTGCTTATCGCTTCTACAGCCGCTTCATCGCGAACAACGTGCTGCAACTGGACGGCAAGCGCATGACGCCTGCCATGCGGCACAACGACGGCCTCGACTACGTGCCGACCAACAGGTACGTGCTGTTCGGCCATCACTTCGCGGCGATTGCTGGCGCAGGTCCGCTGGTCGGCCCGGTGCTGGCTGCGCAGATGGGCTACGTGCCCGGCATGCTGTGGATTCTGGCAGGCGTGGTGTTCGCGGGCGCGGTGCAGGACTTCGTCGTGCTGTTCATCTCGACGCGACGCGATGGCCGCTCGCTCGGCGATCTCGTCAAGATGGAACTCGGCACCGTGCCAGGCGTGATCGCGCTGTTCGGTGCGTTCCTGATCATGGTCATCATCCTCGCGGTGCTGGCGCTGATCGTCGTGAAGGCGTTGACCAATTCGCCGTGGGGCACGTTCACCGTTGCCGCGACGATTCCGATTGCGCTCTTCATGGGCGTCTACACGCGCTTCATCCGTCCGGGACGTATCGGCGAAGTGTCGATCATCGGCTTCGTGCTGCTGATGGCATCGATCGCGTTCGGACAGAGCGTGCATGACTCCGCTGCGCTGGCCGCATGGTTCACCTTCAGCGGCACGCAACTGACGTGGATCCTGATCGGCTATGGCTTCGTCGCCTCGGTGCTGCCGGTGTGGCTGCTGCTGGCACCGCGCGATTACCTGTCGACGTTCCTCAAGATCGGCACGATTCTAGGTCTCGCGATCGGCATCCTCGTCGTTGCACCGGAACTGAAGATGCCTGCGCTGACGAAGTTCGTCGATGGCACGGGCCCTGTGTGGTCGGGCAACCTGTTCCCGTTCCTGTTCATCACGATTGCGTGCGGTGCGGTGTCGGGCTTCCATGCGCTGATCTCGTCGGGCACGACGCCCAAGCTGCTCGATAACGAAAAGAACGCGCGCTTCATCGGTTACGGCGCGATGCTGATGGAATCGTTCGTCGCGATCATGGCGCTGGTGGCGGCTGCCGTGATCGAGCCGGGCATCTACTTCGCGATGAACGCACCCGCTGCCGTGCTCGGCTCGACGCCGGACGCAGTCGCGCAGACGGTATCGCAATGGGGCTTTGTTCTGACGCCTGACATGTTGACGCAGACGGCGAAGGCTGTCGGCGAAACGACGATCGTTGCGCGTGCGGGTGGCGCGCCGACGCTGGCAGTCGGCATGGCGCAGATTCTGCATCAGGTGATTGGCGGCCAGGCGATGATGGCGTTCTGGTATCACTTCGCGATTCTGTTCGAAGCGCTGTTCATCCTGACGGCAGTCGATGCAGGCACGCGTGCTGGGCGCTTCATGCTGCAGGATCTGCTGGGCACGTTCCATCCCGCGTTGAAGCGCACGGATTCGCTGCCGGCCAACCTGATCGCTACGGCGTTGTGCGTGGCTGCGTGGGGTTACTTCCTGTATCAGGGCGTGGTCGATCCGCTTGGCGGCATCAATACGCTGTGGCCGCTGTTCGGCATTTCGAACCAGATGCTGGCGGGTATTGCGCTGGTGCTTGGGACGGTGGTGCTGTTCAAGATGAAGCGTGAGCGTTTTGCGTGGGTGACGCTGGTGCCGACGGTCTGGCTGCTGATCTGCACGATGACGGCGGGCTGGCAGAAGATTTTCGATGCCAATCCGAAGGTCGGTTTTCTGGCGCATGCTGCGAAACTAGGCGCTGCCGCCGATGCGGGCAAGATCGTCGCGCCTGCGAAGTCGATCGAGCAGATGCATCGGATCATGTTTAACGACTATGTCGATGCGGTGCTTGCGGGCCTGTTTATATTTGTCGTGGTTAGCGTGGTGTTCTACGGTGTGCTTGCGGTGGTGCGGGCGCGTCGCGCGGATCTGCCTACTGTGCGCGAGACCCCGTTTGAAATGCTGCCTGCCGGGCAGACGGTTAGCAGTTCGCATTGAACGGAGTGTGTCATGTTCTCTGGATTGCGGGATGATGTGCGCAACGCCGGGAAGTACCTCGGGCAGGCCATGCGGTTGATGGTCGGTCTGCCCGACTATGAGACTTATGTCACGCATGTGCGTGAGACTCATCCTGAGCGGCCTGTTATGTCGTATGAGGAGTTTTTTCGGGAGCGGCAGGCGGCTAGATATGCTGGTGGTGCTGGGAAGTGTTGTTGAAGGTTTGGTTTTTTCTTGTCTGCGACGCTGGGGGTTAGGTTTTGCTTTCGCTGGCGTCCGCTTTTTGTTAGTGGTCTGGCATCCGCGATTCGGTGTTAGTACTTCATGCGTTGCCCCTGTGCGGGGCGGCACCTACTTTTCTTTGCCGCCGCAAAGAAAAGTAGGCAAAAGAAAGCGGGCTAACACCGCCAG
>NZ_QBUY01000185.1 GCF_003121405.1 Paraburkholderia sp. C35 | reverse complement strand
CCCGCAGGCAATAACTAGCATTGGCGGTGTTAGCCCGCTTTCTTTTGCCTACTTTTCTTTGCGGCGGCAAAGAAAAGTAGGTGCCGCCCCGCACAGGGGCAACCCAGGCAGACCACTAACAAAAAGCGGATGCCACACCAATAACAAAACCGCGCGCAAAATTCAGCGCGCCCTCACCCCGATACTCCGCATAAAATCCGCCAACCGTCTTCCTTCAACATCAGGAAACGCCTCAAGCACCTCAAGCTCACCGATATTCGCCAAAGCAAAATGCCGAAAATCCTCGCGTAACTCGCACCACGCGCCGAGCGTGAATCGTGCACCCCAATAAGCCAGAGCAAGAGGCCAGACACGCCGCGTCGTCGCCGCCCCATGCTTGTCCAGATAAGCAAAACTGACGACACGCCTTGCATCGATCGCTCGATGCAACGTATCGACGATGGACGACACATTCCCATCGATATGAAATGAAGGCGCAAAAAAAGCCAGCCGGTCGATAGCGGCACGCTTGTCCGCAGGCATCGCAGAAGCAATCTTGGCCAGCGCCCCGCGCGCGCCCGCAGCCATGCTCTCGCCACCCCACGACTCGAGCATCCGCGCGCCCGCAGCGAGCGCGGCCAGCTCATCGGCGGTGAAAGTGAGCGGTGGCAGACTCGCGCTGCGACTCAACCGATATCCAATACCCGGCTCACCTTCAATCGGCACCCCCGACAACTGCAAGTCCTGCACATCGCGATACACGGTACGTAGCGACACATGCAGCCAGTCGGCCAGTTGCTGCGCAGTCGTGAGGCGCCGGCCGCGCAACAGTTCGGCGATCTGGAACAGCCGGTCAGCACGACGCGTCATCGTGGGGGTCTCCCGAAGAAAGACGGAAAGTCTCCCGCGATGATAGCGCCGCACGATGCTCTCCCGGCGCGCTCTGTGTCACTTCATCCGTTGGTCTTCGAATGCAGGCCGACGCGGTTGCCTTCCGTGTCCGTGAAGAAGCCGATCCAGCCGATGTCGTTCGGCAACTGCACGGCCGGTCCCTCGACCTTGCCGCCCGCGCGCTTCACGCGTTCGAGCGTCGCGTTGACCGTCGGCTGCGCGTTCAGATAGCTCACTGAACCCGTTGCCGACGGCTCCAGCGTCGCGCTCCTGACGATGCTGCCGCCCGTCGATGGCTCGTCGTAGTTGAAGATCGCCATCGGCACGCCGAAGTCTTCGCGGCGCAATGTCGTATCGAGCGCAGTTTCGTAGAAGCGCACCGCGCGCTCGAAATCGATGGCGGGGATTTCGAACCAGGCGATGGCACGGTTGAGTTGGGATGCTGACATGATCTTCTCCTGTGTGTTGGATAGCGCCGGATGGCGTAGGAGAAGTGTGCAGCGGGGCTACTGACACCGTTCTGGCAGCAGGGTTGTCAGCGAGGTGGTCAGCAATCACCTGGCGACAGGCAATAAAAAAGCGGGCATCGAAGCCCGCTTTTCCTGTGAGAGAACCGCTTACTCTTTCGGCCCGTCCGCCGCCGGACGCTGCCTCACGCTGCCCGCAATCAGATCGAAGCGGAACAGCCGGCATTCGAGCGCGCCATTGAACAGCGGCGTTTTCGTCGATTCGCGCAGACGCAATTGCCCCGGCAGATTCCGGTCCGATGTCAGCACGAATGCATGCCAACCCGTGAAGCGCTTCTTCAGCGCATCGCCAAACGACTGGAAGAACTCCGTCATGTCGGGCGTATCCGATTCTGCGCGGCGGAAACCGCCTTCTTCACGTCCGGTATCGCGAATCTCGCCGCGCGGACCGCGCCCGCGCACTTCGATCCGCTCGCCATACGGCGGGTTCGCCACCAGAATGCCTGGCTCACCCGAGGGCGGCATCATGTTGCGTGCGTCGAGCTGCTTCAGCGGCAGCGACGGGAAACCGGCGCGCTCGAAGTTCATGCGCGCCTTTTCGAGCATGTTGTCGGAAATGTCGCTGCCGTAAATCAGCAGATCGCCACGGCCCGAGCGCGCTGCGCGCTTTGCATCCTGCGCGGCGACCTTCAGCTTCTGCCAGGCCGAGACGTCGTATTGCTTGAACTGCTCGAAGCCAAACCGCCGGTCGACGCCCGGCGCGATGTTCAGCGCCACCTGCGCCGCTTCCGCGAGGAATGTGCCGCTGCCGCACATCGGATCGAACAGCGGTGTGCCCGGCGTCCAGCCCGTCAGACGCAAAATGCCCGCTGCGAGGTTTTCGCGCAGCGGCGCCGCGCCCTTGTCCAGACGCCAGCCACGCTTGAAGAGCGGCTCGCCGGATGTGTCGATGTACAGCGTGCAATCGGTGGCCGTCAGGAACGCGAACACGCGCACGTCGGGCGAACCCGTATCGATGCTCGGACGCGCGCCCGTCTTGTCGCGCAGACGGTCGCAGATCGCGTCCTTGACGCGCAGCGTCGCGAATTCGAGACTGCGCAGCGGCGACTTGATCGCGGTCACGTCGACACGCAGCGTCTCGTTCGCCGAGAACCACTGCTCCCAGTTTTGCTCGAGCGCGAGGCCGTAAATGTCCTGCTCGTTGCGGTACGGGCGGTGCGCGATCTTCAGCAGCACCCGGCTCGCGATCCGCGAATGCAGGTTGGCGGCCATGCCGGCTGCCCAGCCGCCCTTGAAGTGCACGCCGCCGGGCACCTGTGCGCCGGCGGTGAACGGCGCGCCGTTCAGATGACGCGCGGCGATCTCGGCGAGTTCGGCGGCTAGCGTGGCTTCGAGGCCGCGCGGGCAGGGAATGAAGAATTCGAAAGACATGAGGTTTGCCGTAAAGGCGTTGATTAAGGCGACATTGTACGCGGTCGCCTCGTCATGCCTGGCAGTGGGTGTCGCGCGCGGGCAGAAGCGCGCTGGTGCGCGTGGGCGGAAGGGTGCCGGTGCGCGCGGGTCGCAGCGCGCTGATGCGCCCGCGCGGCCCGCGCCAGTTAGCCCTTGGTCCCTGCGTTCGAGGCCGACGGTGCGGAAGAGGGCGCCGCGGACGGACCCGAAGCCGACGCCGGACATGTGACAGCCGCGCCGCGCGCCGGCGCTGCCGCGAGATTGCGCACAGCGACGGCGATTTGCGTCGCGATCTGTTGGACCGCGCGCCGATGCGCTTCCGCCAGCGCATCGTAGCCGCCCGATGCGGGCTCGCTGACCACGCTGCGGCACGTCAGCACGGCTTGCGTACGCACCGCGCGCACGCTCCACACGGCGTCGATCAACGCGCGCGAGCCGGGCCACGACTCGAAGCGCTGCACGTTCACGCTGACGCGATAGACGGGCACGCGATCCGGATACGGCGAGCCGTACACGTCGATCGTGCCCAGTTGCTGCGTGAGCGAACTGGACAGCGCGCGTCGGATTTCGTCGCCCGGCAGCGAGGCCCAGCGCTCCTGTTCGAGCACCTGCACCTGGGTCGGGCCCGTCTGCACGACGAACTGGTTCTTTGCCACTTGCGGCGGCACATCGACAGGCGGCACTTCGATCAGGAACGCCGGGTTGCTGGCGGTGCGCACGGCATCGGGCGACGTGTCGCCGGCCGAGAGCGTGTAGAAGTGGCTCTGCGGCGACGAGCACGCGGCGAGCGTCGCCAGCGCGGCAAACGAGGCACACAGCGCGGCGGCGCGCATCATGCGGGGGACGCGTGCAAACGTCATGGCTTGTCTCCAGATTTACCGCGCAGCAGTGATTCAGGGTGGCGTTCGAGATAGTCCGACAGCGCGTTCAGCGATTGCAACGTGCGCGTCAGTTCCTGCAGCGCCTGGTGCACGTCCGATTGCAGCGGCGAATCCTGCTCCAGTGTCGCTTCCGCCGAACTGAAGGTCTGCTTGGCGGCCGCGAGCGTGTCGCGCGTTTGCGGCAGCACTTCCTTGTCGAGCTGCGAGAACAGGTGATCGGCGTTCTTCAGCGCGGCGTTCAGGTTGTTGCCGATCTGGTCGAACGGCACCTGATCCAGCTTCTTCGCGATATCGGCGATCTGCAGCTGCAGTTCATCCAGCGAGTTCGGGATGGTCGGCAGTTCGATCGGATCGCGCGTGATGTCGACGGTCGCTTTCGGCGCCTTCGGGAACAGGTCGATCGCGACATACAACTGGCCCGTCAGCAGGTTGCCTGTGCGCAACTGGCCGCGCAGGCCGTGATTGACGAGCGCGAGCAGCATCTTCTGGCTCGCATCCGTGCCGGACTCAGGCACCGGTTGACCGCGCGAGCGGCGGCGCAGACGGTCCGGATACAGATCCATCGTCACGGGCATGTTGAAGTTCTTGGTCTGCGGATCGTATTCGACGCCGATGTTCGTCACCTGGCCAAGCACGATGCCGCGGAAATCGACGGGCGCGCCCACCGACAGCCCACGCAGCGACTGGTTGAAGTTCATCACCACGTGCACGGCCTCGCCATCCGGCTCGCGCATCGCGTCGGCTTCATCCGAACCGAGACGGAAGGTCATGTTGTTCGGCGCCTGCACGCCGACAGCCTGACCCGGCGGCGACTGGAACGCCAGCCCGCCGACGATCACCGTCGCCAGCGATTGCGTGTTCAGCTTGAAGCCGCTCGAATCGAGCCGCACGTCCACGCCGCTCGCATGCCACCAGCGCGAGTTCGTGCCGACGTACTGATCGAACGGTGCGCTGACGAATACTTGCACCGTGACGCCCGTGCCGTCCTTGTCGAGCGAGAAGCCGGTCACCTGACCGACCTGCACGCGCCGATAGAACACGGGCGAGCCAATATCGATCGCGCCGAGCGATTCGCCGCGCAGCGTGAACTGGTGACCTTTCTGGTCGACGGTGACGGCAGGCGGCGACTCGAGGCCGACGAACTGCGTCTGCGTTTCCGTCGATCGTCCACCGTCCACGCCGATGTACGCGCCCGACAGCAGCGTGCCAAGCCCCGACACGCCACTTGCGCCGATACGCGGACGCACCACCCAGAAACGACTGTCCTTCACCGCGAAGTCTTCGGCTTCCTTGGTGAGCTGCACTTCGACATTCACCCGCGAATGGTTCTTCGCGAGCTTGATCGTCTTGACGAAGCCGATGTCGACGTCCTTGTACTTGACCTTGGTCTTGCCGGGCTCCAGCCCTTCCGCGCTGATGAAGCTGATGTTGATGGTCGGTCCTTTCTCCAGCACCGACTTGACGACGAGACCCACGCCGATCAGCGCAGCGAGCAATGGAATCACCCACACGAGCGAAGGCAGCCAGCCCCGTTTCGTGACAATTTCGGGCTCGGGCGGCTCGTACTTCGGCGGACCGGAAGGTGGCGTCGGCGCTTGAGGGCTATTCATGTTTCAGGTCCTGAGGTTTGCGGCTGTCCGGCTTCTGTGGAGCGGCATCGCCATGGTCGTGATCCACGTCGTCCCAGATCAGGCGTGGATCGAATTGCATCGAGGCGATCATCGTGAGAATCACGACCGAGCCGAACGCGAGCGCGCCCGGTCCCGCCGTGATGACGGCCAGCGATTTGAAGCGCACCAGCGCGACGGTCAATGTGATGACGAAGATGTCGAGCATCGACCAGCGTCCGATGCGCTCGACGATCCGGTACAGCTTGGTGCGTTCCAGCGGCCGCCATGTCGAGTGGCGTTGCGCCGTGATGGTCAGCAGCGCGAGCACGCTGAGCTTGAGCATCGGCACGAGAATACTGGCGACGAACACGATGATCGAAAGCGGCCAGTCGCCCGAGGTCCAGAAGTAGACGACGCCGCTCATGATGGTGTCGTCCTCCGCGCCGAGCAGCGATGACGTGTGCATCACGGGCAGCAGGTTGGCGGGAATATAGAGCACGGCGGCCGCGATCAGCAGCGCCCAGGTGCGCATCAGGCTGTCGGGGTTGCGCCGGTGCAGCGGCGCGCCGCATCGCGTGCAGCGTTGCGGCTCTTTCGAACGCACGCGTGGCTGCACGCGCGAGCACGCGTGACAGGCGACCAGACCGGCGCGCGAGGCCGTGGTGTATTTCATCGGGTGGTCATCCCCGGTGCGGCGCAATGGGGCCGTTCACGTCTGTCGGGTCTATCGGATCCGCCGGGCCTGCCGTGCGAGCGGCGAGATTGCCGTCATCCGTGTCGCTGCGCGCTTCGTCTTCGCGCGCGTGGCGTTCGCGCCGCGCCTGCAGCACGTCGATGCCTTCGGCGACGTCCCACAGCGTGCGCGGATCGAAGGTGACGACCACGACGAACATCAGCGTGAGCGCGCCGAACGCGAACATCGCGGCTTCGGGAATCACGCGTGCGAGGCTGACCATCTTCACCATCGTCACGAGCACGCCGAGCATGAACACTTCGATCATGCCCCACGGGCGCACGAACTGGATCGCGCGCAGCACCTGATTGAAGAAGGGCGGCACGACGCCCGAGCGGATCGGCACGAGCAGATAGAGCAGGGCAAGCAATTCGGTTAGCGGAAAGAGTGTGGTCGAGCAGAACACCATGATGGCGACGATCTGCATGTCTTCGTCCCACAGCGCGACAATGGCGCCGAGCAGACTGGTCTGCGACGTGATGCCGTTGGTCTCCAGTTCGACGATGGGGAAACCCTGCGCGATCAGAAAAGTGATCAATGCGGCGAACGTCATCGCCGTGATGCCATCCAGACGGCCGGACGCGCTGCCGTACAGCGTCGCGCCGCACCGCAGGCAGCGGGCCGTCCGCCGGCGTCCGAGGCGAGGCTTCTGATGCAGCGCGTCGCATTCGTGACAGGCAATCAGATGGTCATGTTCCATGCAGGCGATCGGGAAACGAGGTGCAATGTTGTTGTCGTGGTCGATGTCTTACAGACTGTTGCCTTGTCAGCGCTTCACGAGCGAGCCGCAGCCTGGGGCAATAGTATCAAAGCTCGCTATGCTGACGTCTTACAGGTCGGCACGGACAGGCTCAGATCCACGAGGGCTTTGTCCGACAGACGCGGCTGACGCGGGTTCAACCCGCAATAGCAAGTTTCGCGCCGCGCAAGAAAGCCGTCAGCCGGTTGCGGCTGCTTGCGGTACGATGAGCGCCGCGCAAGCCGTTCGCGCCGATGCCGGACGCAAACGGAATAATGGTATCGCCCGGGTCGTTTAACTTTCATGTTGGCGTCGGATCTGTCATGGCACATACCTCTTCATTTCATTCGCTGTCGTCGCGCGCGTCGTCTTATACATCGACGGCCATCGCGCTGCACTGGCTGATCGCGCTGCTGATCGTCTGCGGATTCTCGCTCGGCTGGGTGATGACGGACATCCCCGGCTTCACGCCGACCAAGCTCAAATACTTTTCGTGGCACAAATGGATCGGCGTGACGGTGTTCGCATTGGTCATTATTCGCATCCTGTGGCGTGCCACGCACGCCGCGCCGCCGATGCCTTCGCACATGCCCACCTGGCAGCGCGGCGTCGCGCATCTCACGCATTTTCTGCTGTACGTGCTGATGGTGGCGATTCCCGTGTCCGGCTATCTGTATAGCTCGGCGGCGAACATCCCGGTTGTCTATCTCGGACTCGTGCCGCTGCCGCGCCTGATCGCACCGGACCCGCATCTGAAAGAAGTGTTGAAGAACATTCACATCACGTTGAACTACACGCTGCTGGTGCTGGTCGTGTTGCACGTGCTGGCGGCGCTCAAGCATCAGATTCTCGATCGCGACGGACTGCTGTCGCGCATGCTTCCTTTCCTCAAATAAGGACAAACATGAAGGTATCGTTCTACCGCTACATGCTCGCCGCCTTTGCGGCGGCGTCGCTGGCCGCGTCGGGCGGCGCGTTCGCGCAGGTCGACATGGGCAAGAGCACGGTCACGGCGACGTCGAAGCAGATGAACGTGCCTGTCGAAGGCAAGTTCAACAAGTTCACCGCACAGATTTCATTCGATCCCGCCAAACCGACGGGCGGCAGCGCGCAGGTCACCGTCGATACATCGAGCTACGATCTCGGCGACGAAAGCTACAACGAGCAGGTTCGCGGCAAGGAGTGGTTCGATTCGAAGACTTTTCCGACGGCGACGTTCGTGTCGAGCGCGATTGCGGCTTCGGGCAACAACCAGTTCAACGTGACGGGCAAGCTGACGATGAAGGGCAAGTCGCAGACGGTGGTCGTGCCTGTCACGGTGACGAAGCAGGGCGCATCGCAGGTCTATGACGGAGCGGTGACGGTCAAACGTTCGCAGTTCGATATCGGCACGGGCGAATGGAAGGACACATCGGTGGTAGCAGAAGACGTGACGATCAAGTTTCATATCGTAGCCGCAGGCAAGTAACTCTCTCGCACGCAGACAGAAAGGAGAATGAAGTGAAAACGATGCTCTTGATGGTGGCTGGCGCGCTGACGTCGACGATGGCGGTGGGCGCGTTTGCTGCTGATACTTATCAGCTCGATCCGACGCATACCTATCCGAGCTTCGAGGCGGATCACATGGGTGGCGTGTCGACCTGGAGGGGCAAGTTCACCAAGAGTTCAGGGACTGTCACGCTGGATCGCGCGGCGAAGACGGGGACCGTCGAGGTCACGGTCGATACGTCTTCGATTCAGACGGGCAATACCAAGCTGGATGATCATCTGCGTTCGGGCGATTTCTTCGATGTCGCCAAGTTTCCGACGGCTGTCTATAAGGGTACGGCGATCAAGTTCGATGGGGATACACCTGTGGCTGTCGATGGTTCGCTCACCATGCATGGTGTGACCAAGCCGTTGGCGCTCAAGATCGATTCGTTCAAATGCATTCAGCATCCTGTGCTGAAGCGTGAAGTGTGTGGCGTTGAGGCTGAGGGTGAGTTTAATCGTGCCGATTATGGGTTGGATTTTGGGGCTAAGTATGGGTTTAGCATGAAGACGGTTTTGCATATTCAGGCTGAAGGGATTAAGCAGTAGTGGATGCTGGCGCTGGTGGTTGGGGTTTTTTAGCGTTTTTGCTGGCGTCCGCTCATTGTTAGTGGTCTGCTAGCGTTGCCCCTGTGCGGGGCGGCACCTACTTTTCTTTGCCGCGGCAAAGAAAAGTAGGCAAAAGAAAGCCGCTGAACACCGCCAGTTCTTGTAGTTGC
>NZ_QBUY01000184.1 GCF_003121405.1 Paraburkholderia sp. C35 | reverse complement strand
CTCCCAGCCCAGCCCCAGACTCTTTTGCAACGCGACGTAGTCCTTGATCAGTTGCGCATCGCTTTGCACGCGATTCTGCTCAGCCGTATAGCGTGTGCGCTCCGCATCGATCCAGTCGAGCGCCGACGCCGTCCCCGCGCGATAGCGCTGCTCGGTCAGGGTCGCTGCGAGCGTGGCCGAACCTTCCACCGTACGCAAGCTGACGACGTTTTCGCGCTCGTGCCCATAGCGCGAGAGTGCAACATCGGCATCGCGCAAGGCGCCGAGCACCGTGCTTTCATACTTCGCCTGCGCTTCATCGAACGAGGCGCGCGCCTGATCGACCTTGGCTTTCGTACGGCCAAAATCGAACGCGTTCCATTGCAGATACGGTACGCCGAGCCACGTGAGATTGTCCTTGCGCACCAGATGGCCCGGATCGGCCGCGCTATAACTCAGGCTGCCGAACAGCGTGACCTTCGGGAACCAGTCCGCTTCGCGCTCGCCGATCTGCGCGCTTTGCGA
Source organism: Paraburkholderia sp. C35 (assembly GCF_003121405.1). Lineage (GTDB taxonomy): Bacteria > Pseudomonadota > Gammaproteobacteria > Burkholderiales > Burkholderiaceae > Paraburkholderia. Next base: position 8,627 of record NZ_QBUY01000184.1, on the reverse strand, counting down.
TGCGAGCCGCCGCTCGGCCGCACGCACATCGGGCCGCCGCCGCAGCAATTGCGCCGGATCGCCGACGGCAACCGTCTGCGGCAGCGCGGGCAGCGGCGCGGGCGAGATCAGCGTGGCGTCGAGCGCGCCCGGTTCGCGGCCCGTCAGCAACGCAAGCTGATCGAGCGATTCGGCGATCTGCGCGTCGAGGGGAATGAGCGCGTTGCGCGTGTTCTCGACCTGGGTGCGCACGCGTTCGACATCGACTTGCGAGGCCACGCCGCGCTCGCGCCGCTGCTCGGTCAGCGACAGCACATGCGCTTCGAGATCCGCTGACTTGCGCACGATATCGATACGCTGCTGCTGATCCCGCAACCCCACATACGCACTGCCGATTTCAGCGGCAAGCTGCACGTGCGCATCGGCGAGATCCGCTTCCGACGCATCGGCGTCCGCCGACGCTGCTTGGACCGCGCGGCGCGTACCGCCGAACAGCTCGACTTCCCAGCTTGCGGCGAAGCCCGCCAGATAGACGCCAAGCGGACCGCGCCCGCCCGACGAACTGCCGCCGCTCAGCGACGACAGGTCCGGCTCGCGCATGCGCAGATACGCCGCGCTCGCGCCGACCTTCGGCAACTCGTTGGCCTGCTGCTGCGAGAGGCCCGCGCGTGCTTCGCGCACACGCGCACGCGCCGCGCGCAGGTCCGGGCTGTTGTCGATGCCTGCCTGGATCAGCGCCGTCAGTTGCGGATCGTTGAGCGCGACCCACCACGCGGCGACACCCGGCTCGGTTTCGACGGCGCCTTGCGGCGCGCGCTTGAAGCTCGTCGATTGAATCGTGGAAGTCGGGCCTTTGTAGTCGGGTCCGACCGTGCAGCCTGCAAGCAACACGGTCAGCGCAAGCGCGAAGGTAGAAAACGCCGACACGGAGTGCGAAGCACGGCGCGCGGCTATCACGCCGCTTCGAGCGGCAAAATCAGTTGGCTTCATCACAGGTTCAATGTCCGGCCGACGGTGTACCCGGTGCCGGCTTCTTGAGAAGAAAAGCGAGTGGAATACACAGCAGCAGCGCGATGGCGAGCACGTAGAACGTTTCCGAAAACGTGATCACGCTCGCCTGCAACTGCATCTGCGCCGCGAGCTGACCGAGCGCCTGCATCTTTGCATAGGCCATATCGCCGTGTTGCGCAAAAAATCCCGTTGCTGTCTGCGCGACGTGCTCCTGACCAATCAGCGAATTGGCCGTGACCGACTCGCGGATCATGTCTTCATGAAAGGTATTGCGCCTGTCGATGAAGGTGCCGAGCAGCGCAAGACCCACCGATCCACCGAGGTTGCGCGCCATGTTGTAGAGACCCGCGGCATCGCCCGCCTGTTCGCGCGGCACGGCGGCCATCGATGCCTGATTCAGCGGCATCATCGCGAGCACCTGGCCGACGCCGCGCAACAGTTGCGACCACGTGAAGTCGTTGCCTGCACTCTGCGCCGTCAGCGAAATGTCGAGCAGGCAGCTGCCCGCGAAGCACGCGAGACCGCCCATCACCAGCAGACGCGTATCGACGCGACCCATCAGACGCGGCAGCACGGGCATCATCAGGAACGCAGGCAAGCCCGACATCAGCATCACCGCGCCCGACTGCTGCGCGTTGTAGCCCGCCACGCCCGACAGAAATTGCGGCAGCAGATACGACACGCAGTACAGCCCCGCGCCCACCGTGAAGACGATGAAGATCACGCTTGCATAGCGCGCGTTGGTGAGCAGCTTGAGCCTCACAATAGGATGCTTCGACACGAACTGTGCCGCGAGCAGCAGCGCAATGCCGGCAACGGCGAGCACACTGAGCCACACGATCATCGACGATTCGAACCAGCGCTCGCGCTGCCCTTCTTCGAGCACCACGGTCAGCGAACTCAGGCCCGCCGCCAGCCCGACAATGCCGAGCCAGTCCGCGCGCACGAACTGCTGCCAGTTGGTTTTCGCGGTATCGAGACCCGCGATCAGCAGCACGACCAGCGCGACGCCCACGGGCAGATTCAGAAAGAAACACCAGCTCCAGTCGATGTTCTCCGCCAGCCAGCCGCCCACCACAGGCCCGAGCAGCGGCCCGAGCAGCACGATCAGACCGAACGCCGTCATGCCGATGGGCATCTGATGACGCGGCAGCCGTGTCGCGACGATGGTCTGCGCAGTCGGGATCATCGCGCCGCCCGCAAAACCCTGGCCGATGCGCCCGACGATCATCTGCGGCAAGCTGTGCGACATGCCGCACATGATCGAAAACAGCGTGAAGAGCGTTGCGTTGCCGAGCAGAAAATTGCGCAGCCCGAACACGCGCGTGAGCCACGCGGCGAGCGGAATCATCACGATCTCGGACATCAGATAGCCCGTCGAGATCCACGTGCCTTCCGTGCCCGTCGCGCCGATCTGCCCTTGAATCTGCGGCAGCGCGGAGTTCGTGATCGAAATGTCGAGCGTTGCCATCAGCGCGCCGAGCGCGCCCGCGGCAACGGCGATCCAGTCGGCGGCGGTCGCGTTCGCGGGCTTCGCGTTCGCCGCTGCAGTGGCGGCCGATGCTGCAGCGTGCTCAGCCACGGCCATCCTCGCGTTCGATGCGCGCTTCGTTGTCGCGCGCGCTGCGCGTGTCGACATCGACGTTCACCGACATGCCCGGCAGCAGCACCTTGCGCGTTTCAGGCCCGACGTCGAGCTTGATGCGCACGGGCACGCGCTGCACGATCTTCGTGAAGTTGCCCGTTGCGTTCTGCGCGGGCAGCAGCGCGAACTGCGAACCCGTGCCCGGCGAGAAGCTGTCGATCGTGCCGTGCAGCTTCGCACCCGACAGCGCATCGACACGCAGCGTCACAGGCTGACCCATGCGCATCATGCCGATCTGCGTTTCCTTGAAGTTGGCGACGAGATACACGTCCTGCACGGGCACGATCGTCATGAAGCGCGTGCCGGGCTGCGCATACTGACCGACGCGCACACTGCGATCGCCGACACGGCCATCGATGGGACTCTTGAGCACCGTGTCCTGCGTATCGAGTTGCGCCTGGCGCGCGCTCGCTTCGGCGGCGCCCAGTTGCGCGCGCGCCTGTTCGATCGAAGCCTGTGTGGTCGCAATCTGGCGCTCGGCGCTTTGCAGCGCGGCGGCATCGGCGGCGCGCGTGGCGCTCGCCTGGCGCTGCGCGTTGCGCAGATCGGCGACACGCTCGTCCGTTTCCGCGCCGGTCGCGGCGAGCGGCTCATAGCGCTTGACCTGCGCGGCCGCGTGCGCCTCGTTCGCGCTCGCGCCGTCGAGTTGCGCGCGCGCCTGCGCGATGGCCGCCTGCTGCTGCGCGAGCTCCGCCTCGCCGCGCAGGATGTCGGCACGACGCGCCGCGATGGTGGCGTTGGCCTGCTCGAGCACGGCATCGTACTGACGGCTGTCGAGCCTGACCAGCGGATCGCCGCGCCTGACGGCCTGGTTGTCGCCCACCAGCACGCTTGCCACATAGCCCGACACCTTCGGCGCGACGGTCATGCCGTCGGCTTGCAGATAGGCGTCGTCCGTACTTTCGATGAAGCGCCCCACTGTCCACCAGTGCACGCCCCATGCAATCGCGCCGAGCACGGCAACGCCACCGATGACAAGAAATACGCCCTTCTTTCTGGACCGCTGCGCACCTGCGGCGCGCCCCTGTTCCTCGACGGGCAATGTGGCTGACATGTTGACCTCAGATAAATTTATACCGATCGTTATAATTATTCCAGTTGGTACAATTTAGTCAACAGTATTGTTTTTACGATCCTTACCTTTTACCTTTCCGCTTATCTCTTACTCACCCTCAGACGACGTGACGACACGCACCCCGAGACACCGCCCCGCAGCGGAAGGCGGCTATCAGCGCGGCGAAGAGACCCGCGCGAAAATCATCGAGTCAGCGCTGAGCCTGTTCGGCGAGCGCGGCTTCGAAGGCGCGTCGACGCGCGAGATCGCCGAGCATGCCGGCGTCAACGCACCCGCGCTGGTGTATTACTTCGACAACAAGGAAGGCGTCTATCAGGCCTGCGTCGAATACATCATGGCGAACGTGTCCGACTACTTCGCCGATGCCGTCGATGCCGCGCAAGCCGTGCTCGACGCGAACCCATCCGACGAGCAGTTGATCGGCGCGTTCCGCACGATCCAGGCGCGCGTCGCCAGTTATCTGTTCACGACGGAAACGCCCGCCACCTGGCGGCTGTTCATGGCGCGCGAGCAGGCGGGCCTCGGTCCCGCGTTCGCTGCCGAACGTCTGAACGAGCGCATGCGCAAGCCGCTGCTGAGCGTGAGTTCGGAGATCGTCGGACGCCTGCTGGGCCGTCCCGCCGACGATCCCGAAACCGTCATCCGGCTGCTCGCCATCAATGGACAACTCGTGTCGTTCCATCTCACGCGCTGCACGGCCTTGGCAGCGCTGCAGTGGAAATCGATCGACGGCGAGCGGTTGAAGCAGTTGTGCACCATCATCGACGAACAGAGCGTGGTCCTGCTGCGCGCGATGATCGAATGGCGTGAGGCGAACAGCAAGCCGCGCAAGAAGAAGTGAAGCAGCGCTGCCGGCGTGCGGATACCTTAACGTCCCTTACAAAGACAGACAGAACGTGACGGACGTCTGCACACGCGACTGATGCGCGGTGCCATGTGTGACGCGGGTTTGCGCGGCCTGGCAACAACGCTGACGCATGCAGATTGCTGTTGATTCTGTAACGAAGCTGTCAAGCGCGAATGGATTTCGATGGGTAAGGTGCGGCTTCGCACCGCGCCGCAAGCTCGCAGCGGCGCGGCGAACTGCATAACTCATTGAAGGAGCAATCCATGCGCAAGCTCGCGATTCTGGCCGTCATGGCCGCACTCACTGCCACGTTGTCAGGATGCTGGTGGGGACCCGGACCCGGCTGGGGCGGCGGCCCGGGATACGGCGGCGGTCCCGGCGGCCATGGTGGCGGACCCGGCGGGCCGGGCGGCGATGGTCCGCACGGCGCGCTCGTCGTGCCGCATGCAGCGGCGCAAGCCTGATCGTCGCCTGATGCGCGTCGCACGGCCAATCAGGCCGCTGCGCCGCGCGGCGTTCAACTCTGCGTGGACGTCTCGCGCGGCGCAGCGGGCAGCGTCATCCCGCCTTCCGCCGCGCTCCATTGCGCGATCCAGTCTGGCAATGCAGGCGAAGCCTGCGTGACATCCGCCAGCCCGAGCAGATCACTGGTCGGCACCGTGCCGCCGCTGCGCTTCAGAAAGCGCGCACGCACCACGCCGAGCGCAACCTGCACGCCATCGCGGATAAAACCCTGTTCGATGAACACATGCCTGTCGTCCCAACCGACCACGCGCGTCGCGACGTCATAGCGGTCCCACAACTCCAGCGAACGATGAAAGCGCATCGTCTCCAGCGTGACGACGGGATACCAGCCGCGCTTCTTGATCTGCGGCCACATGCGCGAGCGCACCATCAGATCGATCCGCGCCAGATCGAGAATGGTGAAATAGCGGCCGTTCGTCATATGACGCAGCACGTCGAGATCGTTGGGCAACACGCGGAACGGCGTGATGCAGGTATCGAGCACATGCAGTTGCCCGCGACGCGGACTGAGCATGAGCGTGAGAAACAGGCGTAACAGCAGATTCATGACAAGGCTCGCCTGAACGGCGCCGACGATGCGAAAGCACGCATGTTAATCGACAGCATCGTGTAGGGAAGCCCGCTTTTATAGAGCTTCTCTTCGCATCGGGCTGCATCGGGGTACATCAGGCCGCTGCCGTTGCCTTGCCCGTTGCCAGATGCTCCGTATGCATGTCGCTCAGACGGCACAGCAGAATGCCATAGCCCGTGAGGTGTCCGAGATAGACGCTCGTGAACACGCCGGGCGCAGGCAGCGTATCGACGATCGCGCTCAAGGTCTCCATCTGCAGCGGCTTCTCCGTAAGCGCCGCGCGCTCGACGCGCAGATCGGCTACCTGCGCGAGCTTGCTGTGCGCTTCGACGAGCTTGGCGAGGCCGGCAAGGAATGCTTCACGCCAGTGCAGATCGAGTGCCGCAAACTGCTCGTGGAAGGTATCGGCGGTTTCGAGGAAGTTGACGAGCGAATCGAACAGTTCGTGATAGCACCAGAAAAGCGGCAGCCGGTCGCGATTGCGATGCAGATGCGGCGACACCCATGCCTGCTGCAAATCTGCCTTGAGCAGGCCGTGCGCGTCCTTCAGGTTGGTGCTCGATGTTCGCAGCTTGCCGATGTCCGCTTTCAGCTGTGCGGCGTCATGCTGGCCGGACGCGAGTCGGCCCAGGGTCTGCAACCCCTGCTCGTTGCCGTCGTTGACGAGAATGTTGGCCCAGAAGCCGTGATCGGGCGGAAACGCGAGTTGCTGCAGGATGAAGCCGAGCAGCATGCCCAGCACCACGCCGATCAGCCGCTGTTCGAGCAGCGGCAGATGCTCGCCCGTGTAGAGCACGAGTGTCATCGGAATGGTGATGCTCGTCATCTGGAACAGCGAGGGTCTCAGGCTCATGATCGCGAAGATCACGAGCGGCAGCAGCAGCGTGCCGAGCCATAGATGCGGCGCCGTCACCCAGATCACCAGCGTGGCGATCGGCATGGCGACCACGTTCGACATCACGCGCCGGTAGAAGTAGCCGCGCGCGGCGGAGATCGAACTGCCGAGCGCGAGGGTCAGCATGGTCGAACTGGCGAGCGCGACGGCGGCTTCGGGATAACCGAGGTTGTAGGGAATCGAAAAGCCGATCCACAGTCCGAGCGTGAGCTTGACGTATTTGGCCGTTTCGGTGAGCGAGAAGCGTGCGAGTGCACGGCGAAACGGCGTCAGCGGCTGATGGGCGTACGAAGCGGTCGACATGGCTGCTCCTGCAGACGGGAAAACACGCGATGTGCGGCATCGGCATGACTGGTTCGAATTGTACCGGCCTGGGTTTGAACAGCACGCGGACGGGTGCCATTTTTGACCCGCTTCATTTCCTCGCGCGCGACAGGCATAGTGAGAGGTTTCCAGCCTCGACACCGCCAGCCAACACAATGAGCGAGACATCCCCGGTCGCCGCCCCCGTCATCCGTGATGCCACCGACACCGATTTCCGCGAGATTCAGGCGATCTACGCGCATCACGTGCTGACAGGCGTTGCTTCGTTCGAAGAAACACCGCCGTCGGTCGAAGACTTGCAGCAGCGCCGCGCCGCTGTTCTCTCGCACGGCTTGCCTTATATCGTGGCAACGGTCGATGGCAAGGTTGCCGGATATGCGTATGCAACGCTGTATCGTCCGCGTGTCGCGTATCGCCACACCATCGAAGATTCCATCTATATCGACGAAGCGTGCCGTGGCCGCGGCGTCGGACGTGCGCTGCTCGCCGCGCTGATCGCGCGATGCGAACAGGGACCGTGGCGGCAGATGATTGCCGTGATCGCGGACGGCGGGCGCGGCGGCTCTCTGTCGCTGCATCGCGATGCGGGCTTTGAACTGGTGGGCACGTTGAAGGCAGTCGGCTTCAAGCAGGGACGCTGGCTCGATTCGACGCTGATGCAGCGCGCGCTCGGTGCGGGCAGCGACACCTTGCCTGCGGACGCTCACGCGCACGCCAACGACGACTAAAAGAACGCCGCCGGGCATGCGACGCAGCGGGCCGCGCTAGAATCACCGCATGCCCAGATCACCAAAACCCGCGCCCACAGGCGACACACTGCCTGCCGTAGAGCGCAACGAATACACCGTCGACGAACTCGCGCGCGTCACCGACTCGACCGTGCGCAACATTCGCGCGTACCAGGACCGCGGCCTGCTGGCGCCGCCGGAGAAACGCGGCCGTGTCGGCGTGTATGACGACACGCACGCGTCGCGGCTCAAGCTCATCAATCATCTGCTGGCGCGGGGCTATACGCTCGCGAATATCCAGGATCTCATCAAGGCCATCGACGAAGGTCACGATCTGCGCTCGATTCTTGGTTTGGAGAATGCGATCGGCAGTCGCTGGTCGCATGAGCGGCCCCGGCAGTATTCGCTGGTCGAGCTTGCGCGCATGTTCGGCGTCAAGGGCACGCCTGCTGCACTGACCAGGACCGTGTCGAAGGCGATCGAACTCGGCTTGCTCGAACGCGATGGTTTGTCTTTCGTTGCGCGTAGTCCGGCAACACTCAATGCTGGCGCGACGATGGCGCAAGCGGGCATTCCTCTCGCCGACCTGCTCGATGCCGTGAGCGTATCGCGGCCGCATTTCAATGCGATTGCGAAGGTGCTGGTCGATCTCGTTGTGCGGCAACTCGATCGTTACGAAGCTGATGCGTTGCCGCCGCCGGCCGATGTGCCTGCTCTTGTTGATGCGATCTGGCGCGTGCGGCCGCTTGGGATGGTGCTGGTTGAGAGTGAGATGAATCGCGCGCTGGAAGAGGCTTCCGGGGATTATCTTGGGGATCGCGTCGCGGCGATTATGGAGAGTTCGCGGCCCGTGCGGGCTGGTAAGAAGAAGGAGCGGTGAGGTTTTGGTTTTTGTTTTTGCTTTTGCTTTTGCTTTTGTTGGCATCCGCGATTTCTTACTGGTACTTCGGGCGGCGCCCCTGTGCGGGGCAGCACCTACTTTTCTTTGCCGCGGCAAAGAAAAGTAGGCAAAAGAAAGCCGCTGAAC
>NZ_QBUY01000183.1 GCF_003121405.1 Paraburkholderia sp. C35 | reverse complement strand
TAGGTGTATAAGAGACAGCCCTAAACCCCGCCCGCACTTCCTCTGCAAACAAAACCGGCTCTTCCCACGCCGCAAAATGCCCACCCTTATCCACCTCGTTAAAATAAACGAGATCGTGATAACTACGCTCAGCCCAACTCCGAGGCGCCTGATAAATCTCACCCGGAAAAACAGTAATCGCCGCAGGCAACGAAATATCGACTGCATTGAAGTTGTTCGAATGATCTTCCCAATAGATCTGCGCCGCAGAAGTCGCACTATCGGTCAGCCAGTACAACGAGATATCGTCAAGAATCTCGTCGCGCGTCAGCGAACGCTCGGGCACCCCGCCGCTATAGGTCCATTGCGATATCTTGTCGTACATCCACGCGGCCTGCCCCACCGGCGAATCGGCAAGCGCATAGCCAACCGTCTGCGGCCGCGTGACCATCATCGCCGAATAGCCGCAGTTGTCCCGATAGAACACAGCTAGCTTCTCATAAGCGGCCTTCTCCTTTGGCGACAAACCACCAGGTGCAGGCAGATCTAGCGCAAGAGAACGCGCAATATCAGGCGGCACAGTCGCCGGCATGTTCACATGAATGCCGATCAAACCCTTCACATGCTGCATCGCCATGCGATGTGAAATCACCGACCCGCAATCGCCGCCTTGCGACACGAAGCGCGTGTAGCCCAGCCGCTCCATCAGCACACCCCACGCTCGCGCGATGTGATCCGAGCCCCAGCCCGTCTGCGTAGGCTTGCCCGAAAAGCCGAAGCCGGGCAGCGACGGCACCACCACATGGAACGCGTCGTCGGCACTGCCGCCATAGGCAGTCGGGTCCGTCAGCGGGCCAATCGCCTTGATCAGCTCGAAAATCGATCCCGGCCAGCCATGCGTCATGACCATCGGCATCGCGTTCTTGTGTCGTGAGCGCACATGAATGAACTGGATGTCGAGCCCGTCGATCTCCGTGATGAACATCGGCAACGCGTTCAGCTTCGCTTCGCCCTTGCGCCAGTCATATTCGCTGCCCCAGTATTGAACCAGTTGCTGCATGCGCGCGAGTTGCACGCCCTGTGTATCGTCAGGGACTGTCTCCTTGCCGGGCCAGCGTGTCCTCGCCAGACGCTGACGCAAATCGGCTAGTGCACTGTCGGGAATATGCGCTTTAAAAGGCCGGATCGCATCCCCGCCATTCGCGGCAAACACCGCTTCGGGAAAGAGCGCGAAGGCACCGGCTACGGCTGCCGCTGTCAGCAGGTTGCGGCGCATCGGCGAGAACGGAGTTGAAGACATGCGTTGTCATCCTGTTTCCAAAGAGTGGGCATCTTCATGCATGACGTCTTGCGCAAAGATGTGAGCGAACTGGCTGAGCAATGCCGGATTGCCCGAAGCGTCCCACCTATTAGAAACGGCGAATGTATCTCGCGTTTGTCCACCATGTACCCGTCCGTAGCATGCATGCTTCGAATCGCCGGGAATAAGCTAATGACGTACACGGGAATAGACTACCCTCTGCATGAACAGGCGCGGAATGCGACCTATACGAACGTATGCGGTCGCCCATCCATTTGCATCAACCGGGTAGCTGCAGATTGTATGGAACAGATTCGACCCGCAGACTAATCTTTGCACATCGATGATTTGAAGCGACGATCAGCCGTCTTGCATTGCGTCAGCGGCGCAGGCAGCCTGAACGACTCTGAGAAAAAGAACTGGTTGAAAAAGGAGAACGCACATGCAAGACACGGTGAATCTGCGCCGACGCCGGCTGATCGGCACGACGGCAGCAGGCCTCGGGCTGCTCGAACTCGGCCTCGGCGGCCTCGCGCACGCACAGGGCACGAAGGCGCGCGCTGCGAAGAAAGGCGCGCACCACACCTCGTTCGATGCCATCGAGCAGATCGACGCCGGCACGCTGCACATCGGCTATGTGGATACCGGCCCGAAAGACGGCCAGCCCGTGATCCTGCTGCACGGCTGGCCGTACGACATCTATGCGTTCGTCGATGTCGCACCGATCCTTGCGGCAGCGGGTTATCGGGTGATCGTGCCGTATCTGCGCGGCTACGGCTCGACGCGCTTCCTCGCCAACGAAACGCCGCGCAACGGCCAGCAGGCCGTGGTCGCCGTCGACATCATCGCGCTGATGGACGCGCTGAAAATCGATCAGGCCATCTTCGGCGCCTTCGACTGGGGCGCGCGCACGGCATGCATCATCGCCGCGCTGTGGCCGGAGCGCTGCAAGGCGCTGGTCTCGGTGAGCGGCTATCTGATCGGCAGCCAGGCATCGAATCGCAAGCCCTTGCCGCCGAAAGCCGAATTCGCGTGGTGGTATCAGTTCTACTTCGCCACCGAGCGCGGCGAACTGGGCTACGCGGCCAACCGCAACGACTTCAACAGGCTGATCTGGCAACTCGCGTCGCCGAAGTGGCATTTCGCCGACGCCACCTCTCAGCGCACGGCAGCCTCGTTCAACAACCCCGATCACGTAGCAGTGGTGATCCACAACTACCGCTGGCGTCTGGGCCTCGTGCAGGGCGAGCCGCAATACGACGAGATCGAACAGAAACTCGCCGCCCTGCCCACCATCGCCGTGCCGACCATCACGATGGAAGGCGACGCGAACGGTGCGCCGCATCCGGACCCGTCCGCGTACGCGAAGATGTTCACGGGCAAGTATCAACATCGCAACGTCAGCGGCGGCATCGGCCACAACCTCCCGCAGGAAGCGCCGCAGGCGTTCGCTGCAGCCGTCATGCAGGTCGTTCGCCTTTGAATCCGCATGCCCCCAACCACGACACGCGCCCCTCGTTTCTGACCTGACATCATGGACAAACCCGACCACGTTCTGATCGTCGACGAGGACCGCGGCATGCGCGAGTTCGTCGCCACCTATCTGGAGAAAAACGGCATGCGGATCTCGCTCGCGTCGAGTGGACGCGAGATGCATGCCGTGCTCGAGCGCGACACGCCCGACGTGATCCTGCTCGACGTGCTGCTACCCGGCGAAGACGGTCTCGCGTTGTGCCGCGGGCTGCGCGCGGGCCGTCATCGCGCCGTGCCCATCATGATGCTGACCGAGCATTGCGACGAAATGGACCGCATCATCGGTCTGGAGATGGGCGCGGACGACTATCTCGCCAAACCTGTCGCCGTGCGTGAACTGCTCGCGCGTATCCGCGCGGTGCTGCGGCGCACGCGCATGCTGCCGCCCGGCATGCTGATCGCCGAATCGTCCGAGATGCTCAGCTTCGGCGACTGGCGGCTCGACACCACGGCGCGCCATCTGCTCGACACGGACGACGCCGCGGTCACACTGAGCGGCGCGGAATACCGCCTGTTGCGCGTGTTCCTCGATCATCCGAACCGCGTGCTGACGCGCGACCAGTTGCTCAACCTGACGCAACGTCGCAATGCCGAACCGTTCGACCGCTCGATCGATCTGCTCGTCAGCCGCCTGCGTCAGCGGCTCGGCGACGTCGCGCGCGTGCCGCGCTACATCAAGACACTGCGCAACGAAGGCTATGTGTTTTCCTCGGCGGTCAAGGCTGTCGACGAGTTGCGCGAATGGCAGCACGCATGAAGTGACCGGCATCAAGCCTTCGTAGCATCGACTCATAGCGACGGCGCTCGCTTCCTCCTTTTGTATCGCCATGTATCCGGCGCGCCCGCCGATACATGCCGATACGCACCCCCGTCTTCCAGACAATCGCCGGATACATGCGCGGACTCTAATCCGTCACAAGGGCACGCGCGTGTTCATCGCAAAGGCAAGCGCGTGCAAACGGATTGAATCAACGCTTTGGAATCAGGAGACCGATTTCATGTTACTCATCGTCATCGCTTTTCTGGGCGGGGTGCTCACCATCCTCAGCCCTTGTATCCTGCCCGTCGTGCCGTTCGTCTTTGCGCGCACGGACCAGCCGTTTGCGACAGGCCGTCTGCCCCTGCTGATCGGGCTCGCGCTCACATTCGCGCTCGTCACGGGCGTTGGCATCGCGGGACTGAACGGCGCCGCACAATTGAGCCACTATGGGCGCTGGGTGTCGCTTGCGCTGTTTGGCGTGTTCGGCGCATCACTGCTGTTTCCGGCATTGTCGGCGCGTCTGTCGCGACCGTTCTTCGGCATCGGCAATCGCGTGGCGACGCTCTCGCAGACACGCGGTACGCGCTTCCAGATCGGTTCGGCACTGCTGCTCGGCATCGCGACTGGTTTGTTGTGGGCGCCCTGCGCCGGGCCGATTCTCGGCCTCATTCTCACTGGTGCGGCATTGCATGGCGCAAGCTGGAAGACGGCGGCGGCATTGACGGCTTACGCGTGCGGCGCAGCCAGTTCGCTCGCCGTGGTGTCCGGTCTCGGCAAGCAGGCGCTCGACCGCCTCAAGCATTCGCTCGGCGTAGGCGAGCGTGTGCGTCGCGTGATGGGCGCACTGGTGCTGTTGAGTGTGACGGCTATCGGTTTCGGCTTCGACACGCGTGCTCTCGCTTATGTACCGGCGGCATCGACGACAGGTGTCGAAAGCCGTCCGGTCGGTCTGCTTGGAACCCGTCATGTGCAGAACGCTGACAGCGTACAGAGCATACAAAAGCCGCACATCGAACGCGTGAGCCTGAAGTCGCCGTCATCGTTACCGGTCGAAGGCCGTCTGCCCTCGCTCGACGGCGCGCAAGGCTGGATCAACTCGGCGCCGCTCACCAGCGACGCCTTGCGCGGCAAGGTCACGGTCGTCAACTTCTGGACGTATTCATGCATCAACTGTCTGCGCACGCTGCCGTATCTGAAGACATGGTCGGACCGATACCACAACGACGGTCTCATGGTGGTCGGCGTGCATACGCCGGAGTTTGCCTTCGAGCATGATCCGTCGAACGTGAAGCGCGCGGTGAGCGATCTCGGCGTGCGCTACCCCGTCGCCATCGATAACGACTACCGGATCTGGCAGGCGTTCGGCAACCAGTACTGGCCGGCGTTCTATATCGTCGATGCGCAAGGCCGCATCCGTTACCACCATTTCGGCGAAGGCGGCTATGCGGAAGCCGAGAAGGTGATCCAGCAACTGCTGGCCGAGTCGGGACATGCGATGCAGACACGCGATATGCCGCCGATCCAGGGCGCGGGCGCGCAGGCCGCCGCCGACAACGCCGACATCGGATCGGGCGAAACCTACGTGGGCTATCAGCAGGCGCGCGGTTTCGCATCGCCGGAAGATCTGCGACCCGATAACGTCGCGGCGTACACGGTGCCTTCGAAATTGCCGCTCAATAGCTGGGCACTCGGCGGCAAGTGGATCGTGGGCGGCGAAGCGGCCGTGCTGGACGATGCACACGGACGGATCGCTTATCGCTTCCATGCACGCGACCTGCATCTCGTGCTCGGCCCTGGTGTGGACGGCAAGCCCGTGCACTTCCGCGTGACGATCGACGGCGCGCCGCCCGGCGATGCGCACGGCGCCGACGTCGCCGCCGATGGCAGCGGCGTGGTGACGAGTGCGCGTCTGTATCAACTGGTGCGACAGACGGATGCCGTGCGCGACCGGACCTTCACGATCGAGTTTCTCGATCCGGGCGTGCAGGCTTTCTCGTTCACGTTCGGCTAATACGACCGATACGGCAGATACACCTTTCATCGGTTTCATCCAACGCCACTGTGCTCTCAAGCGCAGTGGCGTTTTGCATTGCGCCGCGACGCTGACAACCCGCATTGCGTGGCGAGATTTGTAGCGCAATGTATCTGACGCCCTTCGAGAAATACTGGCTTACATTCCGGCACGCTGCGGAAACAAGCCAGATACGTGAGCGGGTTCAAATAACGACACGCAAGGTTGATTCATGACAGTGCGACTGACGGGACAACGATGCATCGCAAGCCGCGATACGTCCGCCCGGAATGACATCAACGCAGTCTATTTACTTACCGGAGAAATCTCATGAAACTCGTTCAATCCCTCTTCGTTGCCGCCTTGATCGCTGCTCCCGCCGTGTCGTTCGCACAGTCGAACCAGCCGTTGACCCGCGCCCAGGTGCGCGCCGAACTGGTCGAGTTGCAGCAGGCCGGCTACAACCCTGCCAGCGACAACACGCAATACCCGAAGAACATCGAAGCCGCGCTGTCGCGCATCGAGGCTGAAAAAGGTGCGTCGTATGGCGGCGTGGCAGCGGGTCAATCGAATGCCGGCGCACGCCGCGATACCGCGCAAACGCCCGCGCCGCAGCGGGACATCCCCGGCCTCGGCCCGATCTACGCGCACTCGTAAGCAGCGCGGCTCCGTTGCGCGCGCACGCCTGCGCGGCGCCGCAACGGAGCGCCTCACTGAAACTCGACACACCATTCATCGATAACGTGGCACCCAGGGGCAACACAATGACCAGAAGCTTCAGAACCATTCTCGCGTTCGCCACGATGCTGTGCGGCCTCTTCGCA
Source organism: Paraburkholderia sp. C35 (assembly GCF_003121405.1). Lineage (GTDB taxonomy): Bacteria > Pseudomonadota > Gammaproteobacteria > Burkholderiales > Burkholderiaceae > Paraburkholderia. The sequence goes on along the minus strand of NZ_QBUY01000183.1, from coordinate 2,800 downwards.
TTGCAGAACGCGCAAGCCGCCACACAGGACGAATTCAAGGGCACCAATGTCGTGCTCGTGCACGGCGCTTTCGCCGACGGTTCGAGCTGGAACCGTGTGATCCCGTTGCTCGAAGCGCGCGGCCTGCATGTGGTCTCGGTGCAGAATCCGTTGAGCTCGCTTGCCGACGACGTAGCCGCCACGAAACGCGTGATCGACCAGCAAAAAGGGCCTGTCGTGCTGGTCGGCCACTCGTGGGGCGGCGTGGTCATCAGCCAGGCGGGCAATGACGACAAGGTGAAATCGCTCGTCTATGTCGCCGCGTTTGCGCCCGATGCCAACCAGTCGATCGGCGACATCACGCAAGGCATGAAGCCGCCCGCATGGGCCAACGAACTGCAGAAGGACGCCGCCGGTTATCTGACGCTGTCGGACAAGGCCGTGCGCGACGACTTCGCGCTCGATCTGCCTGCCGGCGAACAGCGCATCGTCGCTGCGACGCAAGGGCCGTGGTTTTCCGGCTGCCTGAACGACAAGGTCACGCAGGCCGCATGGCACGACAAGCCTTCGTACTTCGTGATCCCCGCTCGCGACAAGATGATCGACCCGCATCTGCAGACACAGATGGCCACACAGATTCATGCAAAGGTGACGCGCGTCGATGCGAGCCATGTCGCCATGCTGAGCCAGCCTGAGGCCGTCGCCAACGCGATCCTAGCCGCTGCACGCAACGCGCACTGAGCCGGGATCGCACGACATGAAGACGATCGTGATGGACGCGCCCGGCGGCTGGGAACAGCTTCGGCTGGCCGAGCGCAGCGATCCCGTTGCGGGACCGGGCGAAGTCCTCGTCGAAGTGGATGCAGCGGGTGTCAACTTCATGGACATCGGCGTGCGGCGCGGCAGCCTCTGGTCGAATGTGGCGAATCCCAAGCCGTTGGGTGTCGAAGGCGCGGGGCGCGTGGTGTGCATAGGAGACGGCAACGCAGCGTTCCGGCCGGGCCAGCGCGTTGCGTGGGTGTATGTGCCCGGCAGCTACGCGCAGCGCCTTGCAGTGCCCGCAGCCTCGCTGGTGCCCATCCCCGATGCCGTCGATCACACCACCGCCGCCGCTGTGATGATGCAGGGTCTCACGGCCAGCCACTTCGCCACCGACTTCTATCCCGTGCGCCAGGGCGACATCGCGCTGGTGCACGCGGCGGCGGGCGGACTTGGGCTGCTGCTCACGCAGATCATCAAGCTGCGCGGCGGCATGGTGATCGGCCGTGTGTCGCACGAAGACAAGGTGGCGACCGCGCGGCAAGCAGGCGCCGATCATGTGATCGTCGATCGTGACGGCCAGTTTGCCAGCGACGTGATGCGCCTCACCGACGGCGAAGGCGTGCACGTGGTGTACGACGGTTCCGGCCCTGCGACCTTCCAGGGTTCGCTCGCGTCGCTGCGGCGCTCGGGCACGTTCTGCTGGTACGGGCCGGTGCTGGGCGCAGCCGGCCCGCTCGACATCCTGAGCCTGCCGAACAGCATCAAGATCGGCTATGCGAGCTTCACCGATCACATCCACACACCGGCCCTGCTGCGCGCGCGTGCGAAACAGCTATTCGACTGGATCGTCGAAGGCGTGCTCGATGTGAAGATCGGCGGCGTGTATCCGCTCGCCGATGCAGCGCGAGCGCATGCCGACATGGAAAGCCGCCGTACCGTCGGCAAGCTGCTGCTGATCCCCTAGCCGAAACAGGAGGACACCCGCGCGGCGAGCACATCGCTTTCGATCACGGTGACGGTGGCCGAAAAAAGATAGCCTTCGTTGCGCAGCGTCTTGATGTAGCGCCCTTCGCGCACGCCGTCCTGCAGCCGCTGACGCACGCGGCTCACGAGCAGGTCGATCGACCGGTCGAGCAGGTCGGCGTGTCGCCCTTGCGTGAGGTTGAGCAACTGGTCGCGCGTCAGCACGCGATTCGGATGATCGAGGAACACGCGCAACAGCCGGTATTCCGCACCGCTCAGCGCAACGACCGAGCCGTCGGCATCGAGCAGCTGACGTGCCGCCGTGTCGAGCCGCCAGTCGCCGAAGCGCAGCACGGTGGCCGCTTCCGCGATGTGCATGCCGGGCGGCAGCATGTTCGTGCGTCGCAGGACGGCGCGAATGCGCGCCAGCAGCTCGCGGATCGCGAACGGTTTCGCCATGTAATCGTCCGCGCCCATTTCGAGGCCGACGATACGATCCGCTTCATCGTGACGCGCGGACAGCATCACGACGGGTATCGCGTGAAAGTCGCTCGCGCGCAGTTCGCGGCACAGCGACAGGCCGTCGGCATCGGGCAGCCTGAGATCCAGGACGATCAGATCGGGCGTATCGCGCTCGAGCGCCGCGCGCATCTCGCGACCACAGGCCGCGTGTGAAACGCGCATGCGGTTGCGTTCCAGATAACCGGCGACGAGTTCGCGGATCTCACGATCGTCATCGACGATCAGCACGTGTTCGAGCTTCTTCATGACATGTTCAACGACTTTGGCTGCAGCGGTAGTGCTCCCTGCTTGTACCGGTTGGTATGCCGCGCATGGTGGCATGCAACGTATCGTTGACACAACAGCAACTGTGTTCACTGTCTGTTGCTCTGTGGGCAACACCTGGTGGGGTGTTGAAGTTTTGGTTTTGGTTTTGGTTTTGGTTTTGGTTTTGGTTTTGGTTTTGGTTTTGGTTTTGCGCGTGCTGGCATCCGCGATTTGGTGTTTGTGCTGCATGCGTTGCCCCTGTGCGGGGCGGCACCTACTTTTCTTTGCCGCCGCAAAGAAAAGTAGGCAAAAGAAAGCGGGCTAACAC
>NZ_QBUY01000182.1 GCF_003121405.1 Paraburkholderia sp. C35 | reverse complement strand
CCCGCAGGCAGTGACCGGAGTGGGCGGTGTTAGCCCGCTTTCTTTTGCCTACTTTTCTTTGCGGCGGCAAAGAAAAGTAGGTGCCGCCCCGCACAGGGGCAACGCTAGCAAACCAGAAGCAAATCGCGGACGCCAGCACAACTACAAAAACAAAAACAAAAGCAAAAACAAAAACGCGGGACACCGCCATCAAGACAGCCCCCGCGTCGCAGACAAAAAAACCTTTACCCTTCCAACACAGGCGACCGCGTCCGCAGATACTCCTCAAAATCCGCAGCCACTTCCGGATGCCGCAAGGCAAACTCAACAGTAGCCTTCAGATACCCCAACTTGCTACCGCAATCAAACCGGGTCCCGTGATACTTATAAGCCAGAACCTGCTCATCAGCGAGCAGCGACTGAATCGCATCGGTAAGCTGCAACTCGCCGCCTGCACCCGGCTTCAGCGCACGAATATGATCGAAAATGCGCGGCTTCAACACATAGCGCCCAACCACGCCAAGGTTTGAAGGCGCAACTTCCGGCGCCGGCTTCTCGACGATGCCCGACATCTTGATGATGGCGTCTTCCCATTCCTTGCCGTCGACAATCCCGTACGACTTCGTCTCCGCCGGCGGAATCTCTTCAACGCCGATCACCGAGCTGTGATAGTGATCGAATACCTCGATCATCTGCTGCATCACAGGCGGCTTGCCGTACAGCAAGTCATCGGCGAGGATCACGGCAAACGGGTTGTCGCCAACCAGCTTCTCCGCACACAGCACCGCGTGGCCCAGACCAAGCGCTTCCGGCTGACGTACATAGAAGCAGTCCACATGGCTCGGCTTGATGCTGCGCACCAGTTCCAGCAGCTTCGCCTTGCCGCGTGCTTCCAGTTCCGCCTCGATTTCGTACGATTTGTCGAAGTGATCCTCGATTGCGCGCTTGCTGCGGCCCGTCACGAAGATCATTTCCGTAATGCCGGCTGCCATCGCCTCTTCGACCGCATACTGGATCAGCGGCTTGTCGACGATCGGCAGCATCTCCTTCGGGCTGGCCTTGGTGGCAGGGAGGAAGCGGGTGCCAAGACCCGCGACCGGAAAGACCGCCTTTGTAACTTTTAGCATGTGTGTACCCTGCGTCCTCTGGTTTGGGATGCGCGCCGGCACCGGGTGGCTCGGCACGCATGCAGCAATCGATCAGGCAGGCAAGGGCGACAGTTGTGCGGTCAGCTTGCCAATCGTGGTCTGGTATTCTGCCAGCCTTTTTTGCTCCTGCTCAACGACCGCGGGCGGCGCTTTTGCAACAAAACTCTCGTTTTGGAGCTTGGCGTTACATTTCGAAACTTCCGCGTTCAACCTCGCAATCTCTTTTGACAGACGCTCGCGCTCGGCAGCGACGTCGATCTCCACCTTCAGCACGAGCTTGTCCGTTCCTACGATAGCAATTGGCGCGCCATGTGCCTGCGCATCCAGCGTGGCTTCGTCGGCGATGATCTGCACTTCGGACAAACGCGCCAACGCCTGCGCGTAAGGTGCAAACGACGTCAGACGCTCCGAATTGCCCGTCACCAGCAACGGCACCTTCGTCGCCGGCGACAGGTTCATCTCGCCGCGCAGGTTCCGGCACGCGTCGATCACGGCTTTCAGGTCGGCAGCCCATTGCTCGGCCGCTTCGTCGATCTTGCCCGCTTCGGCGATCGGGTAGGGCTGCGTCATGATCGACGCTTCGCCTTCCGACTTGCCTTCCGGGTACTTCGCCGCGAGCGGCGCCACCTTCTGCCACAACGCTTCCGTAATGAAAGGAATCACGGGATGCGCGAGCCGCAGCACCGTTTCGAGCACACGCAGCAGTGTGCGGCGCGTAGCGCGCTGCTGCTCGGGCGTGCCCGTCTGGATCTGCACCTTCGCCAGTTCGAGATACCAGTCACAGTATTCGTCCCATACGAACTTGTATAGGGCGTTCGCCACATTGTCAAAACGATAGTCGGCAAAGCCCTTTTCGACTTCCGCTTCGACGCGCTGAAGCAGCGACACGATCCAGCGGTCCGCGTCCGAGAAGTGCGTATAGCCGCCGGGGCCGCAATCGCCCGGCTTGCAGGCGCCCGGATTCGCGAAGCCGCAGTCGTGGCCTTCGCAGTTCATCAGCACGAAGCGCGTGGCGTTCCACAGCTTGTTGCAGAAGTTGCGGTAGCCTTCGCAGCGCGCCAGGTCGAAATTGACATTGCGGCCGAGCGTCGCCATCGACGCCATCGTGAAGCGCAGCGCATCCGTGCCGAACGCGGGAATGCCGTCGGGGAATTCCTTGCGCGTCTTCTTTTCGATGGTGGCGGCCTGCTTCGGGTTCATCAGGCCCGTGGTGCGCTTGGCGACCAGCGCGTCGAGACCGATGCCGTCGACGATATCGATCGGGTCGAGCGTGTTGCCCTTGCTCTTCGACATCTTCTGGCCTTCGGCATCGCGCACGAGACCGTGCACATAGACCGTGTCGAACGGCACCTTGCCGGTGAAGTGCGTGGTCATCATGACCATGCGCGCGACCCAGAAGAAGATGATGTCGAAGCCCGTTACCAGCACCGACGACGGCAGGAACGCCTGCAGTTCCGGCGTTTCGTTCGGCCAGCCAAGCGACGAGAACGGCACCAGCGCCGACGAGAACCACGTGTCGAGCACGTCTTCGTCGCGCTTGAGTGCGCCCTTGTAGCCGGCGGCGTCGGCCTTGGCGCGCGCTTCTTCTTCCGTCTTCGCGACGAAGATTTCGCCGTTTTCGCCGTACCACGCGGGAATCTGGTGGCCCCACCACAATTGACGCGAGATACACCAGTCCTGAATGTTCTCGAGCCACTGGTAATACGTGGTCGTCCAGTTTTCCGGCACGAACTTGATTTCGCCGCTGCGGACCACGTCCAACGCCGTTTCAGCGATCGACTTGCCGGGATTGAACGTGCCTTCCGGCGCCGGCTTGCTCATCGCGACGAACCACTGGTCCGTCAGCATCGGCTCGATCACGACGCCCGTGCGGTCGCCGCGCGGCACCATCAGCTTGTGCGGCTTGACGGATTCGAGCGCCCCGATTGCTTCGAGATCGGCCACGACCAGCTTGCGTGCGTCGAAGCGGTCCATGCCGCGGTACTTTTCGGGCGCGTTGTCGTTGATCTTCGCGTCGAGCGTGAGGATTTCGATCTGCGGCAGCTTGTGGCGCTGGCCGACCTGATAGTCGTTGAAATCGTGCGCAGGCGTGACCTTCACGACGCCCGTGCCGAATTCGCGATCCACGTAGTCATCCGCGATGATGGGGATTTCGCGGTCCGTCAGCGGCAGCTTGACCATCTGGCCGATCAGCTTCGCGTAGCGCTCGTCTTCCGGGTGAACCATCAGGGCGACGTCGCCGAGCATGGTTTCCGGGCGCGTCGTGGCGACCGTCAGATGGCCCGAGCCGTCCACGAGCGGATACTGGATGTGCCACAGGCTGCCGTTTTCTTCCTCGCTGACCACTTCGAGGTCCGACACGGCCGTGAGCAGCACCGGGTCCCAGTTCACGAGGCGCTTGCCGCGATAGATCAGGCCCTGTTCATACAGACGCACGAACACGTCGCGCACGGCGGCCGACATCTTGTCGTCCATCGTGAAGTATTCGCGCGACCAGTCGATCGACGCGCCCAGACGGCGCACCTGGCCCGTAATGGTCGAGCCGGACTGCTGCTTCCATTCCCACACGCGTTCGGTGAATTTCTCGCGGCCGAGGTCATGGCGCGACACCCCTTGCGCGTCCAGCTGGCGCTCGACCACGATCTGCGTCGCGATGCCCGCGTGGTCCGTACCCGGCACCCACAGCGTGTTTTCGCCGAGCATGCGGTGGTAGCGCGTCAGGCCGTCCATGATGGTCTGGTTGAACGCGTGGCCCATGTGCAGCGTGCCCGTGACGTTGGGCGGCGGCAACTGGATCGAGAAATTCTTGCGGCCTGCCTCGAACGCCGGCGCGGCGTAGCCGCGTTTTTCCCATTCGGGGCCCCATTGGGCCTCGATCGTCTGCGGCTCGAAACTCTTGGCCAGCGTGCTGTCGCTTGTCGTCATCGTCAAAATCTGCCGGAAAATGCGTGGAAAGATGCCTGAAACCTTGAATTATAAAGGGATGCGCGCGCGGCGGGCCGCGCCTGGCGGAATCGGGGCCGCACGCAGGCGCGCGAGCAGCCGCCTCAGGCAGTTGGCCTCACGGTCTTATAATGACGGACCACCCGCCGCAACCGCTGTCTCTCTCCGTCATCCATGCCCGAACTGCTCGCGAACCTGAACCCCGAACAACACGCCGCCGTTACGTTGCCGAACGAACCGGCGCTCATTCTGGCTGGCGCAGGCAGCGGCAAGACGCGCGTGCTGATCACGCGGATCGCGTGGCTGATCCAGCAGGGTCTCGCCTCGCCGCCGACCATTCTCGGCGTCACCTTCACGAACAAGGCCGCGCGCGAAATGATGTCGCGCCTGCAGGCGCTCTTGCCCATCGACACACGCGGCATGTGGATCGGCACGTTCCACGGCCTGTGTAACCGGATGCTGCGCGCCCATTACCGCGACGCGGGCCTGCCGCAGACCTTCCAGATTCTCGACACGTCCGACCAGCTTTCCGCGATCAAGCGCCTGATGAAGGGTCTGAATATCGACGACGAGAAATATCCGCCGAAGAACCTGCAGTACTTCATCAACAACGCGAAAGAGCAGGGGCTGCGTCCGAAGGATGTGGATGTCTCCGACAACTACAACCAGAAGTTCGTCGAGCTGTACCAGGCGTACGACCAGCAATGCCAGCGCGAAGGCGTGGTCGATTTCCCCGAACTGCTGCTGCGCTGCTACGAACTGCTGTCGTACAACCCGCCGCTGCGTGCGCACTATCAGGCGCGCTTCCGGCACATTCTCGTCGACGAGTTCCAGGACACCAACAAGCTGCAGTACGCGTGGCTGAAGCTGCTGGCGGGCGAGCACAACGCGATCTTCGCGGTCGGTGACGACGACCAGTCCATCTATGCGTTCCGCGGCGCGAACGTCGGCAACATGCGCGACTTCGAGCAGGAGTTCAAGGTCCGGCATCTGATCAAGCTGGAGCAGAACTACCGCTCGCACGGCCATATTCTCGATGCCGCCAACACGCTGATCTCGAACAACTCGCGGCGTCTCGGCAAGAACCTGCGCACGGATGCCGGTCACGGCGAGCCGGTGCGCGTCTACGAGGCGACGACGGATTCGCAGGAAGCGGGCTGGATCGTCGAGGAGATCCGCGATCTGATCGCCACGGGCGCGTCGCGCAGCGAAATCGCCGTGCTGTACCGGAGCAACGCGCAGTCGCGCACGATCGAACATACGCTGGTGAACGTGGGCATTCCGTATCGCGTGTATGGCGGTTTGCGCTTCTTCGAGCGGCAGGAAGTGAAGCACGCGCTCGCCTATCTGCGGCTGATCGACAATCCGAACGACGATACCGCGTTTGTGCGCGTGGTCAATTTCCCGACGCGCGGCATCGGCGCGCGCTCGATCGAGCAACTGGCGGATGCGGCGCGTCTGTACAACTGCTCGATGGCGGCGGCGATTCCTTACGTGACGGGCAAGGCAGGCACGAGCCTCGGCGGCTTCGCGAACCTGATCGCGAAGATGCGCGCGGAAACGGCGCAGATGAGCCTGCCGGAAACCGTCGAATACGTGGTGCGCGCGAGCAGCCTGTCCGAGTTCTATCAGAACGAGCGCGAAGGGCAGGAGCGGCTGGAGAACTTGCAGGAACTGGTGAACGCGGCCACTGCGTTTGTCAGCGAAGAAGGCTACGGCCTCGACACGCCCGCGCGCTCGATTCCGCTGCGTCCGGGCGCGACCTCGGCACCCGAACTGGTCGTCGCGACGGACGATCCCGGCGTCGAGGTGCTCGATGCCGCCAATCCCGCCGATCCCGCGCAGAACCCCGACACCATGACGCCGCTCGCGGGCTTCCTGTCGCATGCCTCGCTGGAAGCGGGTGACAACCAGGCGCAAGCCGGCCAGGAAGCCGTGCAACTGATGACGGTGCACGCGGCGAAGGGTCTCGAATTCACGGCGGTGTTCATCACCGGCCTGGAAGAAGGCCTATTCCCGCATGAAAACAGCGCGATGGAATCGGATGGTCTCGAAGAAGAGCGCCGTCTGATGTACGTCGCGATCACGCGTGCGAAGGAGCGGCTGTATCTGTCGTTCGCTCAGAGCCGGATGCTGCACGGCCAGACGCGCTACAACATCCGCTCGCGGTTCTTCGACGAGTTGCCGCAGGAAACGCTCAAATGGCTCACGCCGAAGGTCGAAGCGGGCGCGCGCTGGGGCGGCCGTTCCGACAACGCAGGCTGGGGCCGCGACTGGTTCTCCCGACCGGACCGTCAGAAGCAGCAGGGCTTTGGCGGCGGTCGCGAGAGCTATGCGACGACGTCCGCGCCGCTGCCCGCGTTCGCAAATGAGCAGCGCGCGGCGGATACGGGCTTCCGCGTTGGCCAGCAGGTGTTCCACACCAAGTTCGGCGAAGGCACGATCCCCGCGCTCGAAGGCGGTGGCGCCGACGCGAAGGCGCAGGTCAAGTTCAAGCGTCACGGCGAGAAGTGGCTCGCGTTGGCGGTTGCCAAACTGCAGGCGGTCGAATGAGCGCGCTGCAGTCTGAGGCAACTTTGGAAGCACCGATTGCGCGCCGCCCGCTTGGCGTGATGGCGGCATTGCCCGAGGAACTCGGCGATCTCGTCGCCGCGATGCGCGCCGAAGGCGCCGTCGAAACCGTCACGCTGGGCAAGCGGGACTATCACGTTGGCAGCGTGCACGGCGCGCCGTGCGTCGTGACGCTGGCGCGCGTCGGCAAGGTCGCGGCAGCAGCGACGGTGAGCGCGCTGATTCACGCGTTCGATGTTGAGGCGGTCGTGTTCACGGGCGTGGCAGGCGGCGTCGGGCCGACGGTGCGGATCGGCGATATCGTCGTGGCCGAGACCTTGATGCAGCACGACCTGGATGCGTCGCCGCTGTTTCCGCGCTTCGAAGTGCCGTTGCTCGGCGTGTCGCGCTTCACCGCCGATGCACCCTTGACGGCTTCATTGGCCGATGCCTGCGAGCGCTTTATCGAAGAAGAGGGCGAGGCGCTGTCGCAGCGTTTTCTGACGGAAGCGCGGCCTTCGGTGCATCGCGGGCTGATCATCAGCGGCGATCAGTTTGTCGCGAGTTCGGTGGCTGTGGATCTGTTGCGCGCCGCGTTGCCCGATGCGCTCGCCGTCGAGATGGAAGGCGCGGCCATCGCGCAGGTGTGCTATGAGTACAACGTGCCGTGCGCGATCGTCCGGACCATTTCCGATACGGCGGACGCGCATGCGCCCGCATCGTTCGTGACGTTTCTGCACGAGATCGCGGGCACGTATTCGAGCGGGATTCTCAGGCGCTTTCTGTCGGCGCGCGGTTGAGGCGCGCCGTTCCTCACAGGCTTACTTCTCGCTGAGCGTCGCGGCAACCGCCTCGCGAATCTGCTGCAAGGCCGACGGATCTTCGATAGTCGGCAGATCGCCGGGATCGCGTCCTTCCGCGAGCGCCGCAATCGCGCGGCGCAGCAGCTTGCCGGAGCGCGTTTTCGGCAGCATCGACACTACGACCACATGCGCGGGCCGCGCGATCGCGCCGAGATGGCGGTCGACGGTCGCACAGAGTTCGGCGGACAGCTTTGCGCGCGCATCATCGGATTCGTATGCGCCCGCGTCACGCACCACGACGAACGCCAGCGCCGCCTGACCCTTCACCTGATCCGTCACGCCGACCACGGCCACTTCGGCGACCGCCTTGTGCGACGACAACGCCTCTTCGATCTCACGCGTGCCGAGCCGATGGCCCGCGACGTTGATCACGTCGTCGGTGCGCCCGAGGATCGTCACGTAGCCGTCTTCGTCCTGAATGCCCCAATCGAAGGTCGAATAAACCTGATGCTCCGGGACGCTTTCCCAGTAGGTTTTGACGAAGCGCGCATCGTCGCCCCACACGGTCGACATGCAGCCGGGCGGCAACGGATAGCCGAGCGTGATCACACCTTTCTCGCCGGGTGCACACGGCTCGCCCGTGTGCTCGTTGCGCAGCGTGAGATCGTAGCCATAGCAGGGCACGCCCGGCGAGCCGAGCTTTTGCGGCAACGCCTCGACGCCGCGCTGGATCGCGAGAATCGGCCAGCCGGTTTCGGTCTGCCAGAAGTTGTCGACGACGGGCTTGCCGATGGCATCGGCGATCCATGAAGCGGTGGGTTCATCGAGCGGTTCGCCCGCGAGGAACAGCGTGCGCAGGCTGGACAGATCGGCTTGCTTGAGCAGCGCGGGGTCTTGCTTCTTCAGCACGCGGATAGCCGTCGGCGCGGTGAACATCAGATTGATCTTGTGCTGCTCGACGAGCCGCCACCAGATGCCGCCATCGGGCCGGATGGGCGTGCCTTCGTACATGACGGTGGTGAGGCCGGCGATCAGCGGCGCGTAGACGATATAGCTGTGGCCGACCACCCAGCCGACGTCGGAGGCGGTGAACATCGTGTCGCCCGCTTTGCCCTGGAAGATGTATTCCATCGATGCCGCGAGCGCCACGGCATAGCCGCCGACATCGCGCTGCACGCCTTTGGGCTTGCCCGTCGTGCCGGACGTGTAGAGCACATACGAAGGCTCCGTCGATTCGAGCCATTCGCATTGCACATGGGCGTCGAAGAACTGTTCGCGCAATGGCTCATAGGCGACGAGATACGGCGCACTTAGCCGCTCGGGCGCGAGTTGCCGGTCGATCAGCAGCACCTTCGGCGTCTTGTGCGTGGCGCGCGACATGGCTTCATCGACGAGCGGCGTGTAGTCGATCACTTTGCCGGCGCGCGCGCCGGCGTCGGCGGTGACGATCAGCGCGGGTTTGGCATCGTCGATACGCGCGGCCAGATTGGGCGCCGCGAAGCCGCCGAACACGACCGAGTGAATCGCCCCGAGGCGCGCACAGGCGAGCATCGCGAACACCGCTTCGGGGATCATGGGCAGATAGATGAGCACGCGATCGCTGCGCTTGACGCCGAGCGAGCGCATCACGGCGGCCATGCGGTTCACTTCGGCGTGGAGTTCCGCGTAGGTGTAGCGGCGCTCGATGCCCGTTTCCGTCGAGATATAGACGAGCGCGTTCTGTTGTGCGCGTTCCGCGAGATGGCGATCGACGGCGTTATGGCAGAGATTCGTTTTTCCGCCGACGAACCAGCGCGCGAAGGGCGGGGTAGAGCGGTCGAGAACGGTATCGAATGGGGTGTGCCAGTGGATGCGCCTGGCTTGTTCCTGCCAGAAATCTTCGGGGGAATCGATCGAGCGGCGGTGGAACTCGCGGTAGGTGGTCATTGGTCGTGGCCCCAGGGTCGGCTGTGCGGTCACGCTGGTGCGTGTGGGCTCAGGATAGAGCACGGGGGGCGTGGGGGGCAACGCGGGTAGACCATGGTTTGGTTTTGGTGTTTGGTTTGGGTTTTGGGTTTGGTTTGCCTGGCGTGCCGCTGGCGTCCGCGATTTTCTTCTGGTTTGCTAGCGTTGCCCCTGTGCTGGGCGGCACCTACTTTTCTTTGCCGCCGCAAAGAAAAGTAGGCAAAA
>NZ_QBUY01000181.1 GCF_003121405.1 Paraburkholderia sp. C35 | reverse complement strand
TTAGCCCGCTTTCTTTGCTTACTTTCTTTGCGGCGGCAAAGAAAGTAAGTGCCGCCCCGCACAGGGGCAACGCTAGCGAACCAGAAGCAAACCGCGGATGCCAGTAAAAACCCTGGCAAACCAAACCAACCCAACCACCGCCTCCATTCTAGGCCCGCGCAGCCTCCCCCCGCCAGCAGCTAAAAAGAAATCACCAAACCCTCTGGCGGATTTCGCAATTGCCGCGCGAATACACAAGCGTCAGCATGACGACAAATCAAACGGCCCACCCGAACACCTCGAAAGGAGACACTCATGTCCTACTTCGAACACTTGCCCGCCGTGCGTTATGAAGGCCCGCACACGGACAACCCGTTCGCCTACCGTCATTACGACAAGAACAAACTGGTACTCGGCAAACGCATGGAAGATCACCTGCGTCTCGCCGTCTGCTACTGGCACACCTTCGTCTGGCCGGGAGCGGACATGTTCGGACCGGGCACGTTCGAACGCCCATGGCATCGCTCAGGCGATCCGATGGAAATGGCCCACGCTAAAGCCGATCATGCATTCGAACTGTTCTCGAAGCTGGGCACACCGTTCTATACGTTCCATGATGCCGACGTCGCGCCGGAAGGCGACAGCATCAAAAGCTATGTGAACAACTTCAAGGCGATGACCGATGTGCTTGCCCGCAAGCAGGAGCAGACAGGTATCAAGCTGCTGTGGGGCACGGCAAACCTGTTCTCGAATCCCCGCTATGCAGCGGGCGCAGCGACTAACCCTAACCCGGATGTGTTCGCCTTTGCGGCAACCCAGGTATTCAATGCGCTCGAAGCGACGAAACGCCTGGGCGGAGAAAACTATGTGCTGTGGGGTGGCCGCGAAGGCTACGAAACCCTGCTCAATACCGACCTCAAGCGAGAGCGCGAACAGCTTGGTCGCTTCATGAGCATGGTTGTCGAGCACAAGCACAAGATGGGCTTCAAGGGCGCGTTGCTGATCGAACCGAAACCACAGGAACCCACCAAACATCAGTACGACTACGACGTTGCCACCGTACACGGCTTTCTCACGCAATTCGGCCTGCAGGACGAAATCCGCGTGAACATCGAAGCCAATCACGCCACGCTGGCCGGTCATTCGTTTCACCATGAAATCGCCAATGCGTTCGCGCTCGGCGTATTCGGCAGCATCGATGCGAATCGCGGCGATGCGCAAAACGGCTGGGATACGGATCAATTCCCAAATAGTGTCGAAGAACTCACGCTCGCGTTCTACGAGATCCTGCGCAACGGCGGCTTCACGACTGGCGGCATGAACTTCGACGCCAAGGTGCGCCGTCAAAGTGTCGATCCCGATGATCTGCTGCATGGCCATATCGGCGCAGTCGACGTGATCGCCGTCGCGCTGGAGCGTGCTGCACATCTTATCGAGAACGACCGGTTGAATGCGTTCAAGCAGCAGCGTTATGCCGGCTGGGATAGCGACTTCGGACGCAAGGTACTGGCGGGTGACTATTCGCTGGAATCGCTGGCAAGCGATGCAGTGCAGCGAAACATTGCGCCGCGTCATGTCAGCGGACGGCAAGAGCATCTCGAGAACATCGTCAATCAGGCAATCTACTCAACCCCAAAGTAAGCGGGAAGACAGCACGAAAAATCGTTAGCAGCGCCGGTAGATTTCGCAATTGCTCCACCGGCGCGCACGGCACACGCTGTCGTGCAAACAAAAATGGGGCAGCTTTCAAAACCGATGCTCGCGAACAGGTATTCGCAGCGCACCCTGAGGTTAAGACGGCGTTTCGTTTCTCTCGCATTCGAAACCGCACGCAACCCTAAATGGAGTGAGACATGAAATCTGCAATGCGTCGTTCCGTATTGAGTTCCCTCGTTTGCGCCGCGATGGCCGCCGGTCTGACGATGATTGCGCCGCTCGCGCACGCGAGCAAGGACAAGCCGGAAATCGGCTTCTGCATCGACGATTTGCGTGTCGAGCGCTGGTCGCGCGATCGCGACTATTTCGTTGCTGCCGCAACGGCGCTCGGCGCAAAAGTATCCGTGCAATCCGCCGACGCAAGCGAAGCACGGCAAATCTCGCAGATCGAAAACCTGATCTCGCGCGGCGTCGATGTGATCGTGATCGTGCCGTTCAATTCGAAGACGCTCGGCAATGTCGTGGCTGAAGCGCACAAGGCGGGCATCAAGGTCGTGTCGTATGACCGGCTGATTCTCGATGCCGATGTCGATGCCTATATCTCATTCGACAATGAGAAGGTGGGTGAACTGCAGGCGCAAGGCGTCTTTAACGCGCAACCGAAGGGCAACTACTTCCTGCTTGGCGGCGCGCCGACCGACAATAATGCCAAGATGCTGCGCGAAGGGCAGATGAAGATCCTCAAGCCCGCTATCGATCGCGGTGACGTAAAGATCGTCGGCCAGCAGTGGGTGCCGGAATGGAGCGCCGCAACGGCGCTGCGCATCACCGAAGATGCGTTGACGGCGAACAACAACAAGATCGATGCGATCGTCGCGTCGAACGACGGCACGGCAGGCGGCGCCATTCAGGCGCTCGCGGCGCAGAAGATGGCAGGCAAGGTGCCCGTGTCCGGTCAGGACGCTGACCTCGCCGCCGTCAAGCGCGTGATCGCCGGGACGCAGACGATGACCGTCTACAAGCCGCTGAAGCTGATCGCCGGCGAAGCGGCCAAGCTCTCCGTCGATCTCGCGAAGGGCGAGAAGCCCGCGTTCAACGCGAAGTACGACAACGGCAAGAAGCAGGTCGACACCGTGCTGCTGCAACCCACGTTGCTCACCAAGAGCAATGTCGATGTCGTCATCAAGGACGGCTTCTATACGCAGGCGCAACTGGCTGGCAACTGATCGCGGGCGCGGGCGTTTGCGGCGCGACAGCCGAAAGCGCCCGCGCATCTTTCATCCATCCAGGAACTACGCATGGCACAAGCGCTACTTGAGCTGCGCGGCATCGCCAAATCGTTTGCCGGCGTGAAGGCGCTCGACGGCATCGATCTCCTCGTCAAGCCGGGCGAATGCGTCGGATTGTGCGGCGAAAACGGCGCAGGCAAATCGACGCTGATGAAGATCGTCTCCGGCGTCTATCCGCACGGCGACTGGTCGGGCGAAATCCTCTGGGACGGCAAGCCGCTCGTTGCGCAGAACATTCGCGATACCGAACGCGCAGGCATCGTCATCATTCACCAGGAACTGATGCTGGTGCCGCAGCTGTCGGTGGCCGAGAACATTTTTCTCGGCAACGAAATCACGCTGCCCGGCGGCCGCATGAATTACGCGGCCATGTATCAGCGCGCCGACGAACTGCTGCGCGAACTGAACATCACAGGCATCAATGTCGCGCAGCCGGTGATGAACTACGGCGGCGGCCATCAGCAACTGATCGAAATCGCCAAGGCGCTGAACAAGCAGGCGCGGTTACTGATACTCGACGAACCTTCTTCATCGCTGACGGCAGCGGAAACGAAGATTCTGCTCGACATCGTGCGCGATCTGAAGAGGCGCGGCGTGGCGTGTGTGTACATCTCGCACAAGCTCGACGAAGTCGAAGCCGTGTGCGACACGATCACCGTGATACGCGATGGCAAGCATGTCGGCACGCAGCCGATGAAACTGCTCACCACCGATCGCATCATCGCGATGATGGTGGGGCGCGAGATCACGAATCTGTTTCCGCGTGAGCCGCACGAGATTGGCGATGTGATCTTCGAGGCGCGCAACGTCAGTTGCTATGACGTGACCAATACGAATCGCAAGCGTGTCGACGATGTGTCGTTTGCGTTGCGCAAGGGCGAAATACTCGGCGTGGCGGGCCTGGTAGGCGCGGGCCGCACGGAGTTGATGCAGGCGATCTTCGGCGCGTATGCGGGTGTGAGCGAAGCGGAAGTGTGGATGGACGGCAAGCGCCTGAAAATCCGCACACCCGCCGATGCGATCAAGGCCGGCATCGCGATGGTGCCGGAAGACCGCAAGCGTCATGGCATCGTGCCGCAACTGGGCGTGGGCCACAACATCACGCTCGCCGTGCTGCAACGCTTCGCGAAAGGCGGGCGCATCGATTCGGCATCGGAACTCGACACGATCAATTCGGAAATGAAGCGGCTGTCGGTGCGCGCAGCATCGCCGATGCTGTCGATTGCCAGTCTGTCGGGCGGCAACCAGCAAAAGGCCGTGCTCACGCGCATGCTGCTCACGGATCCTTCCGTGCTGATTCTCGATGAACCCACGCGCGGCGTCGACGTCGGCGCGAAGTTCGAAATCTACAAGCTGATGTTCGCGCTCGCGAAACGCGGTGTGTCGATCATCATGGTGTCGTCAGAACTGCAGGAAGTGCTCGGCGTGAGCGACCGCGTGCTGGTGATCGGCGAAGGCGAGTTACGCGGCGACTTCGTCAATGACGGTCTCACGCAGGAACACATTCTCACGGCTGCCATCGCGGCAAAGCATCAAGGCGCGAACGTGCAAGGCAACGGCCCCACTCAACTGGCGAGCGTCGCATGACTCCTGATCTCACTTCTTCCGATAGCCACGGCAAGCACGGCGCATCGCTCGCGTCGGGGCAGCGCATCAAGCTGCTGTTCGCGCGCTACAAGTTGCTCGCGCTGCTGCTGGCTGTCGCTGTTATCTGGGTGTTCTTTTCGTTTCTCACGGAAGGCGCGTTCGTTACACCGCGCAACTTGTCGAACCTGTTGCGGCAGATGTCGATCACCGGGATGCTCGCGTGCGGGATGGTGTTCGTCATCATCTCGGGCGAAATCGATCTGTCGGTTGGCTCACTGCTCGGCCTGCTCGGCGGCGTCGCAGCGATACTCGATGTCACGTATCACTGGCCGCTCGCCGCGACCTTGCCTGTCGTGATGGTGCTCGGCATCGCGATTGGCCTTTTCAACGGCTGGTGGTCGACCTATCTGCGCGTGCCGTCGTTCATCGTTGGCCTTGGCGGCATGCTTGCATATCGGGGCGTGCTGCTGGGCATCACGGGCGGCTCGACGATTGCGCCTGTCTCCGACAACTTCGTGTTCATCGGCCAGGGCTACTTGCCGCGAATTGCAGGCGATACGCTCGCCGTAGTGCTGTTCGTGCTGCTCGCGGCACTGACGGTGCGGCAACGGCAGAAGCGCCAGCACTACAAGCTGAGCGTCGTGCCGCTGTGGCAGGACGGCGTGAAGATCATCGCGACGGGGCTGATCCTGCTTGCATTCGTCGCCACGCTCAACCGCTATGGCGGCATTCCCGTGCCTGTGCTGTTGCTGCTCGCGCTGCTCGGCATCTTCACCTACATCGCGACGCAGACAGTATTCGGACGGCGCATTTACGCTGTCGGCTCGAATCTCGAAGCGACGCGTCTGTCGGGCGTCAATACGAATCGTGTGAAGCTCGCGATCTTCGCGCTGATGGGATTGATGTGCGCGTTCGGCGGCCTCATCAATACGGCGCGGCTCGCGGCGGGGTCGCCGTCGGCGGGTTCGATGGGCGAGCTCGATGCGATCGCGGCGTGCTTTATCGGCGGGACGTCGATGCGCGGCGGCTCGGGCACCGTATATGGCGCGCTGATCGGCGCGCTGGTGATGGCGAGCCTCGATAACGGCATGTCGATGCTCGACGTCGACTCCTATTGGCAGATGATCGTGAAGGGCGGCATTCTGGTGCTTGCGGTGTGGATCGACGTGGTGTCGGGGTCCGACCGGCGCTAGCGCAAAGCGCACGGCCGTGGTGCGCTGCACCACGGCACAGCATCGCCGCGCTTCGTTGCGGCGCGTGCGAGCGCCCCGTAGCGGGCGCTTTTTGTTTGTCGTGCAGAAGCAAAGCGCCGCGCGCGAAAAATTCGAAGAAAAACGCGCAGGCCATGTCCAGCAAGCGATTGCGCGCTCTGCGAATGCATCGTCAAGTGCCTTTCGGCACGCATGCAGCGGCTCTGAATACGCCGATGGCATACCTATTGCGTTATCCGCCGCGAAGCCAACGGCGGCTTCCATGAATTCCTGATTTTTGCGGAACGCTCGCGAGACGAGCGGACCGGCGGGGCAACGGCGTCCCGAAGCGTAACGTGCGAGGAGCGTTCGATCCATGCGATCGGGCCACGCGTGTGCGCTTCGGGACGCTTTTTTTTGCGCAACCGAAACGTGCATCGACGCGATCCAGCATGACGAACGAACAGATCACCACGCAAGGCAATGAAGTGTCGGGACAGACGATCGGCGAGCTGATCAATCTGTCGGGCCGGCAACGCATGCTGTCGCAACGCATCGTGCTGCATGTGCTGCTGGCATCGCATGGCGACGCGGCTGCGCTTGCTGTTGCGCGCGAATGTCTTGCGACGTTTGCGTCGACGCATCGCGTGCTGGTGAGCGGCGACGACCGCTTGCCCGGCGTGTTCTCGGACGCGTTGCGGCAGCTTTACGACGGCACAAGCAAAGCGGACGAGCGTGTGCAGCGCTTTATCGCGTTGACGGAAGAGACCGTTGCACGCGTGGAAGCCAGCGACGATGCCGCCCGCGAGCACGTCGATGCGCTCGTCGCGCAGGCGACGCCGCTGCTCGAACTGTTGCAGGAAATCACGCTTGCGTATCAGAACGAGATGCGCGGCATCGAGGCAGCGACGCAGCGTCGTCAGGCCGCCATTGCGGAGCAGCTTTCGAGCATCTCGATGCAGGCCAACATCGTCGCGTTGAATGCGCGCATCTCGGCAGCGCGCGCGGGTTCATACGGCCGCGAGTTTGCCGTCATCACGACCGTACTCGCCGACATCATCAAGGAGATGGACACGCTGATCTACAGCGTCGTCGATCACGACACCGATCAGGCTTCGCCACGACGCGGCGCATTGCGCAACCGCGTGCATGACGCAGCGCAGTCCGCGCGTCCACGTGCAACCGAACGTGCATTCCCCTAGCGCTTCACTCGACTCACGCCCCAGCCCAGCTTCAGTTCAATGAGAGAGACCCATGAAAAACCTGCTGAATTCGCTTGCGAGCGGTAACTGGCGCGCGCTGCTCGCGTGCTTCCTCTACTTCGATACGGGCTTCACGGTCTGGGTCATGTTCGGTCCGCTCGCGCCGTTCATCAACAAGAGCATCGCGATGTCGCCCGCGGAACTGGGCTTCCTCGTAGCCGTGCCGGTGCTCGGCGCGGCGATCCTGCGCGTCACGCTGGGCAACCTCTATCAGGCGTGCGCCGGACGGCGCGTTGCGTTGATGGGGATCGCATTGTCGGCGATTCCGTCGGTCGTGCTGCTGCTGATGCCGGGCGCGCCGTCATACACGTTGCTGCTGATTCTCGGCGTGTTTCTCGGCGTGGGCGGTGCGAGCTTTGCCGTTGCATTGCCGATGGCGGGCAGCAACTATCCGCCGAAGGTGCAGGGTCTGGTGCTGGGGCTGGCGGCTGCGGGCAATATCGGCGCCGTGCTGGACGGCTTCATGTTCCCGGCACTCGCCGATCACTTCGGCTGGGCGAAGGCTGCAGGCGCTGCGCTGCCGCTGCTGGGCATCGCTGCCATCGCGCTGTTTTTCTGGGCGAAGGATCTCGGACAGAAGTCGGGCAGCGGCGTGCGTGCGCTGCGCAGTTTCTTCGTGACGCTGGTGGGACTCGTCGCACTGGTGGTGGCCGTGCATGCAGGCGTGTTCGGCGCGGGCAAGACGGGTGTGCTGCTGTTGCCTGTGCTCGGCGCGCTGCTCGCAATTGCGGTGCTGCCGAAGCACTATCGCAGTGTGCTGGTGGAAGGCGATACGTGGGTCGTGATGCTGGTCTATAGCATCACGTTTGGTGGCTTTGTCGGGATGTCGTCGTATGTGACGACGCTGCTGATTTCGCTGTATCAGATGCCGCGTCTCGAAGCGGGGCTGTTCATGTCGCTGCTGGCGTGTATCGGTGCGCTGGTGCGTCCCGTCGGCGGGCTGGTTGCCGATCGCATTTCGGGCGTGCGTGCGCTGGTGATTCTGCTCGCCGCGATCTCGTTGTGCGATTTCCTGTTCGCTGCGTGGATGCCGCCTGTGTCGGCAGGTATCGCGCTGCTGATCGCCATGTATGTGTGCTTCGGTCTCGGCAACGGCGCGACATTCCAGCTCGTGCCGCAGCGCTGGAAGGGCAAGACCGGGTTGATGTCAGGGATCGTTGGCGCAGCAGGCGGGATCGGCGGTTTTTATCTGCCCGTGATCATGGGTATCGCGAAGGAAGGCACGGGCAGTTATCAGAGGGGCTTTGCGACTTTCGGTGGCTTGTCGGCGCTGGCGTTCGGGCTGGTGGTGCTGCATCGCGCGCGCTGGCTCGAATGGGCGCTGCCGAAAGAGAGCCATATGGTGGTCGAGCCGATTCGGGCGGGTGTGAGCGCGGATAGCGGAGCGTAACGATGCTGCGCGTTTCCTGACGCATTTCATTGGATTATGGTTCGACGATCGCCAGCGCATCAAAGGCTGGCGATTTTCATTTGTTGCCTCGTTTATAGGTATTTCATCTGATGAATCAGGGATTACGATAATCGGATTCTTTAATCTGCAACATGTTTTAAACGCAATGCGGCGAATTCATGTTTTAGCCATTTTTTCGCGGTAATCTCGTGACCAGAGGATTCAGTTTTCATCAGTTTCTTTTTTCTCGCGCCGGCAGTTTGCCTATTCCCCTCGATATCGCTGAGCGGATTGCGAAGGAGAACCGATATGCAGAGCGTGATCGTCTCCCAGAGATTCAACGGACAACCCGTCGACATCATCCTGTGCGAGCTCGCTGCGTACGAGTGGGCGTGGGAAGTCTTTAATTGGACCAACGAGTGGTACGCGCGCAATGCGCCGCGGCGCCTGTGCTGCAGTCAGGAGACCGCGTTGCTCGAGGCGAAAGCGGCCATCGAGCTTGAACTCGCGAAAGCGTAGAAAGCGCGTCATGCGTCTGTCACGCGCGTGTTCGAAACGCGATAGTGTCGTGGCGTCACGTGCGCGTTACGTCGCACTTGCCGGGAACACGTGACGATGTCTGTTCCATCGCGCTCTGCTTGACCTGGAGCGTGTCTGTTTTATCGTAGCGTGCGAAATCTTTTGCCGCGCAGCCTTGCGCGATGCGTGCGCGTTCTATTTCCCATTTGCAGTGCTGTCCGTTCCTCTCTCGCGTGAGCGTCTGTCGAAATGGCATTGGCCTTGCGTAAGTGCCTGACCCGCGCGGTTCGATACGGGGTGGATGTCAGCGCATATCTCTCATAAACGCACGACGGCGTGGCTGGTTTGGCCCGTCGACGGCATAAGCGCGACGCACTGTACCGCCTCGCTATCGATCGACTCGGGCAGAGACCAATCAGCGGATCTCCGGGGGCACTGATTACACCTTTGATAACAGGCGTCTCACGACGCAAAAGGACTAATCATGGCTCCCTTCACAATCAGATACACGATCTGCGCGTCTGCGTGCGCGCTGCTTCTGCTGTCGATAGCGGGTACGAGCGTCGCCGGCGAAAGCGATATGGGTTCGGGCATGCCGCCCGGCATGTCGCAACCGGGAGGATGGGGCAGTACGCCGACATCGCCGGGCACGGGATGGGGATGGCCGTCGGGATTTCCTGGGGTGCCGGGCATACCCGGGGACGGCGGTGGGTATGGATGCTGTCTGTTGTACACAGCTGACGCTGCCGAC
>NZ_QBUY01000180.1 GCF_003121405.1 Paraburkholderia sp. C35 | reverse complement strand
AACTAGCATTAGCGGTGTTAGCCCGCTTTCTTTGCTTACTTTCTTTGCGGCGGCAAAGAAAGTAAGTGCCGCCCCGCACAGGGGCAACGCATGAAGTATCACTAACAAAACGCGGATGCCAGCGCACAAACCCCAACATCAAACCCTAACATCAAACAACAACATTCACCCCCACCCCCTCAACAAATCGAGAAACATTATCCATTAACTGATCCGCCAGCGCCTGCTGCGCCTCATCAGAAGCCCACGCCACATGCGGCGTCAAAATCACATTCGACCGCATCGCAATGCGCATCAACGGATTATCATCGGAAGGCGGCTCACTAACGAGCACATCGAAGCCAATCCCGCTAATCATGCCCTCATCCAGCGCGCACACGCGCGCCTCTTCATCGACAAGCCCGCCACGCGCAGTATTAATGACGAGCGGCTTGCGCGTCATCGCACGAAACTCAGGCATCGCCAGCATGCCGCGCGTCTGCGGCGTAAGCGGACTGTGAATCGTGATGACGTCGCTGGTTTCAAGCACTTCTTGCCACGGTGTATAAAGCGGCCCGAGCCCGTCACGCCCCTTGTGCGCGGCAAACAGCGTGCGCATGCCAAACGCCTTCGCGATTTCCGCTACGCGCTGCCCCAACACGCCTTCGCCGATAATGCCGAGCGTCATGCCACCCAGATCATGGATCGCATGATTGAAGAAACAGAACTGCCCGGACTTCTGCCATTCACCATTGAGAACATCATCGCGATACGCGATCAGATTGCGCCGCAGCGCAAGCATCAACGCGAAGGTATGCTCGGGCACGGTGTTGACGGCATAGCCGCGAATATTCGACACGCGGATGCCATGCCGCGCGCACGCGTCCTTATCGACGCAATCGGTGCCCGTCGCCGCTACGGCTACCAGTTTCAGCGCAGGCAGGCGGGCAAGCGTGTCGGCAGTAAGTGGCACCTTGTTGGTGATCGCGATGGTCGCACCTTCCAGGCGCTCAGCCACCTGATCCACATCCGTATGGTCATATTCGATCAGTTCGTGTTCGAACGCGGGGCGCGTCAGCGTGATTTGCGGCGCAAGCGTCGCGCGGTCGAGAAAGACGATCTTCTGCATGCTGGTTCCTGTCGTAGTCTTATGTTGAAAGATGACGCCTGGCTTCCGCGACGATATGCGCGGGCGTGATGCCGAAATGCTCGTACAACGCTTCAGCCGGGCCGGACGCGCCGAATCCCGTCATGCCGACAAAGCTGCCGCGCTCGCCGAGATAACGGTCCCAGCCGAACCGCACAGCGGCTTCGATGCCGATTCGCACCGAGTCCACGCCGAGCACCGCTTGCCGGTACGCGCGATCCTGTTCGTCGAATAGTTCCCAGCACGGTAGCGACACGACCGCAGTGGGGATGCCTTCCGCCTGCAGCCGCTCGCGCGCCGCAACCGCAAGCGCGACTTCCGATCCCGTTGCGAGCAAAGTGACGGCACGCGAGCCGCCTTCGGCTTCGGCGAGCACATAACCGCCACGTGCACACAGGTTCTCTGCGCTGGCACGCGTGCGGACGAGCGGCAGGGTTTGCCGCGCGAACACCATCGTGCTCGGTCCGCTGCGATGCTCGTAGGCAAGTGCCCAGCATTCGGCGGCTTCGATGGCGTCAGCGGGACGGAACACGTGCATGTTCGGCATCGCGCGTAGCGATGCGAGTATTTCGACGGGCTGATGTGTCGGTCCATTCTTGCCGACGCCAATCGAGTCATGGCTGAACACGAACTTCACGGGCAAGCCCATCAGCGCGGCCATGCGCATCGCAGGACGCTCGTAGTCGGCGAACGCAAGGTAGGTGACGGCCAGCGCGATCACGCCGCCGTGTGCGGCCATGCCGTTCGCCATTGCGCCCATCACGTGCTCGCGCACGCCGCAATGCACGTAGGCGCCGGCGCGGTCCTCGGCAGTGAACGCACGCAGGCTGCGCTTGTGGCTGGTCGGCGCTTCGAGGTCCGCGCAACCGACCATACGTTCCGGCAACGGCGCGAGCAGATCGTTGATCTCGGCGGAAATCATGATGCCCGCCTGTCCTTCGCCTTTTTCCAGCGTGCGTTGCTTGTAGTCTTCCAGTACCTGCTGCCAGCCTTCAGGCAAACGGCCCGCCTGGATGCGCTCGAATTCGGCGCGAGCCTCGTTGGGCAAGGTGGCGAGGCGTTCGTGCCACGCGCGATATTCGTGTTCGCTGCGCCGGCCTGCGGCGCGCCATTCGTCGAGCACATCGCGAGGAATCTCGAACGGCGCGTGCGGCCAGTCCAACGCTTCACGCGCCGCGCTAGCATCGGCGTCGAACAGCTTGCCGCTGTGGCCGCCGCGTTGTCCTTGCAGACGCGCGATGCCACGCGCAATCACCGTGCGGCACGCGAGCATCGAAGGGCGTGGATCACGCTTTGCTTCCGCCAACGCGGCTGCGACGGCTTGCAGATCGTGTCCGTCGACTTCGATCACATGCCAGCCCGCGACGCGGAACCGCTCGCTCACGTCCTCGCTGATGGATAGCGCGGTGCTGCCGTCGTCGGTGATGCCGTTGTCGTCCCAGCAGAGAATCAGCTTGCCGAGTTTCAGATGACCCGCGAGCGAGATCATTTCCTGCCCGACACCTTCCTGCAGGCAGCCATCGCCGACGAATGCATACGTGTAGTGGTCCACGATACCGTCGCCGAATCGCGCGTTCAGATACGCTTCGGCCACGGCCATGCCGAATGCGTTCGCGATGCCTTGTCCGAGCGGTCCTGTGGTGACTTCGATGCCCGCCGCCGTATCGAACTCGGGGTGTCCTTCGCAATGCGAGCCCATTTCGCGGAACGACTTGATCTGGTCGATGCCGAAGTGCGCATAACCAGTCAGATGCAGCAGCGCGTAGAGCAGCATCGAGCCATGTCCGTTTGACAGCACGAAACGGTCGCGGTCGGGCCACTGCGGATCGGCGGGATTGAACTTCATGTGCTGCGTAAATAGCGCGGTGGCGATTTCGGCCATGCCGAGCGGCACGCCTTGATGGCCTTCGCCGGCGCGCACGATGGCGTCGATGGCGAGAAAACGGATCGCGTTGGCGAGCGGCCGCGCTTCGAGCTCTGATCCGGGCCGCGTTTCGGTGACTGGCGCGTTCGGCAGATCAGGCGACGGCATGAGTGCGGACATGACTTCTCCTTGCCGCTGCTCGCTGGATGCAGCGGCTCTCGTGAGCGTGTGTAAAGGGAAAGAAAGGGCGCTGCATTCTGCAGAGAACGCAGCGCGAGGCAATCTCAGTGCAGGAATCCGATCGAGATCCACGGCACAGCGGCCACGACGATCAGCCCGACGATCAGTGCCGCGATATAGCCGATGATCGGCTTCATCCCTTCGTCAGGATGAATGCGGCTCACTGCGCATGCCGAGTAGTAGCCGACGCCGAACGGCGGCGCGAACAGACCCACACCCATCGACAGGATCACGACCATCGCGTAGTGCACGTCGTGAATGCCCATCTGCCGCGCGATCGGGAACATCAGCGGGCCGAACAGCACGATGGCGGGAATGCCTTCCAGCACGCTGCCGAGCACGATGAACACCAGCACGGAAGCGGCCATGAACATCGCGGCGCCGCCGGGCAAGGCAGCCATGGTCTGCGCAAGCTGGCCCGAGAAACCCGATTGCGTGAGCGCCCACGCCATGCCCGTCGCCGCGCCGATGATCAGCAGGATCGCGCCCGAGAGTGCGGCCGTGTCGATCAGCATCGGCTTGAGGCGCGCCCATTCGAAGCGGCGATAGATCAGCAGGCCCGCAAGCACGGCGTACGCAATGCCGATGGTCGAGACTTCCGTCGCCGTCGCGACACCTTCGACCACAGCCAGCCGGATCACGAACGGCAGCGCCAGCGCAGGCACCGCGATGGCGAGCTTGCGCACCACTTCGCCGCGCGTGGCGCGCCGCACGCCCGACAGATCGTCGCTGCGATAACGGAACCACACGACAGTGCACAGCGTGATCGCGAGTACGATGCCGGGCAGCATGCCGCCCGTGAAGAGCGCGGAGATCGACACGCCTGTGACCGAACCGAGCGTGATCAGCACGAGACTCGGCGGGATCGTTTCCGTCTGCGCGCCTGTTGCGGCGAGCAGTGCGACGAGATCGCCGGGCTTCGCGCCGCGCGCCTTCATCTCGGGAAACAGCACGGGCGCGACGGCGGCCATATCGGCGGCTTTCGAACCCGAGATGCCCGACACCAGATACATCGCGCCGACCAGCACATACGACAGTCCGCCGCGCACGTGGCCGAGCAGGCTCGCGAGGAAGGCGATCATCGCGGCGGCCATGCCCGTCATCTCGATCAGTTGCCCGAGGAACACGAACAGCGGCACCGACAACAGGATCAGATGCGACATGCCTTCGTCCATCCGTCCGACTACGACGCTCAGCGGCGTGCTCGTCGTCAGCGCGAGATAGCCGAAGGTGGCGAGGCCGAACGAAAACGCGATCGGCACGCCCGCCAGCACGCACAGCGCCACCAGACCGACGAAGAAGATCAGCAGGTTCACGTTGCCGAGATCGTGCAGCAGCGGGCCGATGGCGACGAAGCCGCCCGCGATGGCCGCGACCAGCGCGAGTGCGCCGCGCGTCATCTGCCAGTTGGCGGTGCGCAGCAGCCGCAGGCAGGCGACGGCCAGCATCAGCGCGCAGCCGACGGGCAGCGCCGCCGCGCGCCACGTGTTGGAGATTTCGAGCGCGGGCGTCGTGATGATGCCCTCGTCCTGCGCGAATTCGACGGCAGGGCCGATCACCAGCAGCAGGAAGGCCAGCGGCGCGGCAATCGCGACCACGTCGAGAAACGCACGCAACGCAGGCGATGCCTTGCTGACCAGCGCCGTCATCCGCATATGCTCGCCGCGCCGCAAGGCGACCACGGCACCGAGCATCGCGAGCCAGAGAAACAGCATCGACGCGAGTTCATCCGACCACACCAGCGGCGTGTGCAGCAGATAGCGGCTGGTCACGCCCGCGAGCAGCACGCAGATCTCGGCGATCACCAGCAGCGCCGCCGGGATCTCGACGACATGTCCAAGCAGAGTGTCGATCACGCTGACGACACGGCGCGGCGACGGATGCGGGAAAGAAATGGTGTGCATGGTGTTCATACCAGTTTTCCAACGTACTTTTCGAGCAGGGTCCAGCCCTGGTCGCCGTATTTCGCTTTCCAGTCGCTATAGAAGCTGGTCTTGCGCAAGGCATCGCGGAAGGCCGGGCGATCCACGTCGACGACGTTCACGCCTTTGCCCTTGAGATCGTTGCGCAGCGAGCCGTTGAGCGACGCGATGTCCGCGCGTTGCAGCATGCCCGCGGCTTCGAATTCGCGCGTGACGATGGTGCGCATATCGGGCGGCAGCTTGTCCCATGCTCGTTTGTTGCCGAGAATCCAGTAGCCGTCCCACACGTGCGAAGTGAGGCTGATCGATTTCTGCACTTCGTAGAGCTTGGCCGTCGCGATGATGGGCAGCGCGTTTTCCTGTCCTTCGACCACGCCTGTCTGCAGCGCCGAATACAGTTCGTTGAAGTTGATGGGCGCGGGGCCGGCATCGAGTGCCTTGAACTGCGACGTGAGCATCGGCGCCTGCGGCACGCGGATCGTGCAGCCTTTCAGATCGGTCGGCGTCTTGATGACCTTGGTGGACGAGCTCACTTGCCGGAAGCCGTTGTCCCACACCTTCGATACCGTGACGATGCCCGTCTTTTCGATCTGCGCGCGGATATAGGCGCCGAGATCGCCGTCCATCGCTTTCCAGACGGTGTCGTAGTCGGGGAACGCAAAGCCGGTGTTGACGATGCCTGCTGCAGGCGCAAGCGTCGCGAGAATCGACGAGGCCTGGTTGAAGAACTCGACGCCGCCGCTGCGCACCTGGGAGAGCAGATCGGTATCCGAGCCGAGCTGGTTGGCGGGGAACACCTTGATGTCGAGCTTGCCGCCCGTGGCGGCGCGGATCTTGTCGCAGGCCTGTTGCGCGCGGATGTTGACGGGGTGCGTCGGATCCTGGCCCGTCGCGAGCTTGTACGAAAAATCGGCAGCCGATGCACGGCGGATCGGCAGTCCCCACAGCGGCGCTGCGGCGGCGACGCTTGCGCCCGCTTTCAGGAACGTGCGCCGGTCGATGCCGCCACGGATGGTCGAGCGGTTGCTCATGATGTGCTCCTCCAATACGGATGTGATGTATCGGTATAGTTGTGTTCCCCTGCAACGCGCTCTGCGGCGCGCTTGCCTGTGTCCGGCGACTGCCTTGTCGTGCGCGGCTGGCCGGACGCTGCCGCGCGCGTGACGCCTGTGCTGCGAGATACCGTCTAGCCGTGAATCAGCATGCCGCCGTTCACGTCGATCACGGCGCCCGTGATGTACGACGAAATCGGCGCTGCGAGAAACAGGAATGCGCCCGCTACGTCATCAGGCACGCCGAGACGGTTGAGCGGAATGCCCGCGAGAATTTCGCCGCGCTTGTCGTCGGGAATCTTGCCTGCATTGATGTCGGTCTGAATCAGGCCGGGCGTCACGCAGTTCACGCGGATGCCGTCGGGACCGAGCTCGCGCGCCATCGCCTTGGCGAGTCCGAGCACGCCTGCCTTGGCCGCCGAATAGTGCGGGCCGCCGAGAATGCCGCCGCCGCGCTGCGCCGATACCGACGACATGCAGCCAATCGAGCCGCTCTTCTGTTTCTTCATCTGCGGCACGACGGCTTGCGACAGATACAGCACGCCGCGCAGGTTCACGTCGAGAATGCGGTCCCAGCTTTCAGAGTCGATGTCGAGCAGCTTCACGGCCTGCGTGATGCCGGCGTTGTTGATGAGTACGTCGATGGCGCCGAAGTCGGCGACTACCTGTTCGACGGCGGCGGCGCACGCCTGGCGGTCGGTGACGTTGCAGGCATAGCCGCGATGCTCAGGGCCGATCGATGCCGCCGCGTCGCGTGCCGCCGATGCGTCGAGATCGAGGATCGCGACCTTCGCGCCGTGCGTGGCGAACATGCGCGCGGTGGCCATGCCGATGCCACGCGGCGAGGCGGCGCCGGAAATGACGGCGACCTTGCCGTCGAGAAGACGCGACTCTGACATGATGCTGTTCTCCTGATAATGGATTTTTGAGTAAGCGGTGTTGCGTAGCTATCGGGTTTTATCGGGTCTTGCAGGGTCTTCGGTGTCTTCGGTGTCTTAGCCCAGCCAGCCCTTGATGGTGTCGCACATCGCTTCGGTGGAAATGCCGTAGCGGTCGTGCAGCGTGGGCAAGGCGCCCGCGTCGAGGAATTCATCGGGCAGGGCGATCTGCCGGAACGGCGGCGTGACGCCCGCGCCGAGCAGCGTGCGCGCGACCGCTTCGCCCAGTCCACCTATCACCGTATGGTTCTCCGCGACGATCACCATGCGGCCCGTGCGCTTGGCTTCGCGCAGGATCGTCGCGGTATCGAGTGGCTTGATGGTCGGCACATGCAGCACGCCCACGCCGATGTTGTCCGCTTCGAGCGCCTTGGCGACTTCGAGCGAGCGCATCGTCATCAGGCCGGACGAGATCAGCAGCACTTCGTTACCGTCGCGCAGCAGCTTGGCCTTGCCGAGCTCGAACCGGTAGCCGTAATCGTCGAGCACGGCGGGCACGTTGCCGCGCAACAGACGCGCATACACGGGGCCTTTATGTGCGGCAATGGCGGGCACCATCTGTTCGATGTCGAGCGCGTCGCATGGATCGATCACGGTCATGTTCGGCATCGCGCGCATCAGTGCGATGTCTTCTGCGGCCTGATGGCTCGGACCGTAGCCCGTCGTGAGTCCAGGCAGCGCAGCGACGATCTTCACGTCGAGGTTGTCCTCGGCGATGGTCTGATGGATAAAGTCGTACGCGCGGCGTGTGGCGAACACCGCATACGTCGTGACGAACGGCTGCGCGCCTTCATGCGCGAAGCCGGCTGCCGCGCCCATCAGCAGTTGCTCGGCCATGCCCATCTGGTAGTAGCGCTCGGGAAATGTCTTGCCGAAGATGTGCAGGTCGGTGTACTTGCCGAGATCGGCCGTCATGCCGATCACGTTGGTTTTCGTGCGCGCCAGTTCGGCGAGCGCATGGCCGAACGGTGCCGAACGCGTAAGCTGGCCCTCGCCCGCAATCGACGCGATCATCGCCGAGGTCTTCAGGCGCGGCTTCTTGAGGACGGTGCTCATGCTTGTCTCCCGGCATCGAGTGCTTCGAGCGCGAGCTGCCACTCGTGCGGATCGACACGGATAAAGTGGTTCTTCTCGCGTTCTTCGAGGAACGGCACGCCGCAGCCCATCTTCGTATCGCACACGATGATGCGCGGTTGGGCCTTGTCGTGATGGCGCGCGTTATCGAAGGCTCGCTTCACGGCGTCGATGTCGTTGCCATCCACGCGTTGCGTGTACCAGCCGAACGCTTCGAGCTTGTCGACGAGTGGCTCGAAGGCCATGATCTGTGTCGATGGACCGTCGGCCTGCTGGTTGTTGACGTCGACGATGGCGATCAGGTTGTCGAGTTTCCAGTGCGCGGCGGACATGATGCCTTCCCAGATCGCGCCTTCGTCGAGTTCGCCATCGGAGAAGAGCGTGTAGA
This sequence comes from Paraburkholderia sp. C35, assembly GCF_003121405.1. GTDB lineage: Bacteria > Pseudomonadota > Gammaproteobacteria > Burkholderiales > Burkholderiaceae > Paraburkholderia. Next base: position 1,719 of record NZ_QBUY01000180.1, on the reverse strand, counting down.
CGAAAGCATCCGATTGCTTGCGCTTGAGGCCGAGGCAGCGGCCCACTGCAATCGTCAGACCCTGGCCGAGCGAACCGCCCGACATCTCCATGCCGGGCGTGTAGCTGGCCATGCCCGACATGGGCAGGCGGCTGTCGTCGCTGCCATAGGTTTCGAGTTCGTCGGCGGGGAGGATGCCGGCTTCGAAGAGGGCGGCGTACAAGGCAATCGCATAGTGGCCGTTCGACAGCAGGAAGCGGTCGCGGCCTTCCCAATCGGGATCTTCGGGGCGGTATTGCATGGCGCCGAAGTAGGCGACGGCCAGCACGTCTGCTATGTCGAGCGCCTGGCCGATATAGCCCTGGCCCTGTACTTCGCCCATCAGCAGCGCGTTGCGGCGGATGCGGTAGGCGTGTTCCGCGAGTTGGGCGGTGCGCCCGGCTTCGCTCGTATTCACGCGTGTCTCCTTCTTGCAGCGCCTGGCTCGATGAAGGCCGGGCGTCCGGTGATTCATGGCGGGATGCTTCGTGCTGCTCGCAGATCCGGGTAATCCCTTGTTTCGTGTGTGCTGCGAGTGAATCAAGCGTATCTGCTTGAACACATTGGCTCAAACGAATTAAAGTGTCCTATCGTTGAATTGAATTCATGTGGATACTGCGATGCACAATCGGGTCACACTCAAGTCGATTCAGGCATTCGAGGCGGCTGCGCGGCTATCGTCGTTCGCGCTTGCAGCAGACGAACTGTTCGTAACGCCGTCGGCGGTGAGCCATCAGATCAAGCTTCTGGAGGACCAGTTGGGCGTGCGGCTGTTTCATCGCGTGCATCGCGCGGTGATCCTCACGGACACGGGGCGTCAATATGCAGAGGAAATCGGCGCGGCATTCGCGCGCATCGACAAGGCGACGCGGGACATTGGGCGTGTCGCCAAGAGCGACATCCTGACGGTGCATGCGACGCCGAGCATCGCGACGCAGTGGTTGATGCCTCGGCTGGCGAGGTTTAGCGCGTTGCATCCGGATATCGATGTGCGGCTGAATGCTTCATCGGCGCCAGTCGATCTGATCAAGGAGGCGGTGGATATCGATATCCGTTATGGCGCGCGGCGTTTGCAACCTGCCGGGACGATGGTGCTGGATTTGCCGTTGGAGACGATTGTGCCGCTGTGTTCGCCCCGGCTTGCTGAGGGCGAGCATCCGATTCGCGCCGTTGCCGATTTACGGCATCACACGCTGATTCATAGCGAAGGATGTCTTGTTGGGTGGCGAGACTGGATGCGGCTGCATCGGAAAGTTGTTGTCGACATTACGCGTGGGCCGCGGTTTGACCGTTCTTTTATGGCGATTAGCGCGGCTGTCGATGGGCTTGGGGTTTGTCTCGAAAGTTTGCTGCTGGCGCAGCGGGAGCTTCAGACGGGTGCGCTGGTTGCGCCGCTTGGGTTTGATGGGTTGCGGGTGAATGGGTACACCATGAATCTGCTTAAGTCTCGGGCGGATTTGCCTAAGCTTAAGAGCTTTCAGGATTGGTTGTTTGAGGAGTTGGGGTGAGGGAGGGGTTTGGGTTTTGGTTTTTCGTCTTGGTTTTTGGTTTTTGGTTTTGGTTTTGGTTTTTGCTTTTGCTTTCGTTGGCGTCCGCGATTTGCGTCTGGTTTGCTAGCGTTGCCCCTGTGCGGGGCAGCACCTACTTTTCTTTGCCGCGGCAAAGAAAAGTAGGCAAAAGAAAGCCGCTGAACACCGCCAG
>NZ_QBUY01000017.1 GCF_003121405.1 Paraburkholderia sp. C35 | reverse complement strand
AATGCCAGGACTTTTGCAGAGATTCCCTTACTTTCTTTGCGGCGGCAAAGAAAGTAAGTGCCGCCCCGCACAGGGGCAACGCATGAAGCACAAACACCAAATCGCGGACGCCAGCAAAAGCAAAAGCAAAAGCAAATCCAAACCCGCGCCAGCGCAAACCCCAAACCCCTCAGAACGGTCGGTTTATAATCGCCCGATAGCGTCAAAAAAACCCCAAAACACCGGGCATCGCAGCAAGCCCGCCAAGGACGGACATGGAACCCAAACCTCCCCGCCGCACGCGCGAACGGATTCTCGAACTCTCGTTGAAGCTGTTCAACGAAATCGGCGAGCCGAACGTTACGACGACGACGATCGCCGAGGAAATGGAGATCAGTCCAGGCAACCTGTACTACCACTTCCTCAACAAAGACGACATCATCAACAGCATCTTCAGCCAGTTCGAGCAGGAGATCGAAAAGCGTCTGCGTTTCCCGGACGACCATCGCGCCACCATCGACGAAATGTGGTCGTATCTGCAGTACATGGTCGATTTCACATGGCGCTATCGCTTCCTGTATCGCGACCTGAACGATCTTCTCGCGCGTAACCGCACACTCGAAACGCACTTCAAGCAGATCATCAGCCACAAGGTGCGCTTCGCCAGCCAGTTCTGCGAGCAACTCGTCGCCGACGGCGAAATGGTCGCCACGCCCGACGAAATCCGCGTGATCGCCACCAACATCGGCGTGATCGCAACGTACTGGCTGTCGTATCAGTTCGTCATGAATCCGCCCAAATATAACGAGCAGGAAGCCATTCAGGCCGAACTGCAGCAGGTCAGCGTGCAGATCGTGTCGCTGATGGCGCCGTATCTGCGTGGCCGCTCGCGCGACCTGTTCGACGATCTGATCTCGGGCAAGCATCCCCGGCGCGAGTTCTACGACTATCTTCCGCCGCGCGAAGCGCGTAACGATTCGAAGGACAGTTGACGATGAAGGCAGTCTGCGTCTATTGCGGCTCCTCCAACGGAGCCAAACCGCTGTATCGCGATGCCGCCAAGGCATTCGGCCGCGCACTCGTCGCGGCCAACCTGTCGCTCGTCTATGGCGGCGGCAAAGTCGGCCTGATGGGCGTGATCGCCGATGAAGTGATGGCGGCAGGCGGCCGCGCGATCGGCGTGATCCCCGAACTGCTGGTCAACAAGGAAGTCGGCCACAACGGTCTGTCGGAACTGCACGTGGTGCCCGACATGCATCATCGCAAGAAGATGATGGCCGATCTGTCCGACGCGTTCGTCGCGATGCCGGGCGGCGCAGGCACGCTCGAAGAACTGTTCGAAGTCTATACATGGGCGCAACTCGGCTATCACCAGAAAGCGGTGGCCGTGCTGAACATCGACGGCTTCTACGATCCGCTGATCTCGATGCTCGAACATACGGTGCAGGAAGGCTTCATGCGCCAGACGTATTTCGACATCCTGCAGATCGACAGCGATCCCGCTGCGTTGATCCAGAAACTGCAGCGCTATCAGCCACCCGTCGCGGACAAGTGGGCCGAGAAGCGCGACCGCGTGTAACCGGCAGCGAGCGCGTACCTGCTTCATAGCGAGAGGCTAGCATGACGAAAGTGGTTCTGATCACGGGCGCGAGCCGCGGCATCGGCCGCGCGACGGCGCGCATGCTCGGCGCGCACGGCTGGTCGGTCGGCGTGAACTATGCAAGCAACGAAGCCGCCGCGAAAGAGACGGCCGCCGAAGTCGGGCGCGCAGGCGGCCATGCACGCGTGATCGCCGGCGATGTTGCCGACGAAGCGCAGGTCGTCGCGATGTTCGATACGGTGGAGCAAGCCTTCGGCCGCATCGACGCGCTCGTCAACAACGCAGGCATCGTCGCACCTTCCATGCCGCTCGCCGACATGGATGCAGCACGCCTGAAGCGCATGTTCGACGTCAACGTGTACGGCGCGTACCTGTGCGCGCGCGAGGCGGCGCGGCGCATGTCGAAAGATCGCGGCGGACGCGGCGGCGCCATCGTGAATGTCTCGTCGGCGGCATCGCGACTTGGCTCGCCGAACGAGTATGTCGATTACGCCGGATCGAAAGGCGCGGTCGATACGATGACGATCGGTCTCGCCAAGGAACTCGGGCCGCAAGGTATCCGCGTGAATGCGGTGCGCCCCGGTCTGATCGACACCGATATTCACGCGAGTGGCGGGCGCCCCGACCGCGCCGCGGTGCTCGGCGCGCAAACGCCGCTTGGCCGCCCTGGCACGGCCGATGAAGTCGCTGAGGCGATCGTATGGCTGCTCAGCGATGCATCGTCTTACGTGAACGGCGCGTTGCTCGACGTAAGCGCGGGCCGCTAGTTTCTACCTCCATTTCGCGACTGCGCGCAGCCTCAAAACGACGATCCCGGCTCGCGCAGGAACGCAATCTCTTCATCGCTCGATGCGCGTCCGAGCAACGCATTACGATGCGGAAAGCGCCCGAAGCGCTCGACGATCTGCGCATGCCGCACGGCCGACCGCGCATAGGACGGGTCTAAACCTTCTCCTTCGAGCAGCGTGTAAAGACGGATGCCTTCGCGTTGCCCTTCTATCGTCTCGTCGTGCTCGAACGGAACGTAGGCGAACGCGCGATGATAGACAGTCGGCAGCACGACGTCGCTGCCCTCTTCGATTATGCGTCGCGTGATACTCAAAGCCTGCGCATCGCCGTCGTACATGCGCGCCGTGTGACGGCGGCAATTGCGCATGAACTGGTCGAGCACGATCACCAGCGCGAGCGAGCCGAGCGGCGTCGCGAGCCATCCGTCGAGTTCATGCGCGAGTGCTGCGTCGATCACGGGACCGAAACGTTCGCGCAGCGTCGCATCGAACGCGTTGTTGCGCCTGAACCAGCGCTTCTGGTCCTTGCCGTATTCATCGGAATCCGGCGTGCCGAACCAGACGTCGAGCACGTCGCGCGCACGTGGATCGAGTGCCACATAATCTGCATCGGATGAATACGCTGCCGCGTCGAAGCCCGTGGTCATGCGAACTCCAGCACCAGCCGCCGCGTGCGCGCACTCTTCTTCTCCAGCTTCGCCACGCGCAACGCCCCGATCTCCTCCGTGTTGCGCACGTGCGTACCGCCGCACGGCTGCAGATCGACGCCTTCGATGCGCAACAGCCGCACGCGCCCGAGACCCATCGGCGGCTTCACGCTCATCGTGCGCACGAGTTCAGGACGTGCCGCCATTTCGTCATCGGTGATCCATTGCGTTGCCACGGCGTGTGCGCCGCCCACCAGTTCAGCGAGCCGCGCTTCGACATGCTCGCGTTCGATCGGCTCGACGGTCGCGAAGTCGAGACGCGCGTAGTCGGACGTGATGCTGCAGCCATCGACGGCATACGGCAGCACCGCGCACATCAGATGGCTCGCCGTGTGCAGGCGCATGTGGCGGTAGCGGCGTGTCCAGTCGATCTGCGCCGCGACCGTCTGGCCAACGGCGAGTTGCGCAAGCAAGGCTTCCTGGCCGGGCGCGGGAACGTGGACGGCATCGTCGGGGGTTGCGCCTTCGAACTTCGCCTTGCGGGTGTCGGCGATCTCGATACGCGTGCCGTCGGGCAGCGTCAGCGCGCCTGCATCGCCCGCCTGGCCGCCGCCGAGCGGATAGAACACGGTCTGGTCGAGATGGATGCCCTGCTCGTCGATAGCGGTGATGGCCGCGTCGCAGTGGGTCAGATAGGCGTCGTCGCGGAACAGCGCGCGCGTGGTCATGGGGCGTCTCCTTGTGCTTTCGTCGTGCCAGCGGAGATTATGCCGATGCGCGCTCCGCCCGCCGCGTTCAGTTCAGCCTGCGTCCGACCGAACTGTACCGGGCGCTTCGGCACGACGCTTTTACGCCGTGCAACACTCAAGCCCGTTCAGCCTGGATGATTCCGCATCCAGTCGGCTGTATCGAAGAACGAATGCAGCAGGCGCTCGCGCAACGGTTCGGGCAGACCGACGTCTTCCATCGCCCACGCCATGCAGCGCAGCCACTGGTCGCGCTCTACCGATGCAATCTGGAACGGCAAATGCCGCGCGCGCAGACGCGGATGGCCAAAGCGGCTGATGTAATGATCGGGGCCGCCGCGCCAGCCGCACAGGAACCAGAAAAATTTGTCGCGCGAGCCTTCCAGCGTGGGCGGATGCAGCTTGCGGATGCCGGCGAAATCGGCTTCGAGGTCCATCAGGTCGTAGAAACGGTCGACGAGTTCGCGCACGCGCGCTTCGCCACCTACGAGTTCGAAGGCCGTCGGTTTCGTCGGCGCTTCGTCAATCTGATCAGTCATACGGTCACTACACAATCAAAAGAAGTTCGGAGCGGCTCAGGCGTCGCGCAGCGATTGCAGCGCGGGCCGCATCAGCACATGGCGCAGGCTGAGCCAGCCGCCGACAGCCGAGCACACGACACCCGCCGCAATGCCCGCGGGCAGGATCCACGGGTTGAAGGTGATCGAAAAGTCGAACACGCGCGACGCAAGAATGAAGCCGATCACCTGCGAGCCGATCGCCGCCATCAGGCCCGACAGCGCGCCGACCACGACGAATTCGGCCACCTGCACCGCGCGCACCTGCGCGTGCGACGCGCCGAGTGCGCGCAGCAGCGCGGATTCTCGCATACGCTCGTCGCGCGTGCCCGCGAGCGCGGCATACAGCACGAGCACGCCCGCGATCAGCGTGAAGGCGAACAGGAACTGCACGGCGCCGATCACCTGACCAATCACGCGTTGCACCTGCGCGAGAATCGGTGCCGTATCGATCGCGGTGAGATTCGGATACTGACCGATCAGCCCGTCGATCACGTTGCGCTGTTGCGGCGGCACATGAAAGCTCGTAATGAAAGTAGCCGGAAAATCCGTGAGCGCGGCGGGCGGCATCACGACGAAGAAGTTGACCTTGAACGAACCCCAGTCGAGCTTTCGGATACTCGTGACGGGCGCGTCGATCTGCAGGCCGGTAACGTCGAAGCGCATCGTGTCGCCGACCTTCACCTTCAGGATCTTCGCCAGTCCCTGCTCGATCGAGATCTGCGGCTTCGTCGCGTTGCCGTACCACTCGCCCGAGACGATGCGGTTGTCATCCGGCAACTGCGTCGTGTACGACAGGTTGAACTCGCGAGCCACCAGACGCCGCGCGTCCTCGCTCTTGAAGTCGTCGGGATTGACGGGCTTGCTGTTGATCGCGATCAGCCGGCCGCGCACCATCGGCTCGAGATCGACGCCGGGAAAACCATGCGCGCCGAGATATTGCGTGACGGCGTCGCGCTGGTCGGGCTGGATGTCGATGAGGAATTCGTTCGGTGCGTCGGGCGGCGTCGAGCGCTGCCAGCCTTCGATCAGATCGTTGCGCGTCATTGCAATCAGCAGCAGGCACATCAGACCGATGGCGAGCGCAGTGATCTGCAGCGCGCTCGAATTGGCGCGCCGCTCCAGCGACGCCAGCGCGTAACGCCAGCCAATGCCAATCGCAAAGCGCTCGTTGCGCACGATGCGCGCCGCGCCCCACAGCGCGAGCCGCGCGAGCAGCGCGAACAGCAGCAGCCCGCCCGCAAAACCACCCGCGACGATGCCGCCAATCTTCAGTTCGCCCGCCGCGAGAATCAGCAATCCGGCAAACAGCACGATGCCGAGCGCGTACGCGGCCCACGCGGTGCGGCCTTCTTCGCCCCATTCGCGGCGCAGCACGCGCACGGGCGGCACGCGCGTCAACGGCAACAGCGGCGGCAGCGCGAAACCGACCAGCAGCACGAGGCCAGCGGCAATACCTTCGAGCGCAGGCCACACCGTCGGATACGGCAGCGATACGTCGATCAGGCTGCCGAGCCACCAGAACAGCGCGAGATGCCCGCCGAAACCGAGCACGACGCCCGCCAGCCCGCCCAACAGACCAAGGCCCACGAACTCGAACACGAATAGCGCGCGCAAGGTCCGCTGGCTGACGCCGAGACAGCGCATCGCCGCGCAACTGTCGAGATGTCGCCGCATGTAGCGGTGCGCCGCCATCGCAATCGCGACTGCGGCGAGCAGTGCCGTCAGCAGCGACACCAGCGTGAGAAAGTGGCTCGCGCGATCGAGCGTCTGGCGCACCTGCGGCTGGCCGTCCTGCAGCGATTCGAGCGCATAGCCGCGCATCTTGCCGTTGTCGACGCGCTCATGCGCCCAGGTCGCGAACTGCGCCACTGGCGTGTCGGCGCCCGCCACCAGCAAACGGTACGTGACGCGGCTGCCGTAGCCCGTCAGGCCCGTCGACGCCAGATCGTCGGCGCGCATCATCAGACGCGGCGAGAAGTTCACGAACGCAAAGCCACGGTCCAACTCGCGCGTGATCAACGCGCCGATCGTGAACTCGCGCCCGCCCACTTTCACCTTGTCGCCGATATGCGCTTTCAGCGCATCGAGCATCTGCTGGTCGACCCACACCTCGCCGGGCGGCGGGATGCCGCGCACCTCGCGGTCAGGCGTGCCCTCCGCGAGCGTGATCCTCAGTTCGCCGCGCAACGGATAACCCGCCGACACCGCCTTCACCGCCGCGAGCCGTGAAATGGGCGTAGCCGCCGTCGAGTTGACCCTGCTCGGGAAGATCGCCGTCGTCGCTGTGTCGAGACCGAGCGCTTTGGCCTTGTCGGTGAATTGCGCATCGACGGGATGATCGGCTCGGACGATGAAATCGGCGGCGATCATGCGCCGCGCATCGCGCTCGAGACCCTGATGCAGACGGTCGGCCAGAAAGCCAACGCTCGACAGCGCGGCGACGGCCAGCACCAGCGCGAGCAGCAGCATCGGCAGTTCGCCCGCGCGCCAGTCGCGCGCCGTCATGCGCAGCGACTGATGCAGCAGATGACCCAGCGACAGCTTGTGCGCCGGCTCGCGCCGCTTAGGAGGTTGGGATGGAAGCTCGGGAGGAGCCTCGGTGGTGACGCGTTCGGCTTCGCTCAATCGTGACGGCTCCGCGCGAAGCGCGACACCATATGCGTCGCCATACCGCGAAAACCGCCCTGCACGCCGCGCCACAGGCGCGGCAGCACCCAGCTAGCGAGCACGAGAAAGCCGACCAGCAGCACCAGAAACAGCACGGGAACGAACAGCGCGAGCAGCAGGCCGCCGAACACGAGTCCATCTTCAGTCGTCGATGTCACGACGTTCGACACCGGTTCCGGCGACAGATTGATCAGCGCGCGCGTGCCCGCCTTCGTCAGATGCGATGCGCCTGCGAGCGTGCCGCCTGCCAGCGCCGCGATCGTCATCAACGCCGGATCGGCATGGCCGAGCGCGCCAACGGCCAGCACGGCGCCCGCCGGAATACGGATGAACGTGTGCACGGCGTCCCACAGCGAATCGAATGCGGGGATCTTATCGGCGAAAAATTCGGCGAGTGTCAGAATGGCCGCCGCGCCGATGACCCACGGCGACTGCAGCACGGACAGCGTGTCGGGAAGATGAATGAAGCCGGCGCGCCCGAAGACGCCCGCGATCAACACGGTCAGATAAAGACGCAGGCCGCTGCCCCAGGACAGGCCCGCCGCCAGCGAAAGAGGTTCAAGCATGGCCGCCTCCGAGGCATGCATCGCATGCCGTCAGTTCCGGCGACTGCGCCATGGAACGGTGGGAAGCGCCAGAGGCTCCGCCCGCCGAAGCCGCCGGACCCGCGCGTCAAGGCCGCGCGGAGCAATTTCAGGGTGATTTCCGTCTCATTATAGCCACGTCAATTAATCGTCCGCATGGCTGAACGGTGGTTTGTGGCCTGTTTGCCGCAATTTCCAGACGAATGGCGGGCCGTCACGTGTTGATGGACGGGGCGTGATGGGATGTCAGTGGCCGGAAGACAGCTTCAATCCGATCAGCCCGATCACGATCAGCACCGCACTGCCGACGCGCGCTGCCGTGACCGCCTCACCCATCATCACGATGCCGAAAATAAATGCGCCCACCGCGCCAATGCCTGTCCACACGGCGTACGCGGTGCCGAGCGGCAACTGGCGCATGGCCATCGCGAGCAGCACGAAGCTGCCGAGCGCCGTCACGATGGTGAAGACGGAGGGCCAGAAACGCGTGAAACCTTCAGAGGTCTTGAGACCCGCCGCCCATGCAACTTCGAGCAGACCGGCGATAAAGAGAAGAATCCAGGACATGAGACGAACTCCCAATGTGAATGGGGCCGTCCCCGTTGATAGCGGATGCAGCAAGGCCGTCCTTGCCGTACACAATTATATCAAAATGTAAGGTTTATCGCCGACCGCTCATACCCGATCCGATATAACGCGACCCTATGTCGCGCCGTCTCAGGCCACGCCGACCAGCCGGTAGCCGACGCCCGTCTCCGTGACGATATGCTCGGGCTGCGCGGGATCGCGCTCCAGCTTCTGCCGCAAATGCGCCATGTAGATGCGCAGATAGTGGTGACTTTCCACATGGGACGGTCCCCAGACGTCGCGCAGAAGTTGCCGGTGCGTGAGCACCCGGCCTGCATGACGCACGAGTGTCGCGAGCAACCGGTATTCGAGCGGCGTCAGATGCACCGCTGCGCCGTCGCGCGATACCTGGCGCAACGCCAGATCAACGGTGACGCCGCCGAAATGCACCTGCGGCGTCTCGTTCGCGCCGCCCTGGTTGCGCCGGCGCAGATGCGCACGCATCCGCGCGAGCAGTTCCGACACGCCGAAGGGCTTGGTCAGATAGTCGTCGGCGCCGGCATCGAGCGCGGCCACCTTCTCGCTTTCCTGCGTGCGCGCCGACAGCACGATTACGGGCAACTCGCTCCAGCCGCGCAGTTCGCGGATCACGTCGAGACCGTCGGTGTCGGGCAAGCCGAGATCGACGATCACGAGATCGGGTTTGCGTGTCGCGGCTTCGATCAGCCCCTGCTTGCCCGTCGGAGCGTCGTACACGACCATGCCCTCGCCTTCCAGCGATGCCCGCACGAAGCGGCGAATCTGTTGTTCGTCTTCGATCAGTACAACGGTGATGCTCAGGTCGCTCATGAATGGGTATTCGGATGCGTGTCGGCTTGTTGTGGATGATCGGGATCGGCTTGCGGCGCCTGCGATTCGCTGTCGAGCTCGCTCGCCGCTTCGTCTTCGAGTGCGTCGGGCACGGGCGGCGGCGGGTCGATGGGCAGCGTGAACCAGAAACGCGCGCCTTCGATATGGCCATCGCGGGCGACCCGATTGGCCGCGCCGATTTTACCGCCATGCGCCTCGGCGATCGCGCGACAGATCGCCAGACCAAGACCGATGCCGGGCTTGGCCGACTCTTTCTCGCCGCGCGTGAATTTCTCGAAGATGCGCGTTTCCATGCCGGGCGGCAGTCCCGGTCCCGTATCGTCGGCGGTGACGCGCACGAACGGCTGGCCGTTCTCTTCGATCTGTTGCGCGCCGATCGTCAGCGGCGTATCGGGCGGCACATACTTGGCGGCGTTTTCGAACAGATTGGCGAAGAGCCGCTCCATCAGCACGGCGTCGAGCTGCAGCAGCGGGAGATCGGCGGGCAGCGACACCTGCACGGGATGCCGCGCGAGCGTGCGCCTGCAGTCGCGCAGCGCCGAGCCGACCGTCTCTTCGAGCAGCGACCACTGACGGTTCAGCTTCAGGCTGCCCGCCTGCAGACGCGCCATGTCGAGCAGATTCGTGACGATGCCCGTCATGCGCAGCGCTTCTTCGTGGATCGCATCGACGAGTTCGCCTTGCGCGGCGTGACGCGGATCGCGCTCCTGCGCGGCAAGCATCGACGAAAACCCGACGATGGCCGTGAGCGGCGTGCGCAGATCGTGCGAAATCGCCGAGAGCAGCGAGTTGCGCAGCCGCTCCGACTCCATGCTGACGAGTGCATCGCGCGCAATATCGACGTAGTGCACACGTTCGAGCGCGAGCGCGATCTGCGCGGCGAACGCGTCGAGCATGCGTTGCTGCTCAGGCACGTCGAGCTCGCGCGTGTCCTGCATCGCGACGGCCAGCACGCCGCGCGTGCGCATCGGCGCGCGCAGCGGCAGGTACAGCGCCTTCGCGGCGGGCAGCGTATCGGTGCCGCGCCCGGCGGGTTTTTGCTGGTCGTAGACCCACTGACCGACATCGACATCGAGCGAGGTGGCATCGATCATGATGTGTTCATCGGGATCGTCGATTTTCTGCTTCACCTGATCGGCGCTATCGGGCAGCAGCACGGCGACGCGCGCGCGGAACACCTCGCTCACATGCCGGCTGCCGATGCCGACGATCTGCTCCGTGGTCAGCGCCGCCGCCAGTTCGCGCGCCATCGCGTACATCGCGCCCGTGCGCTGCTCGCGGCGGCGCGCGACGCTCGCTTCGCGGCGCAGGCTCGACGTCAGATGACCGATCACGAGCGAGGGCAGCAGCATGCCGAAGAAGGTCAGCAGATATTGCGTGTCGCTCACGGACAGCGACATGCGCGGCGGCACGAAGAAAAAGTCGAAGGCCGCGACGGACAGGAACGACAGCATCACGCCCGGCCCGCGCCCGAGCTTCACCGCCGTGAAGATGACGCCGCGCAGATACAGCATGACGAGATTCGTCAGGTCGATGCGGTCGATCAGCTGGCTCGCGATCAGCGTCACGCATGTGCAGATCAGGAACGCCCACCCGTAGTTGCGCGGCGGTGAGCGCCGGTCGCGCGCGGCGATGAATGCATCGCGCCAGGCGCGGCCTTCTTCGTCGGCGCGGCGCTCGCGCGTCGTGCCTGTCGATCCCGTTTCGTCACTGCTTGCGCGGATCAGTGTGAGATCGAGATCGCTGGCGCGTTCCGCGAGCCGCTCGCCAAACGGACGGCGCAGCCAGCGCGCCAAGCCCGTCGCCGACGAGCCGCCTGCCACCAGCTTCGACACGTTGCGCACGCGCGCGTAGCCGATCAGTGTCGATACGGCATCGCCGCCAGCGAGCGTGGCGGTTTCCGCGCCGAGTTCGGCGGCGAGCTTGAGGGCATCGAGCGTGCGTTCGCGGCGTTGATCGGAGAGCCGTTGCAGCCTGGGCGTTTCCACATAGACGGCGATCCAGTCCGCTTTCAGGCTCGCCGCGAGCCGCGCTGCGGCGCGCACCAGCAGCGGCGCTTCGGCGCCCGGACCGATGCACACGAGCAAGCGTTCGCGCGCCTGCCAGATACGTTGAATCGAACGGTCGGCGCGGTACTCACGCATTTGCGCGTCGACGCGGTCGGCCGTGCGACGCAACGCCAGTTCACGCAGCGCGATCAGATTGCCTTTGCGGAAGAAGTTGCGGACGGCGCGCTCGGCCTGTTGCGGCATGTAGACCTTGCCGTCGCGCATGCGGTCGAGCAGTTCTTCGGCGGGGAGATCGACGAGCGTGACTTCGTCGGCGCGGTCGAACACGCGGTCGGGGACGGTTTCCCACACGCGGATGCCCGTGATCTGGCCGACTACGTCGTTGAGGCTTTCGAGGTGCTGGACGTTGACTGTGGTGTAGACGTCGATGCCGGCATCGAGGAGTTCGTAGACGTCCTGCCAGCGTTTGGCGTGACGGGCGCCTTGCACGTTCGAGTGCGCTAATTCGTCGACGAGGATCAGTTGGGGTTTGCGTTCGAGCGCGGCGTCGAGGTTGAATTCGGCTAGCAGGCGGGTGCGGTATTCGATTCGCGCAAGCGGCAGTGTTTCGAGGCCTTCTAACAGCGCCGCTGTTTCGCTTCTTCCATGTGTTTCGGCGATCCCTACGATTACGTCGATGCCCTCTTCTTTTCTTCGATGTGCCGCCTGGAGCATTGCATAAGTCTTGCCGACGCCGGCCGATGCGCCGAAGAATACCTTCAGCTTGCCCAGGTGGCGTTTTTCTTCTTCGCGCTGGAGTTTGTCTAGAAGCTCGTCGGGGTCGGGGCGGGACATAACGGTTTTGGTTTTGTGGTCTTGCACGTGGTATTGCACTTTCGTGCGGCTATGGTGACATGGTTTTTTTGTTTTTGTTTTTGTCTGCGACGGTGGGGTGGGTTTGTGTTTGGGGTCGCTGGCGTCCGCGGTTTGGTTCTGTCGCTGGCGTCCGCGAGTTGGTGTTTGTGCTTCATGCGTTGCCCCTGTGCGGGGCGGCACCTACTTTTCTTTGCCGCCGCAAAGAAAAGTAGGCAAAAGAAAGCGGGCTAACACCGCCAACTCTTCTTCCTGCCTGCGGGCCCCCAACCGGTCCTACACCTCGCACGGCAACGTGCTCGCTCACGTTCGTTGCCAACGTTCTAAAGCACGCATCCCCCGCTTCACGCGCCCGCGTCGCAGCACGCGCGACCAAATTGCCCACGTTCTCCAGGTGGCAAACGGTGTGTAGGTTGGCGCGCCGTACACGCTCCACTCCGGACTGAAAAGCAAAGGCGGTGTCTCTTGTAGGATCGCCGACGCGTACGGCGCGCCAACCTACACACCGTTTGCCACCTGGGCGGCCGTAACGAATCGCTGCCGTTCGCGGCGCTACGGGTGATTGAAGCGGGTGATGCGTTCTTTAGAGCGTTGGCAACGGGCAGCGACTAGTGCGTTGCCGTGTACAGGACGGGGCCGTTGGGGGCCCGCAGGCAATAACAAGAGCTTGCGGTGTTAGCCCGCTTTCTTTGCTTACTTTCTTTGCGGCGGCAAAGAAAGTAAGTGCCGCCCCGCACAGGGGCAACGCCTGCAGACCAATAACAAATCGCGGACGCCAGCGAAAACCAAACCAAACCAGCGTCGCAGACATCACCCCCCCTTACCCCCTCTGCGCGTCATCCAACGCAACATTCAACTCAAGCACATTAACGCGAGCCTCCCCAAACAAACCAAACTGCCGCCCCCGCGTATAGCGATCAACGAGAGCAGCCACATCATTCACATTCATCTTCCGCGCAGCGGCCACCCGCTCAATCTGAAAAGCCGCCGCCGCAGGCGAAATCTCCGGATCAAGCCCACTACCAGAAGAAGTCACGAGATCAACAGGAACAGCAACGCCGACAGGCATATGCCCAGCCGCCTTCAGAGCATCCAGCCGCCCCTTAACCTCATCAGCGAGAGCAGGATTCACAGGCCCGATATTCGACCCACTCGAACCCTGCGCGTTGTACGGCATCGGCGTCGTCGCCGACAAGCGTCCCCAGAAATACTGCGGCGCGTCGAACTGCTGGCCAGTCAGCCGCGCGCCCACCACCTTGCCGTGACTCACGATCAGACTGCCATCGGCCTGGTCATGAAACACAGCCTGACCAAACGCCGTCACCACGGCAGGATACGCAAGCCCCGTCACAACAGTCAGCGCAGCAAAAATCACCACCATCGGGCGAAAAAGCGATTTCATGATTCAGATTCCTTTTTAATCAGGCCCAGCCGCAAGCAGTCAGCACCATGTCGATCAGCTTGATGAACGGGAACGGCAGCAAAATCCCACCCAGTCCGTAAATCAGCAGATTTCGACGCAACAGCGAGGCAGCACCAAGCGGTCGATACGTCACGCCCTTCAGCGCAAGCGGAATCAACGCCACGATGATCAGCGCATTGAAAATCACCGCCGACATGATCGCCGACGAAGGCGAACTCAGATGCATCACATCGAGCACGCGCAACTGCGGATACGTCGTCGCAAACGCGGCCGGGATGATCGCGAAGTACTTGGCGACGTCGTTGGCAATCGAGAACGTAGTCAGCGAGCCGCGCGTCATCAGCATCTGCTTGCCGATCTCCACGATCTCGATCAGCTTGGGCGGATTCGAATCGAGATCGACCATGTTGCCCGCTTCCTTCGCCGCCTGCGTGCCCGTGTTCATCGCCACTGCAACGTCGGCTTGCGCGAGTGCGGGTGCATCGTTGGTGCCGTCGCCCGTCATCGCGACCAGACGCCCTTCTGCCTGATGCGCGCGGAGCGTCGCGAGCTTCGTTTCCGGCGTGGCTTCCGCGAGGAAATCGTCGACGCCCGCTTCGGCTGCAATCGCCGCTGCCGTCAGACGGTTGTCGCCCGTCACCATCACGGTCTTGATGCCCATCTTGCGCAGTTCGGCAAAACGCTCCTTGATGCCGCCCTTCACCACGTCCTTCAGTTCGATCACGCCGAGCACGCGCGCGATGCCCGCGCCCTTCTCCGCCACCACCAGCGGCGTGCTGCCGCGTCGCGCGACTTCCGCGACTGCCGTCGTCATCTCGGATGGGAAATGGCCGCCGTGTGCTTCGACGTAGTGCTTCACGGCATCGGCGGCGCCCTTGCGGATTTCTCGATCCGGCAGATCGACACCGCTCATGCGCGTCTGCGCACTGAACGCCAGAAACACAGGATGCAGCGTCGCCATGTCGCGCTGACGGATGTTGAAGCGCTGCTTCGCCAGCACGACGATGCTGCGGCCTTCCGGCGTTTCGTCCGACAGCGACGACAGTTGCGCAGCGTCCGCCAGCGGTTCTTCCGCAATGCCCGCAACCGGAATGAACGCCGACGCCTGGCGATTGCCCAGCGTGATCGTGCCTGTCTTGTCGAGCAGCAGCACATCGACGTCGCCCGCTGCTTCGACGGCGCGGCCCGAGGTAGCGATCACGTTTGCCTGCATCATGCGGCTCATGCCTGCCACGCCGATCGCGGACAGCAAGCCGCCGATGGTCGTCGGAATCAGGCACACGAGCAGCGCGACGAGCGCGGTGATCGTGACGACATGGCCCGCTTTTGCAGCCTCAACCGAGAACATCGAGAACGGCAGCAGCGTCGCTGTCGCGAGCAGCAGTACGATAGTCAACGCGACGAGCAGAATCGTCAGCGCGATTTCGTTCGGCGTCTTCGCGCGCTTCGCGCCTTCGACCATCGCGATCATGCGATCGAGAAACGCTTCGCCGGGGTTCGCCGTCACCTTCACGACGATCCAGTCCGACAGCACGCGCGTGCCGCCCGTCACCGATGAAAAATCGCCGCCCGACTCGCGGATCACCGGCGCGGACTCGCCTGTAATCGCCGATTCATCGACGGAGGCCACGCCTTCGATCACTTCACCGTCGGCAGGAATCACGTCGCCGGTTTCGACCAGCACGACGTCGCCGCGACGCAGGTCGGACGCCGTCATGACGCGGATCGGCGACTTCGGCTGCGGCTCGTTGAGCTTCTTCGCGATCACATCTTTCTTCGCGCTGCGCAGCGACGCCGCCTGCGCTTTCGAGCGCCCTTCCGCGAGCGCTTCGGCGAAGTTGGCGAACAGCACCGTGAACCACAGCCACAGCGACACCGCGAGAATGAAGCCCGCGGGCGCCTCGGCCTGGCCCAGCAAGGCGGCGATCCACAGGATCGTCGTCAGGATGCTGCCCACATAGACGCAGAACATCACCGGGTTGCGGAACTGCGTGTGCGGCTTGAGTTTCTTGAACGAGTCCACGATCGCCGGGCGCAGCAGCGCTGGATCGAACATGGACCGGGTAGCGGAATGGTCAGTCATTTCTTCCTCTAATTGCTTCGCCGTTTCTATATCGCGTGGCGTATCAATGGCCCGCGATCATCATCAGATGTTCGACGCCGGGACCGAGCGCGAGCGCAGGCACATACGTCAGCGCGCCGACCAGCAGCACCGTGCCGAGCAGCAGCACGACGAACAGCGGGCCATGCGTCGGCAGCGTGCCGCCCGTCACCGCGATGCGCTTCTTCGCAGCGAGCGAACCGGCAATCGCGAGCACCGGGACAATCGTGCCGAAGCGGCCGAACCACATCGCAATCGCCGTCAGCCAGTTGTAGAACGGCGTGCTCACCGTGAGGCCCGCGAACGCGCTGCCGTTGTTGTTCGCCGCCGAACTGAACGCGTAGAGAATTTCCGAGAAGCCATGCGCACCTGGATTCGCGATACCCGCCTTGCCTGCATCGGTGAGCACGGCAATCGACGTCGCGACCAGCACCAGCAGCGGCGTGAGCAGCACGACGATCGACACCATCTTCATCTCGTACGCTTCGATCTTCTTGCCGACGTATTCGGGCGTGCGGCCGATCATCAGCCCCGCGACGAACACCGCTAGCATCGCGAACACCAGCATCCCGTAGAGACCCGAACCCACGCCGCCGAAGATCACTTCGCCGAGTTGCATCAGCAGCATCGGCACCAGACCGCCGAGCGGCGTCAACGAGTCATGTGTGTTGGCGACGGCGCCGCCCGACGCCGCCGTCGTCGCGACCGTGAAGCTGCCCGACTGCGCGATGCCGAAGCGCGTTTCCTTGCCGTCCATGTTGCCGCCCGCCTGCAGCGCACTCGCCGACTGATCGACATGCAGCGACGTGAAGAGCGGATTGCCGCTTTGCTCGGCGCTGATTTCGCCCGCGACGCACACGGCGAACGCAATCGTCATCACTGCGAGCACGGCAACGCCTTGCCGGCGGTCACCGATCATGCGGCCGAACACCAGACACAGCGCAGCAGGAATGATCAGGATCGAGAAGATCTGCACGAAGTTCGAGAACGGTGTCGGGTTCTCGAAGGGATGCGCGGAGTTGCCGTTGAAGAAGCCGCCGCCGTTGGTGCCGAGCATCTTGATCGCTTCCTGCGAGGCGACGGGGCCCATTGCGATGGTCTGCGTCTTCACGGGCGTATCGACCATCACGGGGGGGCCCTTCGCGTCCTTCACGGGGTTGCCCTGCGCATCCGTCTTCGGCGCGGAATACGTGGTGGTCTGCAGCGTCGGCACGTCTTCGTACGACTTGAAGTTCTGGATCACGCCCTGGCTCATGAACACGGCCGCGATGATCATCGACCTCGGCCGCAGCACGTAAAGCGTCACGCGCGTGATGTCGACCCAGAAGTTGCCGATGGTCTGCGCCGTGTGGCGCGCGAAGCCACGCACCAGCGCGATCACGACCACGATGCCCGTCGCCGCCGACAGGAAGTTCTGCACCGTCAGGCCGAGCATCTGCGTCAGATAGCTGACGGCCTGCTCGCCCGAATAGTCTTGCCAGTTCGTGTTGGTGACGAAGCTGATGGCCGTGTTGAAAGCGCCGTCGACGGTCATCGCGCTGAACTGCTGCGGATTGGCAGGCAACCAGCCTTGCACGCGCAGCAGTACGTACAGGAACGCGACGCCCAGCAGGTTGAACGCGAGCGTGGCGATCGCGTAGTGCTTCCAGCCCATCTCCTGCGACGCATCGACGCCCGCGAGACGGTAAAGCAGACGCTCGATGGGCGCGCCGAGTTTGACCACGCGCGAACTGCCGTCCATCACACGCGACAGGTAGCGCGAGACGGGCACGGCAGCCGCAAGCAGTACGACGATGAAGAGCGCCGGCTGCAGGACATTGTTGAAGTTCATTCAATGTCCTCCGCGCGCAGCAGCGCATAGACGAGATAGGCGAACAGCAGCGCGGTCGCTGCGCCCGATAGCCAGAGGATCCAGTTCACGAGCGCGCTCCCTGACCACGGCCGTAGCGCGTCAACTTCTCGCATCCGGCGATCAACCCAAAGGTCAGCGCAGCAAAAAGCGCGATGCCCCCGACGTACAGCACATCCATTTCATGTTCTCCATTTGTTGGACGATGGATGTGTGGAACGTTATGCCGATCGGCGTAAAGGGCTGGTCAAAGATGGATCGGTGCGTATAAAAAACGTGTAAACGGAAAAGGCCGCTTCACGTCGTGCGTGAAGCGGCCTTCGTTTGTGTGCGGCGAGGCTGCGCGTTACGGCAGCAACACCGTCGACCCCGTGGTCCTGCGCGCTTCGAGATCCGCGTGCGCCTTGCCCACATCGGCGAGTGCATAGCGCTGGTTGATGCTCGTCTTCACCTTGCCCGATGTGACCACGTCGAACAGTTCAGCCGCCATTGCATCGTAGTCGCTGCGCTTGCCGATATACGTAAACAACGTGGGCCGCGTAAAGAACAGCGCACCGCGTCCGGCGAACTCCGACGAATCGATCGGCGGCAGCGGGCCCGATGCATTGCCGAAGCTCACGCACCTCCCGAGCGGCGCCAGACAGTCGAGCGAAGCCGTAAACGTATCCTTGCCGATCGAGTCGTACACCACGGGCACGCCCGCGCCATTCGTGATCTCGCGCACGCGCTTGGTGAAGTTCTCGCGCGTGTAGACGATGGGATGATCGCAACCGTGCGCTTTCGCGATTTCCGCTTTCTCATCGGAGCCGACCGTGCCGATCACCGTCGCGCCGAGCGCCTTCGCCCATTGGCACACGAGCAACCCCACGCCGCCCGCCGCCGCCTGGATCAGGATCGTGTCGCCCGGCTTCACGGGATACGTACGGCGCAGCAGATACTGCGCCGTCAGGCCTTGCAGCATGATCGACGCCGCTTCCTCATAGCCGATCGCATCGGGCAGCTTCACCACCTGCGCGGCGGGCAGCACGCGCTCCTGCGCATACGCGCCCGGCGGCCGCGCAACATAGGCGATGCGGTCGCCCGTCTTCAGGTCCGTCACGCCCGGGCCGACTGCGATCACCTCGCCGGCGGCTTCCATGCCGAGACCGCCCGGCAGCGGCAGCGGATACAGCCCCGTGCGGAAATACACGTCGATATAGTTCAGCCCGACCGCATGCTGCCTGATGCGGATTTCGCCGTTGCCCGGCTCGCCTACCTCGACATCGACCCACTTCATCACTTCCGGGCCGCCTGTCTTGTCGAATCGAATTGCCTTGGTCATATCATCTCCAGATTCGTTCGTTGCCTGTTCACGCGCATGGCGTGAGAGTCAGATCTGATGCTTCAGACGCAGCGTCAACACGTCGAGAATCATCCTCGCGGTCGAGATGTTGGTCGCGCACGGCACGTTGTGCACGTCGCATGCGCGCACCAGCGCGTTGATATCCGGCTCGTGCGGCTGCGGCGTCATCGGGTCGCGCAGAAAGATCACCATGTCGACGCGGCCTTCAGCCAGTTGCGAGCCGATCTGCAGATCGCCGCCGTGCGGGCCGGACAGCATCCGCTCGACGCTCAGCCCGTGGGCCTCGGCGATGCGCGAACCCGTCGTGCCCGTCGCGATCAGCTCGCAACGGGCGAGCGTATCGACGTACTCGCCTGCCAGCCTGACGATGTCGTCTTTCTTGTGGTCGTGCGCGATCAGCGCGACGCGTGTTGCCATGTGTCTGCTCCTCTTGTGTTGTCGTTATCGTGTTTGCGGCGGAGCGCGCGTGCCTTGGCCTCAATACGTGCCAGGATACGCGCCGCCGTCGATCAGCCAGTTCTGGCCCGTGATATAGCCCGCATGCACGCTGCACAGGAACGCGCAGGCGCGGCCGAATTCGTCGGGCGTGCCGAAGCGGCGCGCGGGAATCGTCGACATACGCTCCTTGCGCGCTTCGTCGACGGAAATGTTCTGCGATTTCGCCGAGGCCTCAAACGTCACCGCGATGCGGTCGGTGTCGAACAGGCCCGGCAGCAGGTTGTTGATCGTCACGCCATTGGGCGCGACCTTGCGCGCGACGCCCGCGACGAAACCCGTCAGCCCCGAACGCGCGCCATTCGACAGGCCGAGCACGTCGATCGGCGCCTTCACCGACGAACTGGTGATGTTCACGATCCGCCCAAAATCGCGCGAAATCATGCCGTCGATGGTCGCGCGGATCAGTTCGATCGGCGTGAGCATGTTGGCTTCGAGCGCGCGGATCCAGTCGTCGTGGGTGAAGTTGCGGAAATCGCCCGGCGGCGGGCCGCCCGCGTTGTTGACGAGAATGTCCGGCTGCGGGCAGGCAGCGAGCGCCGCGGCACGGCCTTCGGGCGTGGTGATGTCGCAGGCGACGGCCTTCACATCGACGCCCGTTTTCGAGCGGATCGCGGCCGCCGTCGCTTCGAGCGTTTCCGCCGTGCGCGCGACGATCGTCAGGTTCACGCCTTCTGCCGCGAGCGCCTCGGCGCAGCCGCGCCCCAGTCCCTTGCTTGCCGCGCACACCAGCGCGGTTTTTCCTGCGATGCCCAGATCCATGTGTATTTTTCCTGTTGTGGTGCGCGCACTACGCGGGCCGAGGCTGCGCGTGGCGCCCGGGTGGTCGGTCAACTGTCCCCTGATTCTAGAAGAATCGACGGTCTGCTGCCGGAGCGTACTGAAATACCTTTCATCACGCACCCGTCTCTTTATCGCGCCCTTCCGGTAAACTCGCAGCCATGACGCCACCGCTTGCCGCCGCCCGACGCGGGCCGCGCGAGCGACGCGCCAACCTACATCAGCCAGCCTAACTTCGCCGCGAGGCGCCCCGTTATGACTCAGGACAGCCGTTTTCCCAATCTATTCATCCTCGATCACCCGCTGATCCAGCACAAGCTGTCGCACATGCGCGACCGCGACACGTCCACGCGGACGTTCCGCGAGTTGCTGCGCGAGATCACGCTGCTGATGGGTTATGAAATCACCCGCAATCTGCCGATGACGACCCGCCGCGTCAGCACGCCGCTCGTCGATATCGACGCGCCTGTGATCGCCGGCAAGAAGCTGGCGATCGTGCCCGTGCTGCGCGCGGGTGTCGGCATGTCGGATGGCTTGATGGAACTGATTCCGTCGGCGCGGGTGGGGCATATCGGCGTGTATCGCGACGAGGATCACCGGCCGGTCGAGTACCTCGTGCGCCTGCCGGATCTCGAAGCCCGGATCTTTATCCTGTGTGATCCGATGGTCGCGACCGGCTATTCCGCCGTGCATGCGATCGACGTTCTGAAGCGCCGCGGTGTGGCGGGCGAGAATATTTCATTTCTGGCGCTAGTGGCCGCGCCCGAAGGCGTGCAGGTGTTTCAGGATGCGCACCCGGATGTGAAGCTGTTCGTCGCTTCGCTGGATTCGCATCTGGATGAGCATGCTTACATTATTCCTGGGCTCGGAGACGCCGGGGACCGCCTGTTTGGGACCAAAAACTGATCGTTTCTTGCACATCTGGCAGCGCCCACACCTCTGTGGGCACCTGCCTCCATGATAAAATCGCCGTCTGCCCACCGATCGGGCAGTGCACCCATCAGCGGCGGCGCTTGAGCCGCTCCCCCCGCTTCCGTCGGCCTCACGACGCTGGCGCGGCGTCACCCCAGACGCGCAACAGGGTGCGACCAGACTGACATCAGGGCGCGAGCGCACACACCGCGCCGCCCGACAAACGCAACGACATTTGCACACTGCGCGCACAACACAGGCGCGCGCGACGGAGAAAGGTATGGCGGGTCATTCGAAATGGGCCAACATCAAGCATAAGAAAGCAGCGGCCGATGCCAAGAAGGGCAAGGTCTGGACGCGGCTCATCAAGGAAATCCAGGTCGCGGCCCGCATGGGCGGCGGCGACATCGACTCGAACCCGCGCCTGCGGCTCGCCGTCGACAAGGCCTACGACGCCAACATGCCGAAGGACAACATCAACCGCGCAATCCAGCGCGGTGTCGGCGGTGTCGATGGCGCGAACTACGAAGAAATCCGCTACGAAGGCTATGGCATCGGCGGCGCGGCCGTGATCGTCGACACGATGACGGACAACCGCACCCGCACCGTTGCGGAAGTGCGTCACGCATTCTCGAAGTTCGGCGGCAACATGGGCACGGACGGCTCGGTGTCGTTCATGTTCGATCACGTCGGCCAGTTCCTGTTCGCGCCCGGCACGCCGGAAGACAAGCTGATGGAAGCCGCCCTCGAAGCAGGCGCCGACGACGTCGTCCCGAACGAAGACGGCAGCATCGAAGTGGTCTGCCCGCCGAACGACTTCCCGAAGGTCAAGACCGCGCTCGAAGCCGCCGGCTTCAAGGCGGAACTCGCCGAAGTGACGATGAAGCCGCAAACGGAAGTCGAGTTCACGGGCGACGACGCCGTCAAGATGCAAAAGCTGCTCGACGCGCTGGAAAATCTGGACGACGTGCAAGAGGTCTACACGAACGCGGCCATTGCCGACGAATGATGCATCCATGAGGCCGCAAGTGAGCGCGCCGCCGCGGTCAGGTTCCCCTTTGCGGGTTTCCTTCGACACCGCGGCCGTCGCAGCGCTGCTTGCCCCGCTTCATCTTGCACTCGCCGCGCTGGCGTTCCGACGTGAGTGCGCGCCTATCGTCTGTCGGACATTTCGCTGCATTTCCGGCCACATCGCCTCGCTCTGTGGCCTACGGCACACGCAACGCAGGCGCGTTGTGCAAAGTTGGACATTCACGGCTCGCGCCGCTGCGCGGGCCGTTCACGGTTTTTAGCATTCGGGGAATCACATGAAGTTACTCGTCGTCGGTTCCGGCGGTCGCGAACATGCGCTCGCGTGGAAGCTCGCGCAATCGGAGCGCGTGCAGCTCGTCTATGTCGCACCCGGCAACGGCGGCACGGCGCAGGACGACCGCCTGCGCAACATCGACATCACCGACCTGAACGCGCTCGCCGACTTCGTCGAGAAAGAGCAGATCGCGTTCACGCTGGTCGGCCCCGAGCAACCGCTCGCAGCGGGCATCGTCAACGTGTTCCGCGCGCGTGGCCTGAAGATTTTCGGGCCATCGAGGGAAGCGGCGCAGCTCGAAAGCTCGAAGGATTTCGCCAAGGCGTTCATGAAGCGCCACGCCATTCCGACGGCTGAATACGAGACTTTCGCCGACGTCGCCGCCGCACACGCGTACATCGACGCCAAGGGCGCGCCCATCGTCATCAAGGCTGACGGCCTGGCGGCCGGCAAGGGCGTGGTCGTCGCGCAGACGCTGGATGAAGCACACCACGCTGTCGACATGATGCTGTCCGACAACAAGCTCGGCGATGCCGGCGCGCGTGTCGTGATCGAAGAATTCCTCGCCGGCGAAGAAGCCAGCTTCATCGTGATGGTGGACGGCAAGAACGTGCTCGCGCTGGCCTCGAGCCAGGACCACAAGCGCCTGCTGGACGGCGATCAGGGCCCGAACACGGGCGGCATGGGCGCCTACTCGCCCGCGCCGATCGTCACGCCGCAACTGCACGCGCGCGTGATGCGCGACATCATCCTGCCGACGGTGCGCGGCATGGAGAAGGAAGGCATCCGCTTCACGGGCTTCCTGTACGCGGGCCTGATGATCGACGCGCAAGGCAACCCGAAGACGCTCGAATTCAACTGCCGGATGGGCGACCCGGAAACGCAGCCGATCATGGCGCGTCTGAAGGGTGACTTTTCGAAGGTCGTCGAACACGCTATCGCCGGAACGCTGGATACGGTGGAACTGGAGTGGGACCGCCGCACGGCGCTTGGCGTGGTGCTGGCTGCGCACAACTATCCGGAAGCACCGCGCAAGGGCGATTTCATCAGCGGCATCCCCGTCGAAACGGCCGATGCCGTCACTTTCCACGCAGGCACCACGCTCGCGGACGGCAAGCTGACCACGTCGGGCGGACGCGTGCTGTGCGTGGTCGGGCTGGCGGATTCGGTGCGCAGCGCGCAGTCGGTTGCGTATGAGGCGATCAACCACATTTCGTTCGATGGCATGCAGTATCGCCGGGACATCGGTTATCGCGCAGTCAACCGGAAGCACGGCTAGGCTCGCCGCTTTTTGCGAGCGAGCGCTTTTCGGCGCGGCGCGCGGACGTGTGTCCGAAGCCGCGCCTGAAACCAGGGCCGACGTTAAGAAGTGACAGGCTGAAGGTCCGAAGCAACTGCCCTGCCGAACGAGAGGGCTCAACGGCCTGCCCCAACAGCCAAACGCAGCGGTCCGGCCCTTCGGGGCCGGTTGCCCGAGCCGGCGCTACACTTGGGACTGTCGCCAGAGTCTGGCGGCGATGGGCGACGAAATACGCCCGGCGGCTGACAGGTGGCGGCATTCTCTGGTTACGCACCGCCGCCCACCCTGCGGGCCCTGTATCACGCCTGATCTGTCCCATTGAGATTCGACCGCGCCAGTGCTTTTTCCCTGCCGCGCCCCACACACCATGACCGATTTGATTCACGACGCTCACGACACCCAGACGGTCCGCAACTGGATGCAAGGCCTGCAGACGCGCATCGCCGATGCGCTCGGCGCGTGCGACGGCACGCCGCTCGCCACCGATAGCTGGCAGCGCGCGCCCGGCGAAAAGCTGCGCGGCGGCGGCTGCACGCGCATTCTGGAAGATGGCCGGTTTTTCGAGCGCGCGGGCATCGGTTTCTCGGATGTGCAAGGCGACGCGCTGCCCGGCTCCGCGAGCGCGCTACGCCCGCAGCTGGCAGGTCGCGGATTCGAGGCGATGGGCGTGTCGCTGGTGCTGCACCCGCGTAACCCGTATTGCCCGACTGTTCATATGAACGTGCGGCTGCTGGTCGCGACGAAGGAAGGCGAAGCGCCGGTGTTCTGGTTCGGCGGCGGCATGGATCTGACGCCCTACTCCGGCTTCGAGGAAGACGCGCAGCATTTTCACCGCGTCTGCCGCGACGCGCTGCAACCGTACGGCGACGATCTGTACCCGCGCTTCAAGCGCTGGTGCGACGACTATTTTTTCCTGAAGCATCGCAACGAGCCGCGCGGCATCGGCGGGATTTTCTTCGACGATTTCGCGGAGCCGGGCTTCGACCAGTCGTTCGCGATGGTCAAAAGTGTCGGCGATGCGTTCCTGAACGCCTATCTGCCCATCATCGAGAAGCGCCGCGACATGCCGTACGGCGACGCTCAACGCGACTTCCAGGCATATCGGCGCGGCCGCTATGTGGAATTCAACCTGGTGTTCGACCGTGGCACACTGTTCGGGCTGCAAAGTGGCGGTCGCACGGAATCGATCCTGATGTCGATGCCGCCCGTGGTGAACTGGCGCTATAACTGGCAGCCCGAGCCGGGCACGCCGGAAGCGCGCCTGTACAGCGAGTTTCTCGTGCAGCGCGAGTGGGTTTGACGCGCTCCGCCGCGCGCTAACCGTACAAACCGCACTCACCGCTCCAACCGACAGGCAAAGGAACCGCAACTGAATCCGACCGCTCAATCCGCCACACCCCAACGGGCACTGCCGCGCCGCATCGGCATTCTCGGCGGCACGTTCGACCCGATCCACGACGGCCATCTGGCGCTCGCGCGGCGCTTCGCCGAAGCGCTCGATCTGACCGAACTCGTGCTGATGCCCGCGGGCCAGCCGTGGCAGAAGGCGGACGTATCGGCGGCTGAACACCGGCTGGCGATGACGCGTGCAGCGGCAGCATCGCTGACACTGCCGGGCGTAACCGTCAGCGTCGCCACGGATGAAATCGAGCACGACGGACCGACCTATACGGTCGAAACGCTGCGCCGCTGGCGCGAACGCGAAGGCGCGCAGGCGTCGATCTCGCTGCTGATCGGTGCCGACCAGCTGGTGCGGCTCGACACCTGGCGCGACTGGCAGCGGCTGTTCGACTACGCGCATATCGCGGCCGCGACGCGCCCCGGCTTCGACGTAACGGCCGTGCCGCCTGCCGTCGCCGCCGTGATCGCACAGCGCGCGACGAGCGCCGAAACGCTGCAGGCAACACCGGCAGGACATTTGCTGATCGATACGTCGCTTGCGCTCGACGTGTCGGCAACCGACATCCGCGCGCATCTGCACGCGTGGTTCGACAACAACGCGGACGCTCCTGCGAGCCATACGGCGGCGCAAAAACCGTCCGCACCAGGCCATGTCCCCACCGCTGTGTGGGACTATATTGTTCAACATCATCTGTACCATCGGTAAACCATGGATATACGCAAGCTTCAACGCGCGATCGTCGACGGACTCGAAGACGTCAAGGCGCAAGACATTCGGGTGTTCAACACCAGCCACCTCACCGAACTGTTCGACCGCGTGATCGTGGCGAGCGGCACGTCGAACCGCCAGACCAAGGCGCTCGCCTCCAGCGTGCGCGAGAAGGTCAAGGAAGCAGGCGGCGACATCGTCAGCACCGAGGGTGAAGACATCGGCGAATGGGTGCTGGTGGATTGCGGCGACGCCGTCGTGCACATCCTGCAGCCGGCCCTGCGCCAGTACTACAACCTCGAAGAAATCTGGGGCGACAAGCCGGTGCGCGTGAAGCTGTCGACGCCGAACCCGTTCGGCGGCGCCCGTCCGTCCGAGCCGCTCGACGGTGAAGACGAAGACGAGGAAGACGACGCTCCCGTCGCTCGCCCGGCACGCAAGGCACCCGCTCGCCGCCGTTCGTGATCGCGCTGTTGCTCATGCCGTGGTTTGCGCGCGGCGACGCCAACGGCGCTGACTGCGCGCGAGGCTGAACATGAAACTGCATATCCTCGCGGTCGGCCACAAGATGCCCGACTGGATCGCCACCGGCTTCGACGAGTACACGAAGCGCATGCCGCCCGAGCTGCGCATCGAACTGCGCGAGATCAAGCCGGAGCAGCGCTCGTCGGGCCGTTCCGCCGAAAGCGTGATGGCTGCCGAGCGGCAGAAGATCGAAGCCGCGATGCCGAAGAACGCGCGCATCGTCGCGCTCGATGAACGCGGCAAGGACTGGACCACGATGCAGCTCGCCACTGCCTTGCCGACCTGGCAACAGGACGGGCGCGATGTGGCGTTTCTGATCGGCGGTGCGGATGGACTCGACCCCGAGCTGAAGGCTCGCGCGGACATGCTGCTGCGCCTGTCGAGCCTGACGATGCCGCACGCGATGGTCCGCGTGCTGCTTGCCGAACAACTGTATCGCGCGTGGACCATCACGCAGAATCATCCGTATCATCGGGCCTGAACCTCGGGTCTGAACACACGCCTATCTTCTGGCCGCGCATCGACGGGCACAACCTGGCCGAATGGCCAGGTGCGCGCCGCCTGTCTGGTCTGTTACGCTCAACGCGTCTCTTCCCGGTTTGGCTTTTGCAAAGCCGCGTCTGCCCTGTTTCTTTAAGACCGATCCATGTCCAATCAGCCCGCTGCCGAGTTTCCGTTCGTCTATCTCGCTTCGCAAAGTCCGCGTCGCCAGGAGTTGCTCACGCAACTGGGCGTGCGCTTCGAATTGCTGTTGCCTCGCCCCGATGAAGATGCCGAGGCGCTCGAAACCGAGTTGCCCGGCGAGCGTGCGCACGACTACGTGGTGCGCGTGTGCGTCGCGAAGGCCGAAGCGGCGCGTGCGCGCCTCGTTGCGGGTGGCCATGCGAATGCGCCCATTCTCGTTGCCGACACAACCGTCACGATCGACGATGCCATTCTCGGCAAGCCGCTCGATGCCGACGACGCTGTGTCGATGCTCACGCGCCTTTCGGGCCGCGATCATGAGGTGCTCACGTGCGTCGCCGTTGTCGATGCGCAAGGCGCCATGCTGCCGCCTGCGCTATCGGTATCGCGCGTGCGTTTTGCTGCAGTGCAAAGCGATTCACTGCGCCGCTATGCGACGAGCGGCGAGCCGCTCGGCAAGGCAGGCGCCTATGGCATTCAGGGACGCGCTGCGGAGTTTATCGAGCATATTGACGGCTCCTATTCAGGTATCATGGGTTTGCCATTGTTTGAAACCGCTGCCCTGTTACGCGCAGCGCGCATCGACTTCTAGAACAACACCATGAACGAAGAAATCCTGATTAACGTTACGCCACAGGAGACGCGCGTAGCGTTGGTCCAGCAGGGCGCAGTGCAGGAGCTTCATGTCGAACGCACGCTGTCACGCGGGCGGGTCGGCAACGTCTATCTCGGCAAGGTGGTGCGCGTGCTGCCGGGCATGCAGTCCGCGTTTATCGATATCGGCCTCGAACGGGCCGCGTTCCTGCACGTCGCCGACATCTGGCATCCACGCCTCGCAGGCGAAACGCAACATGCCGTGCCGCATCAGCCTATCGAGAAGATCGTCTTCGAAGGGCAATCGCTGATGGTCCAGGTCGTGAAGGATCCCATCGGCACGAAAGGCGCGCGGCTGTCCACGCAGGTGAGCATCGCCGGGCGCACGCTCGTCTATCTGCCGCAGGAACCGCATATCGGCATCTCGCAGAAGATCGAAAGCGAAGCCGAGCGCGAGGCCGTGCGTGCGCGTCTCACGTCCGTGCTGCCCGTCGACGAGAAAGGCGGCTACATCGTGCGCACCATCGCCGAAGACGCAACGAGCGAAGAGCTGGCCGGCGATGTCGCGTATCTGCGCAAGACATGGGCGACGATCCTGTCGCAGGCGCAGCGCATGCCGGCCACCAGCCTGCTCTATCAGGATCTCAATCTCGCACAGCGCGTGCTGCGCGATTTCGTCAACGACGAGACCACGCGCATCCAGGTCGATTCGCGCGAGACGTATCAGATGCTGGCGGAGTTTGCGGCTGAGTTCACGCCCGCTGTCTCGTCGAAGCTGCATCACTACACGGGCGAGCGTCCGCTGTTCGATCTCTACAACATCGAAACCGAGATTCAGCGCGCGTTGTCGCGGCGCGTCGATCTGAAGTCCGGCGGCTATCTGGTGATCGACCAGACGGAAGCTATGACCACTATCGACGTGAACACGGGCGGTTACGTCGGCGCCCGCAATTTCGACGATACGATCTTCAAGACCAATCTCGAAGCCGCGCACACCATCGCGCGGCAATTGCGGCTGCGCAATCTGGGCGGCGTGATCATCATCGACTTCATCGATATGGAGAACGTCGAGCATCGCGATCAGGTGCTGGGCGAACTGAAGAAAGCGCTCTCGCGCGACCGCACCCGAGTCACGGTGAACGGGTTCTCGCAGCTTGGGCTGGTCGAGATGACGAGAAAGCGCACGCGTGAATCGCTCGCGCATGTGCTGTGCGAACCGTGTCCCGTTTGTCAGGGCAAGGGACAGGTGAAAACGGCGCGCACGGTGTGCTATGACGTGCTGCGGGAAATCTTGCGCGAGTCGCGGCAGTTCAATCCGCGTGAGTTTCGCGTGGTCGCGTCGCAACAGGTGATCGACCTGTTTCTCGAAGAAGAATCCCAACATCTGGCCATGCTGATCGATTTCATCGGCAAGCCGGTGTCGCTGCAGGTCGAGTCGAATCTGAGTCAGGAGCAGTACGATATCGTGCTGATGTAAGTGTCTACCCGTGCCGTGGCACAAGGCTTGCTGTTCAAGCTGTGACACCGCACGCGGGAGGCGCCATGCGCTCCGAACAATACGAATACAACGACGATCAAACCACCCTGCCGAATCCTTGCTACGACGGGCTTTACCGCCCCGCCGCGCAAGACGGCAACACGCTCCCGAAACACTCGATCGGACAGATGCTGACTTTCGGCATCGCGTGGCTATTCGGTCTCGAAGCCCTGCTTTCGGATGACGAAAACTGAGTCACAGATGCAACGCGCATCACGAAAGCCATTCAAAATTTCAATGACTTCCGTGTAGAGCTTACAGAGATTCGATCGCGCGGCTGACGAGCGGTGAAGGACCGGGGAAAGCACGGGGTCGGCGATGCGCGACGCCGGGCTGTTCGCCCGCGTCCCGCAAATCAACTAGACTTTCCGTATGCAGTTGCAATAGACGGAGGCTGCCATGGCTGAATCAATGGTTGGCATCGTGGTCGGAATTGTCGTGCTCGCGGTAATCGCGACGCTGCTGTCGCACCAATTGCGGCGCGAACATCACTCCCACCCTCTTCGCGACGGCCTGTCAGGCCGCTACGACGGGCATCGCTGGTGGGAACGGCTGCGCCATCGGCACGGACTTTCTCCTCCCTGCCCTGCCCACGTCACCTCGAATGGCGCCGCAAGCTGCGGCACCCGACACGCGGCAGCGTCAACGTCGCCCGTCATCCGAGGCCACCCGACGCGCCGCTTCAGCACGGAGGCAACCATGCCCGACGACGCCGCAACGCTGAGCTGGCAACAAGTCGACTATGAAGGCTTCGAGATTCATCTCGCGTCGTCACCGAAGGACGGCGGCGAGCGCTACACCTACGTCGGCTACGTGTGTCATCCGGGCGCCAATCCCAAACTGCCCGGCCATACCGTGCCTTTTCACGCGGACGGCGAAGAATCGTTCAAGACACTCGACGATGCGACCTACGAAGCCGTGCATGTGGGTAGGAGCATCGTAGAAGGCACCCATCCCGACTTGTCGGTGTTATCGCTGGTGACGAGCGGCGTCTGACTGCGAAGGCGCATCACGTCGGCAGCTTAAGAAAATGCCGACGAGAAAGATGAACAGATTGCCTTCGGTAAAGTTGAGCAGCAGCGAATTCGCAAAGCAGCCGATCGTGAACGCGAACAGGTAGGCGAGCACAATCGTGCGCGCGGGCTCGCGCAACACCCACGCCGACCGCCCGATCTGCACGAGCAGGAACACGAACAGCACGACGCCGACCGCGCCCAGTTGCACGCCCATCAGCAGGAATTCGTTGTGCGGATTGCCCGCCGTTGCCGCCGCTGCGCCCGTGTTGTTGCGCGCGAACGCGTCGAATTCTTCCTGCACCGTGCCGACGCCATGCCCGATGACGGGACGCTCGGCGATCAGTTCGAGGCTGCGTCGATAGAACACGATACGCACGCCCATCGACGTGTTCTTGTTCTGCGTTTCGTATGCGCTGATTTCCTGCTGGGTTTCCGCGAGGCGCGAACTGTGCGAATGCAGTGCCGCATACACGAGGCCGCCCGCAATGGCGACCAGCACGATGCCGCTGCCCCAGCGCATCCACGGCTTCATGCCGCGCCGCGACACGAAATACGTCACGACATAGAACCCGATAAAGAGAATCGCGATGACCTGGCCCGTGCGCCCCTGCATCATCAGCAATTCGTTGACGATGGCGAGCAGCGCGACAACCCACAGCGCGATCTTCACGGCGCGGGCGCGCGCATGCTTCGCGAAGTCCAGCGCGAGAAAGAACAGCAGCGCCGTCATGATGCCGGCGGCGATATGGTCTTTGAACACCCACGCCTTGCGGATCGGATCCGTATTCGAATGCCACGGGCCAATCGAGGTCCAGCCGAAGTAATTCGAGCACGACAGCAGCAGCGAAAACGTCAGCGCGCCGAACAATGCCCACTTCGCTGTGGTCGTCCACGCGCTCGAACGGCAATCGCGGAATGTGAGAATCAGCAGCGGCAGATAGATGAGCTTGCGATATTTCATCAGGAAGTCGAGCGCATGCGAGCGATCCGCCGTCGTCCATACGAGGCTCAGCGTCAGCACAGCAGCGAGCAGCAGCGCGGCGACGCACACGCGATCCGAGAACAGCACGCGCCAGTTGCGCCATACCTCGGGCGACAGCAGCGCGCACACGGCGAACAGCGTCGCCGCGATGTTCACGCCGGCAGTCGACAACGGCACGGCAAACAAAGCAAGTAGCGCGAAACTTCGCGCGAGGAT
Source organism: Paraburkholderia sp. C35 (assembly GCF_003121405.1). GTDB lineage: Bacteria > Pseudomonadota > Gammaproteobacteria > Burkholderiales > Burkholderiaceae > Paraburkholderia. The sequence goes on along the minus strand of NZ_QBUY01000017.1, from coordinate 85,537 downwards.
CAGCGGATACGAATCTCGTGTAGCGTGTTGCATGTGTGCTTCAACTCTCATTGACTTGATGCGCGTGCGTAGTCTTGGTCCCAGAACTCGCTGCGTCGATGGCCCGGCTTACGTGAGCCGGTGCCTGTTGTTGGTCCTTCATTGATCCTGCTGGCTTCGTCCCGCCGAAGCCCGTGCCGTCCTGCACGTCATCGTCATCATCTCACGCCAGCCATGCGTTTTGGTTTCACTGCCGCAAGGGTTGCAACCAGCGGTAAGGCGCGGAAAGTCATCGTGCAGGACCGCGCAGATAGAAGGCACTCCGCGCGTCGAGCGCTTCCGGCGAATACAGCTGCTCGACGGTGCTGCGCGCCGCAGCGCCGATCCGCGCACGCAGCGCTGGTTGTGCCGTCAACTGATCGAGTATCGCGAGCGCTTCTTCAGACGTATCGAACAGATACCCGTTCTCGCCATGACGGATCACGTCGGCATAACCGCCGTGCCGGTGACACACCACGGGCAAGCCGCACGCCATCGCCTCCAGCACCACGCGGCCGAAGGTCTCGACGTGCTCGCCCGTGCGGTAATAGAAAATATCGAGTTCGTGCAAAAAGTCAGGCGCGGCCATCGCGCCTTCGGGCAGCAGACGGATCGCGTCGCTTTGCGGCAACGCGCCCGCGAGCGTCGTCGCGCCTTGCAGCAACAGCTTGCAACCACGCGCGGCGAGCGTCTTGTAGACGGCGATATCGTCGGGATGATGCTTGTCGGCTGTATCGCGGCTCAGGCGGCCGATCACCGGCTCTGTGCGCTGTTCCCGCGCACGCGGCGCAAAGCGGGTGATATCGATAGGCGAAGGCTGGATCTCGCCTTCCACGCCAAGCAACTTCGACTGAAACGACGAGATCAGCACGAACTCGGTCGCGGGCCAGCGCAGCAGCGGCGGCGGCGACGATGTGAGCGCGAGCAGCTTCGGATGAAACGTATTGAAGACATACACGAGCCGCTCGGGGCGGCCCACGAAATACGGCCACACGCGATTGCGCCAGTGCGCGCCCACGAACACATAGGTGCCGCCGCGCGGCATGTCCGCCTTCAGCGGCGCAAGACGGCGAATCGGATACGCCGCCGACAATTCGGCCGAGGTCCGCGACGACGTGCTCCAGAGTTGCACCTCGCTCCTGTCGTGCAGTAGCTCGTACAGGCGCAGCGCCTCCTGCTCGCTTCCGCCGTTCGGATTGTGAAAGCCGTTGAAGATGTGAATCATGCGTTCTGTCTGAGTGGGGTCGCCGGCTGCATCGGTCGCGATGCAGCGGTGGGCGCGCCCGCTTGCGGCGCAAGACCGCGCGGGCGTTCGTGCTCTGTCAGGCGCTCACGCGCTGGGTCTCACGCCGCATGCTGCTGGAACTGGATGCGATGCAGATGCGCGTACAGACCGTTCTGTGCCAACAGTTCGCGATGGCTGCCCCGCTCTACGATGCGCCCCGCGTCCAGCACGAGAATGCGGTCCGCGCGCTCGATGGTGGACAGCCGGTGCGCGATCACGAGCGTCGTGCGGCCCTTCATCAGCGTTTCGAGCGCAGCCTGCACGTGGCGCTCGGATTCGGAATCGAGCGCGGAGGTGGCTTCGTCGAGAATCAGGATCGGCGCGTCCTTGTAGACCGCGCGCGCAATGGCCAGACGCTGCCGCTGGCCGCCCGACAGCATCATGCCGTTGTCGCCGATCAGCGTGTCGATACCGTTCGGCATCGCGGCCACCGTGTCCCACAGATTGGCCGCGTGCAGCGCCGCCTTCACGCGCTCCGCGTCCGCGGTCTGCCCGTAGGCAACGTTGTTCGCGATGGTGTCGTTGAACAGCACGACGTCCTGGCTCACCATCGCGATCTGGCTGCGCAGCGCGTGAATGCCGTACTCGGGCAGCGCGACGCCATCAACGAGAATCTGGCCGCTGCTCGGATCGAAGAAGCGCGGCAACAGGTTGACGAGCGTGGTCTTGCCGCTGCCGGACGGACCGGCCAGCGCAACCATCTCGCCGGGTGCGACCTTGAACGACACGGTATCGAGCGTCTGCCGCTGCATCGGGCCGCTGGCACCGTATCGGAACGACACGTCGCGGAATTCGACCTCGCCCGTCGAGCGCTCCAGCTGACGTCCGCCGCCGGCCGGTTCGGACGGTTCGTCGATCAGCCCGAAAATCAGTTCGGCCGCCGTCATGCCGCGTTGCAGCGGCTGGTTCACGTCCATCAGATGCTTGAGCGGCGAAATGATCAGCAGCATCGAGGTGACGAACGCGACGAAGCCGCCCACGGTGGTCTGATCGTGCGACGACTGCACGACGGCAATCGTGATCACCACGGCGAGCGCAATCGACGCGAGAAACTGCGTGAGCGGTTGAGCGAGACCGCCCGACACCGTCATGCGCATCGAGTAGCCGCGCAACTGCTTGCTCATTTCCGTGAAGCGGTCGATCTCGTACTGCTCGCCGTTGTTCACCTTGACGACCTTGTAGCCGCCCACCGTCTCCTCGACGATATAGGACAGTTCGTTGGTCAGCGTCTGATGCTCGCGATTCAGGCGGCGCAAGCGGCGATTGATCTTGCCCACCAGCCAGCCGATACCCGGCAGCAGCACGGCGACGATCAGCGTCAGGCGCCAGTTCAGATAGAACAGATAGCCGAGCAGGAACACGACCGTCAGCGAATCGCGCACGAGCGTGACCATCACGCCCAGCAGCACGTTCAGGATCTGGTTGACCTCGAACACGATGGCGTTGATGACCGTGCTCGCCGTCTCGCGCTGGAAGAACGACACGCTGCTGTGGATCATGCGGTTGAACATGGTCAGCCGCAGTTCCAGCAGGATGCGGTTCGACACGTAGGACAGCAGATAGCCCGATGCGTATTGCGTGACGCCGCGCACCAGCGCAAGGCCGATCACCGCGAGCGGCACGTACCACTTCGCGCTGTCGCTGCCGTGCGTGCCGAAACCGTGATCGAGCAGCGGCTTGAGCAGCGCGGGAATGCCCGCCTCGGTCGCGGCAACGACGCCCATCGTGAGGATGGCGGCAATAACTGTCCAGATGAGCGGCTTCACAAACGGCCACAGACGGCGCAACACGACCGTGGTCGAGGTTGCTTCACCGGAGCCGATGGGCTTGCTTAACGTTGGCTTGGCGCTCAAGAGTTCCTCTGGGAATGCGGGCGCGCTTCACGGCGCCCATAAATCGCCCCGTTGGGCGAATTGCAAATGCGACATTGTAAACCGTCCGGCATCTGATCCCGGCACGGCTAAATGATTGGAAATCCACGCGTTTGCGGATTTTCCAGACTTCATACTCGCGTGGCGGCCCGACACGCCCGTACGTCAAGGGCGAGCGCGCCCAGTCCACCTCGCGACGCTGTGTATACTTGCGCAACTTTCGTTGGGCGGCGGTGCTCCCGGTGCTCCGGCACCAGGCTGAACAGACCGCACGCCCTCTCTCCCGGCCTCGATTCGCATGACACAACCCACACTCGGCGTCGCCATCATCACGAAGAACGCCGCGCTGCGGCTCGACGAATGCCTGCGCGCCGTCGCGTTCGCCGACGAGATCGTCGTGGTCGACAGCGGCAGCAGCGACGCGACCGTCGAGATCGCCCGCCAGCACGGCGCGCGCGTACTGACGCACACCGACTGGCCCGGCTTCGGCCCGCAGAAAAACCGCGCGCTGGATGCGCTCGGCACGACCTGGGTGCTGTCGATCGACGCCGATGAGATCGTCACACCGGAACTGGCCGTATCGATTGCGGGTGCGCTCGCCTCACCTGCCGCGGATGTGTATGCCATCGACCGTCTGTCGGCCTTCTGCGGACACTGGGTGCGCCACAGCGGCTGGTATCCCGACTGGATTCCGCGCCTGTTCAAACGCGGCGCCGCGCGCTTCTCGGATGATCTCGTGCATGAACGGCTGGTGTTCGATACGCCCGCGAAGCGGCTGGAAGGCAAGCTGATGCACCACTCGTACGAAAACTTCGAGACTGTGCTGCGCAAGCTGGACGCCTACTCGACGGCGGGTGCGCAACAGCGCCACGCGGCGGGCCAGCGCGGCAGCTTCGGCAAGGCGGTCGGCCGTGGCGCGTGGGCCTTCGTGCGTACGTATCTGCTGCGGCGCGGCTTTCTCGATGGCCGCGCGGGCTTCATGATCGCGATGTTCAACGCGGAAACGGTGTACTACCGGTTCATGAAGCTGGCGCGGCTTGGCCGCAAGGATGCTGCGGGACAGTGAGCGTTCAGTCGTGAGCGCCACGCGTGCGTGGCGTCACGTTCAGCATGTTCAGTAGACGATCTCGATCGCGCTGCCTGAAAACTCGCTGCGCAACGCGGCGAGCAGTTCATCCGTGGGCTTCACGCGCCACGCATCGCCGAGCCGTACCTCGCCTTCCGCGTTGTCGCTGCGATAGACGATCTGCACGGCAAGACCGTTCGGCATCGGCGCAGAAGGCCGCTGTCCGCGCGAGTCGCCATTGCCACCGAAACCACCGCGCCCACCGCCTCGTGCAGCGGGTGGCGGCGCCGCGACCTCGGCGTCTTCCGGCTTTGCACGATACGCTTCGAGCACAGTACGCAAGGCCAGCGCATTGGCGTTGCCGTTCATCTGCACCTTCACGGCCTGTGCGTAACGCGTGCGTGCGCGGCCCAGATCCATCGGCGTATCGACCGTGAAACGGATGCCGCCCGTGAACGCGTCGTTACGCGCCTGACCTTGCACGACCAGCAGTTCGTCTTCCTTGAACAGCTGCTTGTGGGCCTCGAACTGCTCGTTGAAGACGGTCACTTCACACTGGCCGGTGCCGTCGTCGAGCAGCGCGATCAGCATCTTGCCGCGCTGGGTCATCTGCGTGCGCAACGACACGATCACGCCCGCGACCAGCTTGTCGCGCCCTTCCTTGAGTTCACCGATCTTCTGGCGCACGAAGCGGCGCACTTCGTCCTTGTACGCGTCGAACAAATGGCCCGACAGGTAGAAGCCAAGCGCCGTCTTTTCTTCCTGCAAGCGACGCTTTTCCGGCCATGCGGGTTCGTCGATCAGTTCGTGGCCTTGCGAAGGCGCGTCGCCCATGTCGAAGAGACCGGCCTGCATGGCGTTGGCGCTCGCCTGATCGGCGGCTTCCATCGCCAGCGACACCGATGCGATCAGTTGCGCGCGGTTGTCATGCAGCGAATCGAACGCGCCCGCGCGAATCAGTGCTTCGATCGTGCGACGATTGACGACGCGGCGGTCGATCCGGTTGCAGAAATCGAAGATGTCGATGAACTTGCCTTCGTCGCGCGCGCGCAGAATTTCTTCGATCGCATTCTGGCCGCTGCCCTTGATCGCACCGAGACCATAACGGATCGTACGCGAGCGCTTGCCGTCGGCTTCCGCGACCGGTTCGAAACGGTACGCCGACATGTTGATATCCGGCGGCAGCACGGCCATCTTGTTCGTGAGACAGTCTTCGAACAGGATCTTGACCTTGTCCGTGTCGTCCATGGCCAGCGACATATTCGCTGCCATGAATTCAGCGGGATGGTGCGCCTTCAGCCATGCCGTGTGATACGCGAGCAGCGCGTAAGCCGCCGCGTGCGACTTGTTGAAGCCGTAGCCCGCGAACTTCTCCATCAAGTCGAAGGTTTCGTCGGCTTTCTCGCGCGTCAAACCATTCTTTGCGGCGCCCTCGGCGAAGATCTCGCGATGCTTCGCCATTTCCTCGGGCTTCTTCTTGCCCATCGCGCGGCGCAGCAAGTCGGCGCCACCGAGCGAGTAGCCGCCGATGATCTGCGCCATCTGCATCACCTGCTCCTGATAGACCATGATGCCGTAGGTCTCTTTCAGAACAGGTTCGACGCGCGGATCGGGATACTCCACCGTCTCGCGGCCGTGCTTACGAGCACAGAAGCTCGGGATCAGGTCCATCGGGCCCGGACGGTACAACGCCACCAGCGCGATGATGTCCTCGAAGCGGTCGGGCTGTGCGTCCTTCAGCATGCCCTGCATGCCGCGGCTTTCCAGCTGGAACACAGCGACCGTATTCGCTTTCTTGAGGATCGTGAACGATGCGGGATCGTCGAGCGGCACCTGCGCAAGCGACCAGTTTTCCTTCGACGGATCGAGACGGCGAATGTAGCGCTCGGCCCAGTCGAGAATGGTCAGCGTGGTCAGGCCCAAAAAGTCGAACTTGACGAGGCCGACGGCTTCGACGTCGTCCTTGTCGTACTGGCTCACGACACCGCTTTCGTCGCCCTGCGTATAGAGCGGGCAAAAGTCGGTCAGCTTGCCGGGCGCGATCAGCACGCCGCCCGCGTGCATGCCGACGTTACGCGTCAGGCCTTCCACGCGCTGCGCGAGTTCGAGCAACTGATGCACTTCGTCTTCGTTGTCGAAGCGCTCCTGCAACAGCGGCTCTTCCTTCATCGCGTCGGCGATGGTGACATGCTTGCCGGGCTTGAACGGAATCAGCTTCGCGACACCGTCCGTGAACATGTAGCCGAGATCGAGCACGCGGCCGATGTCGCGCACTGCCGCCTTCGCTGCCATCGTGCCGAAGGTGGCGATCTGCGAGACAGCGTCCGCACCGTACTTCTCCTTCACGTACTGGATCACGCGATCGCGGCCGTGCTGGCAGAAGTCGATATCGAAGTCGGGCATCGACACCCGCTCCGGATTCAGAAAACGCTCGAACAGCAGGTTGTAGCGCAGCGGATCGAGGTCGGTAATGCCGAGCGCGTACGCGACCAGCGAACCTGCGCCCGAACCCCGGCCCGGCCCGACCGGCACGCCGTTGTTCTTTGCCCAGTTGATGAAGTCAGCAACGATCAGGAAGTAGCCGGGGAAGCCCATCTTGATGATCGTGCCGCACTCGAAGTCGAGGCGCGCGTAATACGTGTCGCGCTGCGCGTCGCGTTCGGCCTGCTCGGGGAACAGTTGCTCCAGACGCTTTTCGAGGCCTTCCTTCGACAGTTGCACGAGGTAGTCGTCGAGCGACATGCCGTCCGGCGTCGGGAACAGCGGCAGCTTGGGCTTGCCGAGTTCGAGCGTGAGGTTGCAGCGGTTGGCGATCTCGACCGTATTCGTTACTGCCGACGGAATGTCCGCGTACAGCGCGGCCATTTCCTCTTGCGTGCGGAAATACTGATCGGTCGTGAAACGCTTCTGCCGACGCGGATTCGCCAGCATGTCGCCTTCCGAAATACACACGCGCGCTTCGTGCGCGGTGAAATCGTCGGGGGTCATGAACTGCAGCGGGTGCGTCGCCACCACGGGCAGCTTCAGTGCCGCCGCCAACGCGACCGCCTGTTGCACATACACTTCCGCGCCGGGCAAGCCGCCGCGTTGCAGTTCGATATAAAAACCGTTCGGGAAAATCTGCGTCCAGCGCAGTGCGTTGCGCCGCGCCGCTTCTTCGTTACCCGCCGCGAGCGCCATGCCGACGTCACCATGCTGCGCACCCGACAGGGCCAGCAAACCTTCGGCAAGACCGCTTTCGAGCCACGCCGTATCGACTTCGGCACGCCCGCGATACTGATTGGTCAGCCACGCCTTCGACAGCAGTTCGCACAGGTTCAGATAGCCGGTCTTGTTCTTGACCAGCAGCAGGAGACGCGAAGGTTTGTCGCGGTCGTCGGGATTGGTGATCCAGACGTCGCAGCCGGCAATGGGTTTGACCCCTTTGCCACGGGCTTCCTGGTAGAAACGGACGAGGCCGAACGCATTGCCGAGGTCGGTAAGCGCGAGCGCGCCCTGACCGTCTTTGGCAGCGGCAGCGACGACGTCGTCGATACGCACGATGCCATCGGCAATCGAGAATTCGGAGTGAACGCGGAGATGGACGAAGCGGGGATCTGACATGGGCGGTATTGTAACCCCGCCCTCCTGAATTTTTCCGGCCAAAAAGCCCGCGAAAACCCCGTTTGGCCACCCGGCCAGGCGCGTTCGGCTATGCGCCTTTGTCAATGGCGATTTGAGCGAAATGGGGTCGGCCATCCGGCCAATTCGACCTAAGTCAATATGCCGCCCGGCCGATTGCGGGCCGATTCTCAGGATGAGAGATAATACGCGTTCGAATCCATTTTCTGCCGTACGCGTGCTGCGCCCGCCCTCGATGCGCGCGCCGGGCACGGCGCTTTATCGCTGGACCAGCATGAATATCCTGAATCTCTCGTCCTACCAGTTCGTCACGCTCGACAAAACCGTCGAATGGCGGCCGCTCGTCACCGCGCGTTGCAACGAACTCGGCCTGCGCGGCACGATCCTGCTTGCGCCGGAGGGCATCAATCTGTTTGTCGCCGGTGAAATTGCGCAAGTGCGCGAATTTATCGACTACATGCGCACGGATCCGCTGTTCGAAGGCAAATTCGCCGAATTGCAGTTCAAGGAAAGCCTGTCCGAGAAGCAGCCGTTCCGCCGCATGCTCGTCAAGCTCAAGCGCGAAATCATCACGATGAAAAAGCCGGCCATCCAGCCGGAACTGGGCCGCGCGCCGGCCGTCAGCGCGCACACGCTGAAGGAATGGCTCGATCGCGGTCATGATGACGCGGGCCGCCCGGTCGTGATGCTCGACACGCGCAACGCGTTCGAAGTCGACGTCGGCACGTTCGATAACGCGCTCGACTACCGCATCACGAAGTTCAGCGAGTTTCCGGAAGTCATCGAGCAGAACCGCGCGGACCTGGAAGGCAAGACGGTCGTGTCGTTCTGCACGGGCGGCATTCGCTGCGAGAAAGCGGCCATTCATATGAAGGAGGTCGGCATCGAGAACGTGTATCAGCTCGAAGGCGGCATCCTGAAGTATTTCGAGGAAGTGGGCGGCGCGCACTACAACGGCGAGTGCTTCGTGTTCGACTATCGCACCGCGCTCGATCCGAATCTGCAGCCTACAGCGACGGCCACATGCTTCGGTTGCCGCGCTGTCGTCATGCCGGAAGATCAGAAGTCGCCGTTCTACGTGCCGGGCAAGACCTGTGCGGCGTGCCATCCCGACGCGCCGCGCCAGGCCGATGCAGCACACGCGGCGTAATCGCGCGGCGCGGCACATTGCGCCGCCGCTGCACGCATGAGACCGCCCCGCCTGAGCCGCACCGCTGCGGCTCGTGACACCTTCGCATGACGACCCATCGCGACGCGCCTTATCGCGGCCGGTTTGCGCCGTCGCCGACCGGCCCGCTGCACTTCGGCTCGCTGGTCAGCGCGCTTGCCAGCTGGCTCGATGCGCGCGCGCATCGCGGTGTGTGGCTCGTGCGCATCGAAGACATCGACGCGCCGCGCACCGTTCCCGGCGCAGCGGAAGATATTCTCGACACGCTCGCCCGCTTCGGCATGGTGGCCGATGAGCCGCCCGTCTGGCAAAGCCAGCGCATGCCGCTGTATCAGCAGGCGCTTGAACGCTTGCAAGGCGCCGGCCTTGTGTACCCCTGCGGCTGCACGCGCAAGGAAATCACCGATTCGCTCGTTCGTGCGCATGCGCGTCACACCACCCTCGCCTATCCCGGCACCTGTCGCAATGGCCTGCATGGCAAGCCCGCGCGTGCGTGGCGGCTGCGGGTGCCAGATGGCGACGCTGCCATCGTGACGTTTAATGACGGCTGGCAAGGCCTGCAAACGCAGAATCTCGCGACTGAAGTTGGTGATTTTGTGTTGCGGCGCGCAGATGATCAGTGGGCGTATCAGCTGGCTGTGGTTGTCGACGATGCAGAACAGCGCATCACGCATATCGTGCGTGGTGCGGACCTGCTCGATTCGACCGCGCGGCAGATCTACCTTCAGCAGTGCCTCGGCGCACCGACGCCCGCTTATCTGCACGTGCCTGTCGTCACGAATGCCGACGGCGACAAGCTCAGCAAACAGACTGGCGCCCTCGCGCTCAACGCGGCCGAACCGCTCGTTGCGCTGAACGATGCCGCGCGGCACCTTGGCCTGACGCTGACCGAATCTGCAGCGACGTCGCTCGAAGCGTTCTATTCGGAAGCCGTCGCGGCCTGGTCGGCGCGCGTGAAACGCTGACACGCCGATCTCAACGGCAAAAAAGAAACGGCGCCTCGCGAGGCGCCGTTTTCATTTGAAACCCACGCCATCTGCGAATAACGCAAACGGCAGCGGCAAAGCATCAGGTCGACGAAGTCGTCTTCCGCGGCATCCCAAAGCCGCCCAGCAGCGCAGCCAGCGGCTGCTTCGAAGCCGGCTTCTGCGGTGCGACAGGCGTCTCTTCCCGCTTGGCCGCAGCAGACGGCGACGGCTCATAGGGCTTGAAGAAGAAATCATCGACAGGTTGCTGACGATGATGCGACCCATGCGCCGGACGCTCATGCGCACCTGTCGTACGACGGCGGCTACCGCGATCATCGCGTTCGCGTCGCGCACCGCCACGCTCACCACGCTCGTCGTGATGATGACGCACAGGTGCATCGACCGTCAGACGCTGTACCTCCAGCGGACGCTTGATCAGCTTTTCGATGTCGGCAAGCTGCTTGCGCTCGTTCGGGCTGAACAGCGACAGCGCGTCGCCCGACGCGCCTGCACGGCCCGTCCGGCCGATCCGGTGCACGTAATCTTCCGCATTGAACGGCAGATCGAAATTGATCACAGCCGGCAACTCGGCGATATCGAGACCGCGCGCAGCCACGTCGGTGGCCACCAGCGCTTCGATCTCACCGCGCTTGAACGCGTCGAGCGCCTGCATCCGTTCGTTTTGCGAGCGGTCGCCGTGAATGGCCGTCGCTACCACGCCGTCACGCTCCAGCTGGCGCGCCAGACGGCTCGCGCCGATCTTGCTGTTGCAGAACACGATCACCTGTTTGAGACCGCGCTCGCGGATCAGTTGCACGACGGCGCCCGTCTTGTCGCCCTCGGCCACTTCGTAAACGATCTGCGTGACGTTGGTGGCCGTCGAATTGCTGCGCGCCACTTCGATCGTCTGCGGATTGCGCAGGTACGTGGACGCGAGCTTCTTGATTTCCGGCGAGAACGTGGCCGAGAACAGCAAGGTCTGACGCTCGGCGGGCAGCAGGTTCAGGATGCGCTGCAGGTCGGGCAGGAAGCCCATGTCCAGCATCCGGTCGGCTTCGTCGAGCACGAGAATCTGCACCTGGCCGAGGTTCGCTGTTTTCTGCTGCACGTGATCGAGCAGACGGCCCGGCGTCGCGATCAGGATTTCCACGCCGCGCCGCAATTCCGCCGACTGCGGATTCATGTCGACGCCGCCGAACACGACCGCGCTGCGCAGCGCCGTGTGCTTCGCGTACGACTGCACGTTCGCGGCGACCTGGTCGGCGAGTTCGCGGGTCGGCGTGAGAATCAGCGCGCGTACCGGGTGGCGGGCCGGCGAAGCGCTCGTGTTCGCGAGCGGCAGCAGACGCTGGATGATCGGCAGCGAGAAGCTCGCTGTCTTGCCCGTGCCCGTTTGCGCGGCGCCCATCACGTCCCGTCCGCCCAGCACGACGGGGATCGCCTTGGCCTGGATCGGCGTCGGCGTCGTGTAGCCCTGCTCCGCGATGGCTTTGAGAATGTCGGCGTGAAGACCGAACTGGTCGAAGGTCGCGTCGTCGGTAGGCGTGGTTGTTGTGGCGGACATGGTGGCTTTCGCTAAAAGTGCGCCTGCGCTCGTGCCGCTTGCGCGTTGCCAAAGACGGGCGCGGTGGCGTCCGCTAAAAACGGTTCTGCAGCTTCTTCTGCAGCGGCCGGGGCCGCGGAGGGCGTCAGGATGAAGGCGGAGCCACGGCATTCCGCACAAGGCCCGATCTCGCTTCGACAGATTTCAGCGACTATCAACGACTGTGGGCAAGCATGCGGCCGGCTCCGGCCAGCGGAAACAATCCGCTGGAAAGGGCGGTATTGTAGCACTTCGGCATCCAACCCCTTGCCGCACGCCCAGGGTTGCTGCCTTACATTGGCCGTCGCCCCGCATGACGGCATATTTCAAGCGGGGACGGACCATAGTCGACGCGGGCAGCGTAGATGCGCGACAAGTCAATCTGGTGACAGCACGACAATACGCATCGGATCCCGCTCCGGCCCCATTCAGGCCGCGCAGATCACCACGTCTCGCGCATCACCATCAGCCGCAGTTCCGTCATGTCTTCGATCGCGTAGCGGATACCCTCGCGCCCCAGTCCCGAATCCTTCACGCCGCCATACGGCATGTTGTCGACGCGGAACGACGGCACATCGTTGATGACCACGCCGCCGACTTCGAGTTCATCCCACGCCTGATGCGCGTGCGCGAGCGAATCCGTGAAAATGCCCGCCTGCAGGCCGAAGTCGCTGTCGTTGACGGTCGCGAGTGCGCTTTTGAAATCGTCGAATTTTTCGAGGATGGCCACCGGCCCGAATGCCTCCTTGCGATACAGGTCGGTTTCGCGCCCCACGTTCTCCAACAGCGTCGCCTCGAACATCGCGCCGTCCACCTTGCCGCCCGCGACGATCTTCGCGCCCGCCTTCACCGCGCTTTCCATCCAGCCCGCGAGCCGGCGCGACTCGGATTCGGAGATCATCGGCCCGACGAAGGTTTTTTCGTCTTTGGGGTCGCCCATCTTCAGCGACTTCGTCTTGGCGATCAGCTTGTCGCGCAGCGCGTCGTACAGCGACGCATGGGCGAGAATCCGCTGCACGCCGATACAGCTTTGCCCCGACTGGTAGAACGCGCCGAACGCCAGCCGGTCGACCACGTAATCGAGCTTGTCGCCCTGATCACTATCGATAATCGCGGCGGCGTTGCCGCCCAGTTCCAGAATCACCTTCTTCTTGCCCGCCTTTGCCTTCAGATCCCAGCCGACAGCCGGCGACCCGGTGAACGACAGCAGCTTGAAGCGCTCATCCGTGGTGAACAGATCGGCGCCGTCGCGATGCGCGGGCAAGATCGAAAACGCGCCTTTCGGCAGATCGGTTTCCGCCAGAATCTCGCCGATGATCAGCGCGCCCACTGGCGTGCGGCTGGCCGGTTTCAGCACGAACGGCACGCCCGCCGCGAGCGCGGGCGCCACCTTGTGCGCTGCCAGGTTCAACGGAAAGTTGAACGGCGAGATGAACGAGCACGGCCCGATGGGCACGCGCTTCACATACGCGTGATAGCCCTTCGCGCGCGGCGCGATTTCCAGATTGACGATTTCCCCGTCGATGCGCACCGATTCTTCCGCTGCGACCTTGAAGGTATCGATCAGCCGCGTCGCTTCGCCGCGCGAATCGTTGATCGGCTTGCCCGCTTCGATGCACAGCGCCATCGCCAGTTCGTCGAAGCGCTCGCGAAAGCGCTTCACGCAATGTTCGAGCACCGCCTGGCGCTTGAACGGCGGGAATGCGCGCATCGCGGGCATCGCTTCGACGGCGGCCGCAATGGCTTTGTCGATTGCCTTCGCGTCGGCCATGGCCACGCGCGTCGCGACTTCGCCGCTGAACTTGTCGGTGACTTCGAGATCGGTGTTCGCAGCGACGGCTTCGTTGGCGAGGTAGTACGGATAGCTCTTCTGCAGCATGACTCGTTCTCCTTGGTCGCACCCGGCAAGCGCAGCAAGTGCCATACCGTGGCGGCTCTGCCGCGCGCCGGGGAAGAAAGCACAACGCTCAGAGTTGCGCCGATAGCCGCTTGATTTCGCGATTCAGCACGCGCTCGTTGTCCGAGTAATCGATGGGCACGTCGATCACATGGACGCCCGGCGTCGCGAAACACTCACGCAAGAGCGGCGCAAGCTCCGCCGCCGCGGCCACGCGATGCCCCTTAGCGCCATAGCTCTCGGCGTAATCGACGAAATCGGGGTTGCGCAGCATCATCCCGTAATCGGGGAAATTCATGTTCTCCTGCTTCCAGCGGATCATGCCAAACGCATCGTCGCGCACGATCATCACGACGAGATCCAGCTTCAGCCGGACGGCCGTTTCCAGTTCCTGCGAGTTCATCATGAACCCGCCGTCGCCGCACACGGCCATCACGTTGCGCTCGGGATGCACGATCTTGGTCGCAATCGCCGACGGCAGCCCCGCGCCCATCGACGCCAGCGCGTTGTCGAGCAGCAGCGAATTCGGTTCATGCGCGCGGTAGTAGCGCGCGAACCAGATCTTGTACATGCCGTTGTCGAGACAGATGATGCCGTCCACCGGCATCGTCTCGTAGACGTCGTGCACAACGCGCACGGGATACATCGGGAAGCGGTCGTCGTGTTGGCCTTTGGCGAGATGCGCCTCGAAGTGCTCCTTGATCTCCTTGAAGCGCGCGAAATCCCAATGCTCGCCCTTGCCTTGCAGCGCTTCTTTCATCTGCCAGACAGCGTTCGCAATATCGCCGACCACTTCGATCTGCGGGAAGTACACGGTGTCCACTTCCGCGCCGAGAAAGTTGACATGGATCACGGTCTTTTCACCGGCATCCGCGCCGCGCATGAAGAACGGCGGCTTTTCGATCACGTCGTGCCCGACATTGATGATGCAGTCGGCGTGATCGATCGCGCGGTGCACGAAGTCGCCGTCCGACAAGGTCGCGTTACCGAGCCACAACGGATGCGATTCGTCGATCACGCCCTTGCCCATCTGCGTGGTGAAGAACGGTATGCCGATCTGGTCGACGAACTCGCGCAGCATCTTGCGCGTAGTCTTGCGATTGCCGCCCGCGCCGATCATCAGCAACGGATGCTTCGCCTCGACGATCGCCTTCACCGCGTGTTCGACGGCCTTTTCCTCGGCGACGGGACGGCGGCTGTAGCTCTTCGGAATCGGCTTGCCGTCGCCTTCTTCGTGCGCGACGTCTTCGGGCAGTTCGAGATGCGTGGCGCCGGGCCGTTCTTCCTCGGCCTGACGGAACGCCTCGCGCACCGACGCGGGAATATTGCCGATCGATACGATCTGCCGCGTGTACTTGGTGAGCGGCTCCATCATCCTCACCACGTCGACGATCTGAAAATGGCCCTGCTTGCTCGACTTGATCGGCTTCTGGCCGGTGACCATCAGCATCGGCATGCCGCCGAGCTGTGCATCCGCGGCGGCTGTCACAAAGTTGGTGGCGCCGGGGCCGAGCGTCGCGAGACACACGCCCGTGCGCCCCGTCAGACGGCCATAGGTCGCGGCCATGAAACCGGCTGCCTGTTCATGGCGGGTCAGCACGAGTTTGATTCGGGAGCGGCGCAGCGATTCGAGGAGATCGAGATTTTCTTCGCCGGGAATGCCGAACACGTACTCGACGCCTTCAGCTTCCAGCGATTTGACGAACAGATCCGATGCTTTCATGGGAAGTCTCGTTTGACGACGAACGCGGACCGGGCCGTCCCAGGGTGAAGAGACGGCACGCGGACAAGGATGATCGAAGACGATGACAGCCGCGCCAATGCATCGAAACGGGGCGCGGCCTGTGCGTGGCACACAGCTTACTACCGGAGGCCAAAACGTGTCGTCGCGCGGGCGCGTGGCGGACAACGGTGCCTGCTGGGTTAAAGATAAGGTTGAAACGTAGAAGAAAGCCTGGCGTTACGCGGCGCTGCGTCACGAACGGTGCGCGCATGCGTCAACCGAATATCAACGGACGATCGTCACGCAATCGGAAAGCAGCGGCGGCGCATCGTCGCCCTGCATGGCGTCGTAGAGCGTGGCCTGCGGACCCTTGGTCCACCATGTATAGCTGCCCGCCTGATACTTCGCGCCCGAGCCGGACAGCACGTTGACGAACAGCATCTGTTTGCCTTTCACGGGCAGCACCGCGAAACTCTGACCGTTGGTTGCGTTCAGATACGTGACCTGCACGATGCGGCCCGTCGCGCAGGTGTATTTCTGCGTCACGCGGTGCGCAGTGCGGATATCGGGCAACGGCAGCAACTCCGCCGCGCGGACTGCGCCTGACGTCGCGAACCACACCAGCACGCCCAGCCATGCACCCCACCTTCTGCTCATCGAATGCCTCGTATGCGGATGCCCTTTCGTATGACTGCGCGCCCCTGCCGAAGTTTGCGAATCATGGATCGATCACGTCGGCGCAGGCATCGGGCGGGGCGGCGGCCACGTGGCCGACCACGGGCACGATCTTCAATCCCGCCGATGCGACACGGCATGGCGCAGCGGCCAGCCCGCAGCCGCCGAGCGCCGTCGCCAGCAAGACGGCCGATGCGACCAGCGCGATGCGCCGCAAGATATGCCTGCCTGACTGCTCTGCTTTCACTGCACCGCTCCTCGCCGCTGCGACTTCACACCACCGCGCCTATTTCGCCGACACCGGCTTGACCGCGCCGGCAGCCAGCTTCGCACGCTGCAGCGCTTCGCCGATGTCGCCGCCCGTCGCCAGCGCAACACCCATGCGGCGCTTGACGAAACTCTCCGGCTTGCCGAACAGACGCAGATCCGCGCCCGGCACGGCGAGCGCCTGCGCGACGCCTTCGAACGCAATGCCCTCTTCGTCCAGCCCGCCGTAGATCACCGCGGATGCACCCGGCGCACGCAGGGTAGTATCGACGGGCAGGCCGAGAATGGCACGCGCATGCAATTCGAACTCCGAGAAACGCTGCGACGCGAGCGTCACGAGCCCCGTGTCATGCGGACGTGGGCTCACTTCCGAGAACCATACGTCATCGCCGCGCACGAAAAGTTCCACGCCGAACAGGCCGCGACCGCCGAGCGCCTTGGTCACCTTGTCGGCGATATCGCGCGAGCGTTCGAGTGCGAGCGGACTCATCGGCTGCGGCTGCCACGATTCGACATAGTCGCCCGCGACCTGCACGTGACCAATCGGCTCGCAGAAATACGTGGCCGTCTGCTGGCTGGTGGGATCGATTGCGCGCACGGTCAGCTGTGTGATCTCGTACTCGAAATTGATAAAGCCCTCGACGATCACACGGCCATGATTCACACGGCCGCCTGCCAGCGCGTACTGCCACGCCTGCTCGACGTCCGAATCGCTGCGCAGCACCGATTGCCCCTTGCCCGACGACGACATCACCGGCTTCACCACGCACGGATAACCGACTTTCGCGATGCCCGCCTTGAGTTCGTCGATGGAATCGGCGAACGCGTACGGCGAGGTGGGCAGGCCGAGTTCCTCGGCGGCGAGGCGGCGGCTGCCTTCGCGGTTCATGGTCAGCTGCGTGGCGCGCGCCGTCGGGATCACTTCGGCGACGCCTTCCGTTTCGATGGCCGCGAGCGCATCCGTGGCGATCGCCTCGATTTCCGGCACGATCAGATGCGGCTGCTCTTTTTCGACGAGTGCGCGCAGCGCCTTCGCGTCCGTCATGTCGATCACGTGCGCGCGATGTGCGACCTGATGACCCGGCGCGTTCGGATAACGGTCCACCGCGATCACTTCGACGCCAAGCCGTTGCAGCGCGATGATCACTTCCTTGCCGAGTTCGCCTGCGCCGAGCAGCATGACGCGCGTAGCCGAGGTCGAAAGCGGTGTGCCGATGCGTTGGCCGATCTGCATGGAAGCTCCAGAAAATTTTGACAAAAAGCGTGTTAATGAATGACTGCGGCGATGTTAACATGCGCGGCCCCTGCGGCTGCAGCCGCCGCGTGCCGATAACCCGTGCTGGGGACCGTGCTTTTTCGCGCGCCGCCGCGCCCCGCGGACGCCCGACGAACGCGGTGACGTTTTGCCTTATGCGTTTCGGCAGCCGCGTTTGCGCTCGCATGCTGCCAGCGTAGTGCGATACCCTTACGCCTTCGCCAGTTTAGAGAGGAACGACGACATGCAGCCCACGTCTGCCACGCCACGCGACGCGCGCTCGAGCGCAACCCCCGACGCATCGTCGCCTGCCCCTGACGCAACGGTGCGCGCGTCGCTGCGCCGGCACGTCGGACGTGCGCTGGCCGTGGTGTCGATGGCAGCCTCCCTGTCGATGCTCGTCGCCGCCTGCTCGATGCCGAAGCATCTGGACTCCGAAGCCCCGCCACCCGACCCATTCAACGCCGCCGCCACGCAACTGCTCGACAACACCGACTGGCAGCTGAGCAGCTGGAAGCTCGCGGCAGGCGGCACGCAGGACGTGCCCGGCAGCGCCGGCGGCGAACCCATCACGCTGGTGCTGTCGACAGAAACGGGCCTGCGCCGCGCGAGTGGCTTCTCGGGCTGCAATCGCTACACGGGCACCTACATGCTGAAAGACGGCAGGCTGAGCTTCGGGCCGCTCGCCGGTACGCGCATGGCGTGCGCGACGCCGGGCGGCAAGATCGAAGGCGCGTATCTCGACGCGCTTGCCCATGTGTCGCGCTCGGGTGTCGATATGCGCAAGCCGCAGCAACTCCAGTTGATCCTCGACAACGGCGACACGCTCGTGTTCGCGCGGCGCGGCCAATGACCGTGAGCCGTGTGTGCGTCGACGCCGGCCGGGTGCAGCGCCCGCTCGTGGATGCGCGGCGCGGCAACCGCCTGCTTTGCCCAGTTAAACTCGACGGGTCGCGCGCACGCGCATCCGTCATTCGTTGATGTCTAGCATGCAAACGGTAGTTTTCGGCTGGTTCGGCGCTTCCGCCGTCTGGTTTCTTCCTCTGGTGTGGCGTCTCGTGAAGTCCGCGCTGCCGGGCGGCGTGGGCCTGCGCGGCCCCGGCACGATCCGGCTGTGGCTCGGCTTTCTGTGTGTGCTGACCGCGAGCTGCACGCTGGAAGCAACCCTTGTCAACGTGCAGGGCATGAATGGCCTCGGGCATGCGCTGTCGACCGGGTTCACGCATCTGATGGGCCGCGTCGCCACGCCGCTCGTGATGCTCGGCCTGTTCGCGATCTCGCTGCCGTGGCTGATCGGCTTCAGGTGGTCGTCGTTCGTTGCGTGGGCCAATGTGGCATTTGGCCTCGGGCTGTCGCGTAGCGCGCGCGAAGACGAACCGCGCAGCCACTCGCGCGTAGCCACCGACACGACGCCGTCGCACAGCAGCGCGCCCATCAACACGATGGCGCCGAAAACCAATGGACGCTATGCGCGGCCGACCGTGTGGCGGCCGCCTTCGATGAAACGCGCTGCGGGTGCAGCAGGCGCCGCAAGCGCCGCTGGCATGACGGCCGAAGCGATGGCGACGCCAGTTCACACACCGGCGGGCACGGGCGGATTTGTGCGCAACGCAACTGCTGGCTCGACGGGTACCGCAACGGCAAGTCACGCGTCCGCCCAGCGGACCAGCGCACCTGCCTCGTGGGCGCCCGCCGAACCGGTCGCGCCTTCCGGCTGGCTCAACCCGGAGCCGGTCCGAACGCCGCCGCGCGAGGTCCCGCCCGCGACAATGGAAGCCGCTCGCGTCGCGGCCACGCCGCCAACGGTATTTGGCAGCACGGCGGCGCTGCAGTCGTCGAAAGCGGCAGCCGCCAATGCAGCGGCACGCGGTGCAACGACGAGTCCAGCCGTGACATCGGCGCGTTCGGCGGCCTTGCGTGCGGCGACCCTGGCGCACATGCGTCAGTCGGCGTCCGTCGGCACGGCTGCGACGGCTTCGCAGACCCGGCGCACGGGTGCGCAGGGCAGTTCGTCCGCCATGCGCGGCGCGGCGCCGAATCTCAAGGTGCCCGCTTTCACGCGTGCCAATGCGCCCGCTCATGCGTCCGCGCCTTCACCGCTTCATTCGCCCGCTCAGTCCGCTGCGCCGGCGTCGAGCGTGCAGGAAACCTTGCGCAGCATCGAAGAAAACGCGGCGCGCTGGACCACGCTCGCAGGAGCGAGCCTTGCACGTCGCACGGCAAGCGATCCGGCCAGGGTCGCTGATACTCGCAGTGCGCCCGCCAATGCGCCGGCGTCTATCGATGCGGTAGTTCCGCAAACGGCGTTTGTTGCGAGCGCGGCTCATGCTTCTGGGGTGACGGCGATGCCTGCCGTCGTGGCGGGCGCGGCGGCTGTTGCTGCCGTCGATCAGGCTGTGTCGGCGCTCGAAGCGGCGATTGCCTCGCAGGCCGCGCCTATCGCGGAACCGGCTGCCGCTTTGGATCCGCAGGACGAGTATGCGCATGACGAGAAAGCCGATCAGACTGCGTCGTCGGCGCTGGTCGTGGAGCCGACGGCTCCGCTAACGCAATTCGTCGAGTCTGCGCCGCAAACGCCGGCTGCGACCGCTGAGCAAGCTGTCGCAGAGCATCTTCAACCGTCCGTTCAACCGGAACCGGTGAAGACAGTCGAAGCAGCTGAGCCAACGCCCGCTCCTCACGTTGAACTCGCAACGCCTGCACAGCCCGTTGAAGTCTCGACGCCCCAGCCTGTCGGCGAGATTTCGGTGCCTGTTGCGCAATCCTCGCCAGCCGATTCGCTTGCAACAGCTGAACCGATTGCGACAACACAACACGACGAACCGAAAGCCGAAGCGACCCAGCCCGAATTGCCAGCACAAGTCGCTGTTGTCGAGCATGCGCCGGTCGCACATGTGTCGGAGTTCGCAGCGCAGCCGGCACCCTGGGACGAACCGGCAACGGTCCTCGTGGACGAAGTCGCAGCTGAGCCGGAGGCTCTAGCAGCGTCTGCCGCGCCTTGGGAAGCGATCACGCAGTCTGTTTCGCTACTGCGCGTCGCATCGGCGAATAGTCCGTCGATGCAGCCGCTTCACGATTCGGATTCAACCGCGTTCAGTGATGACGATCCCGTCGAGCCGCTCGAACCCGTCGCCAGCGTAAGCGCCGCTGAAGAAACGTCGCACGATGAATCGCCGGATACGCCCGACGCGCCTTCGAACATCGTGCGCTTCCCCGGTATGACGACGCATGCGCCCACGCACGCACCCGCGTTGCATGTGGCAAACGAACCCGAGCCTGTGCAGCAGCAAATCGAACACAACGCTGCGCCCGACGCCCAAGACGCACTAGACGCACCAGACAACACGCAGCCCGACGCCCAGCCATCAGCACCACCCGCCGCCGCGCCCCGCCCTGCCGTGCGCGGCCACAGCGGGCCCGCTTTCGAATTCCACGCGCCGTCGGCCTCGCACATCGAATTGCCCTCTCTCGATCTGCTCGCGCCCGCCGCGTCCGATGCCGAACCCGTCAGCGAAGAGAGACTCGCCGAAACGGGCGCGCTAATCGAACAGCGCCTGCAGGAATTCAAGGTGCCCGTGACGGTGGTCGGCGCGTCGGCGGGGCCCGTCATCACGCGCTTCGAAGTCGAGCCGGCACTCGGCGTGCGCGGCAGCCAGATCGTCGGGTTGATGAAGGATCTGTCGCGCGGTCTCGGTCTGACATCGATCCGAGTCGTTGAGACGATTCCGGGCAAGACCTGCATGGGTCTCGAACTGCCGAACGCGAAGCGTCAGACGATCCGCCTGTCGGAAATTTTGGAGGCGAATGTCTATCAGAAGTCCACGTCGAATCTGACGCTCGCGATGGGCAAGGACATCACCGGCCACCCCGTCGTCACCGATCTCGCCAAGGCGCCGCACATGCTGGTGGCGGGCACGACGGGTTCGGGCAAGTCGGTGGCGATCAACGCGATGATCGTCTCGCTGCTGTACAAGGCGACGCCCGCAGACGTGCGCATGATCATGATCGACCCGAAGATGCTGGAGCTTTCCGTGTACGAAGGCATTCCGCATCTGCTCGCGCCCGTCGTGACCGACATGAAGCTCGCCGCGAACGCGCTGAACTGGTGCGTCGGCGAAATGGAAAAGCGCTACCGGCTGATGTCGGCTGTCGGCGTGCGTAATCTGCAGGGCTTCAATCAGAAGATCCGCGACGCCGCCGCCAAAGAGAAGAAGATCGGCAATCCTTTCTCGCTGACGCCGGATGCGCCCGAGCCGCTGTCGCCGCTGCCGCTGATCGTCGTCGTGATCGACGAACTGGCCGACCTGATGATGGTCGCGGGCAAGAAGATCGAAGAACTGATCGCGCGTCTCGCGCAGAAGGCGCGGGCGGCGGGCATCCACCTGATTCTCGCCACGCAGCGCCCTTCCGTCGACGTGATCACGGGTCTCATCAAGGCGAACATTCCGACGCGCGTCGCGTTCCAGGTGTCGTCGAAGATCGACTCGCGCACGATTCTCGACCAGATGGGCGCCGAATCGCTGCTCGGCCAGGGCGACATGTTGTTCCTGCCGCCCGGCACGGGTTATCCGCAGCGCGTGCACGGTGCGTTTGTCGCCGACGAGGAAGTGCACGCGATCGTCGAGCATCTGAAGCAGTTTGGCGAGCCGGAATATGTCGAAGGGATTCTGGACGGTCCCGCGACGGATGGCGGCGCCACGCAGGATCTGTTCGGCGAGACGCCGGATGCGGAAGCCGATCCGCTTTACGACGAAGCCGTCGCGTTCGTCGTGCGCACGCGCCGCGCGTCGATTTCGGCGGTGCAGCGGCAGTTGCGTATCGGCTATAACCGCGCGGCACGGCTGGTGGAGCAGATGGAAACGGCGGGCCTCGTGTCGGCGATGGGCATCAACGGCAGCCGCGAAGTGCTTGCGCCGGGACCGGCAGAGTAAGACGTTCCGAAGCAAACAAAAAGGCCGCAGCGAGTTCGACAGAAAAATCAGAACCCGCTGCGGCCTTTTACTTTTAACAAGCAACGCACGATTGCGCGAGACGGCGCCCTGCCCTCTCTCACGCCGCCATCATCACGACGGCGACACCCACTTGAAGTCCACGGGCGAACCGATATCGATGCGCTTCGGGTTCGCTTCCAGCATCCCGCTTTCCGGATCGCGGCGGAACACATACGCGGTATCGCTGTTCTGATTGCCGACGATCCGCCACTTCCCGGTCGGATCGATCGAAAACTCGCGCGGCGATTTGCCGAGGCTCGACTGCCGGCCGACTTCACGGATATGCCCATTGGCGGCATCGACTGCGTAGATGACGCTCTCGTTCGCGTCGCCGCGATTGCTCGCGTACAGGAAGCGCCCATCCGGCGACAGATGGATCGCCGCCGCGCCGACCTGCCCCTTGCAGCCCGGCTTCGTCATCGGCACGACCTGGAGTTGCGTCAGCTTGCCGTCGTCATAGCTAAACACGGTGACGGTGGCCGTCAGTTCGCTCGTCAGATATGCGTGCTTGCCGTCCGCGCTGAACACGAGGTGACGCGGGCCGGAGCCGGCTTTCACGTCCGTGTAGCGCTTCTCGGTCGGACCTAACAGGCCGCGGCTGCCGTCGGGTGTGTAGCGGTACGCGTAGAGCTTGTCGGTGCCGAGATCCTGTGCGAACAGATACTTGCCGTCCGGCGAGAACACCGTGGAATGCACGTGCGCGTTGTCCTGGCGCCCCTTCACGGGTCCGCCGCCGTCGTGATGCACGGTCAGCACCGACGCGCCGACCTGTCCATCTGCCTGCAACGGAAACACGGCGAAGCTGCCACCCGGATTCGCGGCGACCGAATAGTTCGCCGTCGTCAGATATTTGCCATCGGGCGAAATGCTCAGATAGCACGGATCGTTACCATCCGACGACACACGATTCAGGAACGTCAACTGCCCGCTCTTCGCATCGAAGCTGAAAGCGCTGATGCCGCCGCGCTGATCGGCGGGACCGTTGTCGCCGGGCTGCTCGTTGACGGAATACACGTAACGCCCGTCACGCGATGCGATCACGTACGACGGATTATCCGTCTTCGCCGACGACACCTGGGTCGCATCGCCCGATTTCGTGTCGAAACGATAAACATAAATGCCTTCGCTCTTCGGCCCTGTATAGGTACCGACGATCAGATCGTAGACGCCGTCGGCGGGCACTGCGGCCGGGCCTTGAGCGAAAGCCTGCGTAGCGGCAATCGAAACCATCAGTGTCAAACCTCTTATGATCGAACGGGCGGACAGACGCGCGCTGTGATGCAAATTGAAAGACTGTGGCACGGCACACGCTAAGGCTCGTGTACGACGCTGCATGACGACCTCCTGGCGAGACGGTTATTTGGTTCGTGTGTGTCGCTGGTCTGCCGCGCGGCTGGATCGAAGCGTGCCGTGGTGTCTGACGGATGCATGACGATCGTGGCCCTACGCATTACCGCATGGCAAGGCGAGCACCGCCAATCGTCGATCTCGTATTTGGGGCAAGTATAAGAGCGTTGTTCGCGCTCGCACAGTCACATCGGCGAGCGCAGGCATCCGGCAGCCTGTCTGCCGCCATCGTCAAATCGAACAATTCGAACAAAGGAGTCGCCATGAACATTCATCTCACGCTCGGCCCGCTCGTCGCGCTGATCGCCGGCATTCTCATTCTGATCATGCCGCGCCTGCTCAACTTCATCGTCGCGCTGTATCTGATCATCATCGGGCTGATCGGGCTGTTTGGCGTCGGTGTCACGGCGCACTTCTGACGGCGCTTGCCAGCGTTTTCCTGATCGCCATTCCTACGTTCGCTGCGCGCGGGCGGGCGCACGTGCTTTCGACGCGTCCATACGGCGCGCTGAAAGCACGAACGGCCACGTGCGGGCCGCTTGTCGCGGTCCGCGTGAGCTTGATCCTGATTGTCCGTGTGCTGTAGCGAATCCCGGCTGCGGCCGAAGAACGCCTGTCGCGTCAGCCGTTCGACAGCTGGTCGAGACGCCAGCGACCCTGCAAGGACAGCCCACCGACGGCATAATGTCCGTCGGCTTCGCTGTAGCGCTTGAAGCAGGCGCGTTCGATCAGAAATGCGGCGGCCGTTTCCATCCCGTTGCGCGAGAGGCCGAGCGTGCGAAAGTCGAGTGGAAGGAGCGAATCGTCAGGCAACTGACTCGCGGCGGAGAGAATCGTGATGCAGTCGGATTTCGACGGGTTCAGCATGGCTTATCCTCGAAAACGGCGTCGTGGCTGCATCTTGCAACACCGGCCGCCGGTGGGCTGCGATTCATCAGAAGTCACGTCTAAATCCGATTGTAAGCATCAAAAAATCGGATTGCCAATACCCTGGAGTTCGCGCGCCTGCGACCGAGTAACGCATCGCGCAAGTCCGGTAACCATGACGCTCGCGCACCGTTTTGCGGCACGCGGGAGCGTACTTATTACACGCTGACCGAACGCTTTACCATGCCCGCACTTATCGAAGACTATGCACTCATCGGCGACGGCCACACGGCTGCGCTGGTTTCGCGTGATGGCTCCGTCGACTGGCTGTGCTGGCCACGTTTCGACTCGGGCGCGTGCTTCGCCGCGCTGCTCGGCACCGAGGACAACGGCCGCTGGATCATCGCCCCTGCAGAAGACGTCGAAGCGGACACCGCTCGCGACAGCAAGACGCCGCCCGACCCGGCACGCGACGATGCGCGCGCGCGACCCTGCGACCAGCCTGTGCCGCGCCAGGCCGACAAGCCCGCTAGTACATCTCGCCCGGCCCGGCGCGAAGAACCGGCCGATACAGGCGCCAAGGCCGAAGCCAATGCCGCTGCCAACGTCGCACCCGACAGCGACGAACCGGCCATGCAATGCGGCTTCGCCCGCGCGACACGCCGCCGCTATCGCGGCGAAACGCTGATCCTCGAAACCGCCTTCGAAACACCCGACGGCGCCGTCACGCTGATCGACTTCATGCCGCCCGGTAATGGCTGGTCGGAGATGGTTCGCATCGTCGTCGGCAAACGCGGCACCGTGAAGATGCGCATGGAACTGGTGCTGCGCTTCGACTACGGCTTTTCGATCCCATGGGTCAGCCGTCTCGCCGACGACAGCGGCGTCAAGGCGATCGTCGGTCCGGATACGGTCGCGCTGCGCACGCCCGTCGATCTGCGCGGCGAAAACATGAAGACGGTGGCCGAGTTCACCGTGTCGGAGGGCGAGCGCGTGCCCTTCTCGCTCACCTACACCGAATCGCATCTGCGCATTCCGCCCGTGCGCGACCCGCATTCGTCGCTGGCCCGTGCCGAGAACTACTGGCTCGAGTGGTCGGCGCGCGGCACCGTCGAAGGCAAATACGCCGAACCGATCCGCCGCTCGCTGCTGACGCTCAAGGCGCTCGCCTACGAGCCGACGGGCGGCATCGTCGCCGCGCCTACCACGTCGCTGCCCGAGCAGATCGGCGGCACGCGCAACTGGGATTACCGCTACGTGTGGCTGCGCGATGCCACCATCACCCTGCTCGCGATGATGCGCGGCGGCTACTACGACGAAGCGCGTGCGTGGCGCTCCTGGCTGGGCCGCGTGATGGCGGGCTCGCCCGAGCAGTTGCAGCTCATGTACGGACTCGCGGGCGAGCGGCGTCTGCCGGAATTCGAAATCGACTGGTTGCCGGGCTATGAGAATTCCGCGCCCGTGCGCATCGGCAACAACGCGGTTGGACAGCTGCAACTCGACGTGTACGGCGAAGTGATGAACGCGCTGCATCTGGCGCGCGTCGGCGGCCTGCAGAACGACGAGACCGCGTGGAACGTGCAGTGCGCGATGCTGCGCCACCTCGAAACCATCTGGCAGGAACGCGACGAAGGCATCTGGGAAACGCGCGGCGGCCGCCAGCACTTTACGTTTTCGAAGGTGATGGCGTGGGTCGCGTTCGACCGCGCGATCAAATCGGCGGAAAAATTCGACCTGCCCGCGCCGCTCGAACACTGGTACGACGTGCGCGCGCAGATTCACGCCGACGTCTGCGCGAAAAGCTGGAATGCGCAACTCAATGCATTCACGCAGACCTACGGCGGCGACGAACTCGACGCGAGTGTGCTGCTGATGCCGCTGCTGGGCTTTTTGCCGCCGTCGGACCCGCGCATCGCGGGCACCGTCAAGGCCATCGAGAAAGACCTGATGCACGACGGCTTCGTGATGCGCTACCGTACGACCGAATTCGACGACGGCCTGCCGCCCGGCGAAGGCACTTTTCTCGCGTGCAGTTTCTGGATGGTCGACAATCTCGCGCTGCAAGGCCGCATCGACGACGCGCGCGAGATGTACGAACGGCTGCTGTCGCTGGCAAACGACGTCGGCCTGCTGGCGGAGGAGTACGATCCTGTCGGCAAACGGCTTGTCGGGAATTTCCCACAGGGGTTTTCCCATGTGGCCCTTGTTCACACCGGCCTGAACCTGATGAAACACGAGCAGGAGATGGCGCACGCCACCGGTCAACCGCCCCACGACGGCGAAGCCGGAGAAGGCGGCCAGCTATCCGCTGGCACGCCTGATGCTGGTATGGAATCGTCACCCGTTATCTAAAGAAAGCGGACGAAATGTCGATGACCTGGGTATGACACGCGATGAGTGTGCTAACGCACTGTTGTTGCATTGCACAAATCGTATGCCTTCTATATCATCAACCGAACCAGACGGCCGATAATCGTCGCCACCAACAATTCCACACGTAACCAGAACCGGCCAGCCTCGTCGCGGCGCGTAGAACACACGCTGCCCTGCGCGAACCGCATAACGCTGGAGCACCCATGCTCTATCAAATCCACGAATTCCAGCGGGCGCTCTTGAGCCCGCTCACCGCCTGGGCTCAGGCTGCCTCGAAATCGTTTGCGAATCCGGCCAGTCCGCTCGCCTATGTGCCGGGCGCCACGCGCCTGTCCGCTGGCTACGAACTGCTGTACCGCCTCGGCAAGGACTACGAGAAGCCCGAGTTCAACCTGCACCAGATCGTCAAGGACGGGCACAACATTCCTATCGTCGAACAGACGATCGTCGAAAAGCCGTTTTGCCGGCTGATGCGCTTCAAGCGCTATTCCGACGACAGCGAAGCCGTCGCGCAACTGAAGGAAGAACCCGTCGTGCTGGTGTGCGCGCCGCTGTCGGGCCACCACTCCACGCTGCTGCGCGACACCGTCAAGACGCTGCTGCAGGATCACAAGGTCTACATCACGGACTGGATCGACGCGCGCATGGTGCCGATCGAAGACGGCCGGTTCGATCTCGACGATTACATCGCCTACATCCAGGAATTCATCCGTCACATCGGCGCGAAGAACCTGCACGTCATTTCCGTGTGCCAGCCGACCGAGCCCGTACTCGCCGCCATGTCGTTGATGGCGAGCCGCGGCGAAGACACGCCGCGCACCATGACGATGATGGGCGGCCCGATCGACGCGCGTAAGAGCCCGACGGCCGTCAATTCGCTGGCGACGCAACATTCCATCGAATGGTTCGATAACAACGTCATTTACAACGTGCCGTCGAGCTATCCGGGGTTCGGGCGCAAGGTGTATCCGGGCTTCCTGCAGCACACGGGCTTTGTCGCGATGAATCCGGAACGGCACGCGGCCTCGCACTGGGACTTCTACCAGAGCCTCCTGCGCGGCGACGAAGAAGATGCAGAAGCACATCGCCGTTACTACGACGAATACAACGCCGTGCTCGACATGGCGGCGGAATACTATCTGCAGACCATCCGTGTCGTGTTCCAGGAATTCAGCCTGGCTGAAGGCACGTGGGAAGTGAACGGCGAGCCGGTGCGTCCGCAAGACATCAAGAAGACTGCCCTCTTCACGATCGAAGGCGAACTCGACGATATTTCCGGCAGCGGCCAGACGCATGCTGCGCACGAACTGTGCACGGGCATCGCGGAGAAGAACCGCCGCCACTTCACGGCGGAAAAGTGCGGCCACTACGGGATTTTCTCGGGCCGCCGCTGGCGCACCATCATCTATCCGCAACTGCGCGACTTCATCCTCGAGCACACGCCGAAGGCAACGCGTAGCAAAACGGAAGAGCGCGTCGAAGCGTAATCCGCTCCGAATGCGGCAGGCGCAGCCGAATGTTGCGCCTGCATCGACCGGCATACGTACACGTCGGAAATGAAAACGGCCTCTTGCGAGGCCGTTTTTTCGTCTGAAAGAAGCTGATCCGCTTCAGCGCCGCATCAGATACGCGAGCAGGATCTCCGTGTTCATCTGAATCACTTCGCTGCGCTCGGCGGCCGCGCTGAAATCGCGGCCCAGCGTGGCTTCGAGCGTGAAGCGGTTCGACACGATGTAGTAGCCCATACCCGACAGCGTCACGTAGAAACGCAGCGGATCGACATTCGTGCGGAACAGGCCGGCGCGCTGACCGCGTTCGAGGATCGAGCCGAGCGTGGCAACGATCGGCGAGATCATTTCGCGAATGCGCGTGGACTTCTGCATATAGCGCGCTTCATGCAGATTCTCGTTATTGACGAGTCTCAACAATTCGGGGTGATCGCGGTAGTAATCCCACACGAAATGCGCAAGACGCGTGACCGCCTCGACAGGCGCGACGCCCGCGAGATCGAGCGTGCGCTCGGCTTCCGTGAGTGCGCTGAACGCGTGTTCGAGTACTGCCGTGAAAAGCTGCTCCTTGCTACCGAAGTAGTAATAGAGCATGCGTTCATTGGTCTCTGCGCGGCGGGCGATCTGGTCGACGCGTGCGCCGAACAACCCACCATTCGCAAACTCTTCGGCCGCCGCGAGCAGAATGCGGCGCCGGGTGCCTTCAGGATCTCTTTTGATTTTCGGCTGATTCATGGTGGCATGTGCCTTCGTGTGCCGCGTTATCCGGATCGCTCGCCGTCCAATTGCCTGGCCTTGCAACGGCGGCGCTGTGCGGGGCTGGTTGGTGGGATCACCGTCCTGCGGTCTTACAAAAAAGCGCTTCGATTATGGCACATGCTTCGGTAATAACAACTGGGGAAATCGGCGATAATACGCAACTGGCCGTGCATTTGACCGATTGTCCGACGCGCTTACCGCGCTGTGCGGGCGGTCCCAGTCGCGGCCCGGCGTCCCGAAGCAGTCTGGCGCGCGGCTTGTCGTGTGCCCCGGCACAGGCCATGCGCGCCGTTGAAACCGCATCCATTGAATGACAGGCATGCGCCGTACCTCGAACGGCGGCAGCATGTCCCCCACGTTCCCACCGTGACAGAGTCCAGAACATTCGCGGATCTCATCGAAGATCTGCTGCCCCAGACGCAATGCACGAAGTGCGGCTATCCCGATTGCCGCGCTTATGCCGAAGCCATCGCCCAGAGCGAAGCCAGCTACAACCAGTGCCCGCCAGGCGGCGCGGAAGGTGTCGCGCGCCTCGCCAAGCTGCTCGGCAAGCCCGTGATCCCGCTCAATCCCGATAACGGCGTCGAGCGCGCGCGGCCCATCGCATTCATCGACGAAAACCTGTGTATCGGCTGCACGCTGTGCATGCAGGCCTGTCCCGTCGATGCCATCGTCGGCGCGCCGAAACAGATGCACACCGTCATCACGGAGCGCTGCACCGGCTGCGATCTGTGCGTGCCGCCCTGCCCTGTCGATTGCATCGCGATGACTCCCGTCACCGGCGATCACACCGGCTGGGATGCGTGGAGCCAGCCGCAAGCCGACGCCGCGCGCTCGCGCCATGCACAGCGGCGCACGCGCCTCGCCGCGGAACGCGACGCAGCGGAGGCACGCGCGGCGGCCAAACGCGCGTTGGTGGCGGAATCGGCGAGTGCTGCTGCGCAATCCGCGCCGACCGTTAGCGCGAAACCGACAGAAGCAGCGGCGGAAACAGCCACGGCGCCCATCAACGACGCCGAAGCGAAAAAACGCGCGATCATTCAGGCCGCGCTCGAACGCGCGCGCAAGAAGAAAGAGGACAATGCCGCGCAAGGGCTTGGCCCGAAGAACACCACGAACATCAGCGCCGACACGCAGGCGCAGATCGATGAGGCGGAAGCGCGTCGTCGTCGGATGGGCATTGCCACTGACAATTCCGAATCAACACCCAAGCAAGACGTCGATCAACCTAAAAAGTCCTAACTTCGCCGCATGAATGCGACCAAACGACGTGCGATCTACGAGACGCTGCAGAGCCTGAACCCGCATCCGACGACCGAACTGGAATACTCGACACCGTTCGAGTTGCTGATCGCCGTGATGTTGTCCGCGCAAGCAACGGACGTCTCCGTGAACAAGGCGATGCGCCGGATGTTTCCCGTCGCGAATACGCCGCAGAAGGTGTTCGATCTTGGCGAGGAAGGCGTCGCCGACTACATCAAGACCATCGGCCTGTATCGCACGAAGGCGAAGAACGTGATCGCGACGTGCCGCATTCTGCTGGATCAGCACGACGGCGAAGTGCCTGCCGAACGCGAGGCGCTCGAAAGCTTGCCGGGCGTCGGACGCAAGACGGCGAACGTGGTGCTGAACACGGCGTTCGGCCACCCGACCATTGCCGTCGATACGCACATCTTTCGGGTTGCCAACCGAACGGGGCTCGCGCCTGGCAAGGATGTGCGCGCCGTCGAACTTGCGCTGGAGAAATTCACGCCCAAGGAGTTTCTGCAGGACGCGCATCACTGGCTGATCCTGCATGGGCGTTATGTGTGCAAGGCGCGCCGGCCGGAATGCTGGCATTGCGTGATCGAGCCGCTGTGCGAGTTCAGGCCGAAAACGCCGCCGCCCGATCTTTGCCCTTGCAGCTGCGGCGGCACCTGCCTCATCCGTCAGCGCGCGCGGCGGGCGCGGCGTAAAATGCTCGCCAGCGCACGCATTCGCCTTCAGCCGGTGCGCATCCCACTCGCTCAAACGCTCGAAGTCCACGATGTTCAATCCCAGCCGCGACGAAGTCCGCCGTTTTTTCACCGACACCTGGCGCAAACAGCGCGCAGGCGAGATCCTGACGCCGCTCGAAGCAATTGCCGCCGACTGGATCGTCGAGCATCCCGAATATCACGCTCAACTGACGGACGCCGAAGCGGCCACCGCGCAGGATTATTCGCCCGAACGTGGGCAGACCAATCCGTTCCTGCATCTGTCGATGCATCTCGCCATCAGCGAACAGCTGTCGATCGATCAGCCGCCCGGCATTCGCGCCGCGCATGACCGGCTCGCCGCTCGCCTCGGCTCGACGCACGATGCGCAGCACGCGATCATGGAGTGCCTTGGCGAAACCATCTGGGAAGCCCAGCGCACCAACACACCGCCCGATACGGACGCCTATCTGCAACGCATCGAGCGCCGCGCATCGCGCGACTGACGGCCCGTCGCACACCAATCCCGTCGCACCAAAACAAACACCCCGCAGTTGCGGGGTGTTTGTTGAAAACCGTCTACAGGCTTAGCGCAGCTTACTTCTTCTGCACCAGATCGCCGTCCAGCGATTCGATGTAAGCGGCGATGTCCTTCATATCGCTTTGTGACAGGCTCTGCACCTGCGCCTGCATGATCGCGTTGTTGCGGCCGAGGTGCGGGTTGCCTGTGCCCATCTGGTACTGGCGCAGCGCCCAGTAGACGTAATCAGCATGCTGGCCTGCCAGCTTCGGATATTCGGGGCTGACGGGCTTGTTCAGGTTCGGACCGTGACAGGCCGCGCAGTTGTGGCTCTCGGAGAGCACCTTGCCGTTGCCGGCATCCGCCGCGTTCGCGTTCGATGCGACGACAAAACCCGCCAGCGCGAGCGCCGCGCATGCAGCCTTGACCACCGTATGAAGTGCGTGGGGATGCTTCTTCATGGATTCTCCTGTGTCGACGGGCGTTTGCGCCTGAGCGCCTGGCGCCGTCCCATGCAAACTGGTTGCCGCCGTGAACTGATCAGTCGATGACGCGCTGTCCGCGCCACGCCGGTCATTTGTCGGGATTATTCTTTGAAGCGGCCGTCTGCGCCGAATAGTAGGCGGCGATGTCGGCAATGTCCTGATCCGTCAGCGTCACGGCGATGGCGTGCATCGTGTCGAAATGGCGGTCGCCCTTCTTGTACGCGTGGAGCGCGTTCGACAGATAGGTCTGGTTCTGCCCACCCAGCATCGGCACCCGGTATACCTCGGGATAAGCCGTCCGGTAGTCTGGAATACCGTGACAGCCGATACACATCGCCACCTTGCTTTGACCCGCCTTGGCGCTACCCACGACATCCACTACCTGCGCAGTTGCCGAAGTTGCCGCAAAACCCGCGAGCAACGACATCGCTGCGATCACGACCTGTTTGCCGACGATTTTGTTCATAGCTCTTTTAACCTGGCTTGAGGGGGAACGGGCGCCCAAAAAGGCTACGGCCTGCGCCGTTTTACTTGTCTGGGTTGCCACGCAGGCCAAAAAAAGCGGCCCAATTGTACCGCGACGCCGCGCCAAACGTCCACCGGACGGGACCCGTATCCCTCCCCGTCAAAGCGCCGCGCCACAAGGCCGCCGCACGAAATGCCGAAACGGGATAGCCACATCCGGCGCCCATCCGGGCGCGGCGGATTGCCGCATGCGGAAATCCGCCTCTTGCATTCGCCGCGCGCACCATCCGACGCGGCTGACACCTTACGCGAGCCTGCGGGAGCACAACAGGGCTTCTGACTTATACTGGAATTTTTCCCGAACGGGCGTCCTGTCATGCGTTTCGAAGGCTCATCGCAATACGTCGCCACCGACGACCTCAAGCTCGCGGTCAACGCCGCGATGACGCTCAGGCGGCCGCTGCTCATCAAGGGCGAGCCGGGCACGGGCAAGACCATGCTCGCGGAGGAAGTCGCGGCGGCGCTGAACATGCCGCTTTTGCAGTGGCACATCAAGTCCACCACGAAGGCGCAGCAAGGTCTGTATGAATACGACGCTGTGTCGCGCCTGCGCGACTCGCAGCTCGGCGACGAGCGCGTGAAGGACATCCGCAACTACATCGTCAAGGGCGTGCTGTGGCAGGCGTTCGAGTCGGAACAGCAGTCGGTGCTGCTGATCGACGAAATCGACAAGGCCGACATCGAGTTTCCGAACGATCTGCTACGCGAACTCGACCGCATGGAGTTCTATGTGTACGAGACGCGTGAACTCGTGAAGGCGAAGCATCGCCCGCTCGTGATCATCACGTCGAACAACGAGAAGGAACTGCCCGACGCGTTCCTGCGCCGCTGCTTCTTCCACTACATCAAGTTCCCCGATCCGTCGACGATGCAGCAGATCGTCGAGGTCCACTACCCCGGCATCAAGCGCGAACTGTTGAGCGCCGCGATGGAGAGCTTCTTCGAGCTGCGCAATGTGTCGGGGCTGAAGAAGAAGCCGTCCACGTCGGAACTGCTCGACTGGCTCAAGCTGCTGCTCGCCGAAGATCTTCCGCCCGAAGCGCTGCGCTCGAAGGATCAGAAGCAGATCGTGCCGCCACTGCACGGCGCGCTGCTGAAGAACGAACAGGATGTCGCCCTGTTCGAGCGGCTCGTGTTCATGAACCGCAACAACCGCTGATCAGGCGGTGATCAACCGCTAACGCCAGGCGATTAAGGATCGGAGACACCGGCATGCTGATCGATTTTTTCTACACGCTGCGCGCCGCGAAGCTGCCCGTTTCCGTGAAGGAATACCTGACGCTGCTCGAAGCGCTGAAGGAAAGCGTGATCGCGCCGTCGCTGGACGAGTTCTACTATCTCGCGCGCATCACGCTGGTGAAGGACGAGCAGTATTTCGACAAGTTCGACCAGGCGTTCGGCGCGTATTTCAACGGCGTCGCGCAAAAGGCCGATCTCGCGCTCGACGTGCCGCTCGACTGGCTCAAGAAGAAGCTGCAACGCGATCTCAGCGCCGAGGAGAAAGCCCAGATCGAGAAGATGGGCGGCCTCGACAAGCTGCTGGATCGACTGAAAGAGCTGCTCGACGAGCAGAAAGGCCGTCACGAAGGCGGCAACAAATGGATCGGCACGGGTGGTACTTCACCGTTCGGCAACGGCGGGTATAACCCTGAAGGCATCCGCATCGGCGGGGAATCGTCGGGGAACCGCACGGCCACCAAGGTGTGGGACCAGCGCGCGTACCGCGACTACGACGATCAGGTCGAAATCGGCACGCGCAATATCAAGGTCGCGCTGCGCCGCTTGCGCCGTTTCGCGCGCGAAGGCGCCGCCGAAGAGCTCGATCTGCCCGACACGATCCGCAGCACGGCGGCCAACGCCGGCTGGCTCGATCTGAAGATGGTGCCCGAGCGGCACAACAACGTGAAAGTGCTGATGCTGCTCGATGTGGGTGGATCGATGGACGATCACATCCGGCGCACCGAGGAGCTGTTCTCCGCCGCGAAAGCTGAGTTCAAGCACCTCGAGTTCTACTATTTCCACAACTGCGTCTACGATTTTCTGTGGAAGAACAACCGCCGCCGCCATGTCGAACGGCTGGCGACGTGGGACATGCTTCACAAGTTCACACCCGACTACAAACTGATCTTCGTCGGCGACGCGACCATGAGCCCGTACGAAGTGCTGCAGGCGGGCGGCTCGGTCGAATACAACAACGCCGAAGCGGGCGCCGTGTGGCTGCGGCGGATCGCCGATCATTTCCCGCATCACGTGTGGCTGAATCCGGAGCCGGAAGGTTTGTGGGAATACCGGCAATCCGTATCGGTAATACGTGAAGTGCTGGGCCACCGGATGTATCCGCTGACGCTCGCCGGCCTCGAAACCGCGATGCGCATGCTAAGCAAGTAAAATTCCGGGCTTTACCCGCCAGCCGATGGGCCGTGGCGACTGGCCGCCACGGTCGTGACGGCGTGGCGCTCGCTGCCCGCCGGGCGCCTCGCGGCACTGACGAATGCACAAGCAGATGCGCCGGCAAGCGCACCAACAAACGCACCAGCACATAGACCAACAAGCCTCACCGAGACACGCAGGATGACCTCTTCCTCTCCAGACTTCTCCCGCGCCGCGCGCACGCCGCTGCGGCCATTCGCCGATACGTCCCTGTCCGCGCTCGTCGCCGGTTTCGTCGCGATGATGACGGGCTACACCAGTTCGCTCGTGCTGATGTTCCAGGCGGGCCGCGCCGCGCACCTGACGGATGCGCAGATTTCGTCGTGGATCTGGGCGCTGTCGATGGGCATGGCGCTGTGCACGATCGGCCTGTCGTTGCGCTTTCGCGCGCCCATCGTGATTGCCTGGTCGACGCCGGGCGCGGCGCTGCTGGTGTCGTCGCTGCCGCATGTGACGTATCCGGAAGCGATCGGCGCGTTCATCGTGTGCGCGTTGCTGCTGACGGTAGTGGGCCTCACCGGCTGGTTCGACACGCTGATGAAGCGCATTCCGGCCGGCATCGCCGCGGCGCTGCTGGCGGGCATCCTGTTCGAAATCGGTATCGAGATTTTCCGCGCCGCGCAATTCCAGACCGCGCTCGTGCTGGCAATGTTCTTCACCTACCTCATCATCAAGCGCTTTGCGCCGCGTTATGCGATCGTTACGACGCTCGTGGTCGGCACGGCTGTTGCAGGCGCGCTCGGGCTGCTCGATTTCAGCCACTTCCACGTCGCGCTGGCCGTTCCCGTGCTGACGTTGCCGTCCTTCTCGGTGTCGGCGGTGATCAGCATCGGCATTCCGCTGTTCGTGGTGGCGATGGCGTCGCAGAACGTGCCGGGCATTGCCGTGCTGCGGGCGGACGGCTACCAGACGCCGTCCGCGCCGCTGATCGCGACCACGGGCGTGGCGTCGCTGCTGCTGGCGCCGTTCGGCTCCCACGGCGTGAATCTCGCCGCGATCACGGCCGCCATGTGCACGGGACGCGAAGCGCATGAAGACCCCAGCAAACGCTATATGGCCGCCGTCTGGTGCGGCGTGTTCTATCTGATCGCGGGTATTTTCGGCGCGACGATTGCCGCGCTGTTCGGCTCGCTGCCGAAGGCGCTGGTGGTGTCGGTGGCGGCGCTCGCGCTGTTCGGCTCGATCATGAGCGGCCTCACCAACGCGATGCAGGATGCACGCCAACGCGAAGCCGCCCTCGTCACCTTCATGGTGACGGCGTCCGGCCTGACATTGCTGTCGATCGGTTCGGCGTTCTGGGGGCTCGTCGCGGGACTGGTCACGCATGCCGTGCTGAACGCGCGGCGCGGCTGAGCGCGGCGCGAGCGGAAAACAGCACGCGCGGGCACTGTCTGCGTGCGCCCCTGTCAAACCAGCATCACCCGATCCGCCATAGAATAGAAGTATCGGGCGGCGTTCCACGGTAACATTTCCGGCTGCAACGTGGACACCGCAGATAACGCCGCAACGGTTCGCCTGCGCGGCGTCATCATTTCCTCGACCATGGCGCGCGTGCGCCTCGAAGCGAAGGCTCGACATGACTACTGCACTCGATCAACTCAAGCAATACACCACGGTCGTCGCGGATACCGGCGACTTCCAGCAACTGGCGCAGTACAAGCCGCAGGACGCGACGACCAACCCGTCGCTGGTCCTGAAGGCCGTGCAGAAGGACGAATACAAGCCGCTGCTCGAAAAGACCGTGCGCGATCACGCGTCGCAGCCCGTCGGCGTGATCATCGACAACCTGCTGATCGCGTTCGGCACGGAAATCCTCAAGATCGTGCCGGGCCGTGTGTCGACGGAAGTCGACGCGCGTCTGTCGTTCGATACCAAGGCGTCGATCGACAAGGGCCGTGAGCTCATCAAGATGTACGAAGCGAAGGGCATCGGCCGCGAGCGCGTGCTGATCAAGCTCGCGTCGACGTGGGAAGGCATCCGTGCCGCCGAAGTGCTGCAGAAGGACGGCATCCACTGCAACATGACGCTGCTGTTCTCGCTGGCGCAAGCCGTCGCCTGCGCGGAAGCGGGCGCGCAACTGATCTCGCCGTTCGTCGGCCGCATCTACGACTGGTACAAGAAGAATGCCGGCAGCAACTGGGACGAAGCGCGCGACGGCGGCGCGAACGATCCGGGCGTGCAGTCGGTGCGCCGCATCTACGCGTACTACAAGAAGTTCGGCTACAAGACGGAAGTGATGGGCGCGAGCTTCCGCACGACCAGCCAGATTCTCGAACTGGCCGGCTGCGATCTGCTGACGATCAGCCCCGACCTGCTGCAAAAGCTGCAGGACAGCACCGACAAGGTCGAGCGCAAGCTGTCGCCGGAAGCCAGCAAGGACGCCGACATCGCACGCGTACCGACGGACGAGGCGTCGTTCCGCTTCCTCGTCAACGACGAAGCGATGGCGACCGAAAAGCTCTCCGAAGGCATCCGCGTGTTCGCAGCCGATGCCGTCAAGCTGGAAAAGGTGATCGAAGCACTGCGTTAAGACGCTTCGCTGGAAAACAGAAAGCGCGCGTGGCCCGCAAGGCCGCGCGCGCTTTTTTGTTTGCCGCGTCAGTCTTGCCGCCTCGTGTGAAAGAGGCAGCACCTTTTACTTCGGTCAACAGAGTTTCACAATCGATGCGGCAGCGGCGTCTACAATCGTTGACACGCGTGCATTCGCACGACACGACGTGTCGATCAGACCAAAGGAGACATCGATGCAAGTCCAGCCCTATCTGTTTTTCAATGGCCGTTGCGATGAAGCGCTGAAGTTCTACGGCGAAAAGCTCGGCGCGCAAGTGTTGTTCCAGATGCGTTTCAAGGACGCGCCGCCCGACCCGCAGCGGCCCATTCCCCCCGGCACCGAAGACAAGATCATGCACGCGAGCGTGCGCATCGGTGCGACGGAACTGATGGCGTCGGACGGTCAATGCGACGGCAAACCCGGCACGCACACCGGCTACGGCCTGTCGATCACCGTCGACGACCCATCGCAAGGTGAAAAGACCTTTAACGCGATGTGCGAAGGCGGCAATGTGATGATGCCGTGGCAAGCCACGTTCTGGAGCACGGGCTTCGGCATGGTCGTCGACAAGTTCGGCGTGCTGTGGATGGTGAGCAATCCGCACGACGGCGACAAGCATCCCGCCTGATTCGTCACGCACGGACCGAGGCGGCGTCGCGCACGCCGCCTTCGATATTCCAGTTCGGCTCGCTCGCCTTGAGCAGCACGCGCATGCGTTCGACCTGCTCGGCGAAACGCTGCGCGAGCCAGTACGGTCCCTGTAAATCCAGCATCATGTCCCGGCATGGCGTCAGCGCGCCCTGCTCTGCGTCCCCATTCGATGTCGTCGCATCCGGCATGCGGAACTGCGTCGTGCCCGCAAAGCGCAACGCGCGCGCGGCGGCGAGCAGCGTCATGCGCACCGCGTTCGCTTCCTGGCCGCACTGCTGCGCGAACGCGTCGCGCAGTTCGGGGTGCGAGAGTGTGCCAGTGGAGAGCATTTCGAGCGCACTCAGTATCGAACGATGCAAGCGCTGGATCTCGTCGAGTTTGCCGATGGGCAGATCGATTTCCTTCGCCACCGATGGCATCAGCGAGCGCAACTGCACCAGCCGCTTGCCCATGCGCACGAACACGGCGACCTGCTCGTCCGGGCCGATGGGCACACCCGTCATCATCCGGGTGTAGATGCGCGCGCATTCGCGCAGATTGTCGGCGAGCAGATAGCGCCATGAATAGGTGGCGTGCAGCGGCAATGCAAACGAGAAAGCCAGTGCGATCACGATGCCGACCAGCACGTTCAGCGTGCGCCACAGGCCTGTGTCGATCATGTTGTCGCCGTGGCCCGCGACAATGCACATCGTGATGGCCGTCAACAGCGCGACGTAACCCGCGCTGCCGATTGCGAACCACGCGCACACGCCCGCGATCACCGACATCAGCACGTACGTGAGCGGCAGCGAATCGAACAGGTTCTGTTGCAGGATCAGCGCGCGGCCGCGCGCGGCGCCGAGCAGCGTGCCCGCGGCGCGCTCGGCCGCTTTCTTGCGGATATTGCCGTGATGCTGCAAGCCGCCGATCACCACCAGCAGCGTCACCGACGCCCAGATGCCGTGTGGAATGTCGATGCCCGTGGTGGCGAGTATCGACACCAGCATCGCGAGGCCGACGCGCAGGCTGTGAAACAGCTTCGCATGCCGATAACGGTAGTACGGCGACGTGACCGCGCGCGCCAGCCGGCCGATGCGCGTGCGGCGCGGCGCGAGACGCGCGGCGACGGCGTCGGGCGTACGCGGCGGCGTGCCGGACGTGTTGCCCGGCGGGTCCGGTTGCGGATCGGCGAGTGCCATCGGTTATCTCAGGTTAGGTCGGCGCGCGGTGCGCGAACGGGCAGGCAGAGACAGCCATTCTTGCGAGCATAAACGATGTTGACGCACGCGGGCGCGGCCGGTCTTTCACGATTGCCCGATGCCACGACTCGCACTGCGACGCCAGTAAAAAAGCCCGCAGCGTGCGCTGCGGGCTTCCGTGTCAGACAAGATGGATCGACGCGATCAGGCTTCGTGCACGTCCAGATAGTCTTCCGGACGCGTGCGATCCTCGGCGTGCTTCATGCCAACGGCGCGCACCACGAGGCTCGCGACCACCGACACCACCAGATTGACGATCAGCCACCACACGGCGGCATAACCCGGAATCGCCAGGCCGCCGATATGGATCGTGTAGATCGAGCCGGCCAGCTTCAGCGAAATCGCCATCCACGTGCCGACGGCAATGCCGACCGCCCAGCCCAGCAGCAGGCCGCGATAGTCGAGCACGCGCGTGTAGAGACCGAGCACGATGGCGGGCAGCGTCTGGATGATCCAGATGCCACCGAGCAGTTGCAGCTGGATTGCATACGTCAGCGGCAGGCCGAGAATGAACGCGACGGCGCCAACCTTCACGATCAGCGACACGAGCTTGGCGATGTTGGTCTCCTGCTCGTTCGTCATGTTGCGGTTCACGAACTCCTTGTGGATGTTGCGCGTGTAGAGGTTCGCGGCTGCAATCGACATGATTGCGGCAGGCA
Source organism: Paraburkholderia sp. C35 (assembly GCF_003121405.1). GTDB lineage: Bacteria > Pseudomonadota > Gammaproteobacteria > Burkholderiales > Burkholderiaceae > Paraburkholderia. The sequence continues at coordinate 45,282 of NZ_QBUY01000017.1, read as the reverse complement.
CCAGCGCGCCGATGCCGACTGCCGCGAACGCGACGCCGACGAACCACGACGGGAAGAAGTGCAGGAACAACGCAGGCACCGCGAAGTTCGGGCCGAATGCCTTGAAGTACGGCGCGAATTCCGGCATGTCCTTCACGCCTGCGGCGAGCGCCATGAAGCCGAGCAGCGCGAGCAGACCGAGCACCAGCGAGTACGCGGGCAGCATCGCCATATTGCGGCGGATCGTGTTGCCCGACGACGACGACAGCACGGCTGTGATCGAGTGCGGATACAGGAACAGCGCGAGCGCCGATCCCATCGCTAACGTCGCGTACGCGCTATAGCCGTTCAGGCTCGACACGTCGGGCGCCTTGAGCAGCAGCTTGGCCGGCGGCACCGCGCTGAAGATATGGCCGAAGCCGCCGAGTTGCGGCGGAATCACGATGATCGCGGCTGCGATCGTGATATAGATCAGCACGTCCTTGACGACGGCAATCATGGCCGGCGCGCGCAGGCCCGAGGTGTACGTGTAGGCCGCCAGAATCGCGAATGCGATGATCAGCGGCAGATCGCCGACGAAGCCCTTCGTATCGAAACCGAGCGCGCCGATCACCACTTCGATACCGACCAGTTGCAGCGCGATGTACGGCATCGTCGCGACGATGCCCGTCACGGCGACGGCCAGCGCGAGCATGCGGCTGCCGTAGCGTGCGCTGACGAAGTCGGCCGACGTCACGTAGCCTTGACGCTTCGAAATGCTCCACAGCTTAGGGAACACGACGAACGCGAACGGATAGATCAGGATCGTATAGGGCAGCGCGAAGAAACCCGTTGCGCCCGCACCGAATACGAGCGCAGGGACGGCGATGAACGTGTACGCGGTGTACAGGTCACCACCGAGCAGGAACCACGTGACGATCGTGCCGAAGCGCCGGCCGCCCAGGCCCCACTCTTCGAGATGCCCGAGATCGCCCTTACGCCAGTGCGCGGCGATGAAGCCAAGAATCGTGACCCCGATGAAAAACAGAACGAAAACAAAGGTTGCTGTCGGATTCATCGTGCGCCCCCTTTCGAGCGGGTCTTGGTCTTGAAGTACACGAGCGCTGTGATCACGGCGCTGATCAGCACCCACAGGAGCTGATACCAGTAGAAGAACGGGAAATCGAACAGCACGGGTTCGACCTTGTTGTAGGACGGCACCCAGATCATCGCGATCCAGGGCAACAGCAACAGCCACAGCCAGTGCTTGCTGGCCTTGTTGGCGTCGGCGTCGTGAGCCATGACGTCTCCTCTTTCCTTTTATTGAATTGTGTCCCGTGTCTTGACGGGCCGACGGACCCCGCTGCGGATAGCAGCTCGGGCTCCCCGAAAGCATCGAAAGAGTATCGGAGGGGCGAACGACCGGTCAAGCAGGGGTGACCCTAAACGCAACGGTGTTGTCAATAGGCGAATCGTCGCGGAGTGTGAGATCGGGTACGGAAGCAGAGAGGTCCGCTGCTTCGTTCAGAGGCGCGCTGCGATGCTGGCTGGATGGCGCCGTATGAGCGATATGCGCGTGTGACGCCTTACAGGGATAGGCGCGGCGGTTGCGCGCTGGCGTTGCACCAGCGCGGGGCTTATTGCTTGTGCTTGCCGCTTTGTTGTTGCTCGCGGCCGCGTGACTGCGCGGCCGCGATGCAGATCAGATCGTGAACATGTCGTTCTGACCGGTCGATTCCTGCAGTCCCTTGACCCATTTGCGGGCAGGCAACGCGAGCTTTTCTTCGATCAGCTTCGCGCGCTCCAGCAACTGCTTGAACGGCACATCGATAGCCGGACCCGAGAACGCGATGGCGATGCGGTTGCCGTCATGCACTTCGGGCAACGCGACGACGCGGCCATCGAAGGCTTCGTTCAGGCGCTTCATGTTGCGCACGAAGCTCGGATGATCGCCGAACAGGTTGACGGTCACGATGCCCGCCTGCGTCAGGCAAGCACGCGCCGCGCGATAGAACGCGACGCTGTCGAGCCCCGGGCCACGCGCAGTGGCATCGTACAGATCGATCTGCAACGCCCCGATCGTGCCGTGGTTCGCGCCGTCGTTGACGAATTCCCAGGCGTCGGTTTCGCGCACGGTGAGGCGGGCGTCGTCGGCGGGCAGGTTGAACATGGTGCGCGCGGCGATCACGACGGCGGGATTCAGTTCGACGGCTTCGACGTGCGCGCGCTTCAGGAACCGATGCGCGAACTTCGTCAGCGAGCCGGTGCCGAGACCGAGTTGCACGATGCGCTGCGGCGTTTCGAGAAACAGCAGAAACGCCATCATCTGCTGTGCGTATTCGAGTTCGATGTGATCGGGCTTCGACAGACGCATCGCGCCCTGCACCCATTCCGTGCCGAAGTGCAGATAGCGCACGCCGCCCTCTTCCGAGAATGTCACGGGCGCGAAACGCGGCTTGCGCGGCGCGTCGATCATCGATGCCTTCGCGACTTCGCTGAAATCGTCTTCGTCACGCGACGCACGCGTTTTCGCGCGCGAAATGGAGTGCTTCGGCGCAGCCGTCTGCTTGTTGCGGAAAGCGCGTGCCTCGGCCGAAGCGCGCTTGATCAGTTTCGTCATGTGAGGATGTCGTTCCAGAGAAGCAATTTTTGGTCGAACGAGAGCATAGCATTGGCGGGAGTGGGCGGTCGGCTTGGAGACTCGAACCCAAATTCGCGCGCCCGGGCCATCATCAAAATCCGAGCGTCGGCCGCATGGGTGCTGAATGCCGTAGAATTTACCAATCGCAGTCCGAGGCGGCACAACTTTGCTGCCTCAATCACTCGTAGCCATCCATCGTAGAACAACGGCAACTCCGGAGACCTCATGCCGCTCGGCAAATCGATCCGCGTCTATCTCGCTGACGCAACCGTCACTGGAATCCGCTACGCTGAATTGGTGAATTGGACAGGACATGCGATCGCGTGTCCTCGCAACCGACTCAGCGAGCTGACCAATTGGCCCGAAGCATCCAAACCGGGCGTGTACTTTCTTTTCGAGGGTCGCTTTGGCGATACAAAACCTGTCGCATACATAGGCGAGTCGGAAAGCGTCACACAACGTTTGACCAATCACGATCGCGCAAAAGACTTCTGGAACGAGGTTGTGATATTTACTAGTAAAGACGAGAACTTGACGAAAGCGCACATCAAATACCTTGAATCGTCTTTGGTTACGTTGTCGAAGCGCGCGGACCGCTATCAGCTTCAAAACGGCAACACCCCGCCCGAATCGGGTCTCCCAAGAGCGGATCGTGACGCTATGAGTGAGTTCATCGAGAATGTCAGAATGGTGCTAGGAATCTTGGGTTATCCAATTCTTGAACCGATCCTGCGCCACAGCAACATCTCGATTGCGGATGATGAAGCATCGCCGGCGACCAATGCCTCTGCTACGACGTCAGATCTGGTATTTCGAGTGAATAATTTTGTGGCTTATGGCGCACAAACGGATGAAGGTTTTGTTCTAAAGAAAGGCTCGCAACTCTCTCGCACGCATACGGAAAGTCTTCCGGGAAAGCTCAGCTCGATTAAGGCGCATTTGCTAAACGAAGGCTCATTGCAAATCGATGGAGATCGCATGATTGCTGCCGCGGACATTCTTCTCAGCTCTTCCACCTACGCAGCGGCGCTGGTCGCTGGGACATCAAGGAGTGGCCCGCAAAGTTGGAAGACCCCCGAAGGAAAGACCTTGAAGGAAGTCGAGGATGCAGCATTAATTAACTGAGTTTGCGTTTTGCTGATCCAGCTCGTAGGGGTAGATCACACACCGTAATCTGCGCTTTGCGATTATTCCACTACTCGGCTTTGCGACGAAAAAACAGATGGTGAATTGGGCCTACTTCCCGAGATCCGACCGACCGACAAACTTGGCACTAGACGTGGTTAAAGCATTCCAAAGCGCCCACCCGCGCATCACGTCGGCTGAACACACGCTACCAAGCAACGACGTACTGGGACACATCGCACCTCAACTTGCAGAATTGGGGTTTCGCGTTGAAACGGGAATAAAGAAAGCAGACAAGATCCACGTTCCAGTGCTTTATGGAAACAACGGCCGAATTGCGAAAGCATTTGAAGCAGACGCCCATCATGTGGAGGAAAAGCTACTAGTTGAGGTAGAGGCTGGTCGAGCAGTGATTAATAAGCAGTTTCTGAAAGACCTGTTTCAAGCCTGCATGATGGACGATGTGGACTATCTGGCAATAGCTGTCCGCAACGTCTATGAAGCGGCCGGCGCTAACAATCGGGACTTCGAACGCGTTGTCAATTTTTTTGAAACGATGTACGCGAGCAACCGAATGAAGCTTCCTCTAAAAGGAATTCTTGTGATCGGTTACTGATCGTGAGAACGGGCGCTGGCGAGTGGGGTTCGATTCTAGCTCGCAACAATTACGTGATCTCACGCCAGACGCGCAATTTCTGGTCGAAACGAAAGCATGACATTCGCGGGACTGGACGACGGCAGCACTAAAGTTTCGCAGCCCGCCTCAACGATCGCAGGCGCAAAGCGCCCCGCCGTCTTACCGTTGAAACACATCTTCTTCAGGTTCGGCGCGCAATCGCGGGCCGAAGCGAAGTCGTTCGGCCCCGCGTTGCAGATTACCGTGTCGAATACTGCCTTCGCGCGTGCACGCCACCAGCACGTTTCACACGCCGACGCCCTGCTTCAGCATGCGTCCTAACCGCGTCGGGTAGTCGGATTCGGGCTGCGGCTCCCCAATCACCGCACCAAGCAGACGCCACAACGGGCAGGTATTTTGTCCAGTTTGACACCCTTGCCGCTCACACAGCATGCTGCCACGCACGCATGGGTTTTCGACGCGGCGTGTTTCACCGTCACGGCACAGAAAACTGCTAGTGTCGGTTTCGATCACACCACTCCACCCTACGGGATCCGTAAGCATGAGTCATATTCATTTCATTGGCGGTGAAAAAGGCGGTGTCGGTAAATCGCTCGTCGCGCGCCTGTTGGCGCAGTATTTCATCGATCGGGGCACGCCGTTCGTGGGCTTCGATACCGACCGATCCCATGGCGCGCTGCTGCGGTTCTATGCCGATTACGCCGCACCCGCCGTGCTCGATCAGCACGACAGCCTCGATCCCGTCATGGAAGCAGCCGTCGAGGATCCCGAGCGCCGCGTCGTGGTCGATCTCGCGGCGCAAACCCAGGCGTCGCTCGCAACATGGCTCGACGATGCCGACGTGTTTGCTTTCGCCAGCGAGCATGGGCTCACGCTGACCTGGTGGCACGTCATGGACAGCGGACGCGATTCGGTCGATCTGCTGCGGCAATGGCTCGATCAGTTCGGCGGACGGATCAAGCTGGTCATCGTGCTGAATGAAGTTCGCGGCGAACGCTTCGAGATTCTGGAGGCGTCCGGCGAGCGTGAGCGGGCCGAGTCACTGGGCGCCAGCGTGATGACGCTGCGCCGCCTGCCCGATACGACCATGCAGAAGATCGACCGGCAGAGCGCCAGCTTCTGGGCAGCCGTCAATCATCCCGACCGCGCGGCGACAGGGCTTGGCTTGCTGGAGCGGCAGCGCGTCAAGGTATGGCTGAATCGCGCTTATGCGGAACTGGATGCGCTCGCCGTTTGACGCGCATCACACGATGATCTCGCGCCAGACCTGCAATTTCTGTTCGAACGACAGCATGGCGTTCGCCGGACTCGACGACGGCAAGACGAGCGTGGTGTAACCCGCCTCGGCGATCACCGGCGCGAAGCGCCCCGCCGTCTTGCCGTTGAAGCACGCTTTCTTCAGGTTCGGCGCGTACTCGCGAAACGAGGCGAAATCGTTCGGCGTTGCATTGCGGATCGCTGCGTCGAGACTGCCTTCGCGCGTGCACGCCGCCAGCACGTCCCACACGCCGATGCCATGTTTCAGCACGCGTTCGAGCCGCGTCGGGTAATCGAGTTCAGGCAATGGCTCATCGATAACTGCACCCAGCAGACGCCAGAACTGGTTACGGGGATGCGCGTAATACTGCGTCGCGACCAGCGACGCCTCGCCAGGAAAGCTGCCGAGTATCAGCGTGTGCGTGCTCTCGGCAACGACGGGAGGAAAGCCGCGCAGCATCAGCGAGCCTCTGTCTGTTTGCCGACGCGTTTCGCGTTGCTGTCGGCGCGTGATGCTGTGTGATCGAGTGCCTGGCCGTGATCGCGCGGTACGGTGTGCGCGGCGGCATGCTTGTGGTCACGCATCGCGAGATGCTTCCACAGCGCGGGCAGCATGACTTCCGTGACCATCAGTGGCTCGCCGTATCGCTCGAATACCGAGCGTCTTGCGGCAAGCGTATGCACGCGCGCATCGCCCGTTTCTTTCGATGCAATCCGATACAACGGATGCCGCGCCGTCACGCGCCGGCTGACCAGTGACGAACGCGACACGCTGCTATCGCTGTACAGCAGTTCGGCAAGCGGACGCGTGCGCAGACGGCGCATCGCCTGCCACACGCCCGTGCTGGGCGTGAGCGGCACGATGCTGTGCGCGGCAACGAACGGCGCGTTATCGACGGATAGCACCACTTCACGCACCCACACCGGCGTGCGTCGCGCTATAGCAAGCGCAGCGTATTCGTCATCGAAAGGCAAATCGATGGCCTCGCGCGTCACGCGAACGGCGACAGCGCCAAGCGTGCGCAAGTGCGCGGTGAGCGAACCGCCGCGCGTGAGCCAGTCTTTCTGGTCAGGCGAAAAGCCTGCAAGGGGCGCGACGCGCCAGTGCGCGTCGGCTGCATCGAAACGGATGGGCATGGCCCGCATTATAGGGCGCGCCGAAAACGCGAGCCTTTCAGACGGACAGATCGCGCGCACTTGCAGACGGGGCCGTCGTGCGTTTCAGCATTTTCGGCAATCCGCGCGCACGGGGAACGATGAAGATGACCAGCGCGTGTCGCGATTCATCGCGCTCGCCCACCATTCATCCTCAAGGGAGTTCAAGTTGACCGCTCACGATAAAGCCACCTCGGACCATATCGCGCATCTCGCCGCTATCGTATTGAAACGCGCGGATGTGTCCGCGATAGAAAAGGAACTCGCGGGTTCTGCGCTCGCGCAGCATCACACCAGCAAACATACGAGTGAGCGGATCGGCAAGGTTGCCGGTCATGTGCTTGCCGATAAACAAGCCTGCGCTGAGGCGAAAGAACTGGCGGGTTCGGTGCTGGCGCAGGTGCGTCAGCATGAGCGGGCTTCGATGGAGCGTTGATTTTGGAATACGCAAAAGTCTGCCCAACGAGGACTGCATAGCGCTCCGTTCTGCAAAGCAGGCCGCGTCGATCTTAAGTGGTCGACGCGTGCAGCCGAATGCCGAGCGCTCGCACTACTTTCCAGATCGTCGCAAACTCCGGGTTTCCTTCTCCCGACAACGCGCGATACAGACTCTCACGTTTCACACCCGTCTCGCGTGCCAGTTGCGACATGCCGCGTGCGCGCGCAATCACGCCGAGAGCATGGGCGATGAACCGCGGATCATCGCCGGCCTCTTCCAGGCATGCGTCAAGGTAGGCCGCCATTTCTTCTTCGGTTCGAAGATGTTCGGCGGAATCCCACTCGGTTGTCTTGGTTTTGGACACGGTTTACTCCATATCGAGATTCGCAGCGAGCGCTTTGGCTTCTGCAATATCGGCCTGCTGGGACGTCTTGTCACCACCGCATAAGAGAACGACCAACACCGCGCCGCGCTGCGTGTAATAGACGCGATATCCCGGACCGTAATCGATCCGCATTTCCTGGACTCCCCCACCGACGCTCTTGTGGTCGCCCGGATTCCCCATCGCAAGCCTGTCGATCCGAGCCTGCACCCGTACGCGAGCGCGCAGATCACGAATGCGAACGAACCAGTGGTCAAAAACTTCGGTGGTGCGGATACTCGTCATTGGCAAGTGTAATCCATAGGGGACAACATGCCAAGCCTATATGATCCGGGTTGCGGTGTGCAGATCTAACGAACAAACCATGATCTACATCAATAATTTGCCTCGCAAACAAAAAAGCCTGGCACGCAGCCAGGCTTTTTCAGCAATGCTCTACCGCATTAACGCGCTAACAACAGCGCATTAGTCCGCTTCACAAAGCTCGCCGGATCTTCCAGCGATCCGCCTTCCGCCAGCAGCGCCTGATCGAACAGCAGATGACACCAGTCATCGAAATTCGCGTTGTCCGTGCTCAGGCTCTTCACCAGCGCGTGTTCCGGATTCACTTCCAGAATCGGATGGAAGCTCGGCGCGTTCTGCCCCGCCGCCTTCAGCATGCGCTGCAGATAGCCGCTCATATCGCCCTCATCGGCAACGAGGCACGACGGCGAATCCGTCAGGCGGAACGTCAGACGCACGTCCTTCGCCTTGTCCTTGAGCGCTTCTTTCATGCGCTCGACGAGCGGCTTGAACTCTTCGCCGACCTTCTCCTGCGCCTGCTTCTCTTCATCGTTCAACTGACCGAGATCGAGATCGCCGCGCGCGACGCTTTGCAGCGGCTTGCCATCGAACTCGTTGAGGAACGACAGCATCCATTCATCGACTCGATCCGTGAGCAGCAGCACTTCGACACCCTTCTTGCGGAACACTTCGAGATGCGGGCTATTCTTTGCGGCGGTGTACGTATCTGCCGTGACGTAATAGATCGCCGTCTGCTCGGGCTTCATGCGCGCGACGTAATCCGCCAGCGCCACAGTCTGCTCGGCCGAATCGTTATGCGTCGATGCGAACCGCGCGAGCTTCGCAATGCGCTCCTTGTTCGAGAAGTCTTCGCCGATGCCTTCCTTCAGCACCTGGCCGAATTCCTTCCAGAACGTCGTGTACTTTTCTTTCTCAGCGGCTTCTTCGGAATTCGCCAGTTCTTCGAGCATCGACAGCGCGCGCTTGGTCACACCTTCGCGGATCGCCTTCACATCGCGGCTTTCCTGCAGCAATTCACGCGACACGTTCAGCGGCAGATCAGCCGAATCGACCACGCCCTTCACGAAACGCAGATACGACGGCAGCAGTTGCTCGGCGTCGTCCATGATGAACACGCGCTTCACATACAGCTTCAGACCGCCGCGATGATCGCGGTTCCACATGTCGAACGGTGCGTGCGCCGGCACGTACAGCAGCTGCGTGTATTCGCTGCGGCCTTCGACGCGGTTATGCGTCCACGTCAGCGGATCCTGATGATCGTGCGACAGATGCTGGTAGAACTGCTTGTACTGCTCATCGGTGATGTCGCTCTTCGAACGCGTCCACAGCGCGCTCGCCTGGTTGACGGTCTCGTCTTCGTCCTTCGCGACCATCTCGCTCTTTTCTGCGTCCCACTCTTCCTTCTTCATCAGGATAGGCAGCGCGACGTGATCCGAATACTTCTGGATGATCGATTTGAGCTTGTGCGACGACAGCAGTTCGTCTTCTTCCGCGCGCAGATGCAGCGTGATGGTCGTGCCGCGTTGCGCGCGCTCGATCGTATCGACCGAGAAATCGCCTTCGCCGCCGCTCACCCAACGCACGCCTTCCGATGCCGGCAAACCGGCACGGCGCGTTTCCACCGTGATCTTGTCGGCGACGATAAAGCCCGAGTAGAAGCCGACGCCGAACTGGCCGATCAGCGCCGCGTCCTTCTGCTGGTCGCCCGACAGCTTGCCGAAGAATTCCTTCGTACCCGAACGCGCGATCGTGCCGAGGTTCGCGATCGCCTCGTCGCGGCTCATGCCGATGCCGTTATCGTCGATGCTGATGGTGCGCGCGTCCTTGTCGAACGACACGCGGATGCGCAGATTCGGATCGCTTTCGTACAGTGCGCTGTTTTCGATGGCTTCGAAGCGCAGCTTGTCGGCCGCATCCGATGCGTTCGAGATCAGCTCGCGCAGGAAAATTTCCTTGTTGCTGTACAGCGAATGGATCATCAGGTGCAGAAGCTGTTTCACTTCCGCCTGGAAGCTCATGGTTTCTTGTGCCATGGTCAGTTTTCCTCTTCTATTGCAGGTTGATTCGTAGATTCAAAGACGCGCGCCCCTTTAACGAGGCCGAGGCACGCAGTTCGGACGTTGCCGGCTCAAATGGGGCCGTTTGCGGCCAGTTCAAGAGCCGTCACGACGCCCGCCGCGCGACGCTGTCCAGATAGCGGCACAGGAACGCGGGCAGCGCCGGGTCGCCGCAGTTCGCGACGTTGAAGCGCATCCACGTGGTCGGCGACTGCTGCGGCGAGAACAGGCTGCCTGGCGTCAGCAAAAACCCTTCCTCGTGGCCGGCCGCCGCGAGCGCATCGGCATCGACGCCCGTATCCGCCCACACGAACATGCCCGCCGCGGGCGTTTGAAACATGCGCAAGCCGGTTTTTTCGAGCATCCGCACGGATTTGTCGCGCACGGTGTCGAGCCGTGCGCGCAGCCGTTCGACGTGCCGCCGGTAGTGCCCTTCCGTCAGGATCTTGTACAGCACACGCTCGTTCAGTTCGGGCGTGGTCATGCCGACCAGCATTTTCTGGTCCGTGACGGCCTTCGCCACATCCGGCGACGACGCGATGAACCCAACGCGCAGATTCGCCGCGAGCGTCTTCGAGAAACTGCCCAGATAGATCACGCGTTTCAGCTGATCGAGGCTGGCGAGGCGTGTCGCGGGAAAGCCCGGCGGGCAAAGATCGCCGTAAATATCGTCTTCGACGACGATAAAGTCATACTCCTCCGCGAGCCGCAGGATGCGGAACGCCTGCGCCGCCGTCAGCGACGTGCCCGTCGGATTCTGCAGCACCGAGTTGATCACCAGCATTTTCGGACGCCAGGTCTGCACCAGCGTTTCCAGCGCGTCGAGATCGGGGCCGTCCGGCGTGTATGGCATGCCGACCAGCCGCGCGCCCTGCGACGCGAAACGGCCGAACATCTGGAACCAGGCCGGATCGCCGACGATCACGGCGTCGCCCGGCTGCACGTAGAGCCGCGCGATCAGGTCGATGGCCTGCGTGATGCCCGACACCAGCACGATCTGCTCCGGCGACGCGCCGATCTCCAGTTCTTCCATCCGCGTCTGCAATTGCTGGCGCAGCGGCAGAAAGCCTTGCGGCGTGCCGAAACCGAGCATCTGCGCGCCGCTTTGCCGCCCGAGCGTGCGCAGCGCGCCCGTGATCAGTTCGCCATCGAGCCAGCGCGACGGCAGATAACCGAGCCCTGGCCCGCGTTCGGGACGGGTCGACGTGTGCAGCATGTTGCGCAGCAGCCAGACCACGTCGATGGTGCTCGGCGCGGGCGCCGCATCCGTCACGGCGGCGCGGCGCTCGACGGGCAGCGGACCCGACGCGAGCCGCTCGCGCACGTAAAAGCCCGAGCCGCGCCGCGAATCCAGATAACCCTGCGCGACCAGCCGCTCATACGCCTCGACCACCGTGAAACGCGACACGCCTTTATCCAGCGCGAGCTTGCGGATCGACGGCATGCGCATGCCGGGCCGGAACACGCGTTCCTCGATGCGGCGGCGCGCCCACTGGACCAGCTGATCGACGAGCGTCAGCGCCGAAGCGTCGTGTGGGGCGGGAATCAGGTCGAGCGGGACGGACATGGCGAACTCCAGCGGGTGCTGCAAGGGCTACGTCGGAAACGGCGTACGGTCGCACTCCGCGCCGTACAGGCTGGACCGACAAAAGTCCATCAGACGGGCGGACAACTGTACCGAACAGTATCGCTGCGATTGTACCGTTACTGTGCCGGTGACTGTCGGTACATTTAATCGACGCCAAGCCATTTTCGTCCCCGTTTCTGACCCTTTACGCGCTCCATCCGATACCGCGTGAACGCCCGCTGATACCGGCCTTGCCGCACTGCGCATGGTCCGACTGCAAGTCGAACGGTTATTCTTACGGATTAACCCGGCCGCCCGGCAGGCTGTGTCACCTAGCCTGCCGCAGCGCCGTTCAGAACGACCGTCCACTTGCCGCCATGACCGCCACTACGCTACGCATCGACCATCTCGTTGTTTCCGCCCGCACCCTCGACGAGGGCACGCAGTACGTGGCCGACACGCTCGGCGTGGCGCCATCGGGCGGCGGCGCACATCCGTCGATGCGCACGCACAACCGGCTGCTGAACCTGTGGGGCGGCGTGTATCTGGAAGTAATCGCGATCGATCCCGCCGCTGCGGAATCCGCGATCGCCCGCGCGCGCCTGTTCGCGCTCGACGATCCCGCCGTGCACGCGCGCCTTGAAATAGGTCCGTATCTGTCGCATTGGGTGGCAAGTGTCGGGCGGCCGAAGCATCTGGCGCTGTGGCAACAGCAGTATCCGGACCGCATTTCGACCGTCGTGCCGATGACGCGCGGCGATTTCACGTGGAGCCTGACGGTCGCCGAAAACGGCGCGTTCCCGTCGTGGCAAGGCGCGGGCGATGGCGTGGTGCCGTCGCTGATCCAGTGGGACACGCCGCGCCATCCGTCGGACGTGTTGCCGGAGACGGGCCTCGCGCTGAACTCGCTGACGGGCTGGCATCCGCAAGCCGACGTGGTCGCGCAGCAACTGCAATGGCTCGGTGCCGCGCCGCTGATCGCGCTGGAAAGCACCGACGGTATGCCCGCGCTTGCTGCAGAGATCGAAACCCCGAGCGGGCTGCGTACGCTCAAATAACCCCAACATGTAGAGACAGAAGCAATGAAGCGCGAAACCCAGGGCATGTTGCTCGGCCTGATCGGCGTGATGATTTTTAGCCTGACACTGCCGATGACCCGCATCGTCGTCGCCGAATTCAGCCCGCTGCTGAATGGTCTGGGCCGCGCGCTCGCCGCTGCTGTTCCCGCTGCGCTCCTGCTCGCCGTGCGCCGCGAAAAACTGCCGACGTGGCCACAACTCAAAAGCCTCGCAGTCGTGTCGCTGGGCGTGATCATCGCGTTTCCGGTGTTTTCTGCGTGGGCGATGAAGAGCGTGCCGGCTTCGCATGGCGCCGTCGTCAATGGCTTGCAGCCGCTGTGCGTCGCCATTTATGCAGCGCTGCTGTCGCACGAACGTCCGTCGAAGGCGTTCTGGGCGAGCGCCATCGCGGGCAGCGCGATCGTCGTCGCGTTCGCCTTGCAGGCAGGCGGCGGCGCATTCCAGGCGGGCGATCTGCTGATGCTCGTCGCAGTCGGTAGCGGCGCGCTCGGCTACGCGGAAGGCGCGCGCCTCGCGCGGCAGATCGGCGGCTGGCAGGTGATCTGCTGGGCGCTGGTGGTATCCGCGCCGTTTCTCGCGATTCCCGTCGCGTGGCTCGGCTGGCAGCAGCACATCACGCATCCTGATCCCGTCGCGCTGAAAACGTGGCTCGCATTCGGCTACGTCACCGTGTTCTCGCAGATCATCGGCTTTTTCGCGTGGTACGCAGGGCTGGCGATGGGCGGCACGGCGCGCGGCGGCCAGGTTCAGCTGCTGCAGATTTTCTTCACGATGGCGTTTTCGGTGCTGTTTTTCGGCGAGAACGTCTCGCCCGTCACGTGGATTTTCGCGGCCGCCGTGATCGCCACCGTGATTCTGGGCCGCAAGGCCGCTGTGCATACGGCCGTGCGGCCGGTTCGCGCCGCCTGACCAGTTCGCGCGATAATCTCTCTTTTGACCGACCACCTGTTCCCGCTATACGCCGAGGAGACCATGAATCAAAGCGACCTCAATGCCCCGACCTGGCAATTGTCCGAACGTGCCCGCAAGCTGACCAGCTCGGCGATTCGCGAAATCCTGAAGGTCACCGAGCGGCCCGAGGTCATTTCGTTCGCAGGCGGCCTGCCCTCGCCCGCGACGTTCCCGGCCGAGGAAATGCGCGCCGCCAGCGACCGCATTCTGCGCGACTCGCCCGCCGCCGCGCTCCAGTACAGCGCGACGGAAGGCTATCTGCCGCTGCGCGAATGGGTTGCGCAACGCTATTCGGTGAATGGCGCGCAGATCCGTGCATCGCAAGTGCTCATCACGACGGGCTCGCAACAGGCGCTCGATCTGCTCGGCAAGGTGCTGGTGTGCCCGGACAGCCCCGTGCTGGTCGAAACGCCGACCTATCTCGGCGCGCTGCAATCGTTCTCGATGTACGAACCGCGCTACGTGCAGGTGCCGACCGACGAGAACGGCCTGATCCCCGAAGGCCTCACGCCCGAACTGACGAAGGGCGCGCGCCTGCTGTACGCGCAGCCGAACTTCCAGAATCCGACGGGCCGGCGTCTGCCCATCGAACGCCGCCGCGCACTCGCGGAGTTCGCGAAGACGGCGCCCTTCCCCGTGATCGAAGACGATCCGTACGGCGCGCTCGACTATCGCGGCGAACCGCTGCCGACCATGCTGTCGATGGCGCCCGATCACATCGTGCATCTCGGTTCGTTCTCGAAGGTGCTCGCGCCGGGTCTGCGCGTCGGCTACATCATTGCGCCCGAAGAACTGCACTTCAAGCTCGTGCAGGCCAAGCAGGCGCCTGACCTGCACACGCCCAGCTTCACGCAGCGCATCGTGCATGAAGTGGTGAAGGACGGCTTCCTCGACACGCACGTGCCGAAAATTCGCGAACTCTATCGCGACCAGTGCGAGGCGATGCTCGGCTCGCTCGAACGCTATATGCCCGAAGGCGTGACGTGGAATCGTCCGGAAGGCGGAATGTTCATCTGGGTATCGCTGCCGAAGCACATCGATTCGATGAAACTGCTCGAAGAAGCCGTCGCGCAAAACGTCGCGTTCGTGCCGGGCGGTCCGTTCTTCGCGAACGAAGCGCAGCACAACACGCTGCGTCTGTCGTTCGTCACGGTGCCGCCGGCGAAGATCGACGAAGGCGTCGCGCGCCTCGCAGAACTCATCCGCGCGAAGGTCTGAACACCCGCTGTATGATGCGCCGGCGCGCGTCGCTCATGGCGCGAGCGCCCGGCCGACATCGTCTTGACGTCGGCCGCGCGCACGCTTAACGATACTTTCCATTCATCGACGAGGACACGTCATGGCTCAATCGAATGTGTATGACAAGCTGAAGGAACTGGGCATCGAACTGCCCGTCGCGGGCGCGCCCGCTGCCGCTTACGTGATGAGCGCGCAAAGCGGCAACACCGTGTACCTGTCGGGCCACATTGCGAAGAAGGACGGCAAGGTGTGGGTTGGCAAGCTCGGCGACAACGTCACCACGGAAGAAGGCAAGGCCGCCGCACGTGCCGTCGCCATCGATCTGCTCGCAACGCTGCATGCGCATGTCGGCGATCTGAACCGCGTCACGCGCATCGTCAAGGTGATGAGCCTCGTGAACTCGACGCTCGATTTCACGGAACAGCATCTCGTGACCAACGGCGCATCGGAACTGATCGCCGATGTGTTTGGCGATAACGGCAAGCATGCACGCTCGGCCTTCGGCGTCGCGCAGATTCCGCTCGGCGCATGCGTCGAGATCGAACTGATCGCAGAAGTGAAGTAAACGGCAGGTAGCGCGCTGGCGGCGCACCTTGTGAGCGCCTGTGCCGCGGCCAATACCGACGCCAACACGCCGTCGATGATGTGAACGCATCATTGGCGGCGTTTGTTTATGCGCAGCCTGTTTTGTTTTGAAAGTGTCACGACGTTGTGCCGTCACAACACGGCATGCACGTGATGCGTTTGGCACAAACCCCAGGAAAGAGACGATGCAACAACACACCGTTCGCTTCAAGCAGGTCGACGTGTTCACGTCGACGCCCCTCAAGGGCAACCCTCTCGCTGTCGTGTTCGATGCCGACGCACTCGACACCGAGCAGATGCAGGCCATCGCGCAATGGACAAACCTGTCTGAAACCACGTTCCTGCTAAAGCCGACCGACCCGTCGGCCGATTATCGCGTGCGCATTTTCACGACGCATGGCGAACTGCCCTTCGCCGGCCATCCGACGCTCGGCACCGCGCATGCATGGCGCGAGGCGGGCAATCAGCCGAAGCAACCGGGCCGCCTGGTCCAGCAATGCGCAGCGGGTCTGATCGAACTGACGGAAGAAGATAACGCGCGCAACGTCTGGGCCTTCGCCGCGCCGCCGGCGCGCGTCACGCCGCTCGCACAAGGCGAATACGCCGCGCTCGCCGACGCGCTGCGCAGCGATGCAATCGATTACACGGCACAACCCTGCGCCGTCGACAACGGACCGCAATGGCTCGTGATCCGTATGAAATCGGCGGCTGCCGTGCTTGCGCTCAAGCCCGATGCAGCGGCGCTTGGGCGTGTCGCGCAAACGGTCGGCGCGCACGGCATCGCAGCGTATGGTCCGCACGATCCGGATGGCCCGGCCACCTTCGAACTGCGTTGCCTGATGCTGGGTGGCGGCCTCGGCGTAGGGGAAGACCCTGTGACGGGCAGCGCGAATGCCGCCGTCGCGGGGCTGCTCACCGCGCAGAACAATCGTCCCGGCATGCAATACACAGTACGCCAAGGCACGGCGATCGGCCGCGCGGGCGACATCTCCGTCCGCTATGACGACGCCGCCGGCAAAACCTGGATTGGCGGTGCGTCGGTGACGATTATCGACGGCACATTCCGTCTGCCATCCACGCATGCACGTAATCAACCGGAATAACGGGCGACTGAATTGACATTTGCGCGTCACCTGGATGTTCTAAAAATCCATTTGATGCGCACAGATAAAACACCCCAATTCCATACCAATACGGCCATTCATGCCCACTGCATGAATGGCCGTATTGCCATGATGGCTGTCGGGCTGTCGTTGCAGCAAACGGCCTGCCTCGCACGGTTTCGACACATTCTTTCAAACGCACGGCTGGCGCGCCTGTCCGGGCAGCACGGCGTTTGGCGCAAAGCGTGTGCGCATGCCCGGCTGGGACAGCGTATACCCGATGCGCAAGCCCTTCCTTAAATATTGCCCATTCAGTAATATCAAATCGTTACCGATGACCAACGGGTGGTCTGGCTCGCCACCACGCCCTGCTGACACGACGCAGTTGCGGCGTATCAATTCGTCGAAGCAGCCGGTTGTTTTAACATTCGCGCAGTGAATCGAAACGCAAACTCAGCATCACAGCCGCAAGGCACAGGGTCACGGTCCAGCCGATGAATCAGTTCCGCCTCTCTTCCGCGCGCGACGTCAGGCACCGCCTCGATCCGGCGGGCACCCGGCGACGCGCGCTGCTCGCGATTCCCGCGCTCGGCGTGCTGGTGCTCGTGCTGCTGTGGACGGTGATTTTCGCGCGGCTGTCGGTCGAGAAGGAAACCACGTACCGCGAAGCGATGGCCTCGGCCGCGATTCTGTCGGCAGCGCTCGAGCAACATACGGTGAAAGCGATTCACCAGGTCGATCAGATCACGCGCTTCGTCAAATACGAATTCGAAAAAACGCCGGGCCGCTTCGATCTCGCCAGCACGGTTGAAAAAGGCGTCGTGCAGAGCGAAACGCTCGTGCAGGTTTCACTGATCGATGAACACGGCAAGCTGATCGCCAATACAGCCGAAGCCAATCCGAAGCCGATCGATCTGTCGGACCGCGAGCACTTCAAGGTGCACGAGCACGAGAACGACGACCAGCTGTTCATCAGCAAGCCCGTGCTTGGCCGCGTCTCGGGACACTGGACCTTGCAGATGACGCGCCGTCTGAATCACCCCGACGGCTCGTTCGCGGGCGTCGTGGTGGTATCGGAAGATCCGAGCTATTTCACCAGCGATTTCTACAACAACGCGGCCATCGGGCGCGACGGCGTGATTGCTGTGATCTCCGACAGCGGCGCCGTGCTCGCGCGGCGCACGGGCAACTCGGATCATGCGCAAGGCGTGTTCACGGCCACGGGTGTGTACCCGACTTCGGAGCATGTGTCGGGCACCTACGTCGATTCGATCGATAACGTCACGCGCATCGTGTCGTACCGGCATATCGACGGCTATCCGCTCGGCGTGCTGGTCGGTCTGTCGCAGGCCGAAGAATTCGCCGACTACAACCACACGCGCAACGTCTATCTGCTGATGGCGAGCTTCATCTCGCTCGCGATGCTCGGCTTCTTCGCCGTCGCCACGGGGCTGATCGGCAAGCTGCTCGGCCGTGAGCGCGAGATGACGCATCTCGTCGAGTTCGATCTGCTCACGGGTCTGCGCAACCGCTATTCGACCTTGCAGAGCCTGCGTCACGATGTGGCGCAACCGGTCACCCTCGGGCATCTGGCCATCCTCTTCATCGACCTCGACAACTTCAAGACGGTGAACGACACGCTCGGCCACAACGCCGGCGATATCGTGCTGCAAATGACCGCTGCGCGTCTCGCCGATGCCGTTGGCGATGCGGGCGCGCTGTCGCGCATCGGCGGTGACGAGTTCGTGGTCGTGATCAAGGGCGAGGATGTCGAGAAGCGCTCGGTGACGCTGGCCGAATCGATTGTCGAGATGTTCGCCAAACCGTTCGAAGTGCGCGGCAGTTCGTTCGTACTGCATGCGAGCATCGGCATCGCGCTGTACTCGGTCGCGAACGAAAGCGAAATCGACCTGCTGAAAAAGGCCGACCTCGCGATGTACAGCGCGAAAGACGCCGGCAAGAACTGCTATCAGTTTTACTCACCGCATCTGTCGCATCGCGCGGATCACCTGATGAAGTGGGAGCAGCAGTTGCGCGTCGCGCTCGCCGACCAGCAACTGTTCCTCGCCTACCAGCCCAAGATCGATCTCACACGCCGCTGCATCACCGGCTTCGAGGCGCTGGTGCGCTGGAACCATCCCCAGCACGGCCTGATTCCCGCCAACGAGTTCATTCCCGTGGCGGAATCGACGGGCCTGATCGTGCCCATTGGTGACTTCGTGATCCGCACGGCATGCCGTCAACTCGCGCAATGGCAGCAGCAAGGCTACGACACGATGTCACTCGCCGTGAACATTTCGGCCGTGCAGTTCTGGCGTGGCGATCTGTACGAGACGATCTCGCAGGCCATCGAAGAAACAGGCATCGCCGCGCGCCGTCTCGAACTCGAAATCACCGAGACGGCGATGATGGAATATCCCGATCTCGTCTCCGAAAAGATCTTCGCGTTGAAGCGGCTCGGCGTGCGCATCGCGCTCGATGATTTCGGCACGGGGTATTCGTCGCTGTCGTATCTGAACCGTTTCTCGGTCGATACGCTGAAGGTCGACCGCTCGTTCATCCAGGCCATTCCCGGCGACCGCAGCGTCTGCGTGATGGTGACGGCCATCGTCAATCTGGCGCGGTCGCTCGGGCTGACGGTGGTGGTCGAAGGCACGGAAACGGAAGAGCAGATTGCCTGGCTCGCGGCGCTCGGACATATCGAAGCGCAAGGCTTTCTGTTCTCGCGGCCCGTGCCCGCCGAGGGCATTCCGGCGCTGCTCGAACGCTTCGGTGTATGCGGCACTCATGGCAACATGCGTGCCTCACATGCACGCGGCACCGACAACAGCAGCGACAACACCAGCGACGCCGCCAGCACCAGCACCGCCAGCAACGAATCAGTCTAAGCGGAGCGCGCCGCAGCGGCGCTGCTTCGCTTGTCGCAAGTCAACCGGCGCACGTCATACGCCGGGCAGAAGATGAAGGGAATCGACGCACATCGGGCGCGCCATCGCCTGAGCGCGCCCGACTTCGCATGACCTCAGCGCGTGTTGTCGTGGCCATCGACGGCGCGCGCCGGATAAGAAACCAGCCCAACAGGTGTTCGCATGCGGCCAGCCCGGCAGATGACGGCGCTACACGCGCCGGCAGGAGAGGAAGTCACGCAACGCCACGAGCGCGAGCCGCTGTGGACGCTGTTTCGCGTGGTATTTGGATTGTCCGCGCTGTCGTGGGGCGGACTCGCGCTGATGGCGCAACTGGAAAACCATTATGTCGAGCGTGAGGAACGTCTGACGCGCCTTGCGTACTCCGATATCGTTGCGCTCGCGTGGATGGTGCCGGGACCCGTTGGCTGCAACGTCGCGGTGCAACTCGGCCACGTGCTGCGCGGACGCGCGGGCGCCTGGGTGGCGGGCATTGCGAGCGTGCTGCCCTTCTTCATGCTGATGACGGCGTTCGCCATCTTCTATCAGACGCCGCTGGTGCGCGAAGTCGCTTCGCAGACGCTGCTCAATCATTTCAGTGTCGTGCTGGCGACGCTGATCGGCGTGACCTGGTACAAGCAGACGCGCGCGCTGGTGCGAGGACGGCTCGAATGGATCGCCGCCGTGCTGGGCAGCATTGCATTGGTTGGCGCGCACACGCCTGCCGCCTATATCGGCATTCTCGGTGCGGCGTTCATGTCGGGATGGGTGCGCAGCAAAGCGCGCGGCGCCCGTCTGTCGACGACGTTGAGCGCAGGCGACTGGCGGCTGTTGATCGGCTTGAGCGTATTGCTGGTGGTGTTTGCGCTGCCGTTGCCGCATCGCTATGAACTCGCGTTGCTGTGGCCACGGCTGGCGGGCGCGGGATTGACGCTGTTCGGCGGCGGCTTCTCTGCGTTGCCTGTGCTGAAGACGCTGTTCGTGACGCCCACGGTCGGCGTGACCGATAACGAGTTCACGCTGGCGTTTTCATTGTCGCCGTTATCGCCGGGACCGCTGTTGAACGTGGTGCCGTTTTTCGGCTATCTGATCGAGGGATGGCGGGGCGCTGTCTTTGCCACCGTTGCACTGTTCGTGCCGTCGGGGTGTCTCGTGGTGCTGGCGCAGCGGCATCTGCATCAGTTGAAGCTGAATCCCCGCTTCGAGCACGGCATGCGGGTGTTGCGTGCAGTGACGACCGCGTTTCTCGCGGTCGCCGTGTTGCGGATTGTGCGAAACGTGCCGTTCGAGCCAGCTTATCTCGTGACGGCTGCGTTTTCCGGTGTGTGTTTTGGCAAGCTGAAGCTGCCTGTCTATGCGGTGTACGGGACCGTTGCCGTGGCGTGCGGGGTGTGGTTGTATTTCGTGCCGGCCGCTTAAGCTTCACGCTTAAGCTCTACGCTCAAAACCCTCGAGACAACACCGCCACTCCAATCGTCACCACTCCCAGCACCAGATTCACGACGACCAGGCGTCGCACGGTCGCCACCGCCCTCGCCCCATCTGGCCACTTCTGCGCCTGCACGGCGCGGCGAATGCGCGGAAAAACGGCAAAGCGGATATGCCCGAAAATCAGCATCATTACGATGCCGATGCCAGCCATTGCATGCAGTTGCCACGTGGCATGACCGCCACCAAACTGCATCAACAGAAAACCACCCGTCAGCAAGATCACCAGCACCGACACGCCGACCCAGTTGAAGAACCGGCCAAACACCGATTCCCACAGCGGCAAGCGCAATTGCGGCGACAGATCTTCCAGCGCCGGACGCAGGCAGAAATGCGCGAATATCATGCCACCGATCCATACGGCGACACCCAGCAGATGCAGAAAGAGCGCGATTTCGATCGCCTTGTTCATGTAGTTTTCCTTTCCCGATATAGCGCGCTGCCGTTTTGTGCAGCCAGAAACGCGGCACTGACATGCGTCAATGACCGCGTTCGACTCACGACGTGTTGCGCAGTTCATTTGCTGCGCTAATTTATTTGCTCATTTATGCGTCAAACCGTGAGACACCCCGCTCACGGTCCGGGCCTTTCGGTGTGCAGTCGTCAGGTGCCCAGTACAGGACGCAACGACGTCACTTCCTTCAGCTTCGTATCCGGCGCACGACCCTTGCGCGCGCGCTTGCCGACACACGAAGACAGTGAAGCACCCGCCAGCTGTTCTTCCGTCGGCTTGTTGCGATACATGCCTTCGAGCACGACGCCTGCCTTGCTGATGGCAAGCGCCTGCGTCAGTGCTTCGTTCGGATCGAGCGCCATCAGGATCACGCCGCGTCCGCCGCCCGAGAGCGTCTTCATCTCGTCGAGACCGAATACCAGCAGACGACCATTGGCCGACAGACATGCCACTTGCGTCGCGTCCGGCAGCATCGGCATTGGCGCGAGCGGCGTTGCGCCTTCGTCGAGGGTCATGAACGCCTTGCCCGCCTTCACGCGGCTCACCATGTCGCCGACCTTCGCGATAAAGCCAAAGCCATTCGACGATGCCAGCAGCAACGCCTGTTCCGCCGACGCCGCGAAGTAATGCATCAGATGCGTGCCCGATTCGAGCTCGATCAGCGACGTAACAGGCACGCCATCACCGCGGCCGCCCGGCAGCAGCGCAACCGCGACGGAATACACGCGACCCTTGCTGCCCCACGCGATCAACATGTCAGGTGTGCGGCACTGGAACGCCGCGTACAGACCGTCACCCGCCTTGAACGTGAAGCCAGCGGGATCGAGACCGTGGCCCTTCAGCGCACGCACCCAGCCCTTCTGCGATACGACAACCGTGACCGGTTCATCGACGACACGCGCTTCGAACGTCGCGCGCTTTTCCTGCTGGATCAGCGTGCGGCGATCGTCGCCGTATTGCTTTGCGTCAGCTTCGATTTCCTTGATGAGCAGACGTTTCATCGCCGATTCGCTGCCGAGCAGTTCTTCGAGCTTCGACTTCTCGTCGCGCAGTTCGGACAGTTCCTTCTCGATCTTGATCTTTTCCAGGCGCGCCAATTGACGCAGCCGGATTTCAAGAATGTCCTCGGCCTGCCGGTCGGACAGACCAAAGGCTGCGATCAGCGCTGCCTTGGGCTCGTCGGATTCGCGGATGATGCGGATGACTTCGTCGATATTCAAAAAGACGATCATCCGGCCTTCGAGGATGTGAATCCGGTCGTTGACCTTGCCCAGACGATGCTGCGTGCGACGCGTGACCGTCGCGAAACGGAAGCCGACCCATTCGCGCAGGATCTCGCCGATACCTTTCTGACGCGGGCGTCCGTCCGAACCGACCATCACCAGGTTCAGCGGTGCATTCGATTCGAGGCTCGTGTGCGCGAGCAGCGTGGTGACGAACTCGGCTTGATCGATGGTGCGCGACTTCGGCTCGAACACGAGACGCACGGGCGCGTCCTTGCCCGATTCGTCGCGCACGGCGTCGAGCAGACCAAGCAGCGTCTGCTTCGTCTGAAGCTGTTCCGGCGTCAGCGATTTCTTGCCAAGCTTGATCTTCGGATTTGTCTGTTCCTCGATCTCTTCCAGCACCTTTTGGCCAGACGTATTCGGCGGCAGTTCGGTAATGACGAGTTGCCACTGGCCACGCGCGAGATCTTCGATCTTGTAGCGCGCGCGCACCTTCAGACTGCCGCGTCCCGTCTCATAGGCCTGGGCGATTTCCGTTTCGCTCGAAATGATCTGGCCGCCGCCCGGGAAGTCCGGACCGGGCACCAGTTGCATCAGTTCGGCATGCGTGATGTTCGGATGACGGATCATCGCGACGGCAGCCGCCGCGACTTCGCGCAGGTTATGCGACGGAATTTCTGTTGCCAGACCGACGGCGATACCCGATGCGCCGTTCAGCAGCACGAACGGCAAACGTGCGGGCAACAGCTTCGGTTCTTCGAACGAGCCGTCGTAGTTCGGCATGAAATCGACCGTGCCCTGGTCAATTTCGTCGAGCAGCAGTTTCGCGATCGGCGTGAGGCGCGCTTCCGTGTAGCGCATCGCCGCTGCGCCGTCGCCGTCGCGCGAGCCGAAGTTGCCCTGGCCGTCGATCAGCGGATAGCGCATCGAGAAGTCCTGCGCGAGACGCACCAGCGCGTCGTACGCCGACTGGTCGCCGTGCGGGTGATACTTACCCAGCACGTCACCGACCACGCGCGCGGACTTCACCGGCTTCGCGTTGTCGCCGAGACCCATCTCGTTCATCGCGTACAGGATGCGCCGCTGCACCGGCTTCTGGCCGTCGCAGACATCGGGCAGCGCGCGGCCCTTCACCACGCTCACCGCGTAGTCGAGATACGCACGTTCCGCGTAGTTGCCCAGCGTCAGCACATCGCCTTCGGGCGCGGCCGGCTCGGTGAAAAGATCGGGAGTGTTGTCGTCCATCTAGATTCCGTGTCCTTGTTGGGCGGCGCGCTTCGCGTAACGTGTTGCTTCACTCAACACGAAGTACGAAGCGCGGCATCGCTCAGATATCCGCTTCGACCTGGTTGCCCTTCTCTTCGAGCCAGCTACGGCGCGACGATGCTTCGCCCTTGCCCATCAGCATCGTCATGCGTGCGACGGTCGCGTCGAAGTCGAGTTCGCCCAGCGCGACAGGCGACAGGCGCCGCGTGTCCGGGTTCATCGTCGTATCCCACAGCTGCTCGGCGCTCATTTCACCAAGGCCCTTGAAGCGGCTGATCGACCATTGCGACTCGCGCACGCCGTCCTTGCGCAGCTTGTCGAGAATCGCTTCGAGTTCGCCTTCGTCGAGCGCGTACAGCTTCTGCGCGGGCTTCTTGCCGCGCGCGGGCGCATCGACGCGGAACAGCGGCGGACGCGCGACATGCACGTGACCGCGTTCGATCAGTTGCGGGAAGTGCTTGAAGAACAGCGTGAGCAGCAGCACCTGAATGTGCGAGCCGTCGACGTCAGCATCGGACAAGATACAGATCTTGCCGTAGCGCAAATTGGACAAGTCGACAGTGTCATCCGGGTTATGCGGATCGACGCCGATCGCCACGGAAATGTCGTGCACTTCGTTGTTCGCGAACAAACGGTCGCGCTCGGATTCCCACGTATTCAGCACCTTGCCGCGCAGCGGCAGAATGGCCTGAAACTCCTTGTCGCGGCCCATCTTCGCGGAACCGCCCGCCGAGTCACCCTCGACGAGGAACAGCTCATTGCGGCCAATTTCCGTCGATTCGCAATCGGTCAGCTTGCCCGGCAGCACGGCGACACCCGAACTCTTGCGCTTCTCGACCTTCTGGCCGGCACGCGTGCGCGCCTGCGCCTGCTTGATGACGAGATCGGCGAGTTTCTTGCCGTGCTCGACGTGCTGGTTGAGCCACAGCTCCAACGCCGGACGCGCAAACGACGACACCAGCTTGACGGCATCGCGGCTATTCAGACGCTCCTTGATTTGCCCCTGGAACTGCGGGTCGAGCACCTTCGCCGACAGCACGAAGGACACCCGCGCGAACACGTCTTCCGCGAGCAGTTTCACGCCCTTGGGCTGCAGGTTGTGCAGTTCGACAAAGCTCTTCACGGCCTGGAACAGACCGTCGCGCAAGCCCGCTTCGTGCGTGCCGCCCGCCGGCGTCGGAATCAGATTGACGTAGGACTCGCGCGTGAGCGGCCCTTCTTCGCTCCAGGCAACGACCCACGCCGCGCCCTCGCCTTCGGCGAACGTCTCTTCATTCGAGCGCGAGCTTTCCGCGTAGCGCTCGCCTTCGAACAGCGGGATCAGCAGATCGCTGCCCGCCATGCCTTCCATCAGATAGCCGCGCAGGCCGTCTTCGTATTTCCAGCTTTGGCGCTCGCCCGTTTTCTCGTTGACGAGCACGACTTCGACGCCCGGCAGCAACACGGCTTTCGAGCGCAACAGACGCTGCAGTTCGCCCAGCGGCAGATTCGGGGAATCGAAGTATTTCGGATCGGCCCACGCGGTGACGCGCGTGCCCGACTTCTTCTCGGTCTTGGTCGCGGCGCGCACCTGCAGCGGCTTGACCACGTCGCCATGCGAGAAGCTCAGTTCGGCCACCTTGTTGTCGCGCCACACGGTGACGTCGAGGCGTGTGGACAGCGCGTTCGTGACCGACACGCCGACGCCGTGCAGGCCGCCCGAGAACGTGTACGCGCCGCCGGCCGCCTTGTCGAACTTGCCGCCCGCATGAAGGCGCGTGAAAACGATTTCGACGACGGGGACGCCCTCTTCGGGGTGCATGCCGAACGGAATGCCGCGCCCGTCGTCCTCGACGGATACGGACTGGTCGGCATGCAGCGTGACGGTGATCTGGCGGCCATAGCCGCCGAGCGCTTCGTCGGACGCGTTGTCGATGACTTCCTGGATGATGTGCAGCGGATTTTCGGTGCGCGTGTACATGCCGGGCCGCTGTTTGACCGGCTCCAGGCCCTTGAGCACCTTGATCGATGCTTCGCTATAGGCGGCGTTAGGCTTTTTCGTTGACATGGCTTGCTCGGGTCCGTCGGTTCATCGTTGTCCACATGTCCTGTGGACAGGTACGTGGACAATGCGTTGAGTTTTCAAAAAAAGCGAAACGAAACAACGGAGTGTGTGCGCTGCGCGACTTGCGTGCAGCGGTTATCGGTTTGCCTTGCCTGCTTTCCGCGGTGTTCCTTCGACACCCGTTCGGGGTGATTCGCTGAAAGGACCGTGGGAAGCAGGTTCGCGGGTATTTTACTGATTTCGATGCGCGGGGCAATTTAGATGATGGGTGTAGGACAAATGGTATAGGCCAACTGTCGTATCGCCGCCGACACACGCCACCGGATATAGTTACGCTGTAACCGGCTTTTAATGTCTGTTTTCCACCCTGTGTCACGGAGCGTTGACGTGAAACCTTCTGAGGCAATGCGCGAGCATCGCGCCGAGATCCGGAGCATCGTCGCGGAACACCACGCGAGGAATGCGCGCGTGTTCGGTTCAGTTATAACAGGCGAAGATGACGACGACAGCGATCTCGACCTGCTCGTTGATCCGACGCCGGAAACCACGCTGCTCGATATTGCGCGTATCCAGCGCCGGCTGGAAGCCTTACTGGGCGTATCCGTCGACGTATTGACTCCGTTGGCCTTGCCCGAATCGTTTCGCGCACGCGTCGTCAGCGAAGCGGTGCCAGTGTGAAGAAAAGCGACCTTCGCATCGCCGACTATCTCGATCACATGCTGGAAGCAATCAGCAGAATCGAACGCTACACGCAAGGCATCACAGCAGACGCATTTGCCGCCGAGTCGCACATCCAGGACGCTGCAATCCGAAATCTCGAGATCATTGGAGAAGCCGCTCGTAACGTTGAGCGCGACCATCCGGAGTTCGCCGCGCAACATGCCAACGTGCCGTGGGAGGAGATGTACCTGATGCGAAAGCGTGTTTCGCACGGCTATTTTTCCGTGGACACGAACATCATCTGGCAAACAATCGTGCGCGACCTGCCCATCTTGAAACAGCAAATCGCTGTCGTTCGCGGGCAAACACCCTGACGTCTGCCCGCGCGCCGCGCGTTACTTCCGCTTGCTCTCCAGTTCATCCCACCGCTCAAGCGCCACCAGCAACTCCTCGTCGATCGCCGCATAGCGCTCGGTCAACCGCGCGCCTTCCTGCGCATCCTTGACGAAGATCGAACCGTCTTCGATCTGCGCGCCGATCGCCTTCTGCTCCGCTTCGAGCGCGGCGATCTGCTCCGGCAAGGCTTCCAGCTCGCGCTGTTCCTTGAATGAAAGCTTCACGGTGCGTTGCGCGTTGCGGCCCGCTGCGCTTTCCTTCGGCGCAGCTTCCTTCGGCTGTTCTTTCGGCGCATCCTGCTGCGCGATCTGCTCGGAGCGATCGCGCTGGATCTGCCAGTCCGTGAACCCGCCGACATATTCACGCCACTTGCCCGCGCCTTCCGAAGCAATCACCGACGTCACCACGTTATCCAGAAACGCGCGGTCGTGGCTCACCAGCAACACCGTGCCGTCGTAGTCGGTCAGCAGTTCTTCGAGCAGTTCGAGTGTCGGGATATCGAGGTCGTTGGTCGGTTCGTCGAGGACCAGCACGTTCGCCGGTCGCGCAAAAAGACGCGCGAGCAGCAAGCGGTTGCGCTCGCCGCCCGACAGCGACTTGACGGGCGAGCGCGCGCGCTCAGGCGCGCACAGGAAGTCGCCGAGATAGCTCATCACGTGCTTTTTCTGGCCGTTGATCTCGACCCAATCGCTGCCGGGGCTGATCGTGTCAGCGAGACTCTTATCGAGATCGAGCTGCGCACGCATCTGGTCGAAGTAAGCCACTTGCAAGTTGGTGCCGACACGCACCTTGCCGTCGTCCGGCTGCAACTCGCCGAGAATCAGCTTGAGCAAGGGCGTCTTGCCCGCACCGTTCGGACCGACAAAACCGATCTTGTCGCCGCGCATCACCGTCGTCGAGAACCGGTCGACCACGGTGCGCTCGCCGTAGCGCTTGGTCACATCCGTGAGTTCGGCGACGATCTTGCCGGACTTCTCGCCCTGCCCGACGTCGAGCTTCACATTGCCCTGCACGTTGCGGCGTTCCGCGCGGTCATTGCGCATCTGCACGAGCCGCGCAATGCGTCCGACGCTGCGCGTACGGCGCGCTTCGACGCCCTTGCGGATCCACACTTCTTCCTGTGCGAGCAGCTTGTCGAATTTTTCGTTTTCGACGCGCTCCACTTCCAGTTGCTGCGCCTTGCGCGTCTGATACGCCGAGAAATTGCCGGGATACGACAGCAGACGCCCACGATCCAGTTCGACGATACGCGTGGCAACCCGATCCAGAAAAGCGCGATCGTGCGTGATGAACAGCAGCCCGGCGCGCTGCGACACCAGCAGTTCTTCGAGCCAGCGGATACCGTCGAAGTCCAGGTGGTTGGTCGGCTCGTCCAGCAGCAGCACGTCTGGCTGCACCACCAGCGCCCGCGCCAGCGCGACGCGCTTTTGCATGCCGCCCGACAGCGAGCCCACCCGCGCGTCGCCGTCGAGGCCGATCTGTGCGAGCGTCGTGGCGACACGCGTGCGCCAGTTCCACGCGTCGGTCGCATCGAGCGACGACTGCAGCGTGTTCATGCGCGCGAGCAATGCATCGTGCTGCGCGCCTTCGGGCGTTTCCGCCAGTTCGTGCGCGACAGCGTTGTATTCGTCCAGCAGCGCACCCGCATGCGTGAGGCCCGCCGCGACTGCGTCGAAGACCGTCACGTCGCCGTCGAACTCGGGTTCCTGCGGCACGTAGACGGTGACGAGATCCTGTTGACGCGTGATGAGACCGTCGTCCGGCCTGGCCAGCTCGGCGACGATTTTCAGCAGCGACGACTTGCCCGCGCCGTTGCGGCCGATCAGCCCGACGCGCTCGCCGGCTTCGAGAGAGAAATCCGCGTGATCGAGCAGCGCGACATGGCCGAACGCCAGTTGCGCGCCCGTGATGGTGTAAAGCGACATGGGAAAAAGGAAACCAGCGATGAGTCGGAAGCGCTCATTGTACCGGTCGGCACGGCCGATTCTGATGGGATGCCGTCCGGCAGGAAGGCATAGGACACATGACGTGTGTCGCGCGGCATCCAGCGAAAGCGCTGGCACAAAATCGTGTGGGAGGCGAACGCCCCTTTTCAAAGCAGGCGTTCGCAAAAAGACAAACCGGCGGGCGAAGCTCGGATGCGCCGCGCCGCCTTACTTCACGTGGATCGTGATGGTCTTGCTCATTTCCGGGCCGTACGAACGGTGAGCGCCATCGCCGAAATCGAGCGTCAGCGTGTGGTCGCCCGGCGGCAACGTCAGTTCCGTTTCCGTCTGGCCCTTGCCGAAATGCAGCGATTTGTCGTTGGCGGGAATGACTTCGCCCTTCGGCAGCGGCTGCCCGTCGATGATCAGATGATGATGCCCCGTGCCTTCCGTCCTCGTGCCCGCGGGAACGACCTTCATGCCTTCGACAGCAAACTTCACGTGAATCGGGTTGCTCACGGTTGCGCCGTCCTTCGGCTCGACGAACGAGACCCCCGCGGCATGCGCCACGCCCGACATGACCAGCATGCCTGCGCACACTGCGCCGGCCAACCATCTCTTATTCAGCATTTTTCTTCTCCTTGGCTAGTGCCGCTCGATGGGCGCGGCACGCGTTCGCGCACGGCCACACCGCACTCAAAGGATACACGCTGCAATCGTGCGCGCCGGACGTCGCCTCGCCTGGATGTATGCCGCTTCGCGTTGATCTAAAACGGAAAAAAAGCGCAAAAAGGAGGCCGTTCGTCAAATTCCGGTAATATTGCGGGTCGCCGCCGTATGCACAATAAAGGGGCAGATTGGCGGATTTTGCATCGAATCAATGAAGAGCGTGTGTCGTGAGTGAAGTGATCGTCGAATATAAGAGCTGGGTCTGCCTGATTTGTGGCTGGATCTATAACGAAGAAGAAGGTTTGCCCGAAGAAGGCATCGCGGCAGGTACGCGGTTCGCCGATATTCCGGAAGACTGGCGCTGCCCGCTTTGCGATGTGGGCAAGGCAGAATTTGCTGTCGTGGAGTTCTGATCGACGGATTTCTTCAGGAACCGTCTGCTGGATAGAGCGGTCTGCAGGGCGAAAGCCGGCGGGCCGTTTTCTTTTTTGGCTGACCGATACGTGGCTGTCAGCCGCGCGTGGCGACGACGTTCAGTGCGCGGCTTGCGTTGGTGACGGGCGAGCGTGATCCGGCACGCCAGCGCGTTCGCACGGGCGGTCCGCGCATCGAAAGCCGCTTTGGCGAACGGGCGATTTGCTATACTCTGCGCTCGTCGGCGGCCCCTCCGCGTAGTTCAATGGATAGAACAAGTGCCTCCTAAGCGCTAGATACAGGTTCGATTCCTGTCGGGGGGACCACATCGGCGACGGACGACGCCGCAAAAAAAACCCGCAACAGCTCACGCTATGCGGGTTTTTTGTTTGCTGCAGCCCCGTCGCAAGGCAACGCGACGCGCCAATCCAGTCAGATCGCCCAGCCGTTCACCGATGACGGCGCACCACCACCTGAACCTTGGCAAATTGCCGGTCGCGCTGATCGAAGAATCGGGCGAGCGCGAACAGCGAAGCGGCGGCGAAGGGCCAGAGCACAAAGAAGGTGGCAAGCATGATCGACTCCGAAGCGATAACAGTTGTAACAAGTGTACGCCCATGCTTATCAGAGAAAACTATCGGAATCGCTAAAACACAGTTCCCATTTTTGAGAGGGAAATGCGATTGGGCCGCATAACGCCGCTGGACGGCGATTCCGCGCACGGTCGTCGTCGGGTCCGCCTCGCCCACCCGTGACAAAATCACGCATTTCGCGCATCACCTGCCGCACAACGAAGGACACACCATGGACATCAACAAGCAACTCGCCGCCCTCACCACTTCCGAACTGCAGACAGCGGGCGCCAGCCAGGCGACAGCCATCGCCGTCAGCGTGCTGCTGCGCCATCTGAATTCGCCCGAACTGTCGAAGCTGCTGAACTCGGCGTTCGAAAACCACCAGGCCGTGATGCGGCAAAACCCGTGGCCGGACCAGATGCTGCAATCGTTCGAAGCGACGCGCCGTTTCCTCGAAGGCGCGGCAAAGCCGGTCACGAATCCCGACCAGCCGGCCTGACGCCAGGCGCATGTTCACTGCGTCGTGCGCCGCGCCTCGCACGACGCGAAAAAGCCACACGCAATCGCGTCCCGGCATGCGCCGGAAGGCCGCCCGGCGGGACATCGGCGCGAGCGCTACAAGCCAGTGTGCGCTCTCCCACCTAACGCGCGATTTGCCTGCGGACGGACTCGCGGCATCCTCTTATCATCTCGTCACTCCTACGATTCGTCAGGTTGACAGATGCCCTACCCGTACAACCTCGCTGTTGCCGCCGGCCTGATGATCGTCGTGCTCACCTGCAGCCTCGCGCTCGCACTGACATGACCTGAGACGTCGACAGGCCGCCACTCGACGACCTTTCCTCCGCTGCCCGCGACGCCGTCAAACCCGGCCCGACAAAGCGCGCAGCAAAAATATTTTCGAATCGACCCTAAAGTTTCTCTGAAGCCTGCCGTTGTGCGGGCATGGACCATTACCTCACACCGTCGGCGGGATCGTTCAAATCGACTCTGATCGATCAGGACATCGCGCACATAGCCCGCGTCATGCGGCCTTCGATGCATGGCGACCTGGGTGGGGCGATCCTCCCGGCCGACTACTGGCGCAAGCGGCTGTTCGAGCTGCTCGAAGCCGAGCATCTGACGAACTCGCAGCTCTGCGCCATCGACGACCTGCTGCTGCAGCTCGACGACCTGTGCACGAAGGAACTGGTGCCGCTGCCCGTGACGAGCGTGCGGCCCGCCGCATCGCGCGACGCGAACCGTCACCGCGTGCGCCGCAAGCGCTGAGCAGCACAGCACGGCGCGGGAAAGTTCTGCTGCGGCAGCGTGCCCCTAGGTCGCACACGCGCAGCCCGTTTAACATTCATTGACCCGTCGTGCATCCTTCCACGATGCTGTGACCCCGCAGCGCGAACACCCGGCGACGCAGCGACAGGATCATCTGGCGCGTCGCCGGGGCTGCCTTTCCTTTCTTCTCCCCCCGTCTTCGTCGTCCGACACAGCAAAATTTGTCCGCGGAACCCCTGCTGATCGCAAATTAGGGACATTCATAGGTCATAATGTCCGCAAAAATACCCAGCAAGGACTCCTGTGACTCAGGCTTCACCGCTTGAACTGCTGAAGCAGGCGCGCACCCGCTTCACACAAAAAGAAATCGCCGCGCATGTCGGCAAGGACATCAAGACGGTGCGCCGCTGGGAAAAAGGCGACACGCCCTGCCCGGCGATGCTCGAGCCCGCCTTGCGCGCAATGCTTTTTCCCACCTCGGCGCGCCAGACCAGCAAGCGCGCGGGCAAGGCGAACAGTGCGCGTTTTATCGATCTGTTCGCGGGCATCGGCGGCATTCGCATGGGCTTCGAATCGCACGGCGGCCAGTGCGTGTTCACCAGCGAGTGGAATGATTTCTCGCAGAAGACCTATCAGGAAAACTTCCCCAACGGCGCCACCCAGCACACGCTGATCGGCGACATCGTCACCTATCCTGCCGACGCCGTACCCGATCACGACATTCTGCTGGGCGGCTTCCCCTGCCAGCCGTTTTCGATCGCGGGCGTGAGCAAGAAGAACGCGCTCGGCCGACCGCATGGCTTCGAATGCTCGACGCAAGGCACGCTGTTCTTCGATGTCGCGCGCATCATCGCCGCGCGCCGCCCCGCTGCGTTTCTGCTGGAGAACGTGAAGAACCTGCTGTCGCACGACAAAGGCCGCACCTTCGACGTAATCCTGCAAACGCTGCGCAACGAACTCGGCTACGAAGTGCATTACCGCGTGATCGACGGCGCGCATTTCACGCCGCAACATCGCGAGCGGATCATCATCGTCGGCTTTCGCGGCAAGACCTCGTTCTCGTGGGACGATCTGCGCCTGCCCGAAGAAGGCCCGAGACTCGCGTCGATCCTGCATCGCACGGACGGCAGCGAACCCGTGCTGCCGTGGGACGCCGACCGTTTCTTCGATCACGCCGCGCGCCGCGTGCAGCCCAAATACACGCTCACGCCCAAGCTGTGGACCTATCTGCAGAACTACGCGGACAAGCATCGCGCGGCGGGCAACGGCTTTGGTTATGGGATGGCGTATCCGCAGAGCGTGACGCGCACGCTGTCGGCGCGCTATCACAAGGACGGTTCGGAGATCCTCGTCTATCAGGGCGAGAAGCAGCGCCCGCGCCGCCTGACGCCACGCGAATGCGCACGTCTGATGGGTTTCCCCGACACTTACCGGATTCCCGTCAGCGATACCCAGGCGTATCGTCAGTTCGGCAACAGCGTGGTCGTGCCCGTGATGCGCGAAGTCGCGCGCATCATGTTGCCGCATGTGCGCGCGCTGACCCGCGCGGCACGCGACGAAAGCAGCGAACGCGCGGCGGAACCCGCGCTGTAATGGTCGCGCTGTAATGGTCGATATCGTCGATGCGGCCACGCGCAGCCGGATGATGTCCGGCATTCGCGGCCGCAACACGAAACCTGAAATGCTCGTCCGCAGCCTGCTGCATCGTCGCGGCTTCCGCTTCCGGCTCGACGCGCGCGATCTGCCCGGACGCCCGGACATCGTGTTGCCGCGCTATCGCGCGGTGATCTTCGTGCACGGCTGCTTCTGGCACGGCCACGATTGTCATCTCTTCAAATGGCCGCAGACGCGGCCGGAATTCTGGCGCGACAAGATCGGCCGCAATCGCGCCAACGATGCGAAAGCGCAAGCCGCGCTGCGCGACGCCGGCTGGCGTGTCGCCACCGTATGGGAATGCGCGTTGCGCGGAGCGAATCGTGACATCGACGGCGTGTTGCAACGGCTGACCGACTGGCTGCACGGCGACGCGCCGCAGCACGAAGAACGCGCCTGACGTTGCGCCTGCAACGCCATGCTTTGCGGCGCATTCGCCCTGCGCGCCAGCGTGTTTGCAAGACGCTGGTGCTACACTCGATTGGCTCACCGGGAGTCTTCGATGCCCTCTTGCATGCGCTCTCCCAGTGGCGCCTGCCCATCCTGGAACCATCCACCTAAGGAGGCGCATGATGGCTGATTTCCGAATCTGGTCGGACGACTTTCCCGCCAACGGCTTCATGCCGAAAGCGCAGGAGATGAACGACAAATCGTTCGGTGTGTCGGGCGAAGGTGAGAACGTGTCGCCTGCGCTGCAATGGGACGCACCGCCCGCCGACGCGCAAAGTCTCGCGCTCACCGTCTACGATCCCGATGCGCCGACGGGCAGCGGCTTCTGGCAGTGGGTCGTGGTCAACATCCCCGTCGATGCCCGCTCGCTGCCGCGGAATGCCGGCAAGGCCGACGGCAGTCTGCTGCCGCCGGGCGCGCTGCAATTGCGCAACGATTACGGCACGGTTGGCTTGGGCGGCGCGGCGCCGCCGCGCGGCGACAAGCCGCATCGCTTCATCTTTCGCGTGCACGCGCTGAAGGTGGCGAACCTGCCGCTCACCGCCGACACGACGAATGCCGTCGCGCGCTACATGACGCATCTGAATGAAATCGATTCGGCCACCTACACGGGTCTGTACGAACTGAAGTAGCGCGCGAGAACTGTTCTGCATGGCCCGGCGGGGCCGGGGCGCGATGTGCGCTCTAGCCACGCCGGTGCGAAGTGATTGCTGCGTGAAAGTACATTGCAACGACGACAGGAATCACAATCCTGGACTCTACTGACGACGGCGTCCCGGCGCCGAGCCTCGTAGTTCAACACAACAACACAATGCAAGCTTCTTCGTCGACTGACCACCGCCAACCTACGGACGCTTCGCGCCACGCCGCATCTTCTTCCGCCGCCGCTCCGGAACCCGAACTCGGATTACCGATCCCGCAGCGTTACTGGGCCATTCTCGTGGTCGCGCTGGGCATCACGCTCGCCGTGCTCGACAGCGCGATCGCCAACGTCGCACTGCCGACTATCGCCCGCAATCTGCGCGCGAGCGCCGCCAGTTCGATCTGGATCGTCAACGCGTATCAACTCTCCGTAACGATCTCGCTGCTGCCGCTGTCGTCGCTGGGCGACCGCATCGGCTACCGGCGCGTCTATCTGGGCGGCATGGTGCTGTTCACGGTTGCGTCGCTCGGCTGTGCACTCGCCACGTCGCTGCCGACGCTTGCGCTCGACCGCGTGATCCAGGGCTTCGGCGCGGCGGGCATCATGAGCGTGAACACCGCCCTTGTACGCATGATCTATCCGCCCGCGCGGCTCGGGCGCGGTATCGCGATCAATGCGATGGTGGTGGCGATTTCATCGGCGGTCGGACCGACGGTTGCGTCGGGCGTGCTCGCCGTCGCGCCGTGGCCGTGGCTGTTCGCGATCAACGTGCCGATCGGCGTCGCGGCCATCGCGGTCGGCTTGCGCGCGTTGCCGCGCAACGAAGGCCATCCGTCGCCCTACGACTACACGAGTGCGGTGATGATCGCGTTCGTATTCGGCCTGCTGATCTTCGCAGTCGATGGACTCGGTCATGGCGAGCGCTACGGCTTCGTCGCCTTCGAGCTGATCGGCGCCGTCGCGATCGGCTATTTCTTCGTGCGGCGGCAACTCTCGCAATCCGCGCCGCTGCTGCCCGTCGATCTGCTGCGCATTCCTATTTTTGCGCTGTCGGTGGGCACGTCGGTCTGTTCGTTCTGTGCGCAGATGCTCGCGTTCGTGTCGCTGCCGTTCCTGCTGCAGAACAATCTCGGCCTGTCGCAGGTCGAGACAGGGCTGCTGATGACGCCGTGGCCGCTCGTGATCGTCGGCGCGGCGCCGCTGTCGGGCGTGCTGTCGGACCGGATTTCGGCGGGCTGGCTCGGTGGACTCGGACTCGCGACGCTCGCCATCGGCCTGCTGCTGCTCGCGACGCTCGGCGCGCATCCGGCGCCTTTCGAGATCGTGTGGCGCATGGCGCTGTGCGGCGCGGGCTTTGGCATCTTTCAGTCGCCGAACAATCGCACGATGCTGTCTGCCGCGCCGCGCCATCGCAGCGGCGGCGCGAGCGGCATGCTCGGCACGGCGCGCCTCACGGGGCAGACGCTCGGCTCGGCGCTGGTTGCGCTGATCTTCGGCATCGCGCCGCAGCATGGTCCGGTGATCGCGCTGTATGTGGCGGCCTGCTTCGCGGGCGCGGGCGCGATGGTCAGCACGATGCGCGTGCGTCACAGCGCATCCATCGCCTGACAGACTCACCGGCTACCTGCCGCTCACGCTCTCCATCGTCCCGCTTTGCGCCTATTCTTGTAGACGAAGCCTGTGCTTTCGAGCGCGGTCCGACGTAACGCACCGCGCACGCTTCGCTCCGGCCTTCGAACTTCAGGCCTTTGAACGATAGGGGGCGCCATGTCACTCATCGTCGCTGGACGTTTCACCACCTTCCCCGCTGCCGAAGACGCCGCGCAAACGCTGTTCGATCACGGCTTTCCCGGCGAGGACGGCACGCTGTTCTTCGTCAATCCGCGCGGCCAGCACGCGCGCCACACACTGGGCGAACACGCAGCCGATGCACCCACCATCACGGCTGCACCGCCGCCGTCAACGCGTCGGCGTTTGCGTTCGATGACCTTTGGCGCTGTCGCGGGTGCCGTGGTCGGCGTCGCGGTGTTCACGGCGTTCTCGGCGTCGATGCCGATCGTCGCGATCGCGGCAGGTGTCGGCGCGTACCTTGGCTCGATGCTCAGCAAGATGGCCTATTCGCCGGGCGCTCCGCATGCGCATCGCGAAGTCGTGCATCACGAGATTCGCGATTCGGGCGTGCTCGTCGCCGTGCATGTGTGCCCGGAAAATCAGATGGAAGCAGCGACCATTCTGCGCGAAGCAGGCGGCGCCGATATCGAGCGCGCGACCGGCCACTGGCAGCGCGGCCGATGGGCGGATTTCGATCCGCTTCAGACGCCCGTGCCGCTGCCCGAATTGAGCCAGCAGCACGCCTGACGCTTCGGTCGGCTCGACAGCAGTTGGTCGAAAGCAAGCCGGAAATAAAAACGGCAGCCCGCAAGGGCTGCCGTTCGTGAACCTGCGCGCCAGCCTGGCGGCATGGTCTCACATCGTCTCCACCCTCTTCTCACGCCATCTCAAACCGTCACGTCCACGCGTTTGACCGCCTTCTCCGTCACCGACGAAGCCGTCGCGACGTGCCGCAAATCCGCGAGGAACGTGTCGCGCCACACGGAAAGATTGTTCTCGCGCAGCGGCGCCATCATGTCGGCATGACGCGCCTGACGCTCGGCGAGCGGCATCGACAGCGCGCGTTCGAGCGCCTCGGCCATCTGCGACAGATCGAACGGATTGACGACCAGCGCGCCCGGCAACTGCTCGGCAGCGCCCGCGAACTGCGACAGCACCAGCACGCCGGGATCGGCGGGATCCTGCGACGCCACGTACTCTTTCGCGACGAGGTTCATGCCGTCGCGCAGCGGCGTCACATAGCCGACCTGCGACTGACGGAACAGCGCCATCAGCAGATTGCGCTCGTACTTGCGATTCAGGTACTGAATAGGCGTCCAGTCGAGTTGCGCGAAGCGGCCATTGATGCGCCCCGCCTCGCCTTCCAGGTTCTGCCGGATGCGCTGATAGGTCTGCACGTCGGCGCGCGTCGGCGGCGCGATCTGCACGAGCGATACACGGCCATGCCAGCCCGGCGCGTTCAGCAGTAGCCGCTCAAACGCCTGAAACCGCTCGACGAGGCCCTTCGAATAATCGAGCCGGTCGACGCTCATAATCAGCTTGCGGCCGCGCATCGCGTCGCGCAGGCTGCGCACCTGCTTGCGGTCGCTGAACTGATCGGCGGCTTTCGCGATGGCGTCCGGATAGATGCCGATCGGATAAGCCCCGACCTTCAGGAAGCGCCCGTACGCGTGGATCATGTTTTCATCGCTCGAGGTGCCGTGATTGCCGCGCTCGATGTAATCGACGAACGACTGGCGGTCCGCATCCGTCTGGAAACCGACCACGTCATAACTGCACATGCATTTCACGAGCTCTTCGTGCGGCGGCACGGTGCGCATCACTTCCGGCACCGGAAACGGAATGTGCAGGAAAAAGCCGATCGGGTTCTTCACACCCAGATCGCGCAGGCAGCGCGCGAACGGCAACAGGTGATAGTCGTGCACCCAGATGATGTCGTCCGGCTGCAGCAATTCCTTCAACTGCTTTGCGAGTGTCACGTTCACCCGCAGATACCCGGCATATTCCTGCCGGTCGTAGCGCGACAAATCGTTGCGATAGTGGAAAGTCGGCCACAGCGTCGCATTCGAAAACCCGCGGTAATACTGGTCGTAATCGCGCTTGGTCAGCCCGACGGTGGCGTAGGTCACGTTGCCCTGTTTCTCGATAATGGGCGCCGACGGCTCGGTGACGATCTCGCCACTCCAGCCGAACCACACACCTCCCGTTTCCTTCAGGGCGTCCAGTACGCCGATTGCGAGACCGCCCGCTGCGGGGCGTCCTTCCTGAGTCGGCGCGACGCGGTTTGAAACGACGATCAATCTGCTCATTGCGGCTCCACCTCATTCAGTTGACTGTACATGCGGTGATACTCCACCTTACGGCACGCAAGTCCTATGCCGCCAACCGTCAACTTTCGGAATAAAAATGTATGCAAATGTGACGGACGAAGAAAAACGCGCTGCGCACGGGCTCGCACGCAGCAGATTTTTCGCCCGATGATCCGGCTGGGAAAGAAGGTCAGGCGTCCTGTTCGGAGCCGAGGTCGCGCTGGTATTCCAGCCCTTCCTGACGCGTGCCGCCCTGGTTGTGATCCCCGTCCGGCGGGGCGCCGGGCGCGGCGCGGTTCTGTTGCGCCGGATCCGGGCCGATGGGTGGATTGCCCGTTCCGCCGGCTGGGCGCTGGTCGCGCTTCGAATGGCGCGCGGAGCGCCGCAATGCGGGATGTCTCATGATGGACGCCTCCAAGGGGAAGGCCGTGCCCGAACGGGGTTCGTCCGGGCCGCATCACATTAGTCTAGGCCGATGAACGTGAATTGCCGGTAAAAAGTTCGGTGGTTTTGTAACGGGTACCGGTTGCGGGCCCGTTGTTTGCACCGGCCGGCGTCGCATTGCAAACGCGTTTGCTCCGTGCGCGCGGCTCGGCGCGGCTCAGAATTCAGGCCACAGCGTCATGCGCACGCCCGTATGCGGCGTCTGCGACGGCTGCGACGGCGGATCGCCGATCGCCGGGGTATCGGGTTCGACGGGTTCGCGGGTGGGATCGGGCACCGTGTCCGGCTGTGACGGCTGCCCCGGATCGGGCGGCGTGTCGGGCGGGACGGGTTCGGGGCGGTGCGCGTAGAGGTCTGGGACGGCGTGATGGTCCGGCATGCTGGGCTCCCTGTTTTTCGTTCGATGTCATCGTCGCTGGTGCGATCTCGACTGCTCGAAGTGAAATCAGCAAGGGCTGTGCCGTTGAGAAGCTACAGCGCCGTCCGCGGTGGCGGACGGCGTTGATACGCGCGCTGGACTGGCAGAAGGACTCAGGCGTCGGCCTTGCCGAGCGCCTGCGGCTCGTCGCTGACTTCGTCGCCATCGCCGCGGCCGGTGTCGTTGCCGTACTCGACCAGGCGGTTGTACAGCGTCTTCAGGCTGATGCCGAGAATCTCGGCAGCGCGCGTTTTCACGCCGCCGCACTGCTCGAGCGTCGCAAGGATTAGCTGACGGTCGGCTTCGGCCAGCGAAGTGCCGAACGGAATCGTGATCGCCGTGCCTGCCGTCGGCTTCGACAGCGAGATCTGCAGCGGCACCGTCGCCGTGCTGTCCGAGTCCGTGCCCGACATGATGTGTGCGCGCTGCACGTAGTTCTTCAGCTCACGCACGTTGCCCGGCCACGGGTACGAGAGCAGCATCTCTTTCACGGCCGGCGGGAAGTGTTTCTTCGTGCTGTGCTGCTCGTTGAGTTCGTCGAGGAACGACTGCGCGAGCAACTCGACATCCTTGCCGCGCTCGCGCAGCGGCGGCAGGCTGATAGGGAACACGTTCAAACGGTGATACAGGTCGAGACGCAGCTTGCCTTCCAGCACGGCCTGCTCGGGATCGCGGTTGGTCGCGGCGATCAGGCGCACATCGGTCTCGATTTCCTTGGTCGTGCCGACGCGCATGAACATGCCCGTCTCCAGCACGCGCAGCAGTTTCACCTGCAACTCGATCGGCATTTCGGTGATTTCGTCGAGGAACAGCGTGCCGCCATTCGCGCGCTCGAAATAACCCTTGTGCTGACGGTCCGCGCCCGTGAATGCACCACGTTCGTGACCGAACATCTCCGATTCGATCAGGTTCGGCGAGATCGCGCCGCAATTGACAGCGAGAAACGCGTGCTTGCGGCGCAAGCTCAACTGATGCAGCGTCTGCGCGGCGACTTCCTTGCCCGTACCCGATTCGCCGACCAGCATCACGGAAGCGGCCGTGGGCGCCACGCGGCTGATCTGGTCATAGACCTGTTGCATGCACGCGGAATTGCCGAGCATCAGCCCGAAGCGGCCCATGCGCCGCAACTCGCCGCGCAGCGTGCCGATTTCCGCCTTCAGATCGCCCGCGCGCGGCAAGCGGCTCAGAATGGCCTTCACGCGCTGCATGTTGATCGGCTTCACGAGGTAGTCGGCGGCGCCCATCTTCAGCGCGCTCACAGCCGACTCGACCGTTGCATGCCCCGTGATCACGACGAATTCGACGCCCGAACGCGGATCGAGATCTTCGAACAGGTCGACGCCCGTGCCGTCGGGCAGCTTCAGGTCGGTGAACACGACATCCGGCGTCTGCCGCACGAGCTGGATACGGGCCTCGCGCAGATCGCCTGCCGTGGCCGTGGTCAGCCCGTCTTCCGCGATGATGGCCGCCAGCGCCTCGCGGGTACTCGGATCGTCATCGACAATCAATACATGTGGCATCGCGTATGGAAAGCTCGAAAGTGCTGGTCAGGAATACGCGCAGCCTGCGTCTCGCCGGAAAGCTGCGGGACGACGAAAGCGCCCGCGCGCTGCGATCTCAAGCATACGCCTCGATCGCAACACCGGACGCCTCACCCGGAAAAACTTTCCGAATTAGCGCATCTACGCAACAATTACCGTAAATTTTGCTCTAAAAGCACTTATTGTTGTGCTTTTTGCTCATTATACGGCCTTGCGTCGAAAAAACATCATCGCGCATATGGGGTAGCGCACGTTCGTGCCACGTCGAGTGACGCGTCGCTACGCTGGCTGCCGACTTCCTGTCTAGCTGCGCGGAAACGGCCACGGTTCGCTGTGATCCGCGCCATTTCCATTGCGCAGAGGCGCGGTCGCGGACGCCAGTTGTGCGGCCGGCGCGGCCGGCGCAGGAGCGGTCACGGAGCCGCCCTCGTCTTCCCAGCGCGTAATGTCACGCGCGAGCGGCGGCTGGGCCGCGCGCCGCTGTTGTACCCAGCGCCATGCCAGTACGCTGCCCACGGCGAACAGAGCGCCGAATACGCCGATTTTCGGTCGTGCCATCTTGAACTCCTGTTTGATCGTGAATGGGGATTGAGCGTGGCCGCGCGGCCTGGACCGCGCCTCAACGCGACGCCAGCATGCCGAGCACGAACCCGACGCCTGCCGCGATGCCCAGCGCCTGCCACGGGTTCTGCCGCACATAGCGCTCGGTCTGGACGGTCGCGCTGCGATAGCGCCGCTGCGCCGAAGTCTGCGCATCGGCGAGTGCATGCTGCACAGAGTCGACGTGCGTGCGCAGCCGTTCGCGCAACGCGTCGAGTCCTTCGCCCGGCACGGCTGCCGCCAGCCGGAGCATTTCTTCTGAATCGGTCAACAGCACGTTGAGATCCTGGACAATCTTTTGCCGGCCCAACGCAAGCTGTTCTGTGGTTTCCGTCATTGCAATCTCCTATTCGGGTGCGGGGACCGGACGTGTCTCATTCCGCCCAGGACGGTTCCGGTGTCATGCACCATCGCTTTCATCTTGCAACGGTCGTTCCCGGCACCCGGTGCGATCGGCTGTCGCGCGCCGAGTTCCATCTGTCCAGCAGAACACCGTCAGGCATGCACAATGCAGACAAAGTTGCCGATGTAGCAGGTCAGCTTGCAACTTTTGCCGGTATCGCGTGTCGATCGTACGCCAACGTTTGCGAATTGCCATCGAACGGCAAACTTGCAAGCGCCTTGCCGGGAATCGTGCGCAAGTGGTTAAATTGCCTTTTGTGAGATAGTGGACCACTCTTAACAGGCAATCCACGCACTCGATACTGGCCTGCGCCATTCACGACACTTACCCGAAATTGCACAGGACACCCTTGGCTATGTCGTCAACCGATCTGGACCCGCCTGCCACGGAAGCCGATGGCGGCAGAGCGTCTCAGGCGAAGCAACGCGCGGCGGAAAACGTTCCCGGACTCAGGTCGTACGGCACGCTGTTCGGCTCATCCCCTGTCATGGTGGATCTTTACGAGCAGATCGACCGCGTGGCCGCGACGGATGCGACCGCGCTCATCATCGGCGAATCGGGCACGGGCAAGGAACTGATCGCCCGCACGATTCACGAGCACAGCGCACGTAAGGGCGGCGCGTTCGTCGCCGGCAATTGCGGCGCGATTCCCGACGAACTGATCGAAGCCGAACTGTTCGGCCATGAAAAAGGCAGCTTCACCGGCGCGGTGCAGGGCCGCATCGGCTACTTCGAGCACGCGAACGGCGGCACGCTGTTTCTCGATGAAGTCACCGAAATGGCGCCCGTGCGCCAGGTGAAACTGCTGCGCGCGCTGGAGACGGGCACGTTCTTTCGCGTCGGCGGCACCGAGCTGATTCGCGGCGACGTCCGCGTGATCGCGGCAACCAATCGCGATCCAGCCGTCGCGGTGAAAGAAAACGGCCTGCGCGAAGACCTGATGTACCGGCTCGCCGTGTTTCCGCTGCGTGCGCCGCCGCTGCGCGAACGCGAAGGCGACCGTGAACTGCTCGCGCTGCATTTCCTCGACGAACTCAATCGCCAGGAAGGCACCAGCAAGGTGTTCAGCAAGCGCTCGATGGAAACGCTGCGCACGTGGTCGTGGCCCGGCAACGTGCGCGAACTGAAGAACGCCGTGTATCGCGCGTTCATCCTTGCCGAGAAGGCCGTCGAACTGCCGCATCCTCATCTGATGTCGCGCGTGAAGAAGCCCGTCACCGTCGGCGATTCGATGAGCGTGTGGATCGGCACGCCGCTCGCCGACGCGCAAAAGCAGATCATCCTCGGCACGCTCAAGTATTGCGGCGGCGACAAGCGGCGCGCGGCGAAAGCGCTCGGCGTGAGTCTCAAGACGCTGTACAACCGCCTCAGCACGTACGGCGACGAAGAGTCGAATCCCGACGACAACTGACCTCGATCGACACGCGCAGCGCCCTGCCCGCGTGTCGATTTTTCACACTCTTCTGCGCCTCACTTCCCTGCTTTCGCGCCCGGTATCCGCTCAATCCGCGCCGCTTCCTGTCGATCGAATCCAACCGTCGCATCTCGCTTTCAGGCATGCGAACTGCTCCCTACGCCAAACAGAAAGACCCCGGCCGCGCAGCATCTTTTGCAATTGCTTGCATTTTCCCTATGCCAATTACAAAACCTATCCTGCACAATGCCGCTGCGAAAAATCAGATGTAGTCTGCCTTCGCGCTGGCACGTTCCGCGCGCCGAAGGCACGAGCAGGAGCGATGACGAAGACATGCAAAAAGCAATGCACCGTGACACACACGCCGCAGCGGCCAGCACCACGCGGCGATCGATTTTCCCGAGCGCAACGCTGATCGTCTCGCTAGCCGTCGCTGTCACGACGGCATTGAGCGGATGCAGCTCGCTTTATTCGGAAGGCGCAACGGCAGGTGCCGGTATCGCCGGCGCGGCCATCGCGGCGAAGGTGACGAACAACGCCGCCGTCGCGACGGGTATCGGCCTCGGTGCCGTCGCGGCAGCGCGCGCAGGCGTCCAGTACTCCGAACGCGTGATCCACACCAACACCCAGGACAGCATCGCCGTGGCGGCCGGGCCGCTCGCGGTGGGCGCGGTCGCGCCGTGGAGCATCACGCACTCGGTGCCGCTCGAAGAAGACGAGCATGGTCGCGTGACCGTCAGCCGCACCATCAGCGCGGGCGAACTCGACTGCAAGGAAATCGTATTCTCCGTCGACAAGACAGCCACCAAGAACGTGCCGGCATCGAGCGCGTTCTACGTCGCGTCGATCTGCCGCGACGGCAGTGCGTGGAAGTGGGCCTCGGCGGAACCGGCAACCGAGCGCTGGGGTTCGCTGCAATGAGCACGCTGCCCTCCATTCGAAGCCTGGGCGCGTCGTCGGCGGCGCGACTCGCGCTGGTCGGCGCGCTGTGCATCGGTGCGGGCTCGCTGGTCGGTGGCTGTACGTCAGCTTCCGTGGGCGCGGCGGCAGGCGCAGGCGCGGGCGTGGCGACGGGCATTGTCTCCGCGAATCCTGCTGTCGGGATCGGCGTCGGCATCGCCGTGCAGGCCGCCACCGATGAAGCCGTTGCCACTTACCTGCGCAACATGCA
Source organism: Paraburkholderia sp. C35 (assembly GCF_003121405.1). Taxonomy (GTDB): domain Bacteria; phylum Pseudomonadota; class Gammaproteobacteria; order Burkholderiales; family Burkholderiaceae; genus Paraburkholderia. The sequence goes on along the minus strand of NZ_QBUY01000017.1, from coordinate 855 downwards.
CTCGGATCAGCAGAACATGATCGCCGCGCTCGCGGGCGCGATGCCCGTCGGCGAAACGCGCGACTGGAGCGTCAAGCACACGCTGCCCATCGAGAACGGCCATGGCCAGGTGCGCGTGACGCGCGCGTTTGCGTCATCGCTGGCGATCTGCAAGGAGTTCGTGTTCTCGGTGGTCGACGGCGATAAACCCGATTCCAAGGTCTACTGGTACACGGCGAGCGCCTGCCAGGGCGACAACAAGGGGTACTGGAAGTGGGCGTCGGCGGAACCGGCTGTGGCGCGCTGGGGCAATCTGCAGTAGCGCGGTTTCATACGGTCACGTCCAGCCGCGCGTCTGGTGACGCAGCAAAAACAAAAGGGGAGCCACACTGCGTGGCTCCCCTTCTTTCATTGTGCGTGCAACTACGTCGATCAGGACTCGACGTCTTCGAGACTGAAGATTTCCGTCTGGTCGTTATACGAGAAGATCTCGGCATAACGGCCCCAGTTGATGACGGCGTCGAGCGTCTCTTCAGCAGCGCTATCCGACAGGAAGTCTTCCAGTTCCTGCTCGAACCGCACGCGCGGCGCGCGGTGTCCAGGACGCTCGTTCAGCACCTTCTTGATTCGCGCGGCCAGCGGCACGTGCTTGAGCAGGTGATCGGCGAACATCAGCTTGCGTTCCTGCGTGCCGAACTCGGCGAACACGCGTGCGGGCGGCGTCAGGAAAATATCGCCTTCGCGCACGTCGGCGAAACCGAGATGCTGCAGCACTTCGGCGATCGGGAACAGATCGTCGACTTCCAGATGCAGCGAGCGCGCGATTTCCGGCATGTCTGCGCGGCCATGGTAAGGCGCCGCTGCCAGCGTTTCGAT
>NZ_QBUY01000179.1 GCF_003121405.1 Paraburkholderia sp. C35 | reverse complement strand
GTGGTGTTCAGCGGCTTTCTTTTGCCTACTTTTCTTTGCCGCGGCAAAGAAAAGTAGGTGCTGCCCCGCACAGGGGCAACACTAGCAGACCACTAACAAAAAGCGGATGCCAGCGAAACACCAGCCCTAAAGGTCGCGAGACAAAGCAAAACCAAAACCAAAACCCAAACCTTCACCCCTTCCTCTGCAAAGCAAACAACGTCCCAGCAATCAAAATAAACGCCCCAATAATAACCTTCTGCCAGGTACTAGGCACCCCAACAAGAATCAGCACGCTATTAAACAGCGTAACGAGAACAACACCTAGCAGAGTACCTGCTACAGTCCCAGTCCCACCCGTAATCCGGGCACCGCCCAGAATCACCGCAGCAATCACATCAAGCTCAGTCCCAACCAGATCGAACGGATTAGCAAGCCGATTATTCGACACATGGAGAATGCCCGCCACACCAGCCAGCATCCCCGTATACCCAAACACAAACAGATGAATCGCCCGCAGGTTATAACCAAGCCGCTCGGCAATAGCGAGACTGCCACCCATGGCATACACCCCGCGCCCCATCATCGTGCGATTCAGCAGCCACCAGGTCACAACAGCAGCAATCACCAGAGCAAGAACAGACACAGGCAACACCGCCCGCAATCCATCTGCCGTGTGATAGAAGAACAACGGAATACGCCCAAACCGATCCATGCTATGCGGAATGTTCATAAAGAACGTCGTGCCGACAAAAGTCAGCAAGATCCCGCGATACAGATACTGCGTGCCAATCGTCACGATCAGTGAAGGCGCCTTCAGCCGGTGCACCAGCACGCCATTGATCACCCCAAGCACAACCCCGCCCAAAGCGCCAACAACGAGAATCAGCGCAAATGGCGCATCCGACCACCACGCAAACACAGCCTTGGTAATCGCGTACATCGTCAACGCGCCGATCGCCGTGAACGACACATCGATCCCGCCCGACGCCAGCACAACCAGCGTCCCGAGCGCGAACAACGATACCGTCGTCGCTGAATGCAGCAGATCGAATAGCGTCGCCAGCTGGAAGAAACGCGGATTGATCGAGCCAACAATCACGCACATCACCACGATCAGCGCCGCAGTGAACCACTCCGGGTTGCGCGAGAGCTTCGCGCGCCACGTGGGCGGTTTCACCTCGGGCGCGATTTCGACGACATTAGGGGTAGTCACGGTCCGGTTCATGATAGACGACATCTCATGCTGCCTCTGACAGCAGAGCGTGATACAGCTCCGCTTCGTTCAACTGATCCGCGTGATACTGGCTTGCCACGCGGCCTTTCTTCATCATCAGAATGCGATCGCAGTTCTGCAGCAGTTCGGGCAGGTCATCGCTGATCAGAATAATGCCGATGCCACGCTGCGACAGCTTCTGCATGATCCGATAAATGATGTCCTTCGAGCCGACATCCACACCGACCGTCGGTCCATGCAGGATCAGCACGCGCGGATCGATCGCCAGCCAGCGCCCAATCAGCACGCGTTGCTGGTTACCGCCCGACAGCGACTGCACCGGCTTGTCGACGCCCGGCGTCGCAATCTGCAAATCCTTCACGGTCTGCTCGGCAAGCTGCTGCGCACGCGTGCGGTCGATCTGTCCAAAGCGGTCGCGCAGGCTCGAAATCATCGCGGTGATCACGTTGTCGCGAATCGGCTTGTCGAGAAACAGCCCTTCATTCAGGCGGTCTTCGGGTACATAACCGATCCGGTGATCCTTCGCATCCGATGGCGTGCGCAACACCACCTGCGTGCCCTCCAGCGTGATCGTGCCGCTTCCGGCCGGCGCGACACCTGCGAGCGCGCGCGCGAGTTCGTTGCGGCCTGAATCGAGCAAGCCTGTCACGCCGAGAATCTCGCCGCGATGCAAGGCAAACGATACGTCGCGGAACTGCGTGCCGCGCGTCAGCGCCTTCACGTCGAGCACGACTTCCTTGCCGACTTCACCTTCGCGATACCGCTCGCTCGACAGATGACGGCCCGTCATCAACTCGCTGATCTGCGCCTTCGTGTAGTCGACGATCGGCCCTTGCGCCATCTTCTGGCCATCGCGCAGCACGATCACTTCACCGCCGATCGCATAGCATTCGTCGAGCTTGTGACTCACGAACAGCACCGTCACGCCCTGCGCGCGCAGATTGCCCAGCACGGCGATCAGATTGTCCACTTCCTTTTGCGTGAGCGACGTAGTCGGCTCGTCCATGATGACGAACTTCGCTTCACTCGCAATCGCGCGCGCAATCGCCACGAGTTGCCGCGTGGCCAGCGGCAACTGTTCGATCAGCGTCGCCTGAAATTGTGCATCGCCGGGCAGACCCACGGCTTCGAGTGCTTTTGCCGCGGTGCGCGCGAGTGCCTTGCGGTCGAACGTGCGCGCGAGGCGTCCGTTGTGCTCTGCGAGTTCCGAGGTCAGCGCGACGTTTTCCGCGACACTCATGTTCGGCAGCAGCGACAGATCCTGATAGACCGTCTCGATGCCCGCAGCCAGCGATTCGAGCGCAGAGAGTCGCGCGTGCGACACGCCTTCGATAATCAGCTCGCCTTCATCGGGTGGCTGCGCACCGGAGATGATCTTGATGAGCGTGCTCTTGCCGCAGCCGTTTTCGCCGAGCAGGTGATAGATCTGCCCGCGCTCGAACGACAGGCTCACGCCGCGCAATGCATGCACGCCCGTGAATCGCTTATGTACGCCGACCACCTGCAGGAACGGCGTGAAGGAAACGTTTTGATTCATGCTGAAAAGCCGTGCTCCAGATGAATGTCAGAGCGTGCAGGCAACCACATCGACGACATGAAAGCCCGCACGCGGTGATGCCACGATCAGAAGTTGTATTGCTTGTAGTTCGTCTTGTCGACGTTCACCCAGCCCTGGCCGCGCACGATAATGCCCTTGCCCGGACCCTTCTCGACCGTCACCTTCGTGTAGCCCGGAATGCCGAGGTCAGCACCGTTCTGCACCGTCTTGCCGTCGACCAGCATCTGCGCAACCTTGTTCATTGCGAGACCTGCGAGCTTCGGATCCCAGAACGCGATGCCGTTCACTGCACCGCTTTCGAGGAACTTGCCGGCTTCAGTCGGCAGGCCCGTGCCGTACACGCAGATCTTGCCTTGCAGGCCGGCTTCTTCAACTGCGCGGCCAATGCCGATCACGTCCAGCGACGACGAGCCCTGAAAGCCCTTCAGGTCCGGATGCTTGCGCAGCACTTCCTTCGCGACTTCGTAGGCTTTCTCGCCGTCGTTATTCGTTTCGAGCTTCGGCTCGACGAGGTTCATCTTCGGATACTTGGCCTTCGCGTTGTTGATGCCGCCGTCGGCCCATTGCACCTGCGAACGGCTGCCCAGCGAACCGACCAGCACGGCCCACTTGCCGTCGTCGTGCATGCACGATGCGAGACGCTCGTTCAGACCCGCACCATATGCGCTGTTGTCGAACGCTTCGATGTCGACCATCGTGTTCTTCTCGTTGTCCGCTTCATGCGTGACGACCTTGATGCCGCGATCCATCGCTTTCTTCAGTGCGGGTTCGAGCGTGGGCGGATCGTACGGAACGACGGCGATGGCCGTTACCTTCTTCGCGATCAGGTCTTCGATGATCTTCAGCTGCTGCGCGGCATCGGCGCGGCCAGGGCCAGTCTGATAAGCCTGCACGCCGGGGTTGTCCTTCGCGAACTCCTTGACGCCTTCGTCCATCCGGTTGAACCAGTTGATGCCCGTCACCTTCACGACCGTGACGATCGTTTCGTTGGTGGCGGCCTGCGCGGCGGCGATCACGCCAAGCGCGAGTGCGCCCGTTGCGAGGGCGGCGCTCAGTCGGGTCAGTTTCATGCGTGTGTCTCCTATGCCTTTAGTCGTTTGGTTCAATGTCGCCCCTTCATATGCACGCGGAAATCCAGGGCACCGATGTCCGCTGAAACCGTTCGCGCTGCGCTAGCGCCGCTGATTCGGCTGCGCGAAGCCGAAGATTGCGCGCACGCGTTCGCCGCCTGCAAAAGCCAGCGAAGCCAGCAGCAGGAAACCCCACGCGCAATCGCCAAAGAACTGCGACACGCCATGCAGATTGAAGAAGCTCGACAGGAACTGCAGCACGGTCGCCGCGAAAAACACGCAGACGATGCGGCCATATCCGCCCGCCGGATTCACCCCGCCCATCACCGCGATCAGGATCGCGATCAGCAGATACGAATTGCCGTAGTCCCACTTCGCGCTCGACGTATGTGTCACGCTGATCAGCCCCGCCAGCGACGCGAGAATGCCGCACATCGTGTACGTCAGTATCAGCATGCGTGCGCGCGGAATGCCCGTATAGAACGCGGCCTTCGGGTTCGTGCCCATCAGATACAGACGCAGGCCGAACGGACTGCGGCGCAGCAGCCAGCCGAGTATGACGACGGCCGCAATGAAGATCACGAACGAGACAGGAACCTGAAACCACGTGCCATTGCCGATATCCGACAGAGGCTCGACATAATCGACGTGCACCGACGCGCCGTTGCTCAGCACGACAGCAATACCCGTAAAGAGCAATTGCGTGCCGAGCGTGCAGAGAATCGGCGTGAGACGCAGACGTGCAATCACGACGCCATTGAGCAGGCCGCCAAGCGCACCCATTACCACGACGATTACGCAAAACACGCTTGTATAAAGCATCGGCGAATCGTCGCCGCTGATGAACTTCGGCACGATCAGCGCCGCCACCATGCCCGACAGATTCGCGAGACCCACGCCCGACAGATCGATACCGCCATTGCCCGACACCATCGACAGCATGATGCCGAGCGCGAGCAACCCGAGTTCGGGCAACTGGCCGCCCATCGATTGCAGATTGTCGAGCGACACGAACTGGCCGTGCGAGATCCACGTCGCGGCGAGCACGACGATCACATTGACGGCCAGCAGGAAGTTCAGTTGCCGGTCGCGAAACAGGCCGGCGAAAAGCGAGGACTTCATGTCGAAACGAACTCCTTCATGCAGTGCGCCGCATCGCGCGGCGCACGCGCTCAATGCGTTGAAAGCGGATGACCGGCCTGCGCCAGCACGGCGTTGACTTCGGCGAGCGTCGGCATCGACGGTGCGGTGCCGGGACGCGTCACCGAAATGCCCGCGAGCGCGCAACCGAAGCGTGTGGCTTCGACAGCGTCCGCGCCGCGCGCAAGTGCTGCTGCAAAGCCGCCCGTGAAGCCATCGCCCGCACCTGCCGTTTCCACCACGCGGCCACACTGGAACGCCGGCACGAACACCGACTGTTCCGCCGAATGCAGCAGCGCGCCCGCTTCGCCGAGCGTCACGATCACGTTGCGCACGCCTTTGTTCAGCAGTACATCAGCGGCACGGCGCGCATCGTCGACGTTATTCACTTCGACGCCCGTCAGCGCGGCCGTTTCCGTTTCGTTCGGTGTGATGTAGTCGCACAGCGGAAAAATGCTGTCGTCGAGCGGTAAGGCGGGAGCAGGATTGAACACCGTCGTCACGCCGTGCTTGCGCGCCACTTCGAGACCGCGCTTCGCGGCTGCAACGGGTTGTTCGAGTTGCGTGACGAACACGCGAGCCGATGCGATATCGGCTTCGATCGCATCGACATCGCCGGCGTTCATCGTGGCAGCAGCACCGGACGCGACGATGATCGCGTTCTTGCCAGTGGTGTCATCGACGAAGATATGCGCCGCACCCGTCGACAAACCATCGATCACCGATGCCCGCGCCGTGATGCCTTCCGCTTCCCACGTCGCGCGCGCGATCTGACCGAATGCGTCGTTGCCCAGGCGCGTGCAGAACACCACGTCAGCGCCCGCGCGTGCTGCCGCGACCGCCTGATTCGAGCCCTTGCCGCCCGGACCCATCTTGAACGCATTGCCCGCGATGGTTTCGCCGATCAGCGGCATGCGGTCCGCGCGAAACGTCAGATCCGTCACGAAGATGCCGAGAATGACGACGCGCCCTTCCTTCTGTTGCGTAGCCATCGTCGTCATTCCTTCGGTGCGTCAGGCGCGAGCAGCACGCCCTTCTTGAAGATGAAGCAGCCGTAGCCGCGCGTCTCGCCCGTGGCGATCACGCAGTACGCCTGCTTCGCACGCGCATAGAACGCAAAGCGCTCGATGCCGACGAACGGCACATCGCGCCCTTCGGCCTCGTTCACTTCAGTTTGCGCTTCGCGCTGCACGGCGGGGAGCGTATTCGGTTCGCCGACCACTTCCATGCGCGAGGCAGGGTCGTCGACGAAGGTATCGAGCGGCAGCACCGACAGCACCGCGCGCACGGCACGCGGGCCATCGACGCCATCGAGCCGCAACAGCTTGCCTGTCACGGTTTCCCGTGCGACCGAGTCGCCCGGAAAGTTCGCGTCGCAAATCACCACTTCGTCGCCGTGGCCCATTGCACGCAGCGCGTGCAGCACATCGGCGTTCAACAGCGGGTCCAGATTCTTCAGCACGTTGTCTCCTCCGTTATTCGGTTGGCGCGCTATCGTCTGTCATGCCCTCTCGGGCGATCAGAAAGCGATCAGTCGCCGTACGGTATCCAGATGTTCTTGACTTGTGTTGCATGGCGCAGGAACGCCGGGCCTTCGCTCGCCGGATCGAACCAGTCGAACGCGCGGCCATGATCGACGAAGGTGCGCTTCAGATTGCCGATCGACTCGCGTTCGGTCAACGCCGAATCCTTCGCGGAGCCGAAGCACCAGAGCGCATCGACATCGTCGTGCTTCGCGAGCGCGGGCAGCAAGGCACCGCGTTCGCCCGTCACGATGTTGAGCACACCAGCGGGAATATCCGACGTCTCGACCACCTGATAGAAGTCGGTCACTGTAAGCGGACTCGACGAACTCGGCAACACAACAACCCGATTGCCCATCGCGAGTGCAGGGGCAATCAGCGAAATGAAAGACAGCAGCGGCGCTTCGTCAGGACAGGCAATGCCGATCACGCCGAGCGGCTCGTTCATGGCCAGTGCGACGCCACGCAGCGGCGGCGTGTGCACCGCGCCATCGAACTTGTCGGCCCATGCAGCATACGTGAAGAGACGCGTCACCGATGCATCCACTTCGCGGCGCGCTTCCGTTTCGCTCACACCTGTGCGCCGAATCAGTTGATGCGCGAATTCATGCGCGCGCACCGCCAGATTTTCCGCGAGGTAGTAGATCACCTGCGCGCGGTTGTGCGATGTCGCCTGCGACCACTTCGCTGCACCACGCGCGGCGGCCACAGCATTGCGAATGTCCTTGCGCTTGCCCTCGCCCACTTCGCCGACGACCGTGCCATCCGCACCGTAGACGGGCAGCGTGTAGCCGCTATCCGGCCGCGCCTGCTTGCCGCCGATAAAGAGCTTCGCGGTGCGGTCGATTGCGAATACATCGGCGCCTAGCGGTGCGTCCTGTATCGGCGACGACGCATCCGTGATGCGATGCACCGGGCGGCGCTCTTCGAGTTTGGCCCATGCCTTCGGCTTCACATATTCGTAGATGCCTTCGCGGCCACCTTCACGTCCATAGCCCGACTCGCGATAACCGCCGAAACCGACGGCAGCATCGAACAGATTCGTCGCATTGACCCACACGACACCGCTCGCGAGACGCGGCGCGATATCGAGCGCGCGGCCGATCGTCTCGCTCCAGATACTCGCGGCGAGGCCATAGCGTGTGTTGTTCGCCAGCGCGACGGCTTCATCGGGCGTGCGGAATGTCATCGTGACGAGCACGGGGCCGAAGATTTCTTCCTGCGCGAGTGTCGATGCGGGCGACACGCCTGTGACGAGTGTCGGCGGATAGAAGCAGCCGTCGGCAGGCACGGTAGTTTGCGTCGACTGATAGATCTCGCAACCTTCGAGGCGCCCTGCTTCGACGAGCGATTCGATACGCTCCAGTTGCACCTTGTCGACGATCGCGCCCATATCGATGCTCTTGTCGAGCGACGGCCCGACACGCAGCGTCGCCATGCGGCGCTTGAGCTTGTCGATGAAACGCGCCGCGACGCCCTCCTGCACCAGCAGACGCGAGCCCGCGCAGCACACCTGCCCCTGGTTGAACCAGATCGCGTCGACGACGCCTTCGACTGCGCCGTCGAGATCGGCATCGTCGAACACGATGAACGGCGACTTGCCGCCCAGTTCCAGCGTCAGCGACTTGCCGGTGCCTGCCGTGGCCGCACGAATCTGGCGGCCCACTTCCGTCGAGCCGGTGAAGGCAATCTTGTCGACGCCCCAATGTTCGACGAGCGCCGCGCCCGTGCGGCCATCGCCCGTGACGACGTTCAGCACGCCCTTGGGCAAGCCCGCGCGATGCGCCAGTTCAGCAAACAGCAGCGCCGTCAGCGGCGTATATTCGGCCGGCTGCAGCACCACGCAGTTACCCGTTGCGATAGCGGGCGCGATCTTCCACGCGAGCATCAGCAGCGGGAAATTCCACGGCACGATCTGGCCGATCACACCCAGCGGCGCGAAGTCCCTGAACTCGCTGTCCTGCAGTTGCGCCCAGCCTGCGTGATGCAGAAAATGCCTTGCTACAAGGGGTATATCGATGTCGCGGGTTTCGCGGATCGGCTTGCCGTTATCGAGTGCTTCGAGCACGGCGAAGAGTCGACTATGACGCTGCACCATGCGCGACAGCGCATACAGATGCCGCGCGCGGCCCGCGCCGCCCAATGCCAGCCAGCCCGGCTGCGCGGCGCGCGCTGCAGCGACAGCGGCATCGACGTCTGCGGCATCGCCCTGCGCGATCTGCGCGAGCAGATCGCCCGTGGCGGGTTCATGCGAGGCGAAGCGCTCACCCGCTACGGGCGCGCGCCAACCACCGTCGATGAAATGGCCGAACGTCGCGTCATGCTGTGCGAGCCACGCACGTGCGGGCTGATCGTCCTCGGGTGCGGGACCGTACTCCATCGATGAAAAATACTCGGCTACGCTCATGGGATCGGTCTGCTCAGGCAACGGGGTGACGGTTGAAGGCGGAATAGCGGCCAGTCGCGTAATGCTCGAGCTGGCGTTCGATATCGGCGAGAAGACTGGACGCGCCGAAGCGGAACAGTTCGGGCTCGAGCCACGCGCGGCCCAGTTCTTCTTTCATCAGGATCTGATAGTTCAGCGCTGTCTTCGCGTTCGACACGCCGCCCGCCGGTTTGAAGCCGATCAGCATGCCCGTGCGTGCGTGGTATTCGCGGATCATGCGGGCCATCACGAGCGACACGTCGAGCGTGGCGTTGACGCCTTCCTTGCCCGTCGACGTCTTGATGAAGTCGGCGCCCGCCATCATCGCGATCATCGATGCGCGCGCAACGTTCGACAGCGTCTGAATATCGCCCGTCGCGAGGATGGCTTTCAGATGTGCTTCGCCGCATGCGGCGCGGAAGTCGCGCACTTCATCGTAAAGCGCTTGCCAGTTCCCCGTCAGCACATGCTCGCGCGTAACGACGATATCGATTTCCTGCGCGCCGTCGGCGACCGATGCCTCGATTTCCTTCAGTTTCAAAGGATGCGGAATCAGGCCAGCGGGAAAACCGGTCGACACGGCTGCAACGGGGATACCGCTGCCTGCGAGCGCATCGACGGCGGCCGCGACGAAGCGGTGATACACGCACACCGCGCCCGTCGTGATGCTGTGCGGCGGCACGCCGAGTGCCGCGAGAATGTCCGTGCGCACCGGTTGACGCGCCTTGGCGCACAGACGCCGCACGCGGCCTTCGGTGTCATCGCCGTTGAGCGTCGTAAGGTCGATGCAGGTGACGGCTTTCAGCAACCAGGCGGCCTGCGCGTCCTTCTTGACGGTGCGGCGTGCGCCTAGCGTCGCGGTGCGGCGCTCGACGGCTGACTGATTCACACGCAGACCGTCGAGCCACACGAGGTCGAAGGGCACGCCGGGATTTCTGGCGGGATGGAGGGGTGCTGCGCGCCGCAGCGCGACCACCGACGAAGACTGGGTAGAAACAGGAGCTTCTGGCATGAGACGTCCACAGGTTTGTGCAATGCACAGCAACAGCTGATGGGTTATTTGCAGTCATGCTACATCGTTTGAGAGGATTCTAACAGGTGTAGTTATGATTGTTTCCATCTTGTCGGTGGTTTGAAGACGCGTGGCGTGTGTGGGGAAGCCTTGTCTGGTATGGGTTTGCGCGCCGATGGCGGTGGGGATTGGTGTTTTCACCAGGAGGTCGAGGCGCGGGGTGTGGGTGTGAATTCACAGATGATGGTTTAGGTGTTGCTTTTGTTTTTGCTGCGCTGGCTGGCTGCGGGGGCATCCGCTTTTTGCTAACGGTTCTTCATGCGTTGCCCCTGTGCGGGGCGGCACTTACTTTCTTTGCCGCCGCAAAGAAAGTAAGCAAAGAAAGCGGGCTAACACCGCAAATGCTAGTTGTTGCCTGCGGGCCCCCAACCGGTCCTAT
>NZ_QBUY01000178.1 GCF_003121405.1 Paraburkholderia sp. C35 | reverse complement strand
GACACACCGTTTGCCACCTGGGCGGCCTGGGCCGAACTGGTAAGACCTGCTGAGACGCGGGTGTTTGAAGAGGGTGAGGCGCCCGTAAAGAGCGCTGGCAGCGGGCATCAAGACGAGTGATGCCGCATGAAGGATAGGACCGGCTGGGGACCCGCAGGCAACTACAAGAACAGGCGGTGTTCAGCGGCTTTCTTTTGCCTACTTTTCTTTGCCGCGGCAAAGAAAAGTAGGTGCTGCCCCGCACAGGGGCGACGCGTGAAGCACCACTAGCAAATCGCGGATGCCCGCAAAAGCAAAAGCGAAAGCAAAAGCAAAAGCAAACCCCACCAGCGTCGCAGACAAAACCAGCAATTAACCCACATTAGCCGCCTGCAAGGCATCCCGCCCCTTCCGCCGATAAGCCCAAACCAGCATCAACACGCCTGCGATCACCATCGGCAGAGACAGCCACTGCCCCATAGAAAGCCCAAACGCGAGCAGACCCAGAAAATCATCCGGCTCACGCGCAAATTCGACGGTAAACCGAGCCAACCCATACCCAATCAGAAACACAGCCGAAGCAGCCCCAACAGGCCGCGGCTTGCGCGTGAAGAACCACAGCACAAGAAACAGCACGACACCTTCAAGCGCGATCTCATACAACTGGGAAGGATGCCGCGGCAACATGTGATACTGGGCAAACACCTCACCGAGATGCCACTGCGCAGCCTGCACAGGATGCGCCGCAAGCCAACCGGCATCTTCATTGGCAGCGCCAGGAAACAGCATCGCCCAAGGCGCATCCGGCGACGTCACCCGCCCCCACAACTCGCCATTGATGAAGTTGCCCAACCGCCCCGCCGCCAGCCCCGTCGGCACCATCGGTGCAACGAAGTCCGTCACCTGCAGCCACGTCCGCTTGCGCTGCCACGCGAACAGGATCATCGCCAGCGTGACGCCGAGAAAGCCGCCGTGAAAGGACATGCCGCCTTCCCACACCTTGAAGACGTCGAGAGGATGCGCGAAATACCAGCTCGCCTTGTAGAACAGCACATAGCCAAGACGTCCGCCGAGGATGGTGCCGAGCACGCCATAAAACAGCATGTCGTCGATGTCCTTCGGGGTCCAGCCTTGCGCAGCGACATGCGGCAAACGCAGCCGCAGCCGCCCTACGACGATCGCCATGACAAAGGCGACCAGATACATCAGGCCGTACCAGCGGACGGCCAGCGGCCCCAGGTGGATGGCGACAGGGTCGAAATTCGGGTGAATGTGCATCGTATCGTTATAGGGGTTCGGTAATCTGAAAACTCAAGCGCATTGGACGCGCTACGCCGCAAAGGGTTCGCCGCACGATGCAAGGCAAGGCGTCAGCCCGCCGGCGCATCGCCATGTGCACGCACGATGTCGATGAAACCGGCCAGCACGGGCGTCACTTCCGCCGTGCGCCACACCAGCCCGGTGACGACAGCGGGCACCGCTTCACGCAACGGACGATACACGACGCCCGTGCGCCGCAGATTACGCAACGATTGCGGCACCAGCGCGACACCCATGCCCGCGGACACGAGACTCACGATCGTCTGCATCTGGATCGCTTCCTGGCCGATGCGCGGTGTGAGGCCCGCCGCGCCGTAGCAATCCATAATGATGTCATAAAAGCCTGGCGCCAGACGCCTTGGAAAGACGACGAGCGGCGCGTCGCCCGCCTGCGCGAGGCTCAACGGCGCGTCGCGCCATTCGGCCGCGCTGCCTTCATCGCCTTCGATACGCGCCGCCATCTCCGACGACATCGCGATCACCAGCGGCTCGCGCGCCAACGGCAGCCACGACAGTTGCGACGCATAGCGCGGCGGCAATGGCCCGATCACGAGACCTGCATCGACGCGCCCCGCCATCAGTTCCTCTATCTGCACGTCGCTGGTCGCTTCGAGCAGTTCGAGCCGCACGCGAGGGTGCAGCGCGCCGAACGCCCGCAAGAGCGGCGGCAACAGTCCGTAATCGGCTGTCGATACGAACGCAAGCGACAGGACGCCCGCCTCGCCGCGCGCGAGACTTTGCGCCAGCGGCCGCAGCGCTTCTGCGCCCGCGAGCAGCCGCCGCACCTCGGGCAGCAGATCCGCGCCGACCGAGGTCAGTTCGACCGAACGCCTGGTACGCGCAAACAGCTCGACGCCGAGCGTCTCTTCCAGCGCGCGGATGGCCTGCGACAGCGGCGGTTGCGTCATCGACAGCCGCGCCGCCGCACGGCCGAAGTGCTTCTCTTCGGCCACCGTCACGAAGTAACGCAATTGCCGCAAATCGGGCATCACAGGCAAGCTCATTGATACATTTTACGACCTAATCGGCGCTGAATAATATATTGGACATTCTTTTGCAGAAACTCCATTCTTGCCCCACGCGCCCGAACTAGACTACAGACCCCGCGCTGACACCGCCCAAAGCCGTTGCGCCGCGAGCGGGAAGCGAGCCGCCCGGCGCGCACATCACAACAACTGGATGGAGCTCCCCATGCCGTACAACCGTCGTTCGAAGAACATCACGCAAGGCGTCGCGCGTTCGCCGAATCGCTCGATGTATTACGCGCTCGGCTACCAGAAGGACGATTTCGACAAGCCGATGATCGGCATCGCCAACGGCCACTCGACCATCACGCCATGCAACGCCGGCCTGCAGCCGCTCACCGATGCCGCCGTGCTCGCCGTCAAACGCGCCGACGCGAACCCGCAAACCTTCGGCACACCGACCATTTCGGACGGCATGTCGATGGGCACGGAAGGCATGAAGTACTCGCTCGTCTCGCGCGAAGTCATCGCCGACTGCATCGAGACCTGCGTGCAGGGTCAGTGGATGGATGGCGTCGTCGTGATCGGCGGCTGCGACAAGAACATGCCGGGCGGCATGATCGGCCTCGCGCGCATGAACGTGCCTGGCATCTACGTGTATGGCGGCACCATCAAGCCGGGCAAGTGGAAAGGCGTGGATCTGACCATTGTGTCGTCGTTCGAAGCCGTCGGCGAGTTCACGGCGGGTCGCATGTCGCAGGAAGATTTCGAAGGGGTCGAACAGAACGCCTGCCCGACCACGGGCTCGTGCGGTGGCATGTACACGGCCAACACGATGAGTTCGTCGTTCGAAGCGCTCGGCATGTCGCTGATGTATTCGTCGACGATGGCGAACCCCGATCAGGAGAAAGTCGATTCGGCAGCCGAATCGGCGCGCGTGCTGGTCGAAGCGGTGAAGCAAGACCTGAAGCCGCGCGACATCATCACAAAGAAATCGATCGAGAACGCCGTCGCGCTGATCATGGCGACGGGCGGCTCGACCAACGCCGTGCTGCACTATCTGGCGATTGCGCATGCTGCCGAAGTCGAATGGACCATCGACGACTTCGAGCGTATCCGCAAGAAAGTGCCTGTGATCTGCGACCTGAAGCCGTCGGGCAAATACGTCGCGACGGATCTGCACGCGGCGGGCGGCATCCCGCAAGTGCTGAAGCTGCTGCTCGACGCGGGCCTGCTGCACGGCGACTGCATGACCATCACGGGCAAGACCATCGCCGAAGAACTGAAGGACGTCCCGAGCAAGCCGCGCGCGGACCAGAAAGTGATCTATCCGCTCGACAAGGCGCTCTACGACGAAGGCCATCTCGCGATTCTCAAGGGCAATCTCGCGGAAGACGGTGCGGTCGCGAAGATCACCGGCCTGAAGAATCCCGTCATCACCGGCCCGGCGCGCGTGTTCGACGATGAGCAAAGCGCGATGGAAGCGATCCTCGCCGACAAGATCCATGCCGGCGATGTCGTGGTGCTGCGCTATCTCGGCCCGCAAGGCGGTCCGGGCATGCCGGAAATGCTGGCGCCGACTTCGGCCATTATCGGCAAGGGGCTGGGCGAATCGGTCGGTCTGATCACGGACGGGCGCTTCTCGGGCGGCACGTGGGGCATGGTGGTCGGCCACGTCGCGCCGGAAGCCTTCGTGGGCGGCACGATCGCGCTGGTGCAGGAAGGCGCTTCCATCACCATCGACGCGCATCAGCTGTTGCTGCAACTGAACGTCGACGATGCCGAACTGCAACGCCGCCGCGGCGCCTGGAAGCAGCCCGCGCCACGTTACACGCGCGGCGTGATGGCCAAGTTCGCGGCACTGGTGAAGCCGGCCAACAAGGGCGCCGTCACGGGCTGACGCGACGCAGCACCGCGCTGCCGGACCACGCTTCGATGGAGAAAGGGGCACACGGATCGCCGTGTGCCCCTTTGATCTTATAATGCGTCCACCACGAGCCGGCCCGAGTCACCGGCGGAGACCATAATGAAATCGAAGTCGTATGCGGCATTCTTGCTGGCAGGCACTTTGGCATTCACCGGCGCGGCGCGCGCGGAATCGGCTCAAGGCCTCGCACTGGCGCAAAAGCAGAACTGCATGAGTTGCCACTCGGTGTCGCGGCAATTCATGGGGCCGTCGCTGCATGATGTCGCCGCGAAATACTCGGCGCGCAGCGATGCCGTCGCCTACCTCACGCGCAAGATCACGGAAGGCAGTTCCGGCGTTTGGGGTCCCGTACCGATGCCCGCCAACACTCAGGTCACGCAGGACGAAGCGATGTCGCTGGCAAGCTGGATTCTGACGCTTAAATAGGCGTGCGGCCCGGGTGCTGGTTCAGGTGCCCGCCTACTTGCTGGTCGTCGAGTTACCGAGTTCTTCGCGGATCGCCTCGCGCACCCAGCTCAGCATTTCCGTTTCCAATGCGAGCGCTACCTCGCGTGTGATCTGATTGACGAGCCAGGTCGTGTGGTCCTGGAACGCGTCGCGGCAACGCGCTTCGATCAGATTACGTCCATCGCCCTTCAGATACGTCGCGAACCGGCCGCGCAGCCGCTCGGCCAGTACATCGGCATCGTAGTCGGTGGCGTTTGCGGGTGCCGCAGCGGGCGCATGAGCATGCTCTGCCTGCAACGCAACCGGTTCGGGCGGCGCGACATACTGCTCTGCCGCCGAACCCGAGGTGAACTCCGCTTCGCCGGGCACGAACTGCGCAGGCTCGCGCAAAGGCACATGCGGCGATTCGTAGATGGAATCGAGCAAGGGCACGTCGTCATCCTGGATGGGTGACGGTGTGTGCGCTTCTGCATGTGAGTCATGCGGCGCTGCGTCCGCTTCATGCGTTTCATGGGCTGCGTGTGCTTCATGCGCACCATGCTTGCGCGCGTGCGTCCCTTCGTGACCATGCCCGTGCGAGCCGCTGCGCTTCGGACGCTTTGCCTTGACGTGAGGATCGTGACCCGTCTCCATCACGTCGGTCAGGATGGGGATGTCTTGATCGGAAGAGTCGGAAGATTGGGACACGAAAACACTCCCTTGAAAGATCGGACGAGCCGGTTCTGCGCGAATCGGACAAACCCGCGCATCGAGCGGACAACGCACGGACAGCAACCGGTCAGGCGCCCTGCTTGTAGTTATTCAGAGCATAGCCGCGATCGCGATAGAAGCGATAGCGGTCGCGGCCGGCGGCCAGTTCGTCGGGCGCATTGCCGACGATTTCCAGCAGGCGCTCGAAGCGCGCGAACTGCGGCGGCACGGTTGCACCCAGATTCAACAGTATCTGATGGTGCGGCGCGTCGTCGAGTGAAGACGTCAGCACGACGGGCGTCTGCGCCGCGAGCGGGCTGGCCGCGAGGCAATGCGGGATGAAGTCGAGTGGCGAGAAGGTCCACAACTGCTCGTCGAACGCGCGCAGCCGCGGCGGCTCGGCCAGCACGACGCGCGGCTGGCCGGCCTGATACGCCTTGCGCACGAGACGGCATGCGTACTGCAGCGAATCGCCGACGTTCGAATGAAAGTCGATGCGTGTCATCGGCGATCCTGTCTTGCTGCGCAATGCGTGTATTGCATGTGCTGCGTGATCGGACTGCGACGCGTCATTGCGCCGCGCGGTCGATCAGGAACTGCGCCAGCAGCGGCACGGGACGGCCCGTGGCGCCCTTGGCTGCACCGCTCTTCCATGCCGTGCCGGCGATGTCCAGGTGCGCCCACGGATACGCTTCCGTGAAGCGCGACAGGAAACACGCTGCCGTCACGCTGCCCGCCGGACGTCCGCCGATGTTGGCGATGTCCGCGAAGTTCGACTTGAGCTGATCCTGATACTCGTCATCGAGCGGCAGGCGCCATGCGGGATCGGACGCTTCCTTCGAGGCATCCAGCAGTTCGCCCGCGAGCGCGTCGTCCTTCGAGAACAGGCCGCTGTTGTGATGGCCGAGCGCGATGATGCACGCGCCCGTCAGCGTGGCGATGTCGATCACGGCAGCGGGCTTGAAGCGTTCCGCATACGTGAGCGCGTCGCACAGGATCAGGCGGCCTTCGGCGTCCGTGTTCAGGACTTCGATGGTCAAGCCCTTCATGCTGGTGACGATGTCGCCCGGCTTGGTGGCATTGCCGGCCGGCATGTTTTCGCAGGTCGGAATGATGCCGACCACGTTCAGCTTCAGGCCCATTTCGGCCACGGCACGCAGCGTGCCCAGCACCGAGCCTGCGCCGCACATGTCGTACTTCATCTCGTCCATGCCTTCGCCCGGCTTGAGCGAAATGCCGCCCGTATCGAACGTAATGCCCTTGCCGACCAGCACGACGGGCGCGGCCTTGGCGCCGCCGCCCTGATACTGGAGGACGATGAACTGCGGCGGCTCGACGGAACCCCGTGTGACCGACAGGAACGAGCCCATCTTGAGCGCTTCGATCTGCTTCTGGCCGAGCACTTCGACCTTGAGCTTCCAGTCTTTCGCGAGCTTCTTCGCGGTGTTGCCCAGATAGGTCGGCGTGCAGACGTTGCCCGGCAGGTTGCCGAGGTCTTTGGTCAGATCCATGCCGTTGGCGAGCGCGACGCCCTGCTTCAACGCGACCTTGGCGAGCTTCTCGTCCGCGCCGTCGACGCTGAACACGATGCGCTTCAACGCGCGCGCACCGTTGTCCGCCTTGCTCTTCATCTGCGTGAACTTGTAGGTCAGCTCGCGCAGCGCGAGGATCGCGGCGCGCACCGCCCAATCCGACGAGCGCTCCTTGACGGGCGCCTGAGCCAGCGTAAACGTGACCTGTGTGATCTTGGTGCCGAGAATGGCGCGCCATGCAGCGCGCACGGCGTCGCCGTAGGCTTTCTGCGTGAAGGCATCCTGCTTGCCGAGGCCGACCAGCAGCACGCGCGACGCGCCGATGCCCTGCACTTCATGCAGGAACACCGTGCTGCCCGTCTTGCCGTCCATGTCGCCCGCCTTGATGATGCGCGTGAGCAGACCCTTGGTGGCCGCGTCGATTTCCAGCGCGGCGCCCGACAGCGTCTGCGACTCGAACACGCCGATCGCGATGCAATCCGATTTTCCGGTAAGGAACCCGTTGGTCGAGCCTTTGCTCCAATCACAGGCTTTTATGCTAAAGTCCATCGCGCTTGTCCTCGGATAAAATCTGGGCTTAGGATGAAAGCCGCAATTATCCGCTATTTTTCCCGCGGCGGCTGCACGAAGGCGTGATGGGGCTGAACCCCGCCGCCAACGAAGCGCCCCCTCTCTTCATCAACCATGATTTTTGAACGCTCCCTCCAGCGCGAACTGGCGTACACGGCTGGCGCCGTGTTCATGGTTCTGCTCACGCTGGTCCTGACGACGATGATGATCCGCATCGTCGGTTTCGCGGCGTCCGGCGAGATCGACCCGCGCGACGTGCTGGTGCTGATCGGCCTGACGGTCATCGGCTATCTGGCCATCATGCTGGTCGCGACTTTGTTCGTGTCGATCCTGTTCGTGCTCACGCGCTGGTACAAGGATTCCGAAATGGTCGTGTGGCTCGCCTCGGGCGTGAGCCTCACGCGTTTCATCAAGCCGATCGGCCTGTTCGCGACGCCCATCATCATTCTGATCGCCTTCTTCGTGTTCGTCGGCTGGCCGTGGTCGAACCAGCAGAGCAAGCTGATCCGCGCGCGCTTCCAGCAACGCGACGAGGTCTCGCTGCTCGCGCCGGGCCAGTTCCGCGAATCGGCTGTGAGCCATCGGGTGTTCTTCATCGAGAAGATGTCGCCCGACCAGAGCCACGTCGAGAACGTATTCGTCACCAGCACGGAAGGCGGCAAGGTGAACGTGGTCGTGTCGAAGAACGGCCACACGGAAACCATGAAGAACGGCGACCGCTTCGTCGTGCTGGAGAATGGCCGCCGCTACGACGGCGAGCCGGGCCATCCCGATTTCCGCATCATGGAGTTCGAGCGCTACGGCGTGAAGATCCAGAGCCAGCCGGTGGTCAGCACGCCGACCACGACGGGCACGCCCACGCTGGATCTGTTCCGCGATCCGACCCGTCAGAACCTCGCCGAATTTGCGTGGCGCGCGGGGCTGCCGTTGATCGGCATCAACCTGATGCTGCTCGCCATCCCCCTCGCCCACCAGAATCCGCGCCGCAGCCGCACGATCAACCTCGTGATGGCCGTGCTGATCTATCTGACCTATTCGAACCTGCTGAACGTCGTACAGTCGTGGATCGAGCAGGGCAAGATGTCGTTCGGCGTGGGGCTGGTCGGGCTGCACGTCGTGGTGGCGCTGGTCGTCGTGTTCATCTTCTGGCTGCGCGTGCGCAACCGGCCGCTTTTCACGCGGGCGATGTTCAGCCGGTCGTCGAACAACACGGCGCGGGGAGCATGACCCATGCGCATTTATGAAAAGTATTTTGCGCGTCAGGTCTACCTCACCTTCGTCTTCATTCTGTTCGCGTTTTCGGGTCTGTTCTTTTTCTTCGACCTGATCAACGAACTGAACTCGGTCGGTCACGGCAACTACAAATTCCAGTACGCGGTGCTGCGCGTCGCGCTGCAAACGCCGTCGCGCTTCTACGAAATCATTCCCGTAGCAGCGCTGATCAGCGCGATCTATGTGTTTGCGCAAATGGCGGCGAATTCGGAGTACACGATTTTCCGCGTGTCCGGTCTCGCGACCAATCAGGCGCTGCGTTCGCTGCTGAAGATCGGCATCCCCATCGTGATCCTGACGTACATCATCGGTGAAGTGGTCGGGCCGTACACCGATCAGCTTTCGGAACGCGTGCGGCTGGAAGCGCTGGGTTCGTCGGTGTCGAGCAACTTCGAATCGGGCGTCTGGGTGAAGGACACGCTGACGGCGCGTGCCGATGGCGAGCAGGTGACGCGCTTCGTGAACGTCGGCCAGTTGCAGCCGGACGCGACCATTTCGAACGTGCGCATCTATGAATTCGATTCGAAGTTCCGTCTGTCGAACGTGCGTATCGCGAAGTCGGGCCAGTATCAGCCGCCCGGCCACTGGCTGCTGAAGGACGTCACCGACACGCAACTGCTGGACGTCGCACCCGATGCCGGCAAGCCTGCTGACGCGCTGACCCCGGTGTATCGCGCGAAGCAGGTCTCGCTGCCTGAGTATTCGCTGCGTTCGGAACTGACGCCGCAGATCCTGTCGGTGCTGCTGGTCGCGCCGGAGCGGATGTCGATGTTCAATCTGTTTCGCTACATCCAGCATTTGACCGAGAACCATCAGGACACACAGCGGTATGAGATCGCGCTGTGGCGCAAGATTCTGTATCCGTTCGCCGTGTTCGTGATGCTGGTGCTGTCGGTGCCGTTTGCGTATCTGCATACGCGCGCGGGCGTGGTCGGTGTGAAGGTGTTCGGCGGGATCATGCTGGGCATGAGCTTCCAGCTGTTCAATACGCTGTTCTCGCACATCGGCAATCTGAATACCTGGCCTGCGCCGTTGACAGCGGCGACGCCTGCGTTGATCTATCTCGTGTTGGGTCTTGTTGGGCTCAAGTGGGTTGATCGGCATTAGTTGTTTTCATCCTCGCGGAGCGATCGGATCATGAGTGCTCATGGGATTGTGCTGTTTGCGCATGGCGCGAGGGATGCCCGTTGGGCCGAGCCTTTTGAGCGGCTGTCGGCGCGATTGCTGGCACTGCGGGGTGAGGATGCTGGTCCGGTTTCGCTTGCGTTTCTTGAACTGATGACGCCGGATTTGCCGACTGCTGTTGCTGCTCAGGCTGCAGCTGGGGTTTCTGTGATTACTGTCGTGCCGGTGTTTTTTGGCCAGGGCGGGCATATTCGGCGAGACCTTCCAGTGATTCTTGATCAGTGCCGTAGCGCGAATCCTTCCGTTGAGATTCGGTGTTCTACCGCTGTCGGTGAGGATGCTGAGGTGATTGAGGCGATTGCTGGGTATTGCCTGCGGCAGGCTTTGGGTTGAGGTTGGTGGTGTTTGCTTTTGCTTTTGCTTTTGCTTTCGCTTTCGCTTTCGCTGGCATCCGCGATTTGGTGTTGGTACTTCACGCGTCGCCCCTGTGCGGGGCAGCACCTACTTTTCTTTGCCGCCGCAAAGAAAAGTAGGCAAAAGAAAGCGGGCTAACACCGCCCGCTTCGGTCT
>NZ_QBUY01000177.1 GCF_003121405.1 Paraburkholderia sp. C35 | reverse complement strand
CCCCTGTGCGGGGCAGCACCTACTTTTCTTTGCCGCCGCAAAGAAAAGTAGGCAAAAGAAAGCGGGCTAACACCGCCAGATCTAGTTCTTGCCTGCGGGCCCCCAACGGCCCCGTCCTGTTCATGGCAACGCACTTCCTGATGCCCGTTGCCAACGTCCTAATTCACGCATCCCCCACTTCACGCGCCCGCGTCTCAACTTGCGCGATCAACCTGCCCAGGTTCTCCAGGTGGCAAACTGTGTGTCGGCTGTCGCGCCATACACGCATCACTCCGGACTGAAAAGCAAAGGCGGTGTCTCTTGTAGGAGCGCCGACGCGTACGGCGCGCCAACCTACACACCGTTTGCCACCTGGGCGGCATAAACCATTCGCTGCCGCTGGTGGCGCTACGGGTGATTGAAGCGGGGGATGCGCTATTTAAGAGCGCTGGCAACGGGCAAGAAAAAGCACGTTGCCGTTTGGAGCGCAGGACCCGTTGGGGGCCCGCAGGCAACGACTAGCATTAGCGGTGTTAGCCCGCTTTCTTTTGCCTACTTTTCTTTGCGGCGGCAAAGAAAAGTAGGTGCTGCCCCGCACAGGGGCGACGCATGAAGTGGTAAGTCACAACGCGGATGCCGACGACAACCCCAGCAAACCAACCCTATAGAGCGCGGCAGCCAACAAAAAACCTCAATCCCTCCCAGCCAACGCACGCTCAAGCGCCGCCACGCCAGCTGGCAAATCGACCCCAACCCCAAGCTCGACCATCGAGCGCCCAAACGCATGAAGCGTTCGAAAAAGATTATGAGCGCGAGCCTGCTCGCCCATCTGCCCGATCCGCACAATCGGCAACCCGAATGATCCAGAAATCTCCACCTGATGATGCCGCGAGATATGCGAGCAGATATCAGCCGGCGTGAGCCCAGGAGAAGACTTCGCCCCAGAGGGCACCTCAATCCCAACAACCGAATTCAACCTGCACTCCGCAGGAGCAAACAACGACAACCCCATCGCACTAATACCAGCCTGCAGCGCAAGCGAGCACTTCAAATGCCGTGCAAACCGCTTCTCCAGCGTCTCAGCGCAAACCAGCCGCAAAGCCTCATGCAAAGCCAGCACGCCGGAAACAGGCGCGGTGTAGTGATACCCGGCGTTATGCCAGAAATTCTCCGCCAGCGACGCATCCAAACACCAATGCGCACTCGCCGCGGGCCGCCCTTTCACCCGCTCCCAGGCAGCATCTGAAAACGCAATCAGCGACACACCCGGAATCGACGACAAGCCCTTTTGTCCACCCGTAATCACGGCGTCGATACCCCACGCATCCATCTCGAGCGGCATCGTCGACAACGTGCAGACAGCATCGACGACAACCAGCGCGCCCGCTTTCTTCGCCAGCGCCGCAATATCCTTCAGGTGATAGTTCCAGACGGTATTCGACGTTTCGCCCTGCACGATCGTGACGATCTCCGGCCGCGTGCGGCGGATCGCCTCCTCGACCTGTTCGAGCGTCGCGACGGCCCGGTCGCCCACTTCCAGTAACGACACGTCAGCGCCCACGCGCCGTCCCATCTCCGCCATCCGTGCGCTGAAAAAACCATTCTTGATGCTCAGCACCCGCGTGCCTTGCCAGGCGAGATTGGAAATCGCCATTTCCATCGCGGCTGAGCCTGGGCCTGCGACGCCCAGCACCCACTTCGAATTGGTCTGGAACACGTAACGCGCCATCGTCTTCACCTGCCCGACCACCTTGGCCATCGTGCCGCCCAGATGGTTGATGACGATCGCATTGGCCTTGGCGACCGCGGCGGGAATCGGCACCGGACCGGCGCCCATCATCAGGAGTGGCTCTTCGGGGAGAATCGCGTCGAGCGATTCGACTTCAGGACAGGGAACGACGTAGGACGTTGGTGTGGTCATGATCGGAACGCATGGAACGATGAACAGGAACAGACAAAACGGCCCGCCGCGCGCAGCAGCACCTGCGGGCGGCGGGCCATCCTCTGATCATTCACCCATACGTCCGATTAAGCAAGAGACGCATGCCGGCTCATGCCGGCCAGATTGTCACTTGACCTCTTTGCGCTCGATCTTTTTGCCCGTCTCCTTCTGGTAGCGCTCGACGTATTCGTCGGTGAGCTTGCGGATCGCGCGCCCGATCTTGCGATAGTCGGACTCGTTGAGATTGGCCAGCGACACGCGTCCCGAAGGATGCTTCGTACCAAAGCCCATGCCCGGCAACAGCACGACGCGCGCATCGGCGGCGAGGCGGAACAGCAGTTCCGACGCCTCGGTGTGCTTGAGCAGCCAGTCGACGAAATCGCGGCCATACGCGCGCTCGCCGAAATACTCCATGTCGATGATCGTGTAGTAATCGACCTGGTTCGTATCCTTCTCGTCGAAGGCAATGCCGATCTCTTCGTACAGCGCGCGCTTGCGGCTGCGGATCAGGCGCTTCAGCGCGTTCTTGTACGCATCGGGCGTGTCCATCAGCGAGAACAGCGAGAAGAGCACCATCTGCACCTGCTGCGGCGTCGATAGCCCAGCCGTGTGATTCAGCGCCACCGTACGGCTGTCGGCCACCAGCCGGTCGATGAACTTCAGCTTGTCCGGCTCCGTCGTGATCGACTCATAGCGATGATGCAGGATCTTCTTGACGTCCTTCGGCAACTCGGAAATCAGCTTGTCGAGGATGTTGTCCTTGTGCGTCGAGATCGTGCCGAGGCGCCAGCCCGTCGCGCCGAAATACTTCGAATACGAGTACACCAGAATGGTGTTCTTCGGCGCCAGCGCGAACAGCGAGACGAAGTCGTCGGCGAAGGTGCCGTACACGTCGTCCGTCAGCAGGATCAGGTCCGGCCGCTCCTTGACGATCTCCGCGATGTATTCGAGGCTTTCGTCGCTGATCCGCACGGAAGGCGGATTGCTCGGATTCACGAGGAAGAACGCCTTCACCTTCGGGTCGCGCAGCTTGTCGAGTTCGGACTTCGAATACTGCCAGTTGTTTTCGACGTCAGCGTCCAGATTGACCACGTTCAGGTCGTAGTCGTTGAGCGTCGGAATCTCGATATACGGCGTGAAGATCGGGCGACCGAGCGCGATGGTGTCGCCCGCCTTGATCAGATGGTTCTGCTTCATCGTGTTGAAGATGTACGTCATCGCGGCCGTGCCGCCTTCCACGGCAAACGTATCGAACTCGCCGACGAACGGATACTTGCCGATCATCTCGCGCCGCAGATACTGCCCGACAATGATCTCCGACAGCTTCAGCATGCGATCAGGCACCGGGTAATTCGACGCGAGAATGCCTTCGCACATCTCGTAGAGAAAGTCGGTGCCCGACAGACCGAGCTGATCGCGCACGTACGACACCACGCCCGCCAGAAAGTCGATGCCCGGCGTGCCCTTGTTCTCACGTAGAAACAGTTCGAAGCGCTCGGCCAGCCCTTCGCGCTTCGGAAAGCCGCCCACGCCTTCGGGCAGGTAGGCGAACGAACGCTCCGCTTCGCGCATCGCGAAGAGACCCAGTTGCCAGAAGCCGTGGCGGGGAATCGTCGCGAGAAAATTTGGATTGCCGCGGCCGGCGTTCAGCATCGATGCGTTGGCGGGCCGCTCGACGGCGCCGCCGCCCGCCGCCTTGATCAACTCGTCCTTGAGTTCGAACGGGCTGAGCGCCTGGATGGCTGCCTTGTCGCTAGCCTGTTTGTCCTTTGCCATGATGCGTTCTCCATTGAAAGAGGAAATGCGCCGGCGTCGCGGGCAACGGCCCTTCGTGGGCGCTGGCTACAGTCCTGATAAGCAGTAGGCCCGGCGGGCGCGCGTGTCCCGCCGGATCGATTCGAGGTTCAGACCAGCCCGACCACGAGCGGCCCCAGCAACGTCAGCAGCACGTTCGCAATCGCATAGGTGATCGCGAACGGCACGGTCGGCACGGCGCTCTCGGCCTTGTCGAGCACGCCGCCGAACGCGGGATTCGCGCTGCGCGAGCCGGACAGCGCGCCCGCGAGAATCGCCGCGTTGTCGTAGCGCAGCACGTAGCGGCCGAACAGCATCGTCAGCAGCAGCGGCACCATCGTCACGACCACGCCGAGCAGGAAGATCGTGATACCGAGTTGCTTGATCGTCGTCACCGCCTGCAAGCCCGAATTCAGCCCGACCACCGCGACGAACGCGGCCAGCCCGAAGTCCTGAAGCAGGCGCGACGCGGCAGGCGGCATCACGCCGTACATCGGATGCTTGCCGCGCATCCAGCCGAACACGAGACCCGCGAGCAGGCAGCCGCCGCCCGAACCGAGCGTGAGCGGCACGCCGCCAACGTTGACGACGACCAGCCCGATCAGCAGGCCGATCACCATGCCGACACCCATATAGATGAAGTCGGTCTTGATCGAGTAAGGCAACTCGTAGCCGGTTGCCGCGACCGCACGCTTCGTGTCCTTCGCGGAACCGAAATACGTGATCACGTCGCCATGCTCGAGTTGCGTCTCGGGCAGGATCGGTACCGGCTGCCCGACGCGCGTGATGCTTTCGAGGAACACGCCGTGGCGCAGGTCGCGATCGACGGTTTCGCGCACTTTCTGGATCGTCGTGTGATTCAGGCCTTTCGCGGTGAATACGGCCTGGCGCGTCAGCATGACGGCGCTGACATCCGTCACATCGGAGACTTCCGTGCCGATCTGCGGCGCGATGGGCACCATGCCTTCGCGGCGCCCGACCACCAGCACGATGTCGCCGGGCGCGAGCGTGACGTCCGGTCCCGGCTCGACCTCCTTGCCGGCACGGCGAATTTTCTCGATGGTCACGAAGTCCTGCGCGGCCATTTCGATCTCGGACACCTTGCGCCCCGCCGCCGCCCCGACCTTGAAAGCGCGCCCAACCAGTTCGGGCAGCGCGGCCAGTTGTCCCGGCGCGCGCGACGGCGTGCCGCCCGCGAGCTTCGCTTCGGCGTCAAGCGCGGCCGCGCGGAGGTCGCGTCCCATGAACTTCGGCAGGATGTTCACGCACACGATGATCGCGCCGAGCGAGCCGAACACGTAGGTCACCGCGTAGGCAATCGCCACATCGGACTGCAACGATTTGACCTCTTCGGCTGGCAGGCCGAGACGCGCAATCGCATCGCCTGCCGTGCCGATGATCGCCGACTGCGTCAGCGCGCCACCCGCCAGCCCGGCGGCCAGCCCCTTGTTGAGATGGAAAATCTTCGCGCAGATGATCACGGTGATCAGCGCCGACACGGCGAGAAACACCGCCATCGCGATCTCGCGCAACGTCTTGCGGTTCAGCGAGTTGAAAAAGCCCGGCCCCGAGTCGTAGCCCACGGCGTAGATGAAAACGGCGAACATCACCGCTTTCACGCCGTTGTCGATCGACACGCCCGCCTGACTGATGACGACAGCCGCCAGCAACGAGCCGCCGACGCCGCCCAGCTGGAATTTGCCGAAGTTGATCTGGCCGATGTAGTAACCCACGGCCAGCGACAGGAACAACGCTATCTCTGGTGACTTGTGAAAGATGTTGTGTATCCAGTCCATCGTGCCCTCTCAATGAAAGCGCGCGGCCAAGCCGCGACGAAATGCGCCGGACGACGTGGCACTACCGTCCGGCGCCCCTGACCGCGCGAGCCTGGCGGCCCGCGCGGTCATTCGATGCCTGTTTCGTGACGCTTGTCTGTTCTTTTGCGTTGCCCGCCCGCTGGCGACGTGCAGCACCCGCATCAGTGGCCGAACTGCGCGGCCAGCCCCACCACCAGCGGCCCCATCAGCGGCAGCAGGATGTTCGACAGCGCGTAGGTGATCGTGTAGCCGATCACGGGCGTCGAGTTGCCCGTCACGCCGACCAGCGCGCTGATCGCCGGCGTGCTGCACTGCTGGCCGGCGATGGCGCCGCGCAGCATCGGCGGATCGAGCTTCAGGAACATCCGGCCGATCCACAACGACAGCAGACCCGGAACCCGCACCATCAGAAGCCCGGCGATGGGCAGCGCGAGACCGAACTGATGCACGAGCTTGATCGCATCCGGCCCGGCCGACAGGCCGACAGCGGCGATAAAGGTAGCCAGGCCGAAGTCCTTGATGATCTGCGCGGCCGCGGGCGGCAGCGAGCCGAACAGCGGGTGAAACGAGCGGAACCATCCGACCAGCAAGCCCGACAGCAGGCAACCGCCGCCCGTGCCGAGCGCCAGCGTCACGCCGCCGATGGTGCCCGACAGCCGCCCGATCGCCATGCCGACCAGCACGCCGAGACCGAGATAGATGAAGTCGGTTTTGAGGGTGGCGGGCAGCAGATAGCCAAGCCGCTGCGCGCCGCGCAGCACGTCGGCCTTTGCCCCGACCAGCGTCAGAACGTCGCCGCGATTCAGTTCGGTGCCGGGCAACGCGGGAATGCGGTTCTCCAGCCGCGTCACGGCCGCTATATAGATACCGCGCCCCTGCACGGGGTCGGCACGTTCGCGCAGCTGGCGGATCGTCGCGTGGTGCGCGTCCTTGCGCGTGAGTACGACATCGACCATATCGGCGAGCGCCGTCGAGAAATGATGGCCCGATGCGACTTCCTCGCCTAGCAGCGGCGCGGCTTCGACCAGCGCTTCGCGCCGGCCGCCCACCAGCACGAGATCGCCCGCTGCGAGCGTCAGGTCGGGTGCGACGGCAAGCGATGCGCCGCTGCGCTCGATCTGCTCGATGGTGAGGTTGTGGCCGTATTGCGCCTCGAAGCCACTCACTGTCAGCCCTGCAGCGCGATCGATACGGAACGCGCGCCCTACCAGCGCGGGCGCGGCAAGCCGCTCGCCTTCGCCGAGCGAATCGCCGCCGCCGAGTTGCCGCCACAACCGCTCGGCCTCGTCGCGCAGGTTCACGCGCAACAGCAGCGCCGCGAACTGACTCGTGAAAAGCACGATCGTAATAAGTCCGAACAGATAGCTGACGCTGTACGCCGTGACGATGTTCGCTTGCAGACGCAACGTCTCGGCATCTGACAGGCCAAGCCTCGCGACCGCTTCCGACGCCGTGCCGATCACGGCCGATTCCGTCGCTGCACCCGCCAGCAGCCCTGCTGCCGTGCCGGGATCGAGATGCAGCAGCGCGACGGCGAGCATCACCAGTCCCAGCACCGAGACGATTTCGACGATCGACAGCAGGCCATAGCGCCAGCCTCGCCCGACGTTGGCAAAGAACTGCGGGCCGCCCGTGAAACCGAGCGCGAAGATGAACAGCGCGAAGGCGACGTTCTTGAGATCGGGCGACAGACGCGCGCCTGTCTGCCCAAGCAGCAGCGAAACGATCAGCGTGCCGCACACGCCGCCAAGCTGGATCGGGCCGATCTTGATCGAGCCAATCAGATATCCGAGTGCAAGACTCGCGAACAGCGCAATCTCCGGCTGAGACTTAAGCAATTCGGCGACCATGTTCGGAATTCCCCGCAAAGCGGATCGTTGTATGAATCTTTTTAAAAAAATAGCGCCCGATAATCCGCACAGCAAATAGTGGCGTTTAATTTGAGCGCGCGCGAATATTCACCGGATTAACCGGTGTTATTCGAAGCGGAGTGTAATGCGCCGCGCTGACGCGTTGTGTCAGACGGAGGTGGCGCAATTGTCGAGAAGCCTTGAATCAGCTTGTGTTGCTTCCGTTGACAGACATGGTTCCCTCGTAAAGTTGTCGAACAACCCGGAACACGTTTCTTGCAGCCAGAGGCCTTTTTATGTCCGCATTGAAGCAGGCGGAAATCGTATAGATCAATTCCGCCATATGGCGAAAATGCCAGTCTTTTTACAATTGCGAAATAGCGTCGTCGTTTTAATAGATATTGTAATTGCTAGCGACTGTCAATATTATTTTTGAGCCAGATCTGTAAATTTACGAGCCGCCGGATTGTCAGCAATCAGGCGGTATGACACCCGCCAAGGCCGACGCAGAAACCGCTGCCGCACGCCACCACCGGGTCAACGATGCGCGGCAGCACCGCGCTTTACGAGGGCGCCACCATGAATCAGATCTACGCCATGCGGGTCTTTGTCCGGGTCGCCGAAACACAAAGCTTCAGACGTGCGGCCCAGCAGCTGAAGGTATCGAACGCGCTCGTCACACGCTCGATCGCCACGCTCGAAGCGCATCTCCACGCGCGCCTCATCAACCGCACCACACGCAACCTGTCGCTGACCGAGGCGGGCACGCACTATCTGGAAGGCTGCCGCGGGCTGCTCGAAGAACTCGATCATCTCGAAGGCTCGGTGGCGGGCACCGAGCGCGAGCCGGGCGGCACGCTGCGCGTCGTCGCGACGGGCGCGTTGTCGCCGCAATCGCTCACGCAACTGCTCGATGGCTATCGGCGCCGCTATCCGAAGGTGCATATCCGCCTGACGCTCGCCGAGCGCATCCCGCATCTGATCGAAGACGGCTACGACGTTGGCCTCTTCATCGCCGGGCCGACGCCGCCCTCGGGTGCGGCAGCGGAGACGGAGAGCATCGAACTGTCGTTCGCCACGCAGCGGCTCGTGCCGTGCGCCGCGCCTGCCTATCTCGCCACGCGTGAAGAGCCGCGACATCCCGAGCATCTGGTGCTGCATTCGTGCATCGCGACGCCTTCCGAGCAACGCGGGCCGACCATCTGGCATTTCGTCGATAGCGACGGCGACGCGCTGCCCGTGATGATCGAGCCGTCATACATGGTGAACAGTCCGCTGCTGGTGCGGCTGGCGGCGATTGCGGGCATGGGCGTCGCGGTGCTGCCGGAGCCGCTGGTCGCCGACGACTTCGCGACGGGCGCGCTCAGGCGCATCATGCAGGACTACACCGTCGACGAATCGCAGGCGAAGGTGTCGCTGGTCTACCCGCGGCGGCGTCATCTGCCCGCGAAAACGCGCGCGTTCGTCGATTACACGCTCGAGCACGCAGGTTGTCCCGCGTCAGCGCTACCCGCCGACACGCATGCCATCATGGCGCACGACCTGCATCTCGCGGCGCAGCACGCGTCGTGATGCACGCACCGATGAAGCCCGCAGGCCAATGAGGAGCGAGTGACCATGCGCATGATCCTGTTCAGCAGCCGCCAGTACGACATCGACACGTTCAACGAGGCGAACGCGGCGTTCCGCTACGAACTGCACTTTCAGGAGTCGCATCTCGAAGCGGACACGGCCGTGCTGGCCGAGGGTTACGACGTGGTGTGTCCGTTCGTCAACGACCTCGTCGATGCCGCCGTGCTCGAGCGGCTGCATGCGGGCGGAACGCGGTTGATCGCGCTGCGCTCGGCGGGCTTCAATCACGTCGATCTGGCGGCTGCGCAGCGGCTGGGGATCGGCGTGGTGCGCGTGCCGGCTTACTCGCCGCATGCCGTGGCCGAGCACGCAGTCGGGATGATTCTCGCGCTGAACCGCAAGCTGGCGCGTGCCGTCGCCCGCACGCGCGAGGGCGATTTTTCGCTCAATGGCCTGCTGGGTTTCGATCTGCATGGCAAGACGGTGGGCGTGATCGGCACGGGGATCATCGGACGATGCTTTGCGCGGATCATGGCGGGGTTTGGGATGCAGGTGCTCGCGCATGATCCGGGGCCGCCGGCCACAGAACTGCTTGCGTTGGGCGGGCGGTATGTGCCGCTCGATACGCTGCTGGCGGATTCGGATATCGTCAGCTTGCATTGCCCGTTGCTGCCGTCCACTTACCACCTGATCAATCGACATGCGCTCGCCAAGATGAAGCGTGGAGCGATGCTGATCAATACCGGGCGTGGCGGGCTGGTCGAAAGCAATGCGCTGGTCGGCGCGCTCAAGAGCGGACAGTTAGGCCATCTTGGGCTGGACGTGTATGAGGAAGAAGGCGGGATTTTCTTCGAGGATCATTCGAATCTGCCGTTGCAGGATGATGTGCTCGCGCGGCTTTTGATGTTCCCGAATGTGATTGTGACTGCGCATCAGGCGTTTTTTACGCGTGAGGCGATGACTGAGATTGCGCAGACTACGCTTGCTAATGTTGAGGCGTGGCGGGATGGGGTGGTGCGGAATGTTGTTTAGGGTTTTTTTTGCTGCGCGGTTTGGGGTTGGTTTGGGTTGGTTTTCCTGGGTTTTTGCTGGCGTCCGCGATTTGTTACTGGTTTGCTAGCGTTGCCCCTGTGCGGGGCGGCACCTACTTTTCTTTGCCGCCGCAAAGAAAAGTAGGCAAAAGAAAGCGGGCTAACACCGCCCGCTTCGCTCTTTGCCTGCGGGCCCCCAACGGTTCCTATCCTTCACACGGCAACCTCTCAGTTACCGCCCGTTGCCATCGCTTCGAATATTCGCCTACCCCACTTCAATCACCCGTAGTGCCCCAAGCGGCAGCAACTCGCATATGCAGCCCAGGTGGCAAACGGTGTGTAGGTTGTCGCGCATTATGCGTCGGCGATCCTACAAGACACACCGCCTTTACTTTTCAGTCCGGAGTGAAGCGTATAAGGCGCGACAGCCGACACACCGTTTGCCACCTGGGCGGCCTGGGCCGAACTGGTAAGGCTCGCTGAGACGCGGGTGTTTGAAGAGGGTGATGCGC
>NZ_QBUY01000176.1 GCF_003121405.1 Paraburkholderia sp. C35 | reverse complement strand
CGGCAGACGAGGTAGGAGTCCGTCGCGTGGGCTCGGAGAGGTGTATACGAGACAGCTCCCGCACCGTCTGGTGGTACTGCGCCTGCCCCATCCCCCAGCCCATCGCCCAGCGACGGCGGGACACAGCCTGACCAACCTAAGGACTCGGATAAGTACCCGGATCCAACCACGGGCGGAGACGGGAAGACGGGCCTGTGGGACGAGCACGGTGGCGGCGGAAATCCGACCACAATCTGGGACGAGAATAATAGCGGCGGAGGGAATCCGGCAGCGATGTGGGACGAGTACGGACATGGAGGAAATCCAAACTCCATCTGGGACGAGAACGGCGGCGGAGGCAATCCAACCACCATCTGGGATGAGAACGGTGGTGGCGTGGGTCCGACCAGCGCACGGACTTTCGCGGTGACCTCGGTTCTAACAGGGCCTGGCCTCGAGGCACGGCTTGTACGGGTGGGTCCCAATACTATGGCCATCTAGCCCCATTCTGCCGAATCCTTCCCACGAGTCCCACGCCCGCGGGAGCATGCGGCGGGCGATGCCAAGGTAGTCGGTGCCTGGCCACGGCTGAAACGGTACCGGTTTATCTTGGCGTGTCAGGCCGATAACGGCTTCGTTTCAATGCCGGTAACCAGACTTACCGGCATTGCGTTTTCGCTGTGATAAAGTCCTGGTTCAGGCGGGGAGCCGCCGGGAAGCCCGCCCCGCAAGGCCTCCAATGCCAGCACAACAAAGACGCGCGCGACGCTATCAATGCACATCAACAGGAAAACAGATCGTGTCCAATTTGACTCCAGCACTTGCCTTGCGGGCAGCCATCAACCTTTTGCGGGACTCTGCCGAATCGCGCAAGATGCCCAACGGCGAGTCTTTGACTAATGACGTTGTGCAGTTTCATTTGGACGCAGCGGACACTTTGGAAGAGTCCTTGTCGGATCTGAGAGATCACGAATAGGGCCGAACAGGCGGCACACTTTTTCACTGAGCAATGCCAGTGAGCCGCGCAGCAAGTACCACGGAGAGACTCCATGACCAAGGCCAACCGGCGAAAAAGACGGCGCGAGTCGCTGCCGCCGTATGAAAGCAGCGAGCAACTGCAGGCGAGGCTGTGGGCCTTTGCAATGGCCACCCGCGAGCAGGCGATGCGGCCGCGCACGGTTGCCTTTCCGGACCACGTGACCGTGCTCGCCGGCCCGCTCCGGCGCGTGCGTACCGCACCCGGCGAGCCTGGTGAGGCGACCTTGCCCGCCTCAGCGCCGGCGCCGGAATCCGACTGATGCCGGTGGACCGCCGCTTTGCCCGCCGTCAAGCGCTGCTCGCCTGCGCGATTGTGCGCAATGTCGCGTTCTATCGGGCCGGGTTCGAAACTGAAGACGGACGGGGCCGCTTGAAGGACGATTCCCAGATGGGCCGGACGATAAACAGCAACTTCGTCGACATCGCGGTGCTGGAGTGGTGCAAGGTATTCGCCGATTGGCACGCGCGACATCACTGGCGACGGCTCGTGCGGGACTCGCAGGCGCGCACGGGGTTTCGCACCGCCCTGTTCGCGGTGCTCGGGCTCGATGAGGCCGGCTGGGAGCATTACCTGACAGTCGTGAAAACGTATCGCGACCGTTTTGTCGCGCATCTGGATGATGACGACACGATGGATATTCCGTCGCTCGATCCCGTCCTGGCCAGCACGTTCTTTTTCTATGGGCAGCTATGGGAGCTGGCTCCCGATGGCGCGCTGGACGGCCGCTTCCAGGATGACCTGCAGGCCTACTACGAGGCCAGTCACCGACAGGCATGCGCCTATCGGGCGACTTACGATGAGTGAACCACCCATCATGCCCTTGTGTGCCGGCGCCGGCTTGATGTCCGCTATTCCTTCTTGTCCCTCGGCTTCGTGGAACCGGCCAGCACCACGATCTCCCCGAGCGGGTGCGTCTCCTCTAACACCCGCAATGCCGCATCGGCACGGACGGTCCAGCCGCGCGTACGTTCCAGGAACGCCTGCAACCGTTTCCGCACAGCTTCCTCTGAATCGTCAACCTGATGACGCCGAGGGCGCCGTTTTTTCGCGGGTCTGCTCATCAGCCCTCCGTGCCTGCCGCCGTTTCGAGGAGTCTACCGTCCATGACCGATCATGTGGCGAGAGCCCATCTGGCCGCGCTGGGTGGGCGGCTGCAAGGCGCGCACGGCGTTTCGCTCCGCCCTGTTTGCGGTGCTTGAGCTCGATACTGGCTGGGATAACTACCAGCAGTGAAGGCCTGCCGCGACCTGCATCACAGACCCTTGCGTTCAGTCTGTTCCTGCTCGCCACGTCCATCGGACATGAAATTCGGACCGAATTTCGCGATTTTTTTAAGCAGCCCAATCAGCGGGCGGCAAGCCGGTCGAATCCGTTTTTGCGCAGATTTCGATGAATCATCAACCTGATGGCGCCGAGGGCGCCGCTTTCTCGTTGGTCTGTTCATCAGGCCTCCCGTGCCTGCCACCCTTTCGAAGAGTCTACCGCCCATGACCGATCATGTGACGAGAGCCCATCTAGCCGCGCTGCGCGCGTGGCTGCAAGGCGTGCCCGTCGACGCCATCGCGGGTCGCTATCTGGCGACCGACGACGTCATCCCGGATGCGCGCATCGCGCACCGGCAGATCCTCGCGATCCGCGATGCACTGATCCAGCGTGCCCGGCAACACAACCGGATGGATCTCGCGATGTGGCTGGAGACACCGCCCCGCCATTCCGATCGCGGCATGTCGCGCGTGAGCGCTGCGCTGGGCGAACTGGAAACACTCGGCTCCCCGCAGCCGGACGATGCGCACGCTGTGGAACTGTGGTTCGCCACGGTACTGGCCCGGCGCCTGCGTGCCGCTGGCCTCGCGACAGTCGGAGATCTACGGCGGCGCCGTGACGGACGTGGCGCAGGCTGGTGGCGGCAGATACCGAGGATTGGTACGGTCGCTGCCGCCACACTCGAGCGGTGGCTGGACCGCCATGGTCGTGCAGATGGTGGCGCCGTTGGGCTAGCCGTTTCCGCCACGGTGCGGCTCGAGTCGGGTCTGGCCGCGACTCCGCCGCTTGAGCGGATGCAGCTGCCGTCGATGTTGGACGGGCATGCTGGGACCAACCGTGCGCCGCACGAGCATTGTGCGATCGATGCGATGACTGATCTACAGGCGATTGGCAGCTGGCTTGCCCTATGGAATGCCGACGGCGAGACCTTTAGAAAATACCGGCGCGAGGCGGAACGCTTCCTCGCGTGGTGCGTGATCGAACGCGGCCGACCGTTCAGCTCGGCGAGCACAGACGACTGTCGTGCCTATCGTGAATGGCTCGCGGATCCGCAGCCGGCCGAGCGCTGGGTCGGCCCCCGCCTGCCGCGGGACCGTGCTGGATGGCGGCCATTTCATGGTCCGCTCTCCCGCGACAGTCGCGTCCATGCGGAAACCGTCCTGTCGGCGCTCGCCGCGTGGTTGGTGGGCCGCGGTTATCTGCGACTGAACCCGTGGACCGGCCTGCCCCGCCGAACAAAGGCCCGTCCGCATCTGCAGGTCGAGAAGGCGCCGCCGCAGGATCAGTGGCTTGCTTTCGTTGACTGGCTGACGCGGCGAAGCGCGCTCGACGCGCATCTGCGCACGGCATACGCGGCGGTGATACTGCTGCGCGACTCTGGTCTGCGTTGTGCGGAGGCCGCGGCCGCCGATCGTGCGGGGTTGCGCCGACTCGCCGGCCCGTCGGGTGACCTGTGGGGCGAGCTGGATATCGAGGGCAAGGGCGATAAGCCGCGCGCGGTACCCGTCAGTGGCGCCGCGTACGCCGCGTTGCAGGCGCACTGGCTTGATCGCGGCGTGGCCGAAGAAGCCTCGGGTCCCCTGCTCGCTCCGCTTCGCCGGCCACCGACGCCGCGATCAGACGCAAGACATGCCGCTGACGGCTATAGCGTGAGAGGCCTTCGGCATCTGGTGACGCGCACATTTGACGCGTATCTCGGCGAACTGCGCACGACTGACCCGCAGGCGGCCGCAGTGGCGATTCGAGTGCGTCCGCATGCGCTGCGGCATGCGTTCGGCACGCACGCGCTGGAGGCCAAAGTGGAGCTCGACGTCGTGCAGTCGTACATGGGCCACGCGTCGGCGGCGACCACAGCGATCTATACCCGCGCGAGCGAACGTCGCCGGCAGAGCCAGATCGGGCGGCTTTACGGAGACGCAGACTTGCTGCGATCCGAATAGCCACTCGACGCGATCGCCCGGCAGGCAATGCCTTCACACGCGGGCGTAGATTCGTCCCACCCGGCGCAACTCCCCTGCCCTCTCCATGGCGGCCAGGTACCGTGTGGCAACCCGCTGGGTGGCACCGCTATACGAGTAGATTGCGCGTGTGCTGGGCTGTACATCGCCTGACAGGATTCCCTCGCGGACCCGCCGATACCGGATTTCGTCAGGATTACCACTTTCGAATGCAGCGTCGGCACTTGCCGCCTCTCCGGAGACTGCACCCGCGCTGTCCGGTGCTGTAGCGGTCGCTTCTGGCGGCGCTACAAGTGTAGCGACAGGCGCCGCTACGTCCGATGCAGCGATGCCTGTCACCCCGTCAATCACGCTGAGCCCGTTCTCCTTCGGATTGGGTGCCAGTGGCGTGGGCACGGGGCACTGCAGCGCGTCCGGCGATGCAGCAACCAGATCCCGACGGGCACGTAGCAACGTACCGGCCGCGCTACACATGATTGCGCCCATCGTAGCGATCAGTAGCGAGCGACCGACGCTGTACGCCACCATGCCGGGCTCGCTTAATGCGTTGGCGAGCGTCGGGGAGCTTGATCGTTTCAGACGGGCAAGCGCGTCAACGTCGGTCGCAAGGCGTGCTTCTGCATCTAGCGCCTGTCGCAGGGTAGCGGCGCCCATGCTGCGGACCCACGAATGGCTGCTTTCGCTCTGGCGTTGGCCATTTTCGCGCAACGCGAGGGCGGTGGCCCGCTGGGCCGCTATGGTCGCTTGCAACTGCTCGATGCGTATGGTGTCCGACTGCACAGCCGATTCCGCCGTGCGGGCGAGCGTGATCTGTGTGGTGTACAGCGTTGCTGTCTCGAACACGAGAAGCACGGTACCAAGCGCAATGAGCCGGTGTCGTAGATCCCGCATCCTTTGCCGTGGCAGTACGCCGGCGAGCCCGAACGCGAGGACTTCACAGATGACCATCAGGATGCCGGTGGCCGTCAGAGTGGTTCGCATCAGCGGATCGCTTTCCGTGCGCTGCAATCCAAGCACAAGGAAGTTGGCCGTCACGCAAGAGGCAGCGATGCCTGCCGCCATTGCCACGATGGCCAGCAATACGTAGGCGTTGCCAGTCAGATGGGTGTCGCCCGATGCGGGCGGGCGGGGATCTGTCGCAGGGTATGATGCCGTCAGCATGTCCAAATCTCCTTACAGGTTTGGATGTGTCAGGTGCGCGGCCAGGTTGCCGCCCGGCTGCGCACCGCTCTCAAACGTCCCGTCTGCTCTCCCCGTACCCTGCTCTTAAGCCAGAATTGTGTGCCTCCGACTGCTCTCGTCAGTGCCTGGCCATCGCTCCTGAACGGGCTGTAACGCCCGTCATACAAGGATTTCAGAGAAATTCAACGAAACTTCATAACGCCAAAACTTTGCGCGTTCATAACTTTATAACTTTATGAGTGCATGAAGCAACAAGGTTGTAGTGTCACAACGCTTTGGTGTTGTAGCTTTGTGACGGCGTGAGGTTTTAACTGTTTGATGCTATGGTGTTGTGCCGTCATGAGGTCATGCAGTCATGAGGTCATGCATGTATCGAGTTATGCATGTATAACGCTTTAGTGTCGAAGCGTTGTGAGGCCAAGACGCTACGACGTGATGACTTTGTAGATCTATAACTTTATGAGGTTAGCCGTGAAGCCAGCCAAAGGCGTCCCCGATCTAGCTGAGAGGCTGCGATCCGCCAATGCAACACCTCTCGTACCGTTTCCTGGCGGTGAGCCTCCCGCCGTGCAGCCCGCTGCGACACCAGCGCCTGCGGCACCGGTCCGAAGGCCCGCCGCCGATCGGAAGGCGACAGGCGCCATGCCACCACGCCAGCTCACCTTGCGGCCGCCCGTCGATCTGTGGGCGCGCTACATCAATGCCGCCGCCGAGCGCAGCAAACAGGCGGGCAGAACCGTAACCGCGCAGGAGATCGCGCTGGAAATCATGGAGAAGGCGGCCTTATGAGCAATCTCATCTACGTCGGCGGGCAGAAGGGCGGCACCACCAAGACGACCACGTCACATCTGCTGTGTCTGGGCGCGATCCTGAAAAAACACCCCGCTGCCTACGTGCTGACTGATCCGCACCGCAACATCAAGGCAGAGGGTCGCCCATATGGGGTGCTGGATGGCCGGGATCCGGACAACCTCTCGCAGATCATCGTGGCGAGTACCAGTACAAAGAACGGCTGGCTGGTCGTCGACGGCGGTGGCAACCGGCCGGCGTTTGACCAGGCCATGTCGGAAGCGGCCGAGATGACTGTGTTGCCGTTCCGGCCGTCTGAGGAGGATCTCGAGGCCGTGGCCAAGGACCTGAGTGCGATGCCAGGTTCGATCGCCTTGCCGTCCGCGTGGTCGACCAACAAGCTTGCCCAGGAATCGTCCCGGCGCCTGATCGAGGCGCTCGAGCAGGCGTTCCCCGGGCGTGTGCTGACCACGCCGGTCTGGTTTGTCAACGCTGCCGCCGAATTGCTGGGTGCGACTTTGGACAGCCCAACGACTCCTGTTCGCAACGCTGCGCGCCACACCTTCGACATTCTGGCGAATGCGTTCGAAAAGCACAGCAAGCGCGGTTCACCGACAATCGAAATTCCTCGTGAGCCCGTGCAGGCACAATAGGAAGCAGCGTTGGTTAGCCTGCACCCTGATGAGCACACTGGAATGATCTGGGGGGCAGGAGAGTAGATTGAAAGCAATTTGAGCCAGTACTTGCGTACTGGCGGGGCGGACGTATGAGCAGAAAGAAAAGTGAAGTTTCGCTGAAAGATAAGCAGAAGCCAGACTCTGAGCCCAAGGAAGGGCGTCCAGAGATGCCCTCCGGCATTCTTTCGTTCAAGCAGTTTCAACAACTCGCCATGCAAGAAGCCGAGCGAGGAAGAAACGAGTCCCAGCTGGCCCAGTTCGTTGAGCGGAAAAGATGGTGGCTCAAGAACGTAGGTGGACTTTACCGAAAGATCGATGTGTGGCTCAAGCCGCTGATCGACGCCGACGCCGTCAAGACTACAAGCGGTGAGATGGAGATCTCGGAAAAATACATTGGGGCCTATCAGGCCACGACTTTGCGCATCAAGATTGGCGGTAGTGTAGTCAAACTGCTTCCGCGTGGGACTTTTATCCTTGGTGCATTCGGCCGCATCGATCTTGAAGGCGTCTACGGACAAACCGAACGTCTCATCCTCGACAGCAACGAACCGGAGAACACGCCCTTCAATCTCAGGAAAGACGGGGAGTGGAAACTTGGTGTTCCCGGTCAGCCGACAGTCAATCTGGCACCGCTTGATCGCGAAAACTTTGTGAGCCTGCTCGCCACGCTTGCGAATCTGTCTTGAGGAAGCGCATTCATGAGCTTGTCGGGACAGCACAAAGACGTTACGCAGGTCCAGAAATGGCTTAACGACTGCAACCGATCCTTCACCTACGAGGCCGCCCACCATGTCGAGACGATCATCAAAGGCGGGGCTGTCGATCCGCGCTTTGTCGGGGCCCTAGAGGAGGACATCAACACCTATTTTGCGGCATTGCGACGTGATACCGAGTTGCTCGCCATCCTCGACCTTATCGCGTCAACGGAGGCCGCGATCCGGGTTGATTTTGCAAACCGCGCGGATAAACACGTCAGGGATTCCAGCGCTCTGGCGACCACCTTCAAGGCACTGAGGAAGAAGAAAAAAGAACGGATTTCGCTGGAGGATCACATTCTGGTTGAATGGAAGCGCCTGGCACCCGAAATCAAGTCACGTATCGATGAATTCGAACATGTGCTCGACTATCGGCACTGGCTCGCCCACGGTCGATACTGGTTGTTCAAGGCCAAGATCCCCAAAAATGGCGGTGTGACACCCAGTTTTATCGAAGTGAAGAACGTGAGCGAGAAACTTATGGGCGCGATGCAGGCCTCGGTGTTCGGTTTCTATCCTAAAAAAATCTAGGTATCAGACGGAACTGCCGGAAGTGCGCAGCAGTCGGTAACGCCGCGCCATAATCAAGCTGGCCGCCTTTGACGAAGGATCGGTAATGACTGCGCACAGTGACGATGAGAATTCTTCACAGGCCGCTCGGCTGGCCCGGATCATTGCGCACGCGACTGCGACATTCGGCAATCGCGACAAGGCCGACCGATGGCTGCGCGAACCCCGTCAACGATTTATGGGACACACAGCGATGGACATCGCTGTGACCGAGCACGGCGCGCAGCTGGTTGAGCAAGCGCTTATCCAGATTGACGAAGGATATTTCGCTTGATGATGTGAGCGCACCGCGACTGCGCGAAACCAGTTCCTGGCAAACCCGAACAGACCACTGAATATCGCTTCCGGCCCGTCGCGTATCGAGCCACGCCGATCACCATCCCGCTGACTACGCTCCGTCAGCGCGCCTCAGGGGCATCCTCCGCCCCAATCCTTTAAACGGCTGATCCGACACGCCCTACGACGTCTACTGGGGCTGACTTGCCGTGTTCCTGGTTGCCTTATTTCCTCACCGCTATGGCCCAGCCGGCGCGACGGTACCGCGCATCCGTTTGCTAGAATTTGACGAGAATCTAGACTTTGTATATTCAAAGTG
Source organism: Paraburkholderia sp. C35 (assembly GCF_003121405.1). GTDB lineage: Bacteria > Pseudomonadota > Gammaproteobacteria > Burkholderiales > Burkholderiaceae > Paraburkholderia. The sequence continues at coordinate 1,697 of NZ_QBUY01000176.1, read as the reverse complement.
TAGAATACAAACAGTGATGCAGACCGTAAGTCTGAAAACACGTCGTAGAGCAATGGCCAAACCCCATCGGCGCAGCCGTCGACTTGCGTCCGCGATTTCGTGTGGCTAAATCAATGCAGCGGCGCGGGGCTCCAAACCGGGCGCTCTCAACATCATTTATAGCGGGTACGGAAATGACAGGACGCGGATTGATACCAGTCGGGTGCGTAGTACTACTTATCGCGCGATCGGCGTGGTCGAACGAAGCCATTGTTAGTGCCAACAACGAGATCGGCATCGCAGCGGGTGGCCACAACACGAGTTATCACGAGATAGCGATTCCAGGTCAAAAGTGGCTGACAACAGATAGCAACGGCTATCTGGATTCTGAAATCGGCACGCAGGGAATGTGGCGGGCAGATGTGTCGCGGCAGGGGGCCGCGTTTGGTCTGCAGGGGATCTATTCAGCCGCAAGCTTAAGCGTATCTCACGGTCCGACGGACTATGTCGGTTATACGGTCGGCGGCTTTCCGGTTGTGCTCGCGCATCCTGATACCACGATCGATGCTTCAGTTCGAGCAGGCCGGGCATTTGAAATTGGCGCAGCCGTGCAGGTTACGCCCTACGTTCAGTACGCCTTCCACCGATGGTACCGCGACATCGGCGGACTGAATCGGGAGCGGTATTCCCATCACGAGGCGGGGCCAGGAGTACTCATCCAGTATGCGCCGACCGCACGCCTGGTGCTTTCAGCGGATCTGCAGGTTGGCTACACGTTTGCTGCCAATGTCACCGGCCCCAGTGGCGTACAGGGCAGGCCAGATTTTATTTTGCATCTTGGTGCCCGGCCCTCTGAACAAATAGCGGTCGCAACCGATTATGCAATTACGCGCATGCTGCATCTGACCATGCGATATGAGGTGCAGCACTTCACATACGGTGCTTCGCCACTCGGGGCTGGTTACTCGCAAGGTCTGACCATCATGGAGCCGAGTTCGAAGACAACCAATCAGGCGTTTGTAGCCGGGGTCGCTTACGCGTTTTGAAAGAGGAAAAAGAGATGGAAGGTATGAAGAGGATGGTCATGGGCGTGCTGGCTTCGGATGACGCGGGATTTCACGGCCGAAGCGGTGAAATGCCGCGCTCTCTCGTCACCGCGTTCGCGCGTCGGCTGGTAGAGCAGGGAGGGGCAGGCCTCACGCAGGTGCTCGGCATCTACGACGCCGAATATGCGCTCAAATTTTCGTCGTATGCCGCGCCTTTTCGTGCCGACGTCCTGCGCGCTGTCGTCGAGCTGGATATCAGGGATACAGCAGCCAGTCGTGAAGCGACCAAGGTTGCAGCGGTACTCAGCGGGAGTGTTTCCAGCAACGTCGACCCCATGCGTGCGTGGCTGGTTCAGGCGGCACCCGAATTCGTGCTCTCGAACGACGAACTGCGAGCACTTCTCATGCGGATGTTTGTGTTGCTTGGGCCAGCAAGGCAAGGCGTGATGCGCGTGCACGGCCGCGGACTGCGGCGGGCCGACGTTGGGACGGCGAGGCTCCGACAAATGCCGGGGTGAGCTCGTCGTATGCGTGCGGGCCATATGTTGCCGGTCCGCAATCAATTCAATCACCTGTCGTTTCTACTGTAAGGAGAGTTTTCATGAATACATCAATGCGCGCCGCTGCACTCGTGCTGGTGCTTTGCGGTGTTGATGACTCTTATACACATCT
>NZ_QBUY01000175.1 GCF_003121405.1 Paraburkholderia sp. C35 | reverse complement strand
GTCACCGCCCGTAGCCATCGCTTCGAATAGTCGCCTACCCCACTCCAATCACCCGTAGCGCCCCGAGCGGCAGCGACTCGTCAATGCAGCCCAGGTGGCAAACGGTGTGTAGGTTGTCGCGCATTGAGCGTCGGCGATCCTACAAGACACACCGCCTTTGCTTTTCAGTCCGGAGTGATGCGTATAAGGCGCGACGGCCAACACACCGTTTGCCACCTGGGCGGCCTGGACCAAACTGGTAAGGCTTGCTGTGACGCGAGAGTTTGAAGCGGGTGATGCGCCCTTAAAGAGCGCTGGCAGCGGGCAACGAGAAGAACGATGCCGCATGAAGGATAGGACCGGCGGGGGACCCGCAGGCAACGACCGTAGTGGATGGTGTTCAGCGGCTTTCTTTTGCCTACTTTTCTTTGCCGCGGCAAAGAAAAGTAGGTGCTGCCCCGCACAGGGGCGACGCATGAAGCAGGCAAGACAAGTCGCGGATGCCAGCTAAAAAACCAAAAAACCGCCCCCAGCGCTACGCGCAAAAAAACATCAACTATCCGCCTCAGCAAACATCGAAAGCCCCTGCACAACCTCCCGCAACATTGCGGTAACCTCATCCAACGAAGGCGCCACATACTCATCAATCCGCTTGAGATAAGGACAAGTCATCGCGCCAATAGCCGACCCGCCAGCGGTCAACAGAGGAAACGTCAGATCGGTAACCCCAAAAATCTGCTGACTATCTTTCTGCGAAAAGCCCACATCACGAATCGACCCGCAAGCGGCCTCAAGCGCCGCATGATCAATGGTGACTTCACCCTTCACCTCGGTATGTTCGGCCAGCATATGCGCCCGCTGCTCGGGCGTCTGAAACGCCAGCAGGGTCCGCCCCGAACTCGTATCGATCAGCCCCACGCGCGACCCGAGACGAACCGATATGCCCCACGTGCCAGGTCCATCGACCTGCGCCACCACCAGCAGATTCCCGCGGTCATACACAGCCAGATGACACGACTGCTCCGCCTCGGCAGCAAAGCGCTGCATCAACGGCAAGGCTTCGGAGATGAGCCGGTTCATCGGCGGATGACGATGCGCAAGCGCATAGAGCTTCAGGCTCAGCGAATAGCGGTCGCCACCCGCCGAGCGCACCACGTACTGCCGCGCCACCAGCCGCTCCAGCATCCGGTACATCTCGCTCGCGTTGCGTCCCAGCAGCTTCGTGATCTCCGCGCGCGTCAGCCCGCCCTTCTGCTCGGCAAGCAGCTCGAGTATGTCCAGCCCCTTGTCCAGCGCGGGCGCGCGATATCGGTCGGCGTCGTCCTTGTCTTCTACTTCCATCGTCGGCAGTCGGGTCGGTTTTGACATTCGCACAGATTATCGGCTGTCAAAGGACGGTCACACAGGGGCGCCCGCCTCGCTCCAGGGAAAACACCCACGTCCGTCGCATTGACTTGTAAAAGTTCGTATATGAATAATACGTTCATTGGTGAATGAACACACCAATACCCATAAGAAGAAAGTGCAGGTCGATGTGCCCGGTTCGCCGGTTCCTCTTCCCACAACGCAGACGGGCGTCACCGCTGAAGCGCCAACGCCCGTCGACATGGAGACAAGCATGGGTTTCGCCAAAGAGCCGCGCACGGCTCGCCGTTTCATCGGACATACGTTGATGGCGGCCGCCGCCATCGCCTGCATGGCGGGCAGCATCACGGCCGCGCAGGCCGCCGATACCGCCAAGGTCGGTCTCGGCCTGCCACTTCTCACGTCGCCGTTCTGGCAGTCGTACAACAACTACCTGCCGAAATACGCGAAGGAAATGGGCATCGATATCCTCGCGCCCGTCAATTCGAACAACGACCCCGCGCAGCAGATCACCGACATGAACAACATGGTGAATCTCGGCGCGAAGGGCATCGTCGTTGGTCCGATCGATTCGGCGGCGATCAGCCGCGCGCTTGATTCGGCCTCGGCGAAAAACGTGGCCGTGGTCGCCGTCGATGTCGCGCCGACGCAAGGCAAGGTCGCGATGGTCGTGCGCGCCGACAACCGCGCGTACGGCACGAACGCATGCAAGTACATCGGCGAGCATGTGAAATCGGGCAAGGTCGTGCAGATCATGGGCGATCTCGCATCCGTCAACGGACGCGACCGCTCGGAAGCCTTCCGCGCGTGCATGAAGAACTACCCGGCGCTGTCGGTGCTGGAAATCCCCGCCGGCTGGAAGGGCGATGTCGCCGCCAGCTCGCTCGACAGCCTGCTGACTGCGAACCCGGACGTGAAGGGCATCTATATGCAGGCTGGCGGCGTCTATCTGTCGCCCACGCTGCAGACGCTGCGCCGCAAGCAGTTGCTGGTGCCTGCGGGTGATCCGAAGCACATCGTGATCGTCAGCAACGACGGCATTCCGCAAGAGTTCGATGCGATCCGCAAGGGCGAAATCGATGCGACCATTTCGCAGCCCGCCGATCTGTACGCGAAGTACGGCCTGTACTACATGAAGGCCGCGCTTGCCGGGCAGACCTTCAAGCCGGGTCCGACCGATCACGGCAGCAACATCGTGCAGTTGCAGCCGGGCGTGCTCGAAGACCAGTTGCCCGCGCCGCTCGTGACGAAGGCGAATGTCGACGACAAGAACCTCTGGGGCAATACGCTGAAATGAACGCCGAGACGACACACGACGCGAACGTAACCATGCAACCGGTCGTCGAGGCGTTTTCTGTCGGCAAGCGCTTCGGCAATCATGCCGCGTTGAAAGACGTGTCCATGCGCGTGATGCCCGGCGAGTCGCATGCACTCGTCGGGCGCAACGGCGCGGGCAAATCGACGCTGGTGTCGATCCTCACCGGCCTGCGCAAGCAGGACACGGGCGAGGTCCGCTTCAACGGCGAGCTTGCACCGCCTGTTGCCGACCGTGACGCGTGGCGCGAACGCGTCGCGTGCGTCTATCAGCATTCGACCATCATCCGCGAGTTGTCCGTTGCGGAGAATCTGTTCATCAACCGGCAGCAGACGCGCAACGGCGTGATCGACTGGCGCACCATGCGTCGCGAGGCGCGTGCGCTGCTCGATCACTGGAAGATCGACGTGCGCGAAGACGCGCGCGCGGGCGATCTCTCCGTCGAAGCGCGGCAGCTGGTCGAGATCGCGCGGGCGCTGTCGTATGGCGCGCGTTTCATCATTCTCGACGAGCCGACCGCGCAACTCGACGGCGATGAAATCAAGCGGCTGTTCACGCGCATTGAAGAACTGCAGCGCGAAGGCGTGACCTTCCTGTTCATTTCGCACCATCTGCAAGAGGTGTACGAGATCTGTCAGGCGGTGACCGTGCTGCGCGATGCGCGGCATATCGTCAGCGCGCCGGTCTCGGCGCTGCCGCGTGAGCAACTGATCGAAGCGATGACGGGCGAGCGCGGCGGCCTCAACGTCACCGATGCGGCGACGCGCTCGCCATTACCTTCCGATACCGCCATCGCATTGCAGGTCGACGCATTGACGGGCAGCGACTACGAAGACGTCACGTTCGCCGTGAAGCGCGGTGAAGTTATCGGCCTCACAGGCGCAACGAGCAGCGGACGCACGAGTGTCGCCGAAGCGATTGCAGGTTTGCGCAAGCCGCAGCGCGGCGGCATCCGCGTCGATGGCGCAGCGTTGCCGCTCGGCGACGTGCCCGCTGCGTTGAAACGCGGTATCGGCTGCGTGCCGAAGGATCGCCATCACGAAGGGTTGGTGCTCACGCAATCGGTCGCCGAAAACGCGTCGATGACGATTGCACGCGTGCTCGGCAAGTTCGGCATCGCGCCGCCCGCGAAGAAGCACGCGTTCGGCAAGAAGATGATCGACGCGCTCGGTATCGCCGCGCGCGGGCCGGAGCAGATCGTATCGGGCCTGTCGGGCGGCAATCAGCAGAAGGTGGTGATGGCGCGCGCGCTGGCGACCGATCCCGATGTGCTCGTGCTGATCGATCCGACGGCAGGCGTCGATGTGAAATCGAAAGAAGCATTGTTGTCCGTTGTCGACCGTGTGCGCGACGAAGGCAAGGCCGTGATCGTCGCATCAGGCGAACTCGACGATCTGCGCGTCTGCGACCGCGTGCTGGTGATGTTCCGTGGCCGCATCGCGGCTGAGTTTCCGGCAGGTTGGGAAGACAACGACCTGATCGCATCCGTTGAAGGAGTCAGTCTCCATGAAGAATAGTGTGCCCGCGTTTGCATCGGCTCAATCGGCGCAGGGAATGAGTGCAGGCGCCGCGCGACCGCGCATCGAATTTGCGCGCCTGCGCGATCTCGCTCTCGTGCCTGCGCTCGCTTTGCTGATCGTGATTGGTGCTTTCGTCAGCCCGAGCTTTCTGACGAAGGCGAATCTGATCAGCGTGCTGGGCGCGTCGGCGGCGTTGGCGCTTGTCGTGCTGGCGGAATCGCTGATCGTGCTGACCGGCAAGTTCGATTTGTCGCTGGAATCGACGGTTGGCATTGCGCCCGCTGTCGGCGCGATGCTCGTGATGCCTGCTGCGTCCGCGGGCTTCGGTTTCGAATGGCCCGCTGCGATGGGCTTGCTTGCGATCATCGTGGTCGGCGCCGTGATCGGTTTCATCAACGGCTTTCTGGTAGTGCGACTCAGGTTGAACGCGTTCATCGTCACGCTCGCGATGCTGATCGTGCTGCGCGGCATGCTGGTCGGCGCGACCAAGGGCGGCACGCTGTTCGATATGCCGCCGTCGTTCTTCGCGCTCGCCGCCACGATCGTGCTTGGCTTGCCATTGTCGGTGTGGCTCGCGGCGGTCGCCTTCGGCATCGCTGCGTTCATGCTGCGTTATCACCGTCTGGGCCGCGCGTTGTATGCAATCGGCGGCAATCCGGAAGCGGCGCGCGCGGCGGGCATCCGCGTCGAACGCATCACGTGGGGCGTGTTCGTGCTCGGCAGCGTGCTCGCTTCGATTGGCGGCATCGTCGTGACGGGCTATGTCGGCGCGATCAACGCGAATCAGGGCAACGGCATGATCTTCACGGTTTTCGCAGCGGCGGTAATCGGCGGCATTTCGCTCGATGGCGGCAAGGGCACGATGCTCGGCGCGCTCTCCGGCGTGTTGCTGCTCGGCGTCGTGCAGAACCTGTTGACGCTCGCTCAGGTGCCGTCGTTCTGGATTCAGGCTATCTACGGCGCAATCATTCTCGGCTCGCTGATGGTGGCGCGTCTCGCCAGCGGCGAATGACAAAACTGACATGACCGATCCACGTCTCATTCTGCTGAGTCCCGAAGATAACTGTCTGATCGCGGGCGCGCGTCTCGAAGCAGGTACGCAAGTCGATATCGAAGGCGAGCATGTCACGCTCGCGAAGACGATCGAACTCGGTCACAAGGTCGCGCGCCGCGCACTGCACGCCGATGAAAAGGTGCTGCGCTACGGCGCGGTGATCGGCCACGTGAATGTGGACGTCGCACGCGGCGAACATCTGCACACGCATAACCTCGAAAGCGATTACCTGCCGACCTATACGCACGACGCAGGCCACGCATTCGTCCATCATTGACGCGGGTTCAATACAACATGACCGACATATCCGAAGCTAATACCGCGCAATCAGCACTTCAAGGCTATCTGCGCAGCGATGGACGCAAGGGCATCCGCAATGTGGTCGCGGTCGCGTATCTGGTGGAATGTGCGCATCACGTGGCGCGCGAGATCGTCGCGCAGTTTCGACCTTCATTCGATGCGTTCGATGATTCTTCCGCTGAGCAAGAACCTGCCGTTCATCTGATCGGTTTTCCTGGCTGCTATCCGAACAGTTACGCCGAAAAGATGATGGAGCAGTTGACCACGCATCCGAACGTCGGCGCGGTGCTGTTCGTCTCGCTTGGTTGCGAGAGCATGAACAAGCACTATCTCGTCGATGTGGTGCGCGCGAGCGGGCGCCCCGTGCATGTGCTGACGATCCAGGAGAAAGGCGGCACGCGCAGCACGATTCAGTATGGCGTCGACTGGGTGCGCGAAGCGCGCGCCGAACTCGCGCAGCAGAAGAAAGTGCCGATGGCGTTGTCCGAACTCGTGATCGGCACGATCTGCGGCGGCTCGGACGGCACCAGCGGCATTACCGCTAATCCCGCTGTCGGACGCGCATTCGATCACTTTATCGAACACGACGCGACCTGCATCTTCGAAGAAACGGGCGAGCTTGTCGGCTGCGAGTTTCATATGAAAAGCCGCGCAGCGCGTGACGATCTCGGCGATGAAATCGTCGCGTGCGTCGCGAAGGCCGCGCGCTATTACTCGATCCTCGGCCACGGCAGTTTCGCGGTCGGCAACGCGGACGGCGGACTGACGACGCAGGAAGAGAAGTCGCTGGGCGCGTATGCGAAGAGCGGCGCGTCGCCGATCGTCGGCATCGTCAAGCCCGGCGATGTGCCGCCCACAGGTGGCCTTTATCTGCTCGATGTCGTACCCGATGGCGAACCGCGCTTCGGCTTTCCGAACATCAGCGACAACGCGGAGATCGCCGAGTTGATCGCGTGCGGCGCGCATGTGATTCTGTTCACGACAGGGCGCGGCTCGGTAGTCGGCTCGGCCATTTCGCCCGTCATCAAGGTGTGCGCAAACCCGAATACTTACCGCAACCTGTCGGGCGACATGGATGTCGATGCAGGGCGTATCCTTGAGGGCCGCGCGACACTCGATGAAGTCGGTCGCGAAGTATTCGACGTGACGCTCGCTGTCGCGCGTGGCGCGGCGTCGAAATCCGAGTCGCTCGGGCATCAGGAGTTTATCCTTACGTACAAGACGTTCGAGCCGGTCGGGCCCGCGTGCCTGCCGTCGAGTGCGGCGCTGCCGCATCGGGTGGTGAGCGTGGCCGCGCAGTGAACGAATCAGAGAACATGGAGAGCGAGACGATGACGGACGCGGCAGGTTCCAACGTGCGCAAGCGGCGCAGTATCGGCGGGCGCGGGCTCGAAGTGACGGGCCTGAGTCTTGGCACGGCGCCGCTCGGCGGACTGTATCGCGATCTGTCCGACGAGGAAGCATTCGGCGCGGTTCAGGCCGCGTGGGATGCAGGCGTGCGCTTCTTCGACACCGCGCCGCACTATGGACATACGAAGGCCGAGCATCGGCTGGGCGATGCATTGCGACGCTATCCGCGCAGCGAGTTCGTGCTGTCGACCAAGGTCGGCCGTCACTTCGTGCCGCGCAAGAATCCGTATGACGGCAGCGAAGGCTGGCAAAACCCGTTGCCGTTCGAAGCGATCTACGACTACACGCGCGACGGCATTCTGCGTTCGTTCGAAGATAGCCAGCAGCGCATGGGTATCGTCGATATCGACATTCTGCTGGTGCACGATATTGGCGTCGTCACGCATGGCGAGCGAAACGCGCACTACTGGCAGCAGCTTACGCAAGGCGGCGGCTTTCGCGCATTAGAAGAACTGCGTTCGCAAGGCGTCGTGAAGGCGATCGGCCTCGGCGTGAATGAAGGCGCACCGATTCTCGCGGCGATGGGCGAGTGCGATATTGATTGCGCGTTGCTCGCGGGGCGCTACACGCTGCTCGAACAGGCGACACTCGATGATCTGCTGCCCGAATGCGAGAAACGCAACGTCAGCATCCTGCTGGGCGGCGCGTTCAATTCCGGCATTCTCGCGCGCGGTGTCGAAGGCGATCTCAAGTTCAACTATGGCGAGGCGCCGAAGGAAGTGATCGAACGCGTCGCGCGTCTGGAAGCGGTGTGCAAGACGCATGGCGTGCCGCTTGCTGCTGCCGCGTTGCAGTTCCCGTATGCGCATCCTGCTGTCGCAACCGTGCTGACGGGCGCGCGCAACGCAGGCGAACTGCGCGAGAATGTGACTTCGTTCGACAAGCCGATTCCCGCTGAACTCTGGCAGGCACTGCGCGACGCAGATTTGCTCGATCCGCGCGCGCCCGTGCCCAAGGACTAGCAGCGGATCGATCACATCATGCAAATCGATGCACACCAGCACTACTGGAATCCCGAGCGCGGCGATTACGGTTGGCTCACGCCGGATCTCGCGCCGCTGTATCGCACGTTCGGTCCCGACGATCTCGCGCCGTTGCGCGAGCGCGCGGGCGTGTCGCGTACGGTGGTCGTGCAGGCCGCGGCAACTGTCGGAGAAACGCGCTATCTGCTCGATCTTGCGCGCGAGGAAGCATCGATTGCGGGCGTGGTCGGCTGGGTGCCGATGCTCGATGCCGATGCACCCGCATTGATCGCAGAACTCGCGCACGAGCCTAAATTCAAGGGCGTGCGGCCCATGCTGCAGGATTTGCCCGACGACAACTGGATCGCCAATCCCGCGTTGAAGCCCGCCGTCGATGCACTGATCGCACACGATCTTGCCTTCGATGCGCTGATCTTCACGCGTCACATCGATGCATTGGCAACCTTTATCGAGCGCTTTCCGACACTGCGCGTGGTGATCGATCACGGCGCAAAGCCGCCCATTCGCGATGGCAACGCAGGCTGCGACGCGTGGGCTGAAGGCATCACGCGGCTCGCACAATACCCGCATGTTCACTGCAAGCTGTCCGGTCTCGCGACGGAAGCTGCGCAAGGCTGGACGGAAACGACGCTGCGCCCCTACGTCGATCATCTGCTGGCCGTGTTTGGACCGCAGAGGCTCATGTGGGGCAGCGACTGGCCGGTGCTGAACCTCAATGGCGACTATCTGCTATGGCATTCGGTGGCGACGCAGTTGCTGGCCGCACTTTCCGAAGACGAGCGCACTGGCGTTTTCGGCGGCAATGCGACGGCGTTCTATCGCTTGTGAGCACGCTTCAGGATTTTCACTATGTTCTCGCCGGTGAGCACGTGCTGCAATACCCGGTATGACTCAAACGCCAATCCAACGGGAGCCTTAAATGGTACAAAGACTGGCCGGCAAGACGGCTTTGATCACGGCAGCTGGGCAGGGCATTGGCCTCGCGACGGCTGAGCTGTTCGCACGCGAAGGCGCGCGCGTGATCGCCACCGACATCCGCATCGACGCGCTCAAGGACAAGCCGGTCGAAGCGCGCCAGCTCGATGTGCTCGACGGCGCGGCGATCAAGGCGCTCGCGCAGGAAGTCGGCCCGATCGATGTGCTCTTCAATTGCGCGGGCTACGTGCATGCCGGCTCGATTCTCGAAGCGAGCGAGGAAGATTGGGACTTCGCGTTCGATCTGAACGCGAAGGCGATGTACCGGATGATCCGCGCGTTTCTGCCGGCGATGCTGGAGAAGGGCGGCGGATCGATCATCAATATGTCGTCGGCGGCATCGAGCGTGAAGGGCGTGCCGAACCGGTTTGTGTATGGTGCATCGAAGGCAGCGGTGATTGGTTTGACCAAGGCCATTGCCGCCGATTTCGTGACACGCGGCGTGCGTTGCAACGCGATTTGCCCAGGGACGGTACACTCGCCTTCGCTCGAGCAGCGCATTGCCGAACAGGCGAAGGCGCAGGGCGCGACGGTCGACGCGGTGCACGCCGCGTTCGTCGCGCGCCAGCCGATGGGCCGTGTCGGCAAGCCCGAGGAGATCGCGGCGCTGGCGTTGTATCTGGCGTCGGATGAATCGGCGTTTACGACGGGTCAGGCGCATGTGATCGACGGTGGCTGGTCGAACTGAGCCACGCAGCGAGCGTGTGAAGCACGGACCACGTTTATGAACCACGGAATTACTGATCAGAGGAAACTGCAGCGATGAAACTGCTTCGTTATGGACCGAAGGGCCAGGAAAAGCCGGGCTTGCTGGATGCGCAAGGCAAGATTCGCGATCTGTCGAAAGTGGTCGGCGATATTGATGGCAGCACGCTGACGGATGCGTCGCTGGCGAAGCTGCGTGCTGTCGATGTGGCGTCGCTGCCGGTTGTCGAAGGCAATCCGCGCATTGGGCCGTGTGTCGGCAAGATCGGCAAGTTCGTGTGTATCGGGTTGAATTACGCGGATCATGCTGCCGAGTCGAATCTGCCGGTGCCGCCGGAGCCGGTCGTTTTCAACAAGTGGACGAGTGCGATTGTCGGCCCGAACGACGGCATTGAAATTCCGCGCGGTTCGAAGAAGACCGATTGGGAAGTCGAACTGGGCGTGGTGATCGGCAAGGAAGCGAAGTATGTCGACGAGGCGAACGCGCTCGACTATGTCGCGGGTTATTGCGTGATCAACGATGTGTCGGAGCGTGAATGGCAGATCGAGCGCGCCGGGCAATGGGACAAGGGCAAGGGCTTCGACACGTTCGGGCCGATCGGGCCTTGGGTTGTGACGCGGGATGAAGTGGCGGATCCGCAGAATCTCAAGTTGTGGCTCGAGGTGGATGGGCATCGGTATCAGAACGGCAGCACGAAGACGATGGTGTTTGGTGTTGCCAAGCTGGTGTCTTATCTTTCGCAGTGTATGAGCTTGCAGCCTGGGGATGTGATTTCTACCGGCACGCCGCCGGGGGTTGGGATGGGGGTTAAGCCTGAGGCTGTTTATCTGAAGCCGGGGCAGGTTGTTCGGCTTGGGATTGAGGGGCTTGGGGAGCAGGAGCAGAAGACTTACGCGGCGGAGTGAGGGTTTTTTTGTCTGCGACGCTGTAGGTTTGGTTTTGGTTTTGGTTTTGCTTTTGCCTTTGGTTTCGCTGGCATCCGCGGTTTGTTAGTGGTTCTTCATGCGTCGCCCCTGTGCGGGGCAGCACCTACTTTTCTTTGCCGCGGCAAAGAAAAGTAGGCAAAAGAAAGCCGCTGAACA
>NZ_QBUY01000174.1:7845-10780 GCF_003121405.1 Paraburkholderia sp. C35 | reverse complement strand
AGTTCGACACCTGCCCGAAAGCACTTCGCTTCAAGCAGTTGCCGGTATTTCGCGTAGAGCAGCCCCGAAAGCATCCGAGCGCCCTTCGGGCCGAGCTGTGCCATCGTCTTCTTCTTCGCCATGAAGTCCAGATCTTCTGCGACGATGGGTTTGAGTTCGTCCTTCGCCCACGCCACCGCCGCCGACAGCGCATCGGACAGCACGGCCTCACGCTGGCCCGAGGTGGCATCTTCACGAAGCAACACGAAGCGCCTGGTGCGCAACAGGTTACCAAACGGGTCGGTCTCGGTGACGGCCAGGTGGTCCACATTGAAGTCGAGTCCCACCGCACCGTGCTGTGCGTCGAGCGTGCCCCGTCGGCCAGGCGCGTGGTTGAACGAAACCAATGCGCGCCAGTGACGCCCGTCCTAGTGCAGTCGCCAGGTCAGGGCGACATTCGTGGCCAGCGCCTCATCCGGCGCGGGGCGGTTGTGATTGAATACCACATCGCTGATGATGAGGTATTTGCGCTCGCCCTTCTTGCGCAGGCAGTCCGGCACTCACACCTTGAACTGGTAATGATCGTCGCCACATCCTGTGTCTCGTCAAGACGCGCCCGTCGGGTGTCGAGCTGGCGCTGCTGATTACGTATTGCCCTGAGCAGGTCCTTGCGCTCCGAGACCATCAACTCGTGCGTACCATCCAGCAGCCCCTGCAGGTCGATCGCTATCGCATTGAACATCCGGGCGGAGATGCCGTGCTCCCGGCAGAACGCCGTCTTGTGTGACTTGGTCTTGCCGCCGTTTGCAGCGATGCGCGCGTAGAGCTTGCGCTTCATCGTGCCGTATAACGCAGCCATCTCATCGAGGGTGCGTGCGTCGTGCGATGACAGGCGCAGCCGGGTCTGCGTGGTCGACTGCATCAGGCGGCCAGCGCACGCGCGTTCTTGCGGCTGCGCGAGCCGTACAGGCGCGACGAGAAGACCGTCAGGATTTCGACAAGGTCTTCCGTAAGCTGCTGCTCGCGGCTGGCATCGGGTGCGGCGTCCAGACCCACAACCTCGACGCGAAACAATTCGCAGATACGGAACAGCAATTCACTACCGAAACGCAACAGGCGGTCCTTCGTGACCAGCACGAGCCGGGCGACGCGTCCGCGAAGAATATCGAGAAGCAATCGCTGCAGCCCTTTCTTACGGTAGTTCAGGCCGCTGCCGAGGTCGGAAATGACTTCGATATCGGCGAAGCCAGCTTCGACGCAGTGCTTCTGCAGCCGCGAGACCTGTGTCAATAGCTGCCCAGCCTGGTCGTGCGATGAAACGCGCGCGTAACAAACCGTCTTGCCCGTTGCAGCAGGAGCCGCACCAGCCGCAGCCCGTGCCGTGTCATGCTGATACCGGCGGTGCCCACCCATGGTTCGGCAGGAAGGCAAGAACAGTCCCTGCCGATGTCAGCATCGCAGCGTACCTACTGCAACGCCCAGCTGCGTTGCTGCCTCGCCAATTGATAAGAGTCGCATCCGATATCTCCCGTGTGATATCGGGTGTAGTTCCCCTTTTTAAACGAGATGTTCAGGTTTTTGCAGATTCAACGATTACTGCTAGAAACCCGGTAGCAGATGAAGTGGCCGCGCTTCAGTACCAGATTTTGCAATAGTGTTATTCAGCGCCGGTCGCGTCGTGCCTGGTCAAAGTGAAGGTAATCTTTCGGATGGCGAGTTGTTGCATATGCAAATTAAAGTGGCGAACCTCGTCGGATATATCGTGAACGGAGTCAGTCATGGATGGTGAGTCACTAGCGCCTCGCCGAAACTCCTACCAAGAAATCGAACCGGAGAAAGATGTGCAAAACTCGGATGAAGGCATCGTCACTCACTACCTCGACAAGGTTGTCGCGTTGGGCGAGCAAAGTATGAGAGGCGACGCCGTAGCAGGGAAGATCCAACGGGTAGTCGACACGGCATTTACAGACTTCGATATCAGGTACTACGGTACCCCTGAAGCGAACAAGCTTCGATTCCTCGGGCATCTCAAGTTGAGAGCTGGCGTCCTTGCTCATTCCAGCCCTGCACAGGCCTCTGTGCTGATGAAAGCGCATGACATCGCAATGGGCAAACTATTCATCCGATAGGTGGATGACGCGTGGCATGACGATCTTGGTTTTGCGTATATCTGCCGGGACCCCGGACTTCACCTGAAACGGTGAGGTTTTTCGGGAGCAGCACGAGGCGATACAACACGGTCGAACCAGCATGGTTGTGACTAACGCGGCACAAGTCATTCGGGAGCTGCGTCAGTACATCAGGTTCCTCACGACGCTCATCTCAGGGCACCGTTAGCAGGACGGTTTGGGAGATTTCCCGTATCTCGGGACGCTAGGCATCCCGAGACTATCGGAACCGTCTCAGGCCGGGAACGGACCTGGTGACGTTGAGCAGATCTTAATCGCGCTGTGCATCGGCATCTGGTGCGAACACGCGATCAAGACTTCTTCGGATCCTTGGGAGCTGGCTTTGCCGCCGGTCCTGGCTTGTTTGGAATCACCGCGTGGGCGATAGGGGTTGGACCGGCACCGGGCTTGGGCGCACCGTGAGCAGCAGCAACCGTTGGTGATGGTCCGCCTGGATGCCCAAGCGGCGGATGCGCAACGACCGGATGATCCGGTAGATGGCCGCCGTGGTTCGCCATCACACGATGCAATTCTTCCTGTCGGTGAAATACCTCTGCGCGGTGATCGCCGTGAGCATAAAAGTGGCGATGGCGCTGACCATCGGGTCCCACCACCCAGATGTAAGTATCTCCGCCGACAATCGTTACGTCGCGCTCGGCCACGACAGCGACAAAGTTATCAGTCGGTAAAGGTTGATAAGCATCTTCAACGACAACAGGGGGCGGCGGGGGCGGGGGGGTTAGCGCGCCGGATATGACGTCATGGCCCTTGTTCGGGATCGTCTGCGG
>NZ_QBUY01000174.1:0-7835 GCF_003121405.1 Paraburkholderia sp. C35 | reverse complement strand
CCGCGCCCCGCCGGACCCGCCCCCCCCCCCCCTCCCCCCCCCCGCGCGGCCGGCCCCGCCCGGGGGGCCAGCGCGCCCGTTATGACCTCATTGACCTTGTTTGGGTCAATGACGAGTTGACCTTGCTCATTGGTCGCGCAACCTGCCAGGATGACAGTGCATGTCGCCGACGCAAGAAGGGCTTGGGAAATTTTCTTCAACTTGAATCCTCGGTTTTTTGGTTGTTCTGCTGTACGACTCGCTATATATCGGTCACTGATTTGCGTTCTTGATCAAGTACGTGCGATTCGTGACATCTCGAAGATTACGGTGTGTTACGCGACGCATAACAGCAGCTGATTTTCGGCTATTGGGAATGATCGTCAAAAGAGATGGCTATCGTGCTACCGACTGCGACATGGGCAGACGCCGGTGCGTAGACTTGCAGCAGTGTTGATTTGCTTGGACCGCTGGCAGCCAGGTGTCGAAGACACTAGAGCGGACGCTGGGACGCAGTCCTGGCGTCCGTCGCACGCGAAAACAGTTCTTTCGCCAAAAGGCCAAAGCAAGACCATATCGTAGACTGTTTGCATTGAAGAGTTTTTGATATGGCATAGCGACTTCGTTTATCCGATTTCGGTCGCTGGCGGATGTGATGCATCTCTCTTGTGTGTCATCGGAGATCGAGAATATCCATCGAAAGTTAGAAGATTCGAGGGTGCAACACTCTCACCAGTCTTGTTAGAAGTTCTATTCTTGTCGAAATTGCAAAAGATTCTTGCGTATTGACAACAAGCAGTAGGCACACGTATTCGGTTGTGATCTAGCTAATGTACAAATAGAAGATCACTTATATCCTTCGCTTCGGTCTGGATCTGGTGCGCTACTGAAGTTGAGGCACCGTAAAATTCTTTCGACGTTCAGCGCGAACCTACGACAGACGCTTCGTTGTGTCGTGATGGCAATAGGCGGCTGGTGCGCCCAAGTTTCAACCCGTTTTTTCGAACCGGTGTGGAGTATTTAAAGTGGACAAGCATGATGACGATGTTGTTCGTCACTACGTAGATGAACTCATGGCGCTCGGCGTTCGCATTATGAGCGGAGAGCAGGTATCGGAGAATATACGGAGGGTCGTCGATACGGCTTTCATCGACTTCGAAGTCAGATTCACGACTACGCCGGAGGCGAGCAAACTTCTCTTCCTCAGTCGCCTCAAGCTGAACGCTGGACTCGTCGCGAGCTCAAGCCCTGGTCAGTCTTCGGTCTTGATGAAAGCACACGATATTGGAATGAAAAAGCTGTTTGTGTGATTTGCCCGTTATATGCGCACAACCAGTGCATCCTTGACTGGCTTGATGATGTCATTGGCGGACAACAAATACTTGCATTTGCGACATCAATGTAGACGAAAATTTTCACTCGCTGCGTGATATTGTGTCGATGACGGTTACAGACATGTCTCGCACAAATTTTCAATTTTCAGTCGCTTCGCACGTGATGGCCACTTTGGGTGTTCGTCATGGCCAATCAATGTATTCGGCGACACTGGCGGACAGCGTGAATGCGGATGCAAGCTTCGTTCGCCGCATTATCTCGAAACTGGCCAAGGCTGGACTTGTGAAAACCGTGCGAGGCAAGAGCGGGGCGTGTTCGCTGGCGAAGCCGCCGTCGCAGATCACAATGCTCGAGATATACCGTGCGAGTGAGGCGCCCGTTGCGTTCGCAATTCACGACTACCCAGTTGAAGAGGAGTGCAGGGTCAGCCGTAATATCAAAGGTTGCATGGAGCGTGTTTTGTGTGTGGCGCAGAACGGTCTCGAAGAAAGCCTTGCTCGACAAACGCTCGCAGACGTGGTCGCAATGATCAAAGATTGCGGCTAATTTTTTTGCCTCTAATTGTTACTTTTAAACGCACAATTGTTGTGACGTGTACCAGAGAAAATCCATGAAACTCGATCAGCAAACAAAGGTTGCCTTCGTAACGGGCGGAAATCGCGGTATTGGACTGGAAACCGCGAGGCAGTTGGCTCAGGCCGGAGTGTTTACAGTTATCGGTTCGCGCAGCGATGAGGCAGGCAAAGCTGCAGTCCAGCAGTTGAGCGATGAAGGCCTGAGCATCAGTCACCTCGTATTCGATGTGACGAATCAACAAGACCATCAGAAGGCCCGAGATCATTTCAAAACGCTTGCAGGCCGACTGGACATCCTGATCAACAATGCAGGTGTCTACCTCGAAGGCGAAACGGGCGTCAACGAGCTTTATAACGCGATAGATGTTCCTGAAAGTGTTATGCGCGAAACGATGGAAGCGAACTTTTTCGCTCCTGTCCTCCTGACGCAAACTCTGCTGCCGCTTCTTCAGGCAGCGCCCGCCGGTCGTATCGTGAATCTCTCGAGCACACTTGGTTCGCTGACACTACATAGCGATGCGTCGTCACCCGTATTCAATATCAATTCTGTCGCATACGACACCTCGAAGACGGCGATCAACTCGTACACCGTGCATCTGGCCAACGTTCTGAAGGGGACTCGCGTCAAAGTCAATGCAGCGCATCCGGGCTGGGTGCAGACGTCGATGGGCGGGAGCGCCGCGCCTATGTCTATTGTGGATGGCGGAAAAACCAGCCTACGGCTCGCACTTTTGCCAGAGGATGGTCCCAGCGGTGGCTTTTTCCATCTGGACAAGCAGTTGCCGTGGTGAACGATGTCACGCACGGTGCGTGACATGATGTGAATACTGACCGGTGCGTAACGTCGACGGAGTAGTCTGCCGTTGGCGAGCCTGTAGTCTCCTAAAACTACAGTCAATGTGCACCGGCTACGGGTAGCTGTGCTAATCGCAACCGAGCGATCAGCATCAAAGCCCATGCGGCGTTGACAATCATTGAAAGGTCTCTTGGCCACCCCTCGCAGCGGTGGCAAGCATAGCGATCAGCCCTCTCCAGATCGTTGAGCGAGCTGCTCAATCATCCAATCGTTCACTTTCTGCACATGCTTTCCGTACGCGGTATGTTCAGGTGAACACCCGAGCCGCTGCGCGGGTTCAACGTCAGTGTGCTCAAGTAGCGAGGCGATATCTCCGCTTCCGGCATCCTTCCGCGGGGGTCTAGAGATAGGTCGACCGTGGTCGGGGCGTGGCCTATCAAGAGGGGGGGAGGTTGCAATTTAACTCGCGACCACCTTACCTTGTTCTGTCAGACGCACCGCTGATGAAAAAGCACAGCCTTAACGGACCTACCTGAAGCTCACGACGAGGAGAAGGCGGGGAACCTGCGTTTCTGGCACACCGAAGGAGACGAGTCCTGTGCGGTGGCCGCTGATGAAAGAGTGGTATGCGGATTCGCTTTGTGCGAAATAGTCATACGGCCATAACGAAGGCGCGAATTTCAATCCACGCCATTCGGTGAGTGTTAGCCGGAATTGAGGGGCAGCACGACGTTAAATGGACGGTTGCCTTCACGACAAGACAACAGATTCGATATCTAACCTGAAGATAGATGGAGCCGTTAGAAGCGTGTGGTCGTTCGCGTCGCGAAATACTACACGACGGTTGGTTGGAAAAATAAAACCATCGAAATTCTTGTGGTCAAATGTGTAGTGCGCGGCTGTACCGCGACTAACATCCGGGATGTAGTCGTTACGAACGAGATAGCCTGCATCGTTGAAGTAAAACTTCTGCTCTGCGCAGTGCACATGGATGCTAGGTGGAAACGTGACTTTGAGCACTCTCCATTGCTCGCCATGCTCCTCGTGTGGAGCAATCTCCTCGCAGTGAATGCCATCGTTAGTGAGCAGGAACGGCATGGTCATGTAGTTCTGAAGCGCGTAAGCCACGAAGTAGAAAAACTGGCTATCACTCCACGGCGTCTTGCGTTCATGACCCTCAAAAGACTTGCGCGGGTCGTCGAGTTCCGATGTTATTACTCCAGCATCGGTTTCAATCCTGACACGCCCATCTTCGAATATCCCTCGACTGCCCGGCGCCGGGAACGGCGTGATCAAAGTGCGGCGACGCTGTATGTCGATCTTCACCATAACGTCTCGCATACCGTGCGGTTGGCGCTTGATTTCAAGTAGCGCGCCGCGAAATGTCAGGCGGAAATCGATATTGTTCACGCGGTGCCAGTTATCCAGTCCACCGTGTGCGTCGAGTACTTTATCCAGAAGATCAGTCATTGAGTGCGGGATTCTCGTCGAAGTTGAGCAGGAGCGACATCGCCGAGCGGTCATAAGACAGGATGCCAACCCCGAAAGTAAACGATTGTGTTTACTTTGTCAACCGGATACCCTAGCTATCAGCGGCGAACTCACAAGGAAGGCGATATGGCGCTGGAGATAGAAGGTAAGAAGCTCGAAATTGTGAGCTATGCTTTGGATCGATTCTATGAATCGGGTTTTCATGCGACGGGCATGGAGGCCGCTTTGGCCGGTAGCGGCATATCCAAGCGCACCCTCTATAAGTATTTCCCGTCAAAAGAAGACCTGATTGAGGCCGCCTTGAGGCTCTATAGCGAGGCCATCGTGCGTGATCTCTTCGACCCGGTCGCAAATGTCAGCGATCCACGCAAGCAGATCATCGCGGTCTTCGATGTACCCAAGAATACTGGCCGGGTGCGCACACGAGGCTGCTTTGGGATGAAAGCAGCGCAAGAATACGCCGGGAAACATGAAGGTATTGTCAAGCTTGGAATAGAAGCAAGTACGCGCGCGGAAATGAAGTTCCTTGAACTGTGTGAGGAAGCGCGCTTTGCCAGACCTCAGTATCTTGCAAAACAGCTTAACGTTATTCTACAAGGTGCGTTGGTCCTCTCGCACACGACGGGCGACGCCGCGCCATTTCTTTTGGCAAAAGACGTTGCGTCATCGCTTATCGAGAATGTGCGTATCGAATAGTCCACGAGCACAACGGAGTCATGTGGATAGATATCTCGAATGAGCCAGCCATAATCAGCTCTGCCTCCGCGGTTAGTTGTCGCGATAATGCAAGCGACGAGAGGGAGGCAGCGACAGGTAGCAGGCTGCAACCTGTTGGCTTAGGCTGGCCGGCCGAATCAGTGCAGGCGCATTGTGTGTTGCAGATTCGCGTTCGCGTCGCGCTGCGTCAGCGCCGATTGCTTGATGACCAGATCTACCACCTTTTGCGAGTCACATCGAGCCCCTCGCTGGTAAGATGCATCCCCAACGGATGTCCAACTTATCAACGAAAGCAAAAAGAAATGGGACGCGAAACGGTACAGGAATGGCTCGACCGCTCGAACAGGCACGCCATGGTGCTGATCGAACGTCAGGCGCGAACGGCCACAGGATTGATTCCGTTTTTGGGCGCTGGGATATCCATGGCGTTCGGGTACAAAAATTGGGGTGATCTGCTGCTCAACGCGACACCACCAGCACTCAAGCGAAAGATGGCCGGCTTGCTGGAACGCGGCAAATACGAGGAGGCAGCAGAGAGTTTGCTGAAGCGCTTCGGTCCGGACGGCTTTCAGGACATCGTAGCCACTGCTGCGGGCGACCATGTCCTTGCCAACTCCGAGTTCCGCTCGGGCACTGTGTCTCTTCTGCCGTTACTGGGCGGTGGCCCAGCAATCACGACCAACTTTGACCGGGTGCTCGAGAAGGGATTTGCGGTGAACGGAGCGCCGTTCGAGGCCGTTATATCCGGACCGCGACCAGATCAGATTGTCGATGCCCTTCACTCAAATGAGCATGCGCTGATCAAGCTGCACGGAGACTGGCAAGATCGCGTTGGGCGGACGTTCACAAAGTCCGACTATGATGCGAACTACGGATTACCTGATGCCCGAAACAAGCGGGAGTTGCTCGAAAGCGTTGAGCGTCTTCTTTTCAGCAGCCGTTCGCTGCTCTTCATTGGCGCAAGCTTGGCCGAAGATCGAACAGTAAAAATGCTGAAAAAAGTGCACGCTGAGTATGCAGCGATTCGACACTTCGCGATTGTCCCGGTGCCTGACAAGAAAAAGGAACTCGCCGTGCGGGAAGCGCATTTCGGCGAATGCGGTGTAGTTCCCTTGTGGTATCAGCCCACGAAAACCAAAGGTCACGGTGATTGCATTGAGGAGCTCTTGCAGCAAATTATTGAGCGATCCTCGGTACAGACGCTACGTGTAGCCTCAAACGATAAGTCAAAGGCGTCTTCATCCACACGGTCCGCGGTTCCACCTTTCACATTGTTCGCAACTCCAGACCCTGCCGGTTCGTCCAGCAGCGAAGCATCCAAGCCTGCGGACGGGGACCTGACGGCCCATTTCGATCGTATCGCGCGTCAGATTGAAGATGGCAGAATTACGTTCTTCCTGGGTGCAGCAATTCATGCGCCGACACGACTGCTCGCTTCCGATTTCTACCAGACGTTAGCGTCAATCTTCGATTGTGATGCGCTCGTGCGAGAGCAATTTGCCGTTTCACAGTATATCGCCGACCTGCATGGGCGTGACGCACTGGACCATGAGATCAAGAAGCTGTTCGAGTACACGACGCTTGTTCGGCGCGAGACACACGAGTTCTTCGCATCGTGGAGTAGCTTCAACTCGAAATCTGGCGTGCCGCTCCCATATCCAACGATCTTTACGACAAACTACGATTGCGTACTCGAAGAGACGCTTTCCGATGCAGATCTGCCATTCCATCTGTTTTCGTACCAAGCGTCGGGAACCCATGCGGGGCTCTTCTACCATCGCAGTCCCGACGACGGCCTTCGAATCATCGAACGACCCGAGAACATTCGCTCGCTTGCGCCTGGGTTTGTCGTTGTCAAGCTGAATGGTGGGATTGACTACCGAAAGGAAATCCCGGAAACGTTCGTGAATACACGGCTCGACTACTGGGATCTTGCTTCGCGCATTCCGCGTGTTTTCCCGCAAGCGATTTCTCAAGTTCTGTCAAACACCCAGCTGCTCTTTCTCGGTCATGGACTTGCTGCGCAGGATGTGGAAGCGACTATCCGGTTCGCACACCAAGAGCATCGCGGCCCTCGGTCGTGGGCAGTTACAACAGGTGACCAAGACCGGCGGTATTGGAACCAATGTGGCATTGAAATTGTAAATCAGACAGTCGCGTCATACGTGCAGCGATTGCAATCGCGACTCGTCGGGAGAAAATAATCTTCTACTACAAACGTGGCACGCGCTCATTGTCGCTACTTCTCCGGTAGGTCTAGCGTAGTGCCCGGTCGCTTCGGCATATCGACTTAAGGTGTGTCGATTTTTGCCGTTATGGAGGTAGCTGGCGCAAGACCATCTGATCCAGTGGATCTGGTCTGTCCCATGTTTCTCGTACCCATTCGAATTTCGTGAACAATCCCGCATCGCCACACATCGTAAGCCAGGTTTTCACGTTACTCCGTGAGAACTGTACAGACGGAGCCGAGGGGAAGATAGCGTTCGTGGGCGCAATTAACCAGCTTCTTGATGAGACGCGTTTAAGGCGGCGAACGATCGACGAGGCATGGGTCGCGAGCTGGCCCAAGCCACTCTATGCAAATGACAAAGCATGGAAAGCGACCGCCGTCCTTTCAAAATGTAAGCATCTCTTCGATACAAGAGACCATGATCATTTTGCGAGCGTCACGCGTAAGGTCCTGACCGGATTGCGAGATCCAGATGAAAAGCTGGACCGGATTCGTCGTCTCTCCTCGGAATGGTGCGAGGTTTTCAAACTACAGGATGCAGCTGCTGTTGCAACGCTTGAGAAGATCGAGCGTGAAGGTATCGAGCAGGCAGTTGAATTTGCTCGTCGCGCTATCGGGGTACCAGGTTTTGATAGGGAATCTCTGCAAAAGTCCTGGCATTGACGCGAGCGTGCACTATCCTGGGATGAGGCGAATTCAAGGAGTGGCACGA
>NZ_QBUY01000173.1 GCF_003121405.1 Paraburkholderia sp. C35 | reverse complement strand
GTTAGCCCGCTTTCTTTTGCCTACTTTTCTTTGCGGCGGCAAAGAAAAGTAGGTGCTGCCCCGCACAGGGGCAACGCTAGCAGACCACCAACAATGAGCGGACGCCAGCGATGACCGAGCAGACCGAACAAACCAAACCCAACCCCAACCCTCACTCCGACCCAAGATAAAAAAACCGAAACAAAAACACAGCAGCAATAACCCAGACCACGAGTTTGACCTGACGCGCGCGTCCCGTAAGCAACTTCAACCCGGCGTAAGAAATAAACCCAAACGCAACACCATTGGCAATGGAATACGTGAACGGCATCATCAAAGCGGTCAAAGCAGCCGGAACAACTTCCGTAGCATCATCCCATGGCAGATCGGCCATCTCCCTGAGCATGAGGCAAGACACATACAGCAGAGCCGGCGCCGTGGCATAACCCGGCACAACCCCAGCCAGCGGCGCAAAAAACAGCGCAAGCAGAAACAGCACAGCAACAGTGATAGCAGTGACACCAGTGCGCCCACCCGCCTGCACACCAGAAGCACTCTCGATATAAGCCGTCGTCGACGAAGTCCCCAACACCGACCCGGCGAGAATCGCCGTACTATCCGCCAGCAACGCGCGATTCAGTCGATGCATCTTGCCATGCACCAGCAACCCGGCGCGATTCGCCACACCCATCAGCGTCCCCGTCGCATCGAACAGCTCGACGAGGAAGAACACCAGAATCACGTTCAACACACCCGTCGACAGCGCAGCCTTGACGTCGAGCTGGAACAGCGTCGGCGAAATCGACGGCGGCGCGGACACGATGCCGTGGAATTCATTGCCGCCGAAGAAGAAACTCAGAATCGTCACGCCCACGATGCCGATCAGAATCGCGCCGCGCACGCGCAGCACATCCAGCATGACGATCGCGAAGAATCCGATGATCGCCAGCACGACATGCGGATCGTGCAGGTTGCCAAGCGTAACGAGCGTCGCCGGATTGCCCGTGACGATGCCCGCCGTCTTCAGCGAAATGATCGCCAGAAACAGCCCGATGCCGCCCGTGATCGCGACGCGGATCGAATGCGGAATGCCGTTGACGATCACTTCGCGCACGCGGAACAGCGTGACGATCATGAACAGGCAGCCCGAGATGAATACGGCACCCAGCGCCGCCTGCCATGTGAAGCCCATCCCCTTGACGACCGTGTACGCGAAGTACGCGTTCAGGCCCATGCCCGGCGCGCAGGCAATCGGGTAGTTCGCATAGAAGCCCATGATGAGCGAAGCGAGCGCCGCCACCAGACAGGTCGCCACGAACACCGATTCCTTGGGCATGCCCGCATCGCCGAGAATCGCCGGGTTGACGAAGATGATGTAGGCCATTGTGAGGAAGGTGGTGACGCCTGCCAGCACTTCCACGCGCAGGGTCGTGCCTGCTTCGTCAAAGCCGAAATACCGTTTTACGGAGTCCATGAGCCGAGTCTCTCGTCGTTTGAAATGTCGTTGGTCACTGCTTGTCGGGTTTCTTCTGCCGCGTCCGGCCATCGTGGTGCCACGGGCGGATTTAATCACGATTGTTCAGCAAATACCGCATTTGCGCCTCGCACGCGTGGAGACGATGCAACACTCGGCACACGGGCGCGGGTCACCGCGGCAACGAGCGGCGTCCAGATGCGATTTTGCTGACGAAGGGGCGTGATGATACCTGACGCGACGCATCAGGTCGGATTACACGATGAACGGGAAGGCAGGAAGGGCGGTGGAAGCGGCTTCGCGATATGTCATCGCAAGCGCGTGCGCGGTCTCGCGCGAGCAGGGAAAACGGCCATCACGGCAGACATGATAAAGGCGCGCGGTCGGGGACACGCGCGCCGCGTCACATCACGCCGGTATTACTGCTGGGCGCCTTGAGCCTGCGCACGTTGCTGCGCAACGATGCGGCCCGCCGCGATGGCATTGGCCGGATAGTTGATCCAGTCGAGCGGATCGTAGCCCGCCTTGCGCCACTGGACGAGATCCGCCTTTACTTCGGCGCGGGTCTTGGGCGTGTTCTGATCATAGGCGCGCGACGTCTGTGCAAATGCCGACGATACGGCTGCTATGCCGATCAGCGCGCCCACAACCATACGAGGAATCAGCTTCATGGCAGGGCTCGAAAAGTTAGGATGACCCTTTTATTCTAGGTTCTGTATTCGCAATGCGTAAGGTTGAGAAACGAAATGAACCGTTGCTCAGTTTGTATCAATAGACCTGTATGAGGCTTGATTCGTGCATACGCACGGCAATTGCGTATTCGAACGTTTGAATGGATTCGCGTGCATGCACCGGAACGCTATCCCATGTGCTGTGACGGCTTGCCCATGCGTTCGAGCACAGCCGTCAACAGATCGACAGGCAGCGGAAACACGATGGTCGAATTCTTGTCGGCGGCAATGGTTGTCAGGGTCTGCAAATAGCGCAACTGCATGGCCTGCGGTTGTTGCGCGAGCATTTGCGCGGCCTGCAACAGCTTCTCCGACGCCTGCAGTTCGCCTTCGGCGTGAATCACTTTCGCGCGCCGCTCGCGCTCGGCTTCGGCCTGTCGCGCAATAGCGCGAATCATCGTTTCATTGATGTCGACATGCTTGATCTCGACATTCGATACCTTGATGCCCCACGCGTCTGTCTGCGCATCGAGCACGCGTTGAATGTCGGTGTTGAGCTGCTCACGCTCGGACAGCAGTTCGTCGAGTTCATGCTTGCCGAGCACGGCGCGCAGCGTGGTCTGCGATAGCTGGCTGGTGGCTTCGAAGTACTTCGCCACCTGAATCACCGCGCGCTCCGGATCGACCACGCGAAAGTACACGACAGCATTGACCTTGACCGACACGTTGTCGCGCGTGATCACGTCCTGCGGCGGCACGTCGAACACGACAGTGCGCAGATCCATGCGCACGACCTGCTGCACGACGGGAATGATCAGCACGAGGCCCGGCCCCTTGACCTTCCAGAACCGCCCGACCATGAACACCACGCCGCGCTCGTACTCGCGGAACACGCGCACCGACGACGCGATCAGGACGATCGCCAGAAGAATCAGGATGCTGCCGAAGCCGAAAGTGAAACCGATCATGTGCGTTCTCCCTGTTGTGATGCAGCGCGCTCGGGCACCACGGTGAGCATCAGTCCGCGCCGGCCCGTCACGCGCACGGCATGGCCCGCCGCAAGCGGCGCCGCGCTGCAGACGCGCCTGCGCTCGCCGTGCACGCGCGCCCAGCCGACGCGCTGCGGCTCGCCGTGCAGCAGGCTGTCCTGCGTGCCATCGTCGCGGGCGGATTCGGTATCGTCGGCGACGAGGCCATCGTCCAGCACCACGCCGATGCTGCCGATCATCGCCTCCGCGCCCGTCACCACAGGGCGCCTACGCGAGCGCAGCACGAGGCTCGACACGCCGAAGATAAACAGCACGCTGAACACCACGACGGCCGCGATCATCGGCAGCGGGATGCCGTAGCCGGGCACGTCGGTATCCATCAGCATCAGCGCGCCGATCGCGAACGCAACGATGCCGCCGAAGCCCAGCGTGCCGAAGGTCGGCAGGAACGCCTCCGCGATCAGGAACGCGAGGCCGAGGAAGATCAGCCCGAGGCCGACATAGTTGATGGGCAGCATCTGCATGGCGAACAGGCCCAGCAGCAGGCTGATTGCGCCTGCCACGCCGGGCAGGACGAAGCCGGGATTCGCGAATTCGAAGAACAGGCCGTACATGCCGATCATCAGCAAGATCAAGGCCACGTTCGGATCGGTGATGACGGCCAGAAAATGGCTGCGCCAGTCGGCTTCGAGCGTGACGATGGGGGCGTGCGCCGTCGTCAGACGCTTAGGGCCGGCGGCCGTGTCGTAGGTGCGGCCATCGACCTGCCGCAGCAGATCAGGCAGATCGCGCGCAATCAGGTCGACCACCTTCTGTTCGAGCGCGTCGTGCGCCGACAGGCTCACGGCTTCCCGCACGGCGCGCTCGGCCCAGTCGACATTGCGTCCGCGCAGTTGCGCGAGACCTCGGATATAAGCCTGCGCGTCGTGAAGCTGCTTGCGCTGTTCGGTCGATTGACTGTCGAGGGGAAGCGCGCCTGACGCTTCGCCGTCCTTCGCTGCAGGACTGGACGCGGGCGCGGCGCCCGGCAACGCGGGCGGGTGGCCGGGCCGCGGCGCCTCCTGCCCGCCACTGCCGCGTTGCACGGGCGACGCCGCGCCGAGGGTGGTGCCGGGCGCCATCGCCGCGATGTGGCTTGCATAGGTGATATAGGTGCCGGCGCTCGCCGCGCGCGCGCCACCCGGCGCGACGTACGTGGCGACAGGTATGGGCGACGCCAGGATCGCCTTGATGATCTGCCGCATCGAGGTGTCGAGGCCGCCGGGCGTGTCGAGTTGCAGCACGGCGAGTTGCGCGTGGTCGTCGGCGGCGCGGGCGAGGCCGCGCACGATGAACTCGGCGGTGGCGGGGCCGATCGCGCCCGCCACGGGAATCACGACCACGCTGCCGGGTGCGATAGCGGACTGGGCGGCGGGGGCGGGGGTCGAGAGCGCTAACGCGGCGAAGCACACGACGATGGCCAGCAGGAGCCGCCGCCACTGGCTCGCCGCCGCCATGCTGCCGTCGCTGGTGCCGGGCAGCGCGTGTGTCCTTGCCGTGCGGCAACCGGCGGCCACGGAATCTCCGCACGCACGCCGGAGCGTGCGCCGCGAACCCGCTAGCCGGATCGGGAGAAGCCGGTACGTTCCCATCGTCGACGGCCGGGCGCGCAGCGGCGCGACGGATCGCGTTCGCGTGGCGGCGCGCCAGGCCTGAAAGAGCTGGCCTGTCTTAAGCTTAGTCGGATTCCGCGAGTTGCGTGCGGCGGGACATACCCGTGCCCGCCGCGTGCGCGTTCGCAGCCCGATAATCCGCCGGCCGCATCCCCGTCCATTTTCTGAACGCCCGATGAAACGCGCTCGGCTCCGCGAAGCCAAGCGCAACGGCAATATCGGCGATCGATTGTCCGCCGCGCTGCAACTGCGCAATGGCGATATCGCGCCGCAGATCGTCCTTGATCGACTGGTACGTATAGCCTTCCTGCTTCAGATGACGCCGCATGGTCGCCTCGGCGACATGCAGCCGCGCCGCCATCTGATCCGAGCCGGGCCACGCCTGCATGGGCAGCGCGCGCAGCGTCTTGCGCACCCGCGCCGTCAGCGAACCCGGATTGCGATACTTGACGATAAAGCTGGCAGGCGCATCGCGCAGGAAGGGCTTGACCGACTGTGTGGTCTGCACGACGGGCAAATCCAGAAAGTCGGGCGCGAGATCGACATACGACCCGGCCTGCGAGAACGAGAGATCGTCGCAGAACATCAGCCGGTACTCGTGCGCGGCGGGCGGCTCAGCGCAGCGAAAGCGCGCCTCGAGCAGCGGAATGCGCCGTCCGACCAGCCAGCAGACGAGCCCGTAGACGAGGATGAAGTACGTTGCATACGCAAACATGGCCGGCTGCGCTGCGCCGTCGCGTTGTGTGAAGACAAGCCGCACGCGGTCGTCGCGTTTGTCGATGTGCGCGCGCATGTCGTCGAGCACGAGGCGCATGAAGCTGACTGCGCGCGTCAACGCCTGGCCGCCGTTGCGCGCTGTCAGCGCCATTTGCGTCATCGCGATGAAACTGCCGCTTTTCATCGCGTGCGAATCCTGGCCGAAGAATTCGTCGTCGAGCGTGCGGGCGATGTTGGCCCACAGCGCGCCGTATTGCGCTGCCGTGACACGGCCTTTGGCGCTCGCGAGCATTTGCGGCGCGATACCCGCTGCCTCGACGATAGGCTGCACATCCACGCCGCGCGCACGGGCAAGCGCCAGCGTCTCGTCGACAAGACTCACGGAGATCGTGCCTTTTTCGGTTTTCATCGTGCCGCCGTTCCTCTGGTAATCCCGTAGTGCGCTTTGTCCCATTCTGGCAAATGCGCTCACATGTGCTGACGCAAAGATCCCACGTGCATCGCTATTTTGCCTTGTCAGGGCAGTGGTCGACATCCCAATATGGCAAATGCGCTCACGCAGATTGAGCGGACGCGGCATCGAATCCCGCCATCGCGCCGCCTACACTGGGTTCCGACAGACGCGCCGCATGTGCACTGCAGCAGGCGCGCAGCAGATAACGGAGCGAGACACATGGACGACTTCTACACCGACGAGCAGCGGATGATCCGCGACGCGGCGCGCGACTTCTCGGTCGAATGCCTGGCGCCGAACGCGGCGCAATGGGACCGTGACGGCCAGTTGCCCGCGGAGATTGTCCGGCAGATGGGCGAACTGGGCTTCCTCGGCATGATCGTGCCGGCCGAATGGGGCGGCTCCTATACCGACTACATCGCCTATGCGCTCGCGCTCGAAGAGATCGCCGCGGGCTGCGCTGCCTGCGCGACGATGATGAGCGTGCACAACTCGGTCGGCTGCGGGCCGATTCTCAACTTCGGCAGCGACGCGCAAAAAGACCGCTATCTCGCCGATCTCGCCACGGGCAAGCGCATCGGCGCGTTCTGTCTGACCGAGCCGCACGCAGGCAGCGAAGCGAACAACATCCGCACGCGGGCCGTGCTGCGTGACGGCGAATGGATCATCAACGGCAGCAAGCAGTTCGTGACGAACGGGTCGCGCGCGAGTATCGCGATCGTGTTTGCCGTCACCGATCCCGAAGCGGGCAAGCGCGGCTTCTCGGCCTTCATCTTGCCGACGGATACGCCGGGCTTCAACGTCGGGCGCCCGGAGAGCAAGCTCGGCATTCGTGCATCGGATACCTGCCCGCTCTCGCTCGACGATTGCAAGGTGCCGGAAGCGAATCTGCTCGGCGCGCCTGGCGAAGGCTTGCGCATCGCGCTGTCGAATCTCGAAGGCGGGCGCATCGGCATAGCGGCGCAGGCAATCGGCATCGCGCGCGCAGCCTTCGATGCAGCGCGCAGCTATGCGAACGAGCGCGTGCAGTTCGGCAAGGCGCTGAAGGAACATCAGACCATCGCCAATATGCTTGCCGACATGGCGACACGTCTGAATGCCGCGCGTCTGCTGGTGCATCACGCGGCGCGGCTGCGTAGCGCGGGCAAGCCGTGTCTGTCGGAAGCGTCGCAGGCGAAGCTGTATGCGTCGGAGGTGGCGGAGGAAGTGTGCTCGAAGGCGATCCAGATTCATGGCGGCTATGGGTATCTGGAGGACTATGCGGTCGAACGGCACTATCGCGATGCTCGTATCACGCAAATCTACGAAGGAACCAGTGAAGTACAAAGAATGGTTATCGCGCGGCACGTTTGAGCGCAGAATAATCGGCTATTAGAGCGCATCACGCGCCGTATATCTGGAGACAACCCAATGACGTCAGCCCAAAGCTTTCTCGAAGCGCGCGACCTGTTGTTGCGCCATCGCACGGACTATGAGCGCGCGTATAGCGAATTCAGATGGCCGGAACTCGGGGAGTTCAACTGGGCGCTCGATTACTTCGACGTCGTCGCAAAGGGCAATGACAATCCGGCACTGTGGATCGTCGACGATCCCGCGCAGGAAGGGCTGAAGCTCTCGTATGCGCAGATGTCGGAGCGTTCGTCGCGGATGGCGAATTTTCTGCGCGGACTCGGCGTTGGGCGCGGCGACCGGCTGCTGCTGATGTTGCCGAACCGCGTCGAGTTGTGGGACGTGATGCTCGCGTCGATGAAGCTTGGCGCCATCGTGCTGCCCGCCACCACGCAGCTTTCGCCCGACGATGTGCGCGACCGCGTGCAGATCGGCGGGGCGAATTTCGTCGTGGTCGATAGCGCGGAGACTGGCAAGTTCGATGCGCTCGATACACCGTTGAAGCGCATCTCGGTCGGCGCGCCGCGTGAAGGCTGGACGGATATTGCCGCGGCCTATGAAGCATCGCCGGTGTTCACGCCCGACGGCGTCACGCGCGCCGCCGATCCGATGCTGCTGTACTTCACGTCAGGCACGACGTCGAAGCCGAAACTCGTCGAACACACCCATCAGAGCTATCCCGTCGGCCACCTGTCGACGATGTACTGGATCGGCCTGCAACCCGGCGACATCCACTGGAACATCAGCTCGCCCGGCTGGGCGAAGCACGCGTGGAGCTGTTTCTTCGCGCCGTGGAATGCGCAGGCGTGCGTGTTCGTCTTCAACTTCGCGCGCTTCGTGCCGAAGGAAACGCTCGACGTGCTGGTGCGCTGCAACGTCACCACGCTGTGCGCGCCGCCCACGGTGTGGCGCATGCTGGTGCAGGAGCCGCTTGCGTCGTATGCGGTGAAGCTGCGCGAGATCGTCGGTGCGGGCGAGCCGCTGAACCCGGAGATCATCGAGCGCGTGCGGCATGCATGGAACATCACGATCCGCGACGGCTACGGGCAGACGGAGACCACCTGCCAGATCGGCAACCCGCCGGGGCAGCCGGTGGTGGCGGGATCGATGGGGCGCCCGCTGCCGGGCTATCGCGTCGAACTGGTCGATCCCGACGATCATCCCGTGACGGAAGGCGAAATCGCGCTGCCGCTTGCGCATCGTCCGCTCGGCCTGATGACGGGCTATGCGAACAACCCGAAGGCGACCGAACAGGCAATGCGCAACGGCTACTACCACACGTCCGACGTCGCAATGCGACGCGACGATGGTTATCTCGTCTACGTGGGACGCTCGGATGACGTGTTCAAGTCGTCCGATTACCGGCTGAGTCCATTCGAACTGGAAAGCGTACTGATCGAGCACGAAGCGATTGCAGAAGCGGCTGTGGTGCCGAGCAACGACCCGTTGCGACTCTCCGTGCCGAAAGCCTTCGTGACGGTGCGGCATGGTTTCGAAGCCGGCCCGGAACTGGCGCGCGACGTGTTCCGTTTCTCGCGCGAAAAACTCGCGCCATACAAGCGCATTCGCCGCCTGCAATTCAGCGATCTGCCGAAGACGATCTCCGGCAAGATTCGCCGCGTCGAGTTGAGGCGGCGCGAACTGGAGCGCACGGACGAGCCGGCGCGCATGCAGGACGAGTACTGGGAAGAAGACTTTCCCGAACTGCGTAACGGAAACGGCAATTGAGCATCGAGCAGGCCATCGACATCTATCTCAGGAGACATTCAGCATGAGCGCAATTCCTTCGACACTGGCTGACCGCAAGGTCGACACGGTCAAACTGCTGATCGACGGCGAATTCGTCGAGTCGGGCGCGACCGAGTGGCGCGACATCGTGAATCCGGCGACCCAGGAAGTGCTCGCGCGCGTACCGTTTGCGACGAAGGCGGAAGTGGACGCGGCGATCCGCGCGGCGCACGCGGCCTTTGCAACGTGGAAGAACACGCCGATCGGTGCGCGCATGCGCATCATGCTCAAGTATCAGGCGTTGATTCGCGAGCATATGCCGCGTATTGCGAAGACCTTGACGGCGGAGCAGGGCAAGACCTTGCCCGATGCCGAAGGCGACATTTTCCGTGGGCTTGAAGTGGTCGAGCATGCGTGCTCGATCGGCACGTTGCAGCAGGGCGAGTTCGCGGAGAACGTAGCGGGCAGCGTCGACACGTACACGCTGCGCCAGCCGATTGGTGTATGTGCCGGCATCACGCCGTTCAACTTCCCCGCGATGATTCCGCTGTGGATGTTCCCGATGGCGATCGTCTGCGGCAACACGTTCGTGTTGAAGCCGTCCGAGCAGGACCCGCTATCGACGATGCAACTGGTCGAACTGGCGATCGAAGCGGGCGTGCCGAAGGGCGTGTTGAACGTCGTGCATGGCGGCAAGGAAGTGGTCGATGCGTTGTGCACGCATGAGCTGGTGAAGGCGATTTCGTTCGTGGGATCGACGGCGGTGGGCACGCATGTGTACAACCTGGGCAGCCAGCACGGCAAGCGTGTGCAATCGATGATGGGCGCGAAGAATCACGCCGTGGTGTTGCCGGATGCGAATCGCGAGCAGACCTTGAATGCATTGGCGGGCGCCGGCTTCGGCGCGGCCGGGCAGCGGTGCATGGCGACATCCGTGGTGGGGCTGGTGGGTGCGTCGAAGGACTGGTTGCCGGAATTGGTCGAGAAGGCGAAGACACTGAAGGTCAATGCCGGGCACGAGCCGACAACGGATATTGGGCCGGTGGTGTCGCGGGCCGCGAAAGAGCGCATTCTGGGTTTGATCGAGGCAGGCGTGAAAGAGGGCGCGACGCTTGCGCTCGATGGACGCGATGTTCGCGTGCCTGGTTATGAGGCGGGGAATTTTATCGGGCCGACGGTGTTTAGCGATGTCAGCGTTGAGATGTCTGTTTATCGGACTGAGATTTTTGGGCCGGTGTTGTGTGTGATGACGGTTCCTACTCTGGATGATGCGATTGCGCTTGTGAATGCTAATCCGATGGGGAATGGGGTGGGGCTTTTCACGCAGAGTGGCGCTGCGGCTCGCAAGTTCCAGAGTGAAATCGATGTTGGGCAGGTGGGGATTAATATTCCTATTCCTGTGCCGGTGCCGCTTTTTAGTTTTACCGGGTCACGTGGGTCGAAGCTTGGGGATCTTGTGCCTTATGGGAAGCAGGTTGTGCAGTTTTATACGCAGACGAAGACGGTGACGGCCAGGTGGTTTGATGATGCTACTGTTGGTGATGGGGTGAATACGACTATTAGTCTGCGGTGAGGGTTTGGGGTTTGGGTTTGGTTTTGGGGGTTGTTTGCTGGCATCCGCTTTTTGTTAGTGGTCTGCTAGTGTTGCCCCTGTGCGGGGCGGCACCTACTTTTCTTTGCAGCCGCAAAGAAAAGTAGGCAAAAGAAAGCGGGCTAACACCGCCAGATCTAGTTCTTGCCTGCGGGCCCCCAACGGCC
>NZ_QBUY01000172.1 GCF_003121405.1 Paraburkholderia sp. C35 | reverse complement strand
CACAGCTCCACTTCCCCATATTTCTTTGTACACTTGAAGCCGTCTCGCGGCCGCCAGCCGCGACCCAACTCACACCTCGAGGTCAACGGCTTTGCAGTTCAAACTTCCCACCACCGCAACCGCGCCGTTCTGCCCGTCCGAGGTGCAAGGCACCGTCACCGTCACGCCGTCCGCACCGTTCTGGAAAAAGATCCTTCAGTTTGCAGGTCCGGGTCTGCTGATATCGATCGGTTACATGGACCCCGGCAACTGGGCCACCGATATCGAAGCGGGCTCGCGCTACGGCTATAGCCTGCTGTTCGTGGTCGTGCTGTCCAGCCTCGCAGCGATGGTGCTGCAATGCCTGAGCATGCGTCTCGGCATCGCGACGGGCCGCAATCTGGCCGAACTGTCGCGCACCCGCTATTCACCCGGCGTCGCGCGCTTTCAATGGCTGCTCGCCGAACTGTCGATCATCGCTTGCGATCTCGCTGAAGTGCTCGGGGGCGCGCTCGCGTTTCACCTGCTATTCAAGTGCTCGCTGACTGTCGGCGTGATCCTCACGGCATTCGATACCTTCATCGTCCTCGGCCTCAAAGGCAAGAACTTCCGCGATCTCGAAGCCATCATGCTTGGCCTGATCGCGACCATCGGCGTCGGTTACATCATCGAACTCGCGCTGGTGAAACCGCACTGGCCAGCCGTCGCGGCGGGGCTGGTGCCGTCGTGGCAAGCCATCAGCGAACGCGAGCCGCTCTATCTCGCGATTGGCATTCTCGGTGCCACGGTGATGCCGCATAACCTGTATCTGCATTCTTCCGTCGTGCAAACGCGCGCCGTCACGCGCGACCACAAAGGCATTGCGGAAGCGATCTCGCTGTCGCGCATCGACACCATCGTCGCGCTCTTTCTCGCGCTGCTGATCAACGCGGCAATCCTGATTCTCGCGGGCGCCGCGTTCCATTCGACAGGGCACACGGCCGTCACCGAAATCGAGGACGCCTACCGGCTGCTCGCGCCCATCGTCGGGACGGGTTTCGCGGCGGTGCTGTTCGCAATCACGCTGCTTGCGTCGGGGCAAAGCTCGACGTTCACGGGCACGGTGGCCGGACAGGTCATCATGGAAGGCTTTCTGCAACTGAAGATTCCGTGCTATCAGCGGCGCTTCATCACGCGCGCACTGGCGCTGATCCCCGCGCTGGTCGGTGTGCAGATGCTCGGCAACGGCGCCGTCGGCCAGTTGCTGGTCGCGAGCCAGGTGGTACTGAGCCTGCAATTGCCGTTTGCGCTCTATCCGCTGATCCGCATGACGGACGACCGCGCGCTGATGGGTGCATTCGCCAACCGGCTGCCGACGCGTATCCTCGCGTGGGGGCTGTTCGTCGTGATCAGCGCCGCGAACATCTGGCTGGTGGTGCAGACATTGGGCTTTGCAGGCTGAGCGCTTAAGCGCATGTAAAGCGCTGCGCAAAAAGGCACAGACGAAAAAAAGCCGGTCTCGTGAGACCGGCTTCAAACAATGCGTAGCTTCGGATGGACAGAGCGATGCGCGGCGCTAGGCCGCCAGCGCAGTTTCCTCGAGCATCTGTTCTTCGAGTACTTCCACTTCTTCCGCAACCTGCGGCACGGAAACGATTTCCTTCTCGGCGTCGCGCTTCGCAGCGGCGGCCTTCTTCGTCTTGCCCGCACGCGACGGCGGCTGGCAGGCGCCACACACGACGTTGTGCTGCAGGTCGTGCTTGTGCGCGACGAACTTGCCGCTGCAACGGCAGCAGGGCGTCAGTTGCAGGATGTCGGCGTCGAAGAAGCGCACCAGCGTCCATGCACGCGTCAGATCGAGCACCGGCTCGGTCTCGCTGTGACGGCAATGCTCGAGATACAGGCGATAACCCTTGGTCAGCGCGTCCAGATGCGAGCAGCGCGCTTCGTTCTTCAGGAACAGATACGTGTTGTAGAACAGCGATGCATGAATGTTCGCCAGCCACGTCATGTACCAGTCGGCCGAGAACGGCAGCATGCCCTTCGGCGGCGATACGCCCTTGACCTCGCGGTACAGGCGGATCATGCGGTCGCGCGACAGCGTCAGCTCGCTTTCGAGCACCTGCATGCGCGCGCCCAGTTCGATCAGCGCGATCGCGCGGAACACTTCCTGCGCGTCTTCGGTAAGGCTTTTCTTCAGCATGGCAGTTCTCCCCGGTTTTAAGCGAACTGCTCTGCGGGCTGTCCGGCCAGCAGAATCGCGGCATGCGTCGATGCCACTTCTGCGTGACGGGACGTGTGCGTCAACGCGGCCAGCATCGTGTGGTCGTTGAAGCGGAAAAAGCACAAAAGCTGATCGGAGCTGGCCAGCTTGACGATCTGCGCGAGCGACAGCCCGGCAAGAATATCAGCCAGCTCCGACGACAAGCCCAGACGGAACATGCCGACTGCCTTGTCCTCGCGCAACATGCGTTGTGCGAGCATGATGTAAGACAAATTGATTTCGCGGATTGAATCCAGCGTCTCGCTGCTACGGTCCATTTTCTCTGTTTCCGAAGCCCCGAATTACTTTTTCGGCATTTTTTGCCGTTTTGGTCTTATGCCCCGCCGGACACTGTTGATTTCCGGCGTCAAGTTGGTGCACAGATACAACCAGCCAACCTTTGATACAAGCCGTTACATTTCGTAACAGCTTGGGCGGAATTGTATGAACAGGATTTCCAGAAATCAATACCTTTCTCAAAAAAAAGATACGATAAAACAACAGCGGTTTCGGTAACTCTTTCATGGCCGCGTCATAATCGCCTGGCAGACGGAAAACGTTTGCAACAGGGTCCCCGGAAACCCTTGTTATATAAGGCTTGAAGCAATAGTTTCCGGTTTCTGCATGCACTTTGGTTTATGCGTAAACCATATGAATTCAGAAAGCACGGAGAAAGAAATCAAAAACTCGCCAGGTAAAAAATACGCCGCTGGACAAAGATTCGGGATAACCCGAGATGTAACGGGAAAGGCGTTACAAACCGGGAAGGAGTTGTAACTACTGTGGGGGAGGTTGTTACAGAGACGGGGGAGTTTGTAACGGGGGTCGAAGCAGGACTGGCGGAGGGGGACTACTTCCGGGCCGGAAAAGCGTTGCAGCGGGGAGCCGTTTTGATTGCCGGCAGATCCGGCTCGGCCTGGGCATGACCGCTCATGCTGCCTGACAGATGCCGATCGAATACCCGCCGTTGTTACAACCATAAGCCAGCCGGGCTTCGCAGGCGAGCTTCAGGGCGCTCGCGGCGGTCGAGGTAAAGGATGTTGCCGGAAGCGCTTTGGAGGCCCGTGGCGGCCCGCCAGCGCCGCAGCACGGTGCATGGCATCCATTACGGCGGTGACATCGCGTGTAACGGACGGTATGGGGTTCATGGCGTTTGTGTGACAACTCGGGTAAGACGAATTGGCATCCTCGATGCCCGCGTGCCGCGCCGCCATCCGGGCTACTTTGCGTCGTGAAATATCACCCCAAGCGTGTGTCGGTGTCCCGAGCGCAGCCGGCTCACGCCATGCCGCATATTCACGCGATACGCGCCACGCGTGCCCTGCACGGGTCGGTGATGCACGGCGAAGAGCACGGCGTCGCCCTTGCGTAGCGGCACGACCTCCACACGCGATTGCATGCGCGGACGCTGTTCCGTCAGCACGAACTCGCCGCCCGTGAAATCCTCGCCCGGTTCGGAGAGGAGGACTGCAAGCTGGATCGGAAACACGTGTTCGCCGTACAGATCCTGATGCAGGCAGTTGTAGTCGTCGGCGGCGTATTGCAGGATCAGCGGCGTCGGGCGCAACTGTCCCGCCTGATGGCAGCGGCGCAAATACGCGGCGTGCGAGGACGGATAGCGCACGTCGATGCGCATCGTCTCGTTCCAGGCGTTCGCGAGCGGCGCGAGATGCGGATAGACGGCGGTGCGCAGCGCGCCGATCGCGTCGGGGAGCGGGTAGTCGAAGTATTTGTACTCGCCGCGTCCAAAGCCATGCCGCGCCATCACGACGCGGCTGCGATACAGGTCGTCGCGCGGATAGAGCGCGCTCAGCGCATCGCACTCGTCGGCGTCCAGCAGACGTTCGAGCACCGCGCAGCCCTGCGCATCCATATCGACGCCGACGCGCGCCCAGTCGATCGCATCGACGCGTTGCGTGATCGATTGCGCCGTAGCGATCGCAGGCACAGGTTCGCGGCGGCGTTTGCGCGGCGAGGTTTCGCTGTCGAACAGCGAAGTCTGGTGATCGCTTGTGAAGTCCTGCATGAGTGGCTCCGTATTGGCCTTGGCCATGTCGATGCCGCACAGTCTACGCAGGCGTCAGCTTTCGCACACTCCGGGAGTTGCTGTTCAATTCGATGAAACCGCGGCGCGGCAGGTTCAGATGAAGCGCACCATCATATCGGCGTCGTGAAACACGCCGTCGATGCAGAGCGCATCCGGCTCCGTGCCAAACACGCGAAATCCGAGCGATTCGTACAAGCCGCGCGCCGAGCCATTCGCGCTCGTGACCAGCAGGACGATCTGCCGCAAGCCGTCGATCCGCCCGGCGCGTGCAAGCAGTTCCGTCAGCAGCGCGCGGCCCACGCCTTGGCCTGCCGCGTCGTCGGCGACGTACATGCCGAGCACGTGGCCCTTGTGGCGCTCCTTGTCGCGCGTCTCGCGCCGCAGCCCGACCGTGCCGATCAGCGTGCCGTCCCGCGTAGAAAACGCGCCCAGCAGGAAGCTGCCCAACGCTGCCTCGGTGCCGCTCAGGATCGCGTCGTGTTGCGACGGGCCGCGCGCGACGGCGTCTTCGTAGCTCTGCCCGAAGGCAGCAGGATGCGTTTTCAGGCCGCGCAGACGCAGCGTGAAAAACGCATCGCGCTCGGCTGGCCCTAGCTGGCGTATCGACATTGCTTCAGTCATGCGGGTCTCTCGTTACTCGACTCAACCATTCGCAGCGGCCGATGCGGCGCGCGTATCCGCGAACTTGCGCAACGCGTCGGCTGTTTGCGGATCGGCGGGGAAGAACGCTTCGATTGCGAGTTCCGACAGCGTCACGTCCACGGGCGTGCCGAACACGGTTGTCGTGCTGAAGAACGACAGCATGCCGATCTCGGTGCGCAGGCGCAGCGGCACGGCGATCTGATCGAGCGGCGATGCATGGCGGTCGTCGGCGGGTTCGGCGTCGGGTGGCGTCGGGTAGGCGGCGAGTTCGTCGTAGAGCGCGGCGAGCGTCGCGTCGGCACTCACGTCCACCTGGCGTTGCAGCCGCGACAGCAGATGCGCGCGCCAGGCATGCCAGTTGGCGATTTGCGGCGCGATACCGTCAGGATGCATCGATAGCCTTAGCGCGTTCACAGGCGCCTCGAGCAGCGCGGGCTTCGCCGCGCTTAGCAGCGGCGCGAGCGCATTGTTGGCGGCGACGATGGTCCAGTGACGATCGATGGCGACAGCAGGATATGGCTCGTGGCCCTTGAGCACGAGATCGACGGCTGCGCGCGCCGCGTCCAGTTGAGGATCGCTCAGCTGCCGCTCGCGGTAAAGCGGCGCGTAGCCCGCTGCAACGAGGAGAGCATTGCGCGCCCGCAATGGCACGTCGAGCCGCTCGGCCAGATGCATGACCATCTCGCGGCTCGGCAGCGCGCGACCCGATTCGACGAAACTCAGATGACGCGTCGAGATCTCCGCTTCGGATGCGAGCAGCAACTGACTCATCCGGCGACGCTGGCGCCATTCGCGCAGCATATCGCCGACGGTGCGGCTCATCGACGGGGCGCCGGAGGGCGCGGGCATGGTGGCAGTGAGTGTGTTCATGGCGTCGATGATAGCCAAATGCGGGCGCGATTCCATTACCTGCGAGGTAAAGAGCGGGCTGTCAGGCCGCAGCGGAAAGCACACGGAGTCGATCGATATGAGGTTCAACTCACCGCCGGGGCTTGCCTTTTGTCAATGCCCATCTCCAGGCATCTTGCTCGGGATCGGTTGGCAGTATAGTGAGTGAGCGCCGGTAAGGCAGGCGCCAACCGAGTCAAAAGAGAAAAGGCAGATCACAATGAAACTTGGTAAGCGTGCTATAGGGGTAGTCGCAGCCGTCTCCGCAGTCCTGTTTCTGATTTTCTGTTCGATCCATGTCGTGCCGGCAGGCCATCGCGGCGTCGTGAAGATTTTCGGCGATGTTCAGGATCAGCCCTTGCCCGAGGGCTTGCATGTGCTCAATCCGCTTGCGCGCGTGATCGATTTCAACGTCCGCTTCCAGAGCGCGACGGCAACCAAGGCAGAGGGCGGAACGGCCGACCTGCAAGAGGTGTTCGAAGACATCACGGCCAACTACGAATACGATCCCGCGCATGCGCCGTACGTGTACAACAACTTCGGCGACGACGCCGACATCGAGGCGAAGTTCATCGTCCCGGCGCTGTACGAATCGTTCAAGGCGGTGACGTCGCAGTACACCGCCGAGCAGCTGGTGACGCAGC
This sequence comes from Paraburkholderia sp. C35, assembly GCF_003121405.1. Taxonomy (GTDB): domain Bacteria; phylum Pseudomonadota; class Gammaproteobacteria; order Burkholderiales; family Burkholderiaceae; genus Paraburkholderia. The sequence continues at coordinate 5,028 of NZ_QBUY01000172.1, read as the reverse complement.
GTGCCAAGGTATCGCAGGACATCGTGCAGAAGCTGCAGGCCAAGCTCACGAAGTACCGCGTCATTGTCTCGGACATCAACGTTCAGAACTTCCATTTCGATCCGCAGTTCGCCGAGGCGGTGCGCCAGAAGGTCGTAGCGGGCCAGAACCGGCTGACGGCCGAGCAGCGCCTCGAAACCGCCAAGGTGGAAGCCCAGCAGCGAGTGGTCGAGGCGGAAGGCAATGCCAAGGCGATCGCGATTCAGGCGCAGGCCATCCAGCAGCAGGGCGGTCAGGAATACGTTGCGCTGAAGGCCGTCGACAAATGGAACGGCCAGTTGCCGCAACAGTGGTCCGGCGCGGCGATCCCGTTCGTCAATTTCGCGACCCAGAAGTAACCTGCGCCAACTGCTTGCGAGCGGGTGAAGACGCGGTTGCAGTCTTCGCCCGACTGACGCTTCACCGTAAAACAGCCAGGCGCTGCATCGCGGCGGCAGCCAAACGCGCTCATACTGAGGCTCTTGCGACCGTTCCGGAGGCGAACATGTGGGACAAGATCGAGCACAACGGCCAGGAAGTCTGGGTGCTGCCCGTCACGGCCTACGGGCCGCCTGTGCCGGAGACCTTGTGGCACTACGTCGGTTATGTGTGCCATCACGGCGCCGATGCGCATCTCGAAGGAAAAAGCCGCCGCTTCCAGCAACTCGTCGCGACGTTCGCCAGCGAAGAGGAAGCGCGCGAAGCCGGCTATGACGAAGGACGGCGGCTCGCCGACCAGATCGACGCCGCGTAAGTCCGGCGCGCGTTCACAGAATCCATTCCCTGATGTTTTCAAGCCTGCGCCCGCGCGTTGACCGCGCGGGCGCGGCGGGATCATTACCTCCCGCGTAATCGACTCACGCACGTTCATCGACGAATCTTCAGTCCGAGGCCGCCGCAAACACGCAACACGCGACGGACATCTCGATCATCCACTGACTGAAGGAGTCCACCATGAACGCGCATACCGCACTGATCGACCGTTACTTCGACGCCTGGAACGAGACCGCCGCCGGCCGCCGCCGCGAACTGATCTCGGCGACCTGGGCGAACGACGCCGCCTATGTCGATCCGCTTCTTTCCGGCGATGGACACGACGGCATCGACGCGATGATCCGCGCCGTCCATGAGCGCTTTCCGCATCACACGTTCCGCCGCACCACGGAGGTCGACGGCTATGCGAACCGTCTGCGCTTCTCGTGGGAACTGCTGACGCCTGCGGGCGCTGCCATCGTCAAAGGCTCCGACTTCGGCGTCGTCGATACGCGCGGACGGCTGCAGTCCGTCACGGGTTTTCTCGACGATGCACCTGCGGCCGGCTGAACGGCATCTGCACATCCCACATACAAGGAGACCGATCATGCATGAGCCCGCCGACACCTTGAACGGCGCCGCCTATGCGCGCGTGCAGGGCGCCATCGACGCCGCATCAGGCGCTATCGCCGGCTTTGCACTGCTTGCAGGCGCGCGCGCCTTCATGTTCATCGCGCTCGTCGCGTGGCGTGAGCCGGTGCTGGGCGGCGCGGGACTCATGCTGCTCGCACTGGTTGGCTGGATCAGGTGTTGTTTGTGTCCGAATGTGTCATCGAACAGTCGTTGACGTCGCGAGGTGTCGTGACTAAAGTGCCGTGCAAAGCGTAATGCAGATGTCAGTTTTGAATTTCAACAAGACCTCGGGGAACGCAAGACCATGCAAACGACCAACACCATCGGCACGACGGGCGCGGGCGGCACGAACAACACGGTTGGCGGCATCGCCGGTGCGCAATCGGGCAACAAGCCGTCCTTCAAGGAACTGCTCGACCAGTTGACCGATTACACCAAAGGCACGACGGGCGAGCGCATCGAAAAGATGATCCTCGCGAAGCTCGGCTTGACGGAGGAAGACCTGAAGAAGATGTCGCCCGAAGAGCGCGAAAAGGTCATGCAGAAGATCCGCAACATGATCAGGCAGGAACTCGACGCACAAAAGCAACTCGAGGAAATGCAGAAGAACCACAAGGTTCGCGTGTCGGTTTGATGACGTGCCGCCGTGCGGCGTGACGGCGGCGTAGCGGTAGCGGAAGGAGGGGCTCGCGTACAATCGATCCCTCCGTTCCTGGGCGCGACGCGGCGTTGCGCCGAAGCGCTGCATGATGAATCACGATATCGCCCAACGCCTCGCCGACGCGCAGCAGCAGTTCACGGCAGGCCACTACGATGAAGCGGCCGCGCTGCTGCACGGCATTCTTTCGCTCGATCCGAACCATAACGAAGCACTCGAAGCGCTCGGCTATGTCGCGGCAAAGCAGGGCGATTACTCGCGTGCTGCCGACTATGTCACGCGCGCGGCGCAACCTGCATCGACGAACCCGCAGCAGCTTCATTTTGCGGCTCACATCTGTCAGCTTGCCGCGCGGCATGCCGATGCCGTCGCGCTTTACGAGCGCGTGCTTGCGGCCTATCCGGATCATGCAGAGTCGCTGCATGGCGCGGCGATGTCGCTGGTCGCGATCGGCGAGCATCAGCGTGCACTGCAATGTCTTGCACGACTGACACAGCGCTATCCGCAGGCGCCCGAAGTGCACTACAACCGTGGCAATCTGCTCGGAGAGATGGAGCGCTATGACGAAGAGCTGGCCGCGTATCGCCAGGCGATTGCGTTGAAGCCGGATTTCGTGCGCGCCTATGTGAATCTGGGTGTCGGATTGCGCGACCTGCATCGCTTCGACGAAGCCCTGCAGCAGTTCAAGAAAGCCGTTTCGATCGACACGAACGATGCCGGGGCGCGCACCAACCGGGCGCAGACCAATCTGCTGCTGGGTGAATTCGAGCACGGCTGGCGCGAGTACGAATGGCGCTGGCTCGACGGCAAGATGAGTCATGGCTTGCCCGACGCGACCTTGTGGACAGGCAAGCAGCCGTTGAACGGCAAGACGGTGCTGGTGCATGCCGAGCAGGGTTTCGGTGACACGCTGCAGTTCATCCGTTTCGCAGGGCGTCTGAAGGCGATGGGCGCGCATGTGATCGTGCGCGTGCAGGATGCGCTGCTGCCGCTGTTGCGCAGCTATCCGGACGTATCCGAGGTGATAGCAGACAGTGCGCCGCTGCCCGCATTCGACTATCACATCCCGATGCTCAGTCTTGCATTTGCGCTGAAGGTACGCGAAGCCGATATTCCGGTCGGCGCGCCGTATGTGTATGCCGATCCACAACTGGCGCCACAATGGTCCGATGTGTTCGCGCCAGGCGACAGCAGGCCGCGCGTGGGCATCGCATGGTCGGGCAGCCGCACGCACCTGAACGATCGCAACCGGTCGATTCCCCTCGAGCAGTGTTTGCCTCTGTTCGATGCGAACGTGCAGTTCGTCTCGCTGGTGAAGGACGTGCGCGAAGGCGATCGTTCGTGTGTCGATGAACTGGTTGCGCGCGGCGCCTTGCACGACGTGTCCAGCCGCCTGACGACGTTTGCCGAAACGGCGGCGCTGATTGCGCAACTCGATCGGGTGATTACCGTCGATACGGCCGTTGCGCATCTCGCGGGCGCACTCGGCAAGTCGGTGTGGATCGCGCTGCCGTTCACGCCCGACTGGCGCTGGCAACTGAAGCGCGCCGACAGCCCGTGGTATTCCAACATGCGACTGGTCCGCCAGTCGAAGCGTAATGACTGGCGCGACGTGATTCTTGATCTGCGTGCTGCGCTGGAATCAAAAGCGTAGCGCGGCACAGGTCTTTGCCTTGCATAAAAAACGGAGCACGCCGCTATCGCGGGTGCTCCGTTTTTATTTGCTTGCGCGCTTAGCCTAGCTTGACTTCGATTCGACGCGGCTGCGCCTGTTCGCGGCGCGGAATGATCAGCTTCAGCACGCCGTCTTTCAGGTTGGCTTCGATCTTCGACGTGTCGAAATCGTCGCTGATCGCAAAGCGTCGTGCAAAGAAGGGCGCGCGCACTTCTGCATGCGAGAGCCGCACGTTCGACGCGACAGGCGCGGTGGATTCGCCTTCGATGGTCAGACTGCCGTCGTGCACACGAATGTCGAGCTTGTCTTTCGATACACCGGGCAGATCGGCCCATAGCGTGACGGCCTTGCTGTCTTCGACGATATCGACGGGCGGCGTCAGGGTGACGCGGCGTTCCTGCTCGCGCGCGTTGCTGCGGAATGCTGCATTGGCTGCGTTTGCTGCTGCGCCGGTTTCGCGCTGGGTCACTTGTGTGTCGCTCATGATTGCACCTCGAATTATTGAACCGTGATTGCGCGCGGCTTCGACGCTTCGCGTTTGCCGACTGTGATCGTCAGGACTCCATCCACGTAGCGGGCCTGCACGTTGTCGGGATCAGCCTGCTGCGGCAGTTCGACGACGCGCCGGAACGTACCCTTGAAGCGTTCCTGTGCGTAGGCGCGTGCACCTTCTTCCTGTGCCGGACGTGCTGCGCGTTCGCCCGCGATGGTCAGCAGGCCTTTGTCGATGGATAGCTCGAGCTTTGAAGGATCGATGCCTGGGGCGAACGCAGTGATCTCGATGGTGTCGTCGGTCGTGCCGACGTTGAGGCTTGGAAATGCTCCGTTACGGCTCGAACGCAGGCTGGACGAGAATCCGCCGAATGCGCCTGACATGTGCCGCTGCAAGCGGTCGAGTTCGCTGAACAGATCAGTGCCGAAATAGATGTCGCTCATGGTCGCTTTGTCCTCTTTGCGGTTTGGCATTGCCGGCTTTTGCGCTGGGTTGTCTGTTGTGCCGCGGCAAGTGATGTGGATGTTTGCAGTGCCTTTCATGTTGATCTGGCGGCTGCCCTTGATGACTCGATAGATAGGAGGACTGTTGGGAGTTTCAAGGGTTCTTTTTTTGAAAAATCGGGGCTTGAAATTGAGGTTGCCGGGGGCATATGGTTGTGTTCTTGCTGTCGCTGGTGTCCGACGTTTGCGTTTTCGTTGGCATCCGCGAATTGGTATTAGTACTTCATGCGTCGCCCCTGTGCGGGGCAGCACCTACTTTTCTTTGCCGCGGCAAAGAAAAGTAGGCAAAAGAAAG
>NZ_QBUY01000171.1 GCF_003121405.1 Paraburkholderia sp. C35 | reverse complement strand
TTGAATATCCACGGCAGAAAATGGGTTGTTCAGACATTCCTAAGCAAAGAAAGCGGGCTAACACCGCTAATGCTAGTCGTTGCCTGCGGGCCCCCAACGGCCCCGTCCAGTACACGGCAACGCACTAGTCGTTGCCCGCTGCCAACGCTCTAAAGAACGCAGCACCCGCTTCAATCACCCGTAGCGCCGCGAACGGCAGCGATTCGTTACGGCCGCCCAGGTGGCAAACGGTGTGTAGGTTGGCGCGCCGTACGCGTCGGCGATCCTACAAGAGACACCGCCTTTGCTTTTCAGTCCGGAGTGAAGCGTGGATGGCGCGAAAGCCGACACACCGTTTGCCACCTGGAGAACCTGGGCAGGTTGATCGCGCGTGCTGCGACGCGGGCGCGTGAAGCGGGGGATGTGTGTATTAGAACGTTGGCAACGAACGTGAGCGAGCACGTTGCCGTGCGAGGTGTAGGACCGGTTGGGGGCCCGCAGGCAAGAAGAAGTGTTGGCGGTGTTAGCCCGCTTTCTTTTGCCTACTTTTCTTTGCGGCGGCAAAGAAAAGTAGGTGCCGCCCCGCACAGGGGCAACACTAGCAGACCACTAACAAATCGCGGATGCCAGCGAAACCAAAATCAAACCCAAACCACCACCTACAACACCCCGCGAACCCACCCATAAACAAGCGGCCCAACCAACAACCCCCAAGTCAGAACACAAATAAAAAGCGCAACCATCACAGCAGCGCTGCCGAGATCCTTAGCGCGCCGAGAAAGCTCATGCCGCTCAAGCGAAATCCGATCAATAGCAGCCTCGACGCTCGAATTCAGCAACTCGACAATCAGCACAAGAAACACCGACCCAAGCAACAAAACACGAGCAACGGGCTCAACAGGCACCACAACACCACACGGCACAAGAATCGCCGCCAACGTAAGTTCCTGCCGAAACGCGCTCTCTTCCTGAATCGCCACCCGAAACCCGGCAAACGAATTCTTCATCGCATGCCAGGCGCGCGTGATCCCGCGATTCCCCTTGTACGGATTAAAGGGCAACGGCGCGAGAGGATCATCCGGACCCAAAGGTTCAGCCGGTTCCGGCGCATCGGCTTGCACGCCAGGCTTCGGCGTGTCTTCACCATCTCGCGCGGCATCGCGCATCGTGGACGACATGGCAGAGGGCTTCGCTGGAGCAGATCGGGACTGTCCAGCATAACGCGGAAGCGGTGCGCCGTCCTGATGCAACTCATGCACGTCGTCGAATGGTTCGGTATGCGGCGCGCTATCCGGCGCCACAGATTCAGCGTCGCGCAGCGAATCCTGCGGAGCGCGCAATGCGTTCGATTGTCTCGTTTGCATGGGCCTGGCGAGAAATGTGAGGGCGCGTTGCGCGTCGGATGAATCAGGCGGCCGCGCCTTCCTCTCGGTAAGTCGGACGCGACAGCGGCTTCAGATGGGCAGCGAATTGCTCGGATGCCGCCGTCCACGAGAAGCGCTCGGCCCACGCGCGTGCATGATCGCGATCGATCTTCAACGCCTGCAGGCACGCTTCGCGCAAGTCGTCGTGCATTGCGCCCGCGCCGCCGTCACCGAGCACGTCGATCGGGCCCGTCACGGGATACGCTGCAACCGGCGTGCCGCACGCGAGCGCTTCGAGCAGCACGAGGCCAAACGTGTCGGTCCTGCTCGGGAACACGAATACGTCGGCGGCCGCGTAGACCTTCGCCAGTTCGGCCTGCGACAGCACACCCAGATAGTTCGCAGCAGGGTAGCGCGACTTCAGTTCGGCCAGCGCCGGACCTTCGCCACAGACCCACTTCGAGCCAGGCAAATCGAGCTTCAGGAAGGCTTCGACATTCTTCTCGACGGCCACGCGTCCGACATACAGAAAAATCGGCCGCGCCGTGTTGAGGACCTTCGATTCCATTTGCTTGAAAATTTCCAGATCGACACCGCGCGTCCACAGCACGACGTTCGTGAAGCCGAACTTTTCGAGGTCGGTCTTGACGACGGGCGTCGGCGCCATCACCGCCAGCGACGCCTTGTGGAACCAGTGCAGAAAGCGATACGTCCACGCCACGGGAACACCGAAGCGCGCCTGCACATACTCGGGAAAGCGCGTGTGATACGCGGTCGTGAACGGCAGCTTGTGCTCGATCGCATACGCGCGCGCGGCGAGGCCGAGTGGACCTTCCGTCGCGATGTGCAACGCGTCCGGCTGGAACTCGTCGATGCGCTTGCGCAGATGGCGACGCGGCATCAGCGACAGACGGATCTCCGGATACGTCGGGCACGGAATCGTCTTGAACTCGAGCGGCGTCAGCAGATCGACCTTATGGCCGATCGCCGTCAGTTCACGCGTCGTGTTCTTCAGCGTGCGAACCACGCCATTGACCTGCGGTTCCCATGCATCGGTGACGATCATGATCTTCATGCAGTTGGCCCTCTCGTAGTGGTGGTGTGCCGTCACGCCGTGGCGCGGGCCTTGGTCACGCTCGCTTCGGGCGAGCGCATCACGGTCCAGTAGATCACCTTCAGCTCGCCTTCATACGTCTCGACGAGCGCCGACAGGCTCTCTACCCAGTCGCCGTCATTGCAATACAGCACGCCGTCGATCTCGCGAATCTCGGCCTTGTGGATGTGTCCACACACGACGCCGTCGCAGCCTCGGCGACGCGCTTCGTCTGTCATCACGTTCTCGAATGCGGAGATGAAGTTGACCGCATTCTTCACCTGATGCTTCAGGTACTGCGACAGCGACCAGTACTGGAAGCCGAGCTTGATGCGGATACGGTTGAACCAGCGGTTCAGCACGAGGATCATCGTGTAGAGCGTGTCGCCGAGATAGGCGAGCCACTTCGCATGCTGGATCACGCCGTCGAACAGATCGCCGTGCACGATCCACAGGCGCTTGCCCTGCAGCGTGGTGTGGAACGCTTCGCCGCGCACGTGGATGTCGCCGAACGCGAGATCGCAGAATTGCCGCGCGCCTTCGTCGTGATTGCCGGGGATGTACACGACCTGCGTGCCTTTGCGCGCCTTGCGCAGGATCTTCTGCACGACGTCGTTGTGCGCCTGCGGCCAGTACCAGCCTTTTTTCAGCTGCCAGCCGTCGATGATGTCGCCCACGAGGTACAGATACTCCGACTCGTTATGGCGCAGGAAGTCGAGCAGATAGTTCGCCTGGCAGCCGCCGGAGCCGAGATGGATATCGGACAGCCAGATCGTGCGGTAGCGATGCGAGTTCTCGTGATCGTCGTCGTGATGGCTTTCGGATTCGGTTGGCGCGACCGGCAGATGCGGGATCGGCGGCAGGCCGGGTGAGGAGGAGCGGGGGCCGAAAGCGACGGGATCGACGCTCGGGCCAGTCTGGCGGAAGAGGGAAGTCGCGGACGTGTTGTTGTCCATGGCTCACGCGTCGAGTTGCAGTACCCGCATTGCGCCAGTTGCAGGTTACGGAGCCGTGACAGTCACGAGAACTTCTTATTACGAAAGGGGGTAGTTGTTGTCTCGTCCGGGACCGGGATGCTCACCGCGCAATGGAAACGACCTTGGTCCCGGCCAGCCGGTCATGCAGAAACTGCCGGCTCGCACCGATTCGCCCGACCGCCGCGTAGGCACCGAACCAGACGGCAGCAAGGATCAACGTCTGCGGCACCTTGAGCCCAAGCAGTGGGTGCATCGCCAGCGGCGGCAAAAACCACAGCCACGCGAAGACGTAGCGCAACACCGCGCGAGGCACGGACAACGGTTCGTCATCCCTGGCAACGACGACTTTCAATCGCCAGGTTTTCATCGGCAGGGTTTGTCCGCCGTGTGTCCAGAACCAGACGAAATACGCGCCGACCACCAGCCCGATCCACGCCGCCAGCCAGTTGTGATGCACGAGGCCGTTGCGTTGCTGCGTCAGCGTGCTGAACAGATAGCCCGCGATGAACACCACGCCGAACAGCAACACGGCTTCGTACATGAGGGCAGCAAGCCGGCGACGCACGGTCGGCGTCACGGGCTCGGCGGGTTCGGATTGAGTCGGCTGGGCGGCGGAGACGACGGATGTGGACACGGGCGGGGCCTCGGGTGACGTTGATGAGCCCGCGGCGCAGGCTCGCAGGAGAGATTATGAGCCGTTGAAGATGGAAGGCGCTTCCGATGGCGAGACGGGTGGCGGCGTGGCCGGCACGAAGCTGCCGACAGCAGGAATGGCAGGCGCGCCCGGCGCAGGCGCAGCGCCGTTTGCCACACCTGCAGACGCGCCGGCCGTCGCGGGCGGAACGGGCACGCTCGCGAGCTTGTCCTTGCCGTTGACGAGGCGGTTGATGTCCTTGATCTCGGATTTGCCCGACGGAGGCGCGCTGACCACGGTGGGCCGGCGCTTGCGCTCGCTGGCGGCGAGCTTCTGCTTCTGTTCCTCGGGAAGCTGCTGATACGCCTTCCACGCGTTCTGACGCGCCTCGCGTGGCACTTCCTTCGAAACCTGATAATTCTCCCGCGCGACACGCCGCTGCTCGGGCGTCATGTGCGCCCACTCAGTCATGCGTTCATGCAGGATTTTTTGCGATTCCGGCGTCATCTTGGGATAACGCGACGCGATCTTGAGCCATTTGCGCTTGCGCTCCTCGCTGAAACTGTCCCATTGCGATGCCAACGGGGCGAGCGCCGCGTGGTCGGCGGCAGAGAGCTTGGCCCACGCCAGCGGGCTGGTGGAAATGGGCAGCTCGGGCAATTCGACCGTCAACGCCGGCTCGGCCGCCTTCGCGGGCACGCCGCCGCCGGCAGGCGCCGGGACGGGCGTAGGCGTCGGGTAGAAGCGCGGATAGGTGGCGGCGAATGACACCAGGGCTGCAATCACGCATCCGGACACAACGGCAAGGCCGCGCTTGTAACTCACCCGTCAGCTCTCCCCGGTCAGTGGTTACGCGTCAGGTACGCGTTGAACCCGTGATCGAGATAGGCATTGAGCGGCAGGTCGTCGCTCAGCATGGCGGCGTCGATGTCGGCCAGCTCGGCCGTGCGCTGATGGTCTTCCCACCACGCGATGCCCGCCAGCCCGATGACGAGCGCAAGCACCGGCCATGCGAGCGCGAGCTTGCGCAGGCGCGACAGACGGCGATGCGTTTCCGGTTGCGGCAGATGGGCGAGCGTGCCCGCGCCGACGAAGACGGGCGCGAACACAGGCGCCTGCACCGTCTCGGGCTTCTTGCGAGCGAGTGCGGCCTGGCGCGCGGCGGCGAGCCGGTCGGTTGTAGCGGGCGGAATGCGGGCAGCGTTTTCGTCGAGCGCGCGGCGAAGCTGCCGCGCAAACTCGAGTTCTTTTGTTTCGAGAGCGGAGCTCATAGCGTGATTCCTTTGGCCTTGAGCGCTTGCGCCAGCGTGTGCGTGGCCCGTGAGCAGTGTGTTTTCACACTGCCTTCCGAGCAGCCCATGGCGGCGGCAGTCTCAGCGACATCCATATCTTCCCAGTAACGCATCAGAAACGCCTCCCGTTGACGTGCCGGCAACTTTTGGATTTCGTCGTCGATCAGTTGCAGGACCTGCTCGCGTTCGAGCTGCTGTTCGCTGCTTTCCACGCCTGTGGATCCGTCCTGGCTTTCGAAGGTCTCCAGCGGATCGAAATCTTCGTCGTCGGCATTGCCCAGCGACGAGAACAGGCTCACCCACGTATTGCGGACCTTCTGCCGACGGAAATAGTCGTGCATCGCATTCTGGAGAATACGCTGAAACAAAAGCGGTAGCTCAGCCGGGGGGCGATCGCCGTATTTTTCGGCGAGCTTGATCATCGCGTCCTGCACGATGTCGAGCGACGCGTCATCGTCCCGTACGGCGTAGACCGTCTGCTTGAACGCGCGCCTTTCGACGCCCGCCAGAAAATCGGCGAGTTCCTTGTCTGATGCCATCCGTTGGGGGTCGGCGCAGCGAGTGTGCGCGGAATCGGTCGAAAAATGTCGTAAAACTCGCGGATGCTAACAAACTTTCACGCGAGTCGGGGAAAAACGCAGCAACCTTCGGCTTGCAGTTTGCCTTCAGTCATCATTTATTCGAATCAGGGGAAACCGTCAGAAGTGCGGGTCGTGCGCAGATTCGTGATCGATCATGGAAATAATTGCTTGCCCATCGGACACATCGTAGATATCGTCTACGGTTCGCAACATAAGTGACTTGTCTCATTTGAGGTTGGCCCAAGAAGCCTTCCTGTCAAACTGGACGCGCCGCTTGAACCCGAGCCACAAGCCCGGCAGAGAGCACCCGATCAAATTTTTGCCGAAATTTCGAAAGGTGAACGATGAATATGCCCAGCGCGGAATTCTCCACGTCGCATACGACTCCCCATCACGAAGCTGACTCTATCGGCGCCACCGTGCTCATGAAGGCACTGGCCGACGAAGAGGTTGAATTCGTCTGGGGCTATCCCGGCGGCTCGGTACTCTACATCTACGACGAGCTTTACAAGCAGGACAAATTCCAGCACGTCCTCGTGCGCCACGAGCAGGCTGCCGTCCACGCGGCCGACGCCTATGCGCGTTCGACCGGCAAGGTCGGCGTGTGTCTCGTGACCTCGGGTCCTGGCGTCACCAACGCGGTGACGGGCATCGCCACTGCCTATATGGATTCCATCCCGATGGTGGTCATCAGCGGCCAGGTGCCGACTGCCGCCATTGGCCAAGATGCGTTCCAGGAGTGCGATACGGTCGGCATCACGCGTCCCTGCGTGAAGCACAACTTCCTCGTGAAGGACGTGCGCGATCTCGCCGCCACCGTCAAGAAAGCTTTCTATATCGCCCGAACCGGCCGTCCCGGCCCGGTGCTGATCGACATTCCGAAAGACGTGTCGAAGGCGCCGTGCCAGTATGAGCCGATTAAGAGCGTGTCGCTGCGCTCGTACAATCCGGTTACGAAGGGTCACTCGGGCCAGATCCGCAAGGCTGTCTCGCTGCTGCTGTCGGCGAAGCGTCCGTATATCTATACGGGCGGCGGCATCATTCTCGCGGACGCATCGCGTGAGCTGAACCAGTTCGCCGATCTGCTCGGCTATCCCATCACGAATACGCTGATGGGGCTGGGCGGCTACCGCGCGAGCGACAAGAAATTCCTCGGCATGCTCGGCATGCACGGCACGTACGAAGCCAATATGGCCATGCAGCACTGCGACGTGCTGATCGCCATCGGCGCGCGTTTCGACGACCGCGTGATCGGCGATCCGGCGCACTTCTCGTCGCGTCCGCGCAAGATCATTCACATCGATATCGACCCGTCGTCGATCTCGAAGCGCGTGAAGGTGGATATCCCCATCGTCGGCGACGTGAAGGAAGTGCTGAAGGAACTGATCGAGCAGCTGCAAACGGCCGAGCATGGCCCCGACACCGCGGCGCTCGCCGACTGGTGGAAGGACATCGAAGCCTGGCGTTCGAAAGACTGCCTGAAGTTCGACCGTCAAAGCGACATCATCAAGCCGCAATACGTGGTGGAAAAGGCGTGGGAACTGACGGACGGCAATGCCTTCGTGTGTTCCGACGTCGGCCAGCACCAGATGTGGGCGGCGCAGTTCTATCGCTTCAACAAGCCGCGCCGCTGGATCAACTCCGGCGGTCTCGGCACGATGGGCTTCGGCCTGCCGGCGGCGATGGGCGTGAAGATGGCGCACCCGGACGACGACGTGCTCTGTATCACGGGCGAAGGCTCGATCCAGATGTGCATCCAGGAGCTGTCGACCTGCAAGCAGTACGACACGCCCGTCAAGATCATTTCGCTCAACAACCGCTATCTGGGCATGGTGCGCCAGTGGCAGCAGATCGAATACAGCAAGCGCTATTCGCATTCGTACATGGATGCGCTGCCTGACTTCGTGAAGCTCGCCGAAGCGTACGGCCACGTCGGCATGCGGATCGAAAGAACCGCTGACGTGGAACCGGCGCTCAAGGAAGCACTGCGCCTGAAAGATCGCACGGTGTTTCTCGACTTCCAGACCGATCCTACCGAAAACGTCTGGCCGATGGTTCAGGCCGGCAAGGGCATCACGGAGATGCTCCTCGGGTCGGAAGATCTATAACGAGCGCGTTTTGGCGCCGGCTCCGTCATGCACATCTCCACAAAAGATGAGCGCGGACGGAGCGGTGCAAATCGCACGCATCGCATACATCGACATCTGGAAGAAGCGAACATGAGACACATCATTTCCGTTTTGCTGGAAAACGAACCGGGCGCGCTGTCACGCGTGGTCGGCCTCTTTTCGGCACGCGGCTACAACATCGAAACCTTGACGGTGGCGCCGACCGAAGACCGTTCGCTGTCGCGCATGACCATCGTTTCCATTGGCTCCGACGACGTGATCGAACAGATCACGAAGCATCTGAACCGCCTGATCGAGGTGGTGAAAGTGGTCGACCTGACCGAGGGCGCCCACATCGAACGCGAGCTGATGCTGATCAAGGTAAGGGCGGTCGGCAAGGAACGTGAGGAGATGAAGCGGATGTCGGATATTTTCCGCGGCCGCATCATCGACGTCACCGAAAAGACCTACACGATCGAACTGACGGGCGCGAGCGAGAAGCTCGACGCGTTCATCGAAGGGCTCGACGCCACCGCGATTCTCGAAACGGTCCGCACGGGCGGTTCGGGCATCGGACGCGGCGAGCGTATCCTGAAGGTTTAACCAGTTCGATCCGCGCCGGGCGTTGCGTCAAGGCTGTATCAGGCGCCCGGCTCAAGCACTACACACGCAACATTTTTCTGAATTTCGCCAAGGAACTGACATGAAAGTTTTCTACGACAAGGACGCCGACCTCTCCCTCATCAAAGGCAAGCAGGTCACCATCATCGGCTATGGCTCGCAAGGCCATGCTCACGCGCTGAACCTGAAGGAAAGCGGCGTGAACGTCACGGTCGGTCTGCGCAAGGGCGGCGCATCGTGGAGCAAGGCTGAGAACGCAGGTCTGACGGTGAAGGAAGTGGCGGAAGCCGTGAAGGGCGCTGACGTCGTCATGATGCTGCTGCCGGACGAGCAGATCGCCGAAGTCTACGCAAAGGAAGTGCACGGCAACGCCAAGCAGGGCGCAGCGCTGGCATTCGCGCACGGCTTCAACGTGCACTACGGCCAGGTGATCCCGCGTGCTGACCTCGACGTGATCATGATCGCGCCGAAGGCACCGGGCCACACGGTTCGCGGCACGTACTCGCAAGGTGGCGGCGTGCCGCACCTGATCGCCGTGGCGCAAGACAAGTCGGGCGCAGCACGCGACATCGCACTGTCGTACGCAGCAGCGAACGGCGGCGGCCGTGCCGGCATCATCGAAACGAACTTCCGCGAAGAAACGGAAACCGACCTGTTCGGCGAACAGGCTGTTCTGTGCGGCGGTACGGTCGACCTGATCAAGGCTGGCTTCGAAACGCTGGTCGAAGCAGGCTACGCGCCGGAAATGGCTTACTTCGAGTGCCTGCACGAACTGAAGCTGATCGTCGACCTGATCTACGAAGGCGGCATCGCGAACATGAACTACTCGATCTCGAACAACGCCGAATACGGCGAGTACGTGACGGGCCCGCGCATCATCACGGCCGAGACGAAGAAGGTCATGAAGGAAGTCCTGAAGGACATCCAGACGGGCGAGTACGCGAAGAGCTTCATCATCGAAAACCGCGCTGGCGCGCCGACGCTGCAATCCCGTCGCCGTATCACGGCTGAGCACCAGATCGAGCAGGTTGGCTCGAAGCTGCGCGCAATGATGCCGTGGATCGCGAAGAACAAGCTGGTCGATCAGTCGAAGAACTAATCTGCCTGTTTTTCGCACTCCGGCGCACGAAATACGCCGGAAGCATCAAAAAGCCGTCCAGAGGTGCTGAACCCTGGACGGCTTTTGCTATCCTACGGTTTTCAAAAAGACTGAACCCAATTTTATGAATTACCCTCATCCGATCATCGCGCGCGAAGGCTGGCCGTTTATCGCCATCGCGGCTGTCGTTGCGTTGTTGATCCACTTCGTCGCAGGGTTCGGCATTGCCTGGATTTTCTGGCTGTTGCTCATCTTCGTCGTGCAGTTCTTCCGCGACCCGGCGCGTCCCATTCCGACTCAGGCCAATGCCGTGCTGTGCCCGGCCGACGGCCGCATCGTCGCGGTCGAAACGGCGCACGATCCGTACGCAAACCGCGAAGCGCTGAAGATCAGCGTGTTCATGAACGTGTTCAACGTGCACTCGCAGCGTTCGCCGGTGGATGGCGCGATTTCGAAGGTCGAATACTTTCCGGGCGCATACCTGAACGCCGCCGTCGATAAGGCTTCGACGGAAAACGAGCGTAATGCTGTGGTGATCGAAACGGCGAGCGGCGCGACGGTGACGTCGGTGCAGATCGCGGGTCTGATCGCGCGACGCATTCTCTGCTACGTGCGCGCAGGCGAGCCGCTCACGCGCGGCCAGCGCTACGGCTTCATCCGCTTCGGTTCGCGCGTCGACGTGTATCTGCCGGTGGGCAGCCGTCCGCGTGTGTCGATTGGCGAGAAGGTGTCGGCGTCGTCGACGATTCTGGCTGAGCTATAACGCGGCACGGGGAGGATTCGATGGCCGCATTCAAACCGCGTCGTCCTCGCAGCAGCGGTTCGCCGCAGCCGCGACCGTTCCGGCGCAACAAGCCGCCTGTGGTCGCGGAATCCGTGATCGACAGCCGGCGCGCCGCGCGTCAGCAGTTTCTGCGCAAGCGAGGCATTTATCTGCTGCCCAATGCCTTCACGACGGCGGCGCTGTTCTGTGGATTCTTCGCCGTCGTGCAGGCGATGAACGTGCGCTTCGAGGTCGCCGCAATCGCGATTTTTGTCGCGATGGTGCTCGATGGCATGGACGGGCGCGTCGCGCGCATGACGCATACGCAAAGCGCATTTGGCGAGCAGTTCGACAGTCTGTCGGACATGGTGTCGTTTGGGGTTGCGCCGGCGCTCGTGATGTATGAGTGGATTCTGAAGGATCTGGGGCGCTGGGGCTGGCTGGCGGCGTTTGTCTACTGCTCCGGGGCGGCGCTGCGATTGGCGCGTTTCAACACCAATATCGGTGTTGTCGATAAGCGGTTTTTTCAGGGCATGCCGAGTCCGGCTGCTGCTGCTCTGATTGCTGGCTTTGTCTGGCTCGCTACCGATAATCGCGTACCGCTGAAGCTTGTGTGGCTGCCTTGGGTGGCGTTCGCGTTGACCATCTATGCCGGTGTGACGATGGTGTCGAATGCGCCGTTCTATAGCGGGAAAGCGCTCGATGTGCGGCATCGGGTGCCGTTTGCGGCCATTCTGCTTGTCGTCGTCGCGTTTGTGCTGGTTTCTTCGGATCCGCCGTTGATGCTGTTTGGGCTGTTTGTGCTTTATGGCCTGTCGGGGTATGTGTTCTGGGGTTATCGGATCGTGCGCGGAATGGGGAATCCGGCGAGGTCTTCGCAGAGGCCGGGGTAAGCGGTGTGCTTTGGTTTTTGTTCGCATCCGCGGTTTGTTAGTGGTTTGCATGCGTCGCCCCTGTGCGGGGCAGCACCTACTTTTCTTTGCCGCGGCAAAGAAAAGTAGGCAAAAGAAAGCCGC
>NZ_QBUY01000170.1 GCF_003121405.1 Paraburkholderia sp. C35 | reverse complement strand
AAAAGTAGGCAAAAGAAAGCGGGCTAACACCGCCAGATCTAGTTCTTGCCTGCGGGCCCCCAACGGCCCCGTCCTGTCCACGGCATCGCCCTTCTCGATGCCCGCTGCCAGCGCTCTTTATCTGCGCCTCACCCACTCCAATTACCCGTAGCGCAGCCAGCGGCAGCGAACCGTCACTGCAGCCCAGGTGGCAAACGGTGTGTAGGTTGTCGCGCATTACGCGTCGGCGATCCTACAAGACACACCGCCTTTGCTTTTCAGTCCGGAGTGGAGCGTATAAGGCGCGATAGCCGACACACCGTTTGCCACCTGGGCGGCCGGGGCCGAACTGGTAAGGCGCGCTGAGACGCGGGGGCGCGAAGCGGGTGGTGCGCTCTTTAAGAACGCTGGCAGCGGGCATCGAGAGAATCGATGCCGTGCGAAGGATAGGACCGGCTGGGGGCCCGCAGGCAAGGACCGTAGAGGGTGGTGTTAGCGGCTTTCTTTTGCCTACTTTTCTTTGCCGCTGCAAAGAAAAGTAGGTGCTGCCCCGCACAGGGGCGACGCATGAAGTACCAGTAAGAAATCGCGAATGCCAACACCAGCACCGACCCCTACCCCAAAAACCCAAACCATCTCCTTGAGCACCCCTCCCCCAACCGTGTATAAACATTAAACACACCGATCGCCGCAAACCAATGCAGCATGCATAGATCCCCCTCATCCGCCTCTGGCGTCAATCGAAGGAACCGCCCACGATGAATGCCAGCCAGGACCGACAACTCGACACCACAGAAACCTCCGCCCAACTCAACCGCGAGCGCATAGCAAACGCCCGTTTGAGAAAGCTGATCGACGCGCACTCCAGAATCGCCGCGGCAAAACTGGACCTCGATCGCTTTCTGTCCCTCGTCACCGATTCCCTGCTGGAACTCGTGCCCGCCGCGCATGCGTCCGTCGTCGAATGGGTCGATGGTGATGAGATGGTGTACCGCGCGTGCAGCGGCACCATCGCGCATCACGTCGGCCTGCGCCTGAAACGCGACGGCAGTCTGTCCGGGTTGTGCTCGCTCGAAAAACACCTGCTATACAGCAGCGATACCTCCGACGATCCACGCGTCGATGCAGCCGCCTGCAAACGCGTCGGCGCAATCTCGATGGTGGTCGCACCGCTGCTCTACCAGTCCGAAGTGGCCGGTGTCGTCAAACTGATGGCAAGCCGCACCGACGCATTTTCTTTCGAAGACATCGAAACGCTCGAACGCATCACCTCGCTGGTCGCATCCGGCATGGCGCATCAACGCGTGTTCGCAGAAAACCGCGCGCTGATCGAGCAGAACACCATCACCATCGCGCGGCTGCGCACCGAAATCAGCCTGCGCGAAGCCGCCGACAGCAAACTCGAAGCCTCGCTGCGCCGCCGCCGTCTCGTGCTCGACACGACGCACGATGCCTTCGTCTGCACCGATGCCGACGGCATCATCATCGAATGGAACAACGCCGCGACGCGTACGTTCGGCTACGCGCGCGACGCTGTGATGGGCAAGCCAATGCTCGACATGCTCTTTCCCGCGCGCTGCAAGCCGCGTTACGCCGAACTGGACGTGTTCAGGATCTCGCCCGACGCACACACGGAAACGCCCCTGCATCGCAGCCGCACGGAACTGATCGCGCGGCGCATCGACGGCAACGAATTTCCCGCTGAACTGTCCGCGTGCCCCGTTCAATACGACGGACACACCGAACTCGCGTATTTCATTCGCGATGTCACCGAGCGCTTCAACGCGCGCGAACTCGACAAGCGCTTTCGTGTGCTGGTCGATGCGATCAAGGACTACGCGATCACCATGCTCGATGCGCATGGCCACATCACCACCTGGAGCGCAGGTTCGACGCAGGTGATGGGCTACGCGCCGCATGAGGTGATCGGTCAGCCGGCCTCGCTGTTCTATACGCCGGAAGATGTCGCGGCGGGCAGGCCGACGCGCGACCTCGAACTCGCCGCGCGCGAAGGCCGCGTCGAAACGGAAGAGTGGCGCGTGCGCAAGAACGGCACGATCTTCTGGGCCAACATCATCCCCACGGCGCTACGCGATCCGAACGGCGCGCTGCAAGGCTTCGCGAAGATCACGCGCGACATGTCGCGGCGGCGGCGGCTCGAAGAACTCGAAGCGTCGAGCCAGCGCATGAGCCAGTTCCTCGCACTGCTCGGTCATGAACTGCGCAATCCGCTTGCGCCGCTGCGTAATGCCGTCAGCATGCTGCAACTGAAGACGGCCGATCATCAGGCCTTCGTGCCCGAGCACGAACTGATCGACCGGCAACTGTCGCATCTGACGCGCCTCGTCGACGATCTGCTCGACGCCGGGCGCGTCACGCTCGGGCGCGTGCAGATCGAACCGAAGCCCGTGTCGATGCAGGCCATCGCGCAGTTGAGCATCGAAGGCAGCGCACCGCTGCTGGCTGCACGTGGGCAGAAACTCGATGTCGTGATGCCCGATTCGCCGATGTATATCGAAGGCGATCTCACGCGCATGGTGCAAGTGGTGCAGAACCTGCTGAACAACGCGTCGAAATTCAGTCCGGCGGGTGCGGCGATCGGCTTGCATGTGTTCCGCTCGGGGCGGTTGCTCGCGATCCGCATTCATGATTCGGGGCGCGGCATCGATCACGATGCAATCGATGCGATTTTCAATCTCTTCGTGCAGGAAACGCCCACAGAGGAACAGGCCGACAAAAGCGGTCTCGGCATCGGGCTGACATTGGCGCGCGCCATCGTCGATCTGCATGGCGGCCATATCGAAGCGCATAGCGAAGGACGCGGCAAAGGCAGCGTGTTCACCGTGTGGCTGCCCGAATGCAGTCGCGAGATCGTCGACGTAGGTGCACATGACGAAGAACCCGCCTCGTCACTGCCGGTCGATCTCAAAGTCATGGTGGTCGACGATAACGTCGATTCCGCCGACAGCATGGCCACGCTCGTACAGGTGCTCGGTCACGAAGCGCATGCGGTGTACGACGGCGCGGCTGCTATCGAACTGGCGCAGACGCTGCAGCCGCATCTCGTGCTGCTCGATCTGTCGATGCCGAAGATGACGGGCTTCGAAGCGCTGCCGCATATCCGCAATGCGCTCACGGCACCGGGCGCGGTCATCGCCGCGATGACGGGACTCGGCACCAGCGAGGACCGCGCCAAAACGGAGGCGGCGGGCTTCGATCTGCATCTGACCAAGCCTGTCGATTTGCCCGAACTGGAAGGCGTGCTGCAGATCGCCGTGAAGCATGTTCACGACTAACGTACGGCAACGCGCACGCTTACCGATCCTTCCTAACACTCAAGAAGCCACACCACGGAGACGTTAGCGAAGACACTGCCTTCATTCGAGGATCGAACGTGAACACAGTCAACCCTGAACTCATTGCGCGGCTCGTGCGGATCAATCCCGTGGTTATCGTCAACGGCGAGACGTCGCGCTCGCTGCGCTATCACGGCAAGCGCAACGTGCGTGCGCTGATGGGCTTTCTCGGCATGCATCGCGACATGCGCGCCCTCGTCTACAGCCATTCGGCAAGTGGACGGCAAATGTGGCTCGACGTGCAGACAGGGCGTGTGTCACAACTGCCCGTGCTGCTTCCAAGTTGAGCAGCGCATTCAGCAGCGCGCTGTGCGCGACGCCGGGTCACGCTGGCGTGAAGACGATTGCCCCCCGGTTCTCCGCCTGAGCGAACACGCGCGTAAATCGATACGCCTGCCCGCCGATACTGAGGCGATTGAGGCCCGACTGGGTCGCCTCCAGTATCGCGTCCGACAGGTCACGATGAATGGTGCCGCAACTCGCCCATTCCTCTTTCGGTGCGCTCACGTCACCGAGATACAGCCTGGCGTCCTCGACGCCCGTGCGCAGCATGATCAGGCTGAGCGCCTTGTCGAGCGCCCGCTCGAGATACTCTGACAAGGTCGACAGTGCTTCCACGTCGGGTGGGAGCTTGGCGGAATTCGTGGTCATTTTTTGCCCCAGTGCTGTTAGCGTGGTTGCGCTTTTACAGCATACAGCCCGCGTTCTCCACAATACAACCCACGTTCGAAAGACTTTGCCTTACGCATGACACGGCACGGCGGCTGCATCCGTAGCATGCCTCGCACCGTATATCAGGTCACGGTGCCCGCCTCGTCTGGCGGCTCGTTGAATCCAGCGCCGCCCGCCTGCGCGCGGCCACATCGAGGAGTCATGCAATGTCGAACGAAACACTGAAAATGCGGTTGGGACGGGCGATCGTGGCCGTCGTGTGCGGCTGTGCCGCAGTGGGCGCTTACGCTGGCGGGAACGGCAACGGCTCGAACGGGAGCGGCGGCTCTCATGGCGCGGCCACAGCCGGGATGACGCATCACAGCGAGCCCGTTTCCAGCCCATGGAACCGGGACCCCGGCGATATTTCGCATACCACCGGCATGAGCCAAACCGACATGCCCGGCATGGCCGCCGACGACAACGCGATGGCGCCCAAGTCCAGCCAACAGCAACCGTAGGCGTCCGGCGTGACAATTCAAGGACTGGAAACGCTTTCAGGATGCATCGCACCATCGTTGGGAATCTGTTTCGATTCGAGATGGCCCGGATCTTGAATGCATCCAGCGTGAAGCCGAGGCGAGCCGCTTGTCCGGCGGGAGGTGCCTGTACTAACACGTCCACTTCAACCACCGGGAACGGCGTGAAGGGCGTCCTCCTGCGTTTTCCCGGGCTCGCCGGCCAGTTCGGGTCGAACCCATCGGGCAGCCGCAGGTGGGAACACGTTCCAGCTCCCATCGGCGTGTAAAAAGAAGTACATCGAACGCGGCCCCGAGATCGCCTCGGTTTCGACGACGACATACCGGGTCTTCGACCGGTGCAGTCGACCGTAACGTACGACTCGGACCGAGGCGGTCGCGTTGGGAGCAAGCCATTTCTGCACCTGCTCCCGCAGCGAGCGCGAACCCGCGGGTTTCATTGCGTGCTCCAGCCGAAAGTTTCGGGTTGGCGTCGGCTGCGTTGACGCGAACGCCTGCACATCGCGGCAACGCAGGCAAAAACTCACTGATCGCTCACTGACCGATCTGGCGGCTCACGCGGTTTTCCTGCTGATTCAACGCACGATCTTCCTGGCGGGTGATGTGTCCGCCATCCTGACTTGCCATCAGACGTTCTTCGTGACGGATCTGATGGTCGTCGCGATGCAGGCGGGCAGCTTCCGCATGGCTGATTTCGCCGCGCCGGACTTCCTGGTGGATTCTGCGGTCCTGATTGGCCAGACGGCTATTCACCTCCGCCCGGCGAGGATGCGATGCATCCCAGTTCGTCGCGGCGGACGCGGCACCTGCAAAGGTGATGAAGAGTGCACCGACTGCGGCCAGTTTGAGCGGGTTCATGACTATCTCCTGTCGTTGAAGGACGGCTTGCTGCCGTTCATCTCCTCAACGTCGCATCCCGTCGTCTTGATGACGCTGCACTTGTGACTTCTGCAACGGATTGTTTCCACCGCTCGAACCATTTACGAGGCCGCTCTCAATGCGTCGACGACGATCGTCAGCGCCCGGGAGTATTCGCGACGGTTGGGATAGAAAATGTGCAGTCCGGGAAACGTCGGATACCAGTCCGGCAGCACCCACACCAGGCGACCCGCGGCGACGTGAGGTGCCGCGAGATCCTCCGGCACGAACGCCAGGCCTGCGCCGTCGATTGCCGCGTTCAGCATCTGATACGCGCCGTTGAACGTGAACTGCCCGTCCACTCGCACCTGGATGTTTCGCGTGCCTTTTTTTAGCTCCCACGCGTAGATTCCGCCATGTGTCGGCAGACGCAGCCTGATGCAATCGTGATCGATCAGGTTCTTTGGATGCTTCGGCGCGGGATGCCTCGACAGATAGTCCGGCGACCCCACGATGGCCAGGCGTGCGTCCTGACCTATCCTCACCGCGATCATGTCTTTGGCGACCTGATCGCCCCATCGCACGCCGATGTCGAAGCGGTCGGTGACGATGTCCGTGAGACCGTAGTCCACCACCAGTTCAACCTTGATGTCCGGATACCGGGGAAGAACCTTTGCGAGACGTGGCCACAGGACGGTATCGATCGCGTAGTCCGTGGCGGTAATCCGGATCGAGCCGGCCGGCTTGTCGCGCGTCTCGACCACCGCGGCGAGTTCGCTCTCGATTTCTTCGAAACGCGGCGCAACCGATTGCATCAGGCGCTCGCCCGCTTCAGTCGGCGCCACGCTTCGGGTCGTGCGGCTGAGAAGCTTGACACCCATGCGCTCCTCCAATGCCCGCATCGAATGACTGAGCGCACTCTGGGACATGCCGAGCTTTGCAGCGGCACGGGTGAAACTTCCCTCGCGGGCGACGGCAATAAAAGCAAGCAGGTCCGTTACGTTCTCACGCAGCATTCATGCACCTCGTTCATAAGTCTTTGCCGATTTTACAGCCTAGTAGATGAACGCGCCGGGCGTCAGAATGCCCTCTGAGCAACTTTCGATTGTGGGAACGATATGTCGGACAAACCTGTGGCTGCTCGCCAGGCCTTCGGTGCAGTGGCGCCGAAGCTGGCCGAGCTTAGTGACGAAGTGCTTTTCGGCGATGTATGGGAAAGGCCGCAACTGTCGAAGCGGGATCGCAGCCTCGTGACATGCGCGGCGCTCATCGCGCTCGGCAAAGTCGAGCAAATGAGCTTTCATCTGCCGCTCGCGATCAGAAACGGCGTCACGCACGACGAACTCGTCGAGATGACGACGCATCTCGCCTTCTACGCTGGATGGCCCAGCGCGATGTCGGCCGTGACGAAGCTCAAAGAGCTCTTTCCCACAGCCGCTGAATGAGGAATCACGCATGCATCTGAAACGACCTGGCTCTCAGCCCTCGATCAAAGGCCCGGCGGAATGGTTCACGGGAACCGTGCGCATTGATCCATTGCATGCACCGGAACCGCCGGCGCGCGTCTCGTGCGCCAGCGTCACGTTCGAACCCGGCGCTCGCTCGAACTGGCATACGCATCCGTTGGGTCAAACGCTCATCGTGACGGCAGGTTGCGGCTGGACGCAATGCGAAGGCGAGGCGATTGTCGAGATCCGCGCGGGGGATGTGATCTGGTGCCCGCCGGGTCATAAGCATTGGCACGGCGCGTCGCCGACCACCTCGATGACGCATATCGCGATTCAGGAAGCGCTGGATGGCAAGAACGTCCACTGGCTCGAGCCTGTCACGGACGAGCAGTATCTGATCGGGCCTCGCTGATGCAGGCTCTGGGCGCGGCAAGGGTGAGGACGGTTGCCGCACGACGATGCCGCATCGCGCGGCAGTCGTTTTAGCTGCGCAGCCGCGCTCACTGCTGCTTTTATTGCGCGCCGCTTGCCGCCGCCGGAACCGTCAAGGGTTTGACCTCGACGGGAGCGGTGCCTTCTTTCTTCAAGCCGAGATCGTCGGCCGTCTTTGGCGATACATCGACGATCCGGTTCTTCACGTACGGTCCCCGGTCTCTGATCTCCACCACCTCGCTTTTTCCGTTCTTCAGGTTCGTCACGCGAGCCTTGGTGCCGAGCGGCAAGGTCTTGCTCGCGGCAGCATTGGATTGTGGATCCATAGGCGTAGAGTCGGCCATCTTCTTCGAATAAAACTCCGGACCGTAGTAGGACGCTTTACCGTGGCGCGCCTTACCCGTTCGATCCGTGCCGGCGCGCGGCGTGCTTTTGTGTTCGGGCGCGCCTGCGTTTGTGGTTGCCGGGCTCGTCTGCCTGTCGACGCCGGGCGCCGGGTTTTGCGCCGCATGAACAACGCTCAGGCAACAGGGCAGGATGAAAAGCAGAAACTTGCGGATCTTGCTGTTCTTCATCTTGCCCTCCTCGCGCTGGCGACGATCGCGCGGGAGTCTGCTGTCAGCACGGATTCGCTACCGCACCGTTCCCGTTCGCAACCGCTATGCGGAGGTATACGCAATTGCCGTTCCGCATGGCTTCTGCGGTGAAAGCTCGAGCGGAGCGACACGGTCGGAACATCAGGATACGTTCCGACACGTCAAAACTTGTCGCCATACGGCAAAAAAAGAAAACGATTAACTTCCGCAACCGCTCTCCACATCCCCATAGAAGCACCCTCCCACCGCATATCGCGGAAAACACGTACTAGCCAAGCCGCGATAAAACGCCTATTCTTAGAAAAACGTTTTCCAAACGTGACGGAAAATTGCCCGCGCAGGACACATCGCGCGATGCAGATCCGCCCGGCGCTCGTCGCCGGCCATGAAAAAGACCGCGGCGCGACGAGCGATGCCGCGAACGGAGACATACATGCAATCTGCCGTCGTCGGCGTCGTGCGCGTCGCCAGCCGCTTCCGCTGGACCGTCTGTGCGCTGCTTTTCTTCGCGACCGTCATCAACTACATGGACCGGCAGATTCTCGGTCTGCTCGCGCCGCTGCTCCAGCACGAAATCGGCTGGACGCAGGTGCAGTACGGCCGCATCGTGATCGCCTTCTCCGCGTTTTATGCAATCGGCCTGCTGTTCTTCGGGCGTGTAGTGGACTGGCTCGGCACGCGCATTTCCTATGCAGCCGCGATGCTGGTGTGGAGTATCGCCGCCATGCTGCACGCGGCCGTCGGCTCGGTGATGGGCTTCGCGATGGTGCGGGCGCTGCTCGGCATCGGCGAAGGCGGCAACTTCCCGTCCGCGATCAAGACCACGGCTGAATGGTTTCCGCGCCGCGAACGCGCACTCGCCACGGGCATCTTCAACTCGGGCGCGAACATCGGCGCGGTGTTCGCACCGGCCATCATTCCGCCCATCGCCGTGATCTACGGCTGGCGCGCGGCGTTCGTCATCATCGGTGCGATCGGCATCGTGTGGCTGGCCGTCTGGCTGGTGGTCTACCGCTCGAATGACGGCAGCAACGCAGACGAGGCACTCGAAGAGACACGCGACGACGCCGACTCGCTCGACGCCCGCAACGCCAACGCAGGCGCGCCGAGCTGGGGCCAACTGATCCGCAAGCGCGAAACGTGGGCGTTCCTGATCGGCAAGTTCCTGACCGATCCGGTGTGGTGGTTCTACCTGTTCTGGCTGCCGAAGTGGCTCAACGAATCGCGCGGCATGGACATGCAGCATATCGGCTTGCCGCTCGTCGTCATCTATGCGATCACGACGGTGGGCAGTATCGGCGGCGGCTGGATTTCGTCTTCGCTGCTGCGCAAGGGCGGGAGCGTGAACGCTGCGCGCAAGACGGCCATGCTGATCTGCGCGTGCTGCGTGCTGCCTATCGCGTTCGTGTCGCAAGTGGACAATCTGTGGGTTGCGGTCGGCATCGTCGGTCTTGCGGCGGCTGCGCACCAGGGCTGGTCGGCAAATCTGTTCACGACGGCATCGGACCTGTTCCCGCGCCGCGCGCTCGGCGCTGTGGTCGGTATCGGCGGGATGGCCGGTTCGGTCGGCGGCGTGCTGTTCTCCGAAGTGATCGGCCAGGTGCTGCAACGCACGGGCCACTACTGGGTGCTGTTCGCCATCGGCGCACTCGCCTATCTGGTCGCGCTCGTCGTCATGCATCTGCTGACGCCGCGCATGACGCCCGCGAAGCTCGAAGCCTGACATGGCGTGCCGCGTTGCATCGCGCGGCGCGCATGCCGCCGCGCGATGCCTCGATCCTGCGAATCGGCCGTCAGTTGCAAGAGGCCGTCGATTCGCGCACGATCAGGCGCGGCTCGAACATCGAATGATCGGCTTCGGTGTTGCCGGCAAGACCGTCGATCAGCTTCTGCATCGCCAGTTCGCCCATCTTCTCGCTCTGGATGTCCACGGTGGTGAGCGCGGGCGCGGCGTACTCGCCGTAGGGCACGTTGTCGACGCCGGTGACGGACACATCGCGCGGCAGCCTGAAACCGAGCGACGCCGCCTCTTTCATGAAGCCGAGCGCGATCAGGTCGTTGTAGCAGATCACCGCCTGCGGCCGCTGCGGTCCCAGCATCACGCGCGAGCAGGCCTGCTCGCCGGCCTTCGCAGTGGGCGCGTGCGCATCGTGCACGGCGAGCGTGAGGCCGGCTTCGTCGAGACACTCGCGCGCACCGCGAATCCGTTCGTCGTTGACGCGCGCCTGACCGAAGCCGAGATAGGCGATCTGCCGATGCCCGAGGTTCAACAGATGGCGCGTGAGCATGTAGGTGGCAAGCCGGTTGTCGATGCCGACGCTCGGAATCGGCAGGCTCGGGCTGTGACGCAACAGCACGACGGGCTTGTTCAGCTCGAGCATCCATTGCGATTCTTCGTCGGGCATCCGCGAGCTGATGATCAGCCCGTCGACACGTTGCGCGAGCGCTTCGATCAGCGAGCGTTCGCGCGCCTGGTTCTCTTCCGTGTCGACCAGCAGCAGCGTGTAGTCGTGCTGCAGCGCGACGCGGTTGGCGCCCTTCACCACGTTCGTGAAGTGCGGATTGCTGATGTCGAGGATGGCGAGACCGATGGTGCGCGTGCGGCCCGTGATCATCGAGCGCGCGAGCGGGTTCGAGCGATAGCCGAGCCGCTCGATGGATTCCTTGAGGCGCGCTTCGACCGCAGGCGAAAAACGCTGCGCGCCGTTGATGTACTTGGACACGGTCGCAACCGAGACGCCCGCCTCGACGGCTACGTCGCGAATCGTCGGGGAAACTTTTTTCATACGGAGGGTAACGTTTTCTTTTGCCGTAAGCGGATTGTCGCAGAAAAGGCGACGCGCGATAGCACCTTGAAAGCGCGCCCGGCCCTGTCGAAAACCGCGATTGACGCCGCGATGGCGTCACCTTTATAGTAGGAAAACGTTTTCCTGAATTTATCGAAGGATCAAGCAATGAACGAGACAACTTCTGCGTCGCGCAAGCCATTTCGCCGTCTGCTGCTGACGGGCGCGGGCGGCAATCTGGGCCGCCAGTTGCGTGATGCGCTGGCCGCGTGGGCCGACATCGTGCGCGTGAGCGACATCGTGCCGTTGAGCGCGGCCGCCGCGCACGAAGAAGCGAGCGTGGTCGATCTGGCTGACCGTGAAGCGGTGATGCACATGGTCGAAGGCGTCGATGCGATCGTGCATCTGGGCGGCATTTCGATCGACGCACCGTTCGACGATCTGATCGAAGCCAACATTCGCGGCACCTATAACCTGTATGAAGCTGCGCGCAGGCATGGTGTGAAGCGCGTGGTGTTCGCGAGCTCGAATCATGCGATCGGTTTTCATCCTGTCACCGAGGTGCTCGATGCGGACTCGCCGCAGCGGCCGGACAGCCTGTACGGCGTGACGAAGTGCTTTGGCGAATCGCTGTCGCGGTATTACTTCGACCGGTTTGGGATCGAGACGGTGTGTTTGCGGATTGGTTCGTCGTTCGAAGAACCCAAGAACCCACGCATGCTCGTGACGTATCTCAGCTATCGTGACTTTATCGAACTCGTGCGGTGTTCGCTGTTCACTAATCGTGTCGGGCATGCTGTTGTGTATGGCGCGTCGGATAATCCTGTCAAGTGGTGGGATAACACTAAGGCGAATTTTCTTGGGTTTCGGCCGCGTGATAGTTCGACGCAGTTTGCTGAGCGGTTTCCTGTTAGCGCGCCGACGGATAATTATGATGATCCGGCGCAGCGGTTTCAGGGAGGGGCGTTTGTGGTTGGGGAGATATTGGAGCGTAAGGGGTAATAGTCGACGGTGTCTGCGGTTTTTTGTTATGCGGTGGCATCCGCTCTTTGTTATCGGTTCTTCATGCGTTGCCCCTGTGCGGGGCGGCACCTACTTTTCTTTGCCGCCGCAAAGAAAAGTAGGCAAAAGAAAGCGGGCTAACACCGCCAGCACTTCTTATTGCCTGCGGGCCCCCAACGGCCCCGTCCTGTCCGCGGCATCGCCCTTCTCGATGCCCGCTGCCAGCGCTCTTTATAGGCGCCTCCCCCGCTTCAATCACCCGTAGCAAAGCTAGCGGCAACGACCCGTCACTGCAGCCCAGGTGGCAAACGGTGTGTAGGTTGTCGCGCATTACGCGTCGGCGATCCTACGAGACACACCGCCTTTGCTTTTCAGTCCGGAGTGGAGCGTATAAGGCGCGACAGCCGACACACCGTTTGCCACCTGGGCGGCCTGGGCCGAACTGGTAAGGCTCACTGAGACG